>NZ_CAXTTT010000005.1:0-116416 GCF_964247315.1 uncultured Nostoc sp.
GTTCATTTTGCATTGGGCATTGGGCAATGGGCATTGGGCATTGCTTCTTTCTTTCCTCTGCTCCCCTGCTCCCCTGCTCCCCTCCTCTGCTCCCAATTGTGCAGTGGAAACTTCTATCCTCAAATCTCCGTCCCATATGATTGTAGAATAATCATTTGTTTATAATTTCTACCAGCATTCAGAATGTTACTTAATTTCTAGTCTCCTTCGGCTTGTGAGCCTTTATCTAAATATTTTTCAGATAATTGGGGAGTAACACCCATAAATTTTGCTAGATCGTTTGACAGTAATGGGAATTATTTACTCAGTGCATCAATGCCAACAAAGAACAAACACTTATCAGTAAACAGCTATCAATTATCAGTTTTCTAGCTTTATTGGGAGTCAGAGTTCTCTACCTGTAAAGGTAGAAGGTTTCGCATGGGGATTTAAACTGAATTTGAAACCCGATCAATGATTTAAGTGTGTCTAAATTCCAGCTTAAAAATCAAACAAGGGATTCAAAGGTCAAGTTTAGGTGGTGATGGTGTGATGATTTACCAATGAGTTGAGATATTGACGGCTCCCATGAATGTGAATTAGGAGAAAGGACTGTGAAATTACACTGGTTACTACCCAGCACTATTGGAACTATCTTCATGCTATCGTCGCCAGCAATGGCCGCGAGACTTGAATCTTGGCGCTTTGATGCCAATCAAAACAGGCTGGAAATTAATACTGTGGGAGCAGTTCAACCCCAAGCACAATTAATTTTCAACCCGACTCGGTTGGTCATTGATTTGCCAGGAACTACATTTGGTCGTCCGCAGTTAACCCAACAGGTGGGTGGTGGAATTCGCTCAATCCGTGTTGGGCAGTTTGATGTAGATACAACACGTATAGTTGTCGAACTGACTCCTGGTTACACTTTAGACCCCAAACGAGTGCAATTTGTTGGTAGAACTGGCGATCGCTGGACGGTGCAATTACCGAAGCCAGCAGTCGATAGAGTAGCCTCATCTCCTATCTCATCTCCCAGAAGTGCTTACACTGTTGTTACCCCAGACTCCGAACCTCAACCTAGTATTTCAAGGGTTGCCACTACTACACGAGGAGCGACTCAAATTGAGAACTTGACAGTAACAGGTGATGGGTTGTTTATTCGTACCAGTGGTGCTAATCCTCCCATTCAGGTAATTCGCAGCCGCGATCGCGCTACCATCTTTGTAGATATCTCTGGTGCATCTTTATCACCACGTCTGACGCAGCAGAGGAATATACCCGTTAACAAACATGGTATTAGCCGCATCGAATTCACCTCATTGCAAACCCAACCTCCTGGTGTTCGCCTAACTTTGCGGGTAGATAGAAATAGTCCCGATTGGCGAGCAACTAATAGTAACGATGGTGGTTTGATAGTTCTACCTAGTCGCATTGTTAGATTGCCTAGAAGTAATAATTCAGACAATCAGTCAGAAGCCGTTTCCTTTCCCAGTAGAGCATCTGTCAATAACTCGCCAGCAACAATTGAGTCTGTGCAACTTGCCGATAATGGCAAACAACTGCTAATTCGAGGCAACCAACCTTTATCTGCTACCGGAATCTGGGATAGATCCTCAGGTATCTTCCGCGTCACAATTACCAATGCCAAGTTAGCTACCAGAGTTACAGGGCCTACTTTTGCTCCCAATAGCCCGATTCTTCGAGTACGTCTGCAACCTCAAGCATCTAATACAGTGGTTGTTTTAATTCAACCAGCAGGAGGAGTGCAACTTGGGCAACCCCAGCAAATTGGCAACCAGCTTTTGGCTTTACCAATACAAGGTTCTCGGCGAGTTGTCACCCTCCCCGGAAGGCCACCCTTTGCTTTACCTGGGCTACCACCACCAAACCGCGGGCCATTCCCAGACCCAAACAATCCAAATCCTCAACCCATAATACAACCACAGCGCCGAGTTACCAATGGGCGAGTGGTAGTGATTATTGACCCCGGACATGGTGGTAAAGACTCAGGAGCGCTTGGCATTGGGGGGGCGCGTGAAAAAGATGTTATCTTGCCTATTGGTAAAAGGCTGGGTGAGATTTTGCAGCAACATGGTGTACAAGTGATTCTGACGCGGGATTCTGACTATTTTGTTACCCTTCCGGGACGGGTGCAATTAGCAGAGCGAGCTAATGCTGATGTGTTTGTAAGCATCCACGCTAATTCAGCAGGTGCAAGTCGTCCCGATGTTAATGGCTTAGAAGTCTATTATTACGACAGCGGTCTAGATTTAGCTCGCATTGTCCGCAGTAGCATTCTTCAAAGTATTAGTACTCTCAAAGACAGGGGAGTGCGGCGAGCCAGATTTTATGTTCTCAGAAAAAGTTCTATGCCCTCGATTCTCGTAGAAACGGGTTATATGACTGGTCGACAGGATATGGCTAGGCTCAGAACTTCAGCTTACCAAAATCAAATGGCAGAAGCGATCGCTCGTGGCGTTCTTCAGTATCTCAAGAGAAGATAAGTAATTTAGTCTAAATTTCTAAATTGTTGAGTAAGTACATCTAACTCTTTACCATTTTTATCCAATTTAGTAGTAAAACAATTTAAGTATTCTTGCGGCGGGATAGGAGTAGCTTCTTTGTTATTGTCATTTGATACTTTGCAAGTCAACAAATTTTGGATTTTGGATTTGTATTACCAACAACAGGTGTTAATGTAGCAAGACGCTAGTTTAGCAGAAAACTAAAATCGGGAATCTAAAATTTAAAATTAGCAGTCCTATTTATATAGGCTAATCACATGGCAAAATCAGAGGAGCGTGCTATATTTTACGCCATTAGCTGTGTCTTAAATAACAACGCAAAACTCAAGTGTGCGCGGTGACGGTGTGAGGATTAGCCAATATGTTGAGATGTTGACGGCTCCCATAAATGTGAATTAGGAGAAAAGACTGTGAAATTACGCTGGTTACTATCCAGTACTATTGGAACCATCTTCATGCTATCGTCGCCGGCAATGGCCGCGAGACTTGAATCTTGGCGTTTTGATGCTAATCAAAACAGGCTAGAATTTAATACTCAAGGGGATGTTCAACCCCAAGCACAATTAATCTTTAACCCGACTCGTCTAGTAATTGATTTACCAGGAACCTCATTTGGCCGCCCGCAGCTAACCCAACAAGTAGGCGGTGCAATTCGTTCGATCCGTGTTGGGCAGTTTGACGAACAAACAACGCGCATAGTGGTTGAACTGACTCCTGGTTATAGTTTAGACCCCAAACGAGTGCAATTTGTGGGTACAACTGGCGATCGCTGGACAGTGCAATTACCTACGCCAGAAGCCGACAATCTCCCCTCAAGAAACACTGAGGGGCAACCAGAACAAGCTATAGCCACTGATACTTCACCCAGAACATCTACACCAAAATTCCCTCCAAGGAATATTTACAATGTGGTAACAAACGGCTCTGTAAATCCACGTAATAGCGGAACGCTTGTCGCCAAAGTTACTCAAATAGAGAAATTACAAGTCACAGGTGATGGTTTTTTCATTACTACAAATGGTGGCAATCCTCAGATTCAGGTAAATCGTAGCAACGATCAAAAGGCAATTAACATCGACATTGCTGGTGCAACTCTATCACCAAGTTTAGAGCAGCGAGATTTATCGATTAATCGCTATGGTGTCAGCCGTATTCAGTTCACTCAGCTGCAAACCAGCCCATCTGTTGTTCGCCTGACTTTACAAGTAGATGAAAATAGTCCCAATTGGCGAGCAACCACTAGCAGTGCTGGTGGTTTTGTAGTTCTACCCAGTCGTGGGGTTGCCCAGCTGCCTGGAAATAACAGTCCACGTCCCATAGCACCAAGTAACACAACTGCTAGCATTCAGTCTGTGCAACTAGCTAATAATGGCACACAATTGCTGATTCGAGCCGACCAAACTTTATCTGCTACAGGAGGCTGGGATAGAACCTCTGGTCTGTTCCGCATCACTATCAACAATGCTAAGTTAGCTCCTAAAGTCACAGGTCCTACTTTCAATCCTAATAGCCCGATTCTGCGAGTACGCCTGCAACCACAAGAATCCAACACTGTTACCGTCTTAGTTCAACCAGCAGCCGGAGTCCAAATTGGGGAACTCAACCAGGTTGGCGACCAGCTTTTAGCTTTAGAATTACGACGCTCTAGTAGCAGCATCACACCGCCCATTACTTTACCTCCCCTGCCATCGCCAGACCAAGGTCAATTACCGAATCCCATAGATAATCCCCGTCCAATCTCCCAGCCACGACCACGCCCCTCAGTTCCTAAAGGGAAATTGCTGGTAGTTATTGACCCAGGACATGGTGGAAAAGACTCAGGTGCCCCTGGTCTAGGGGGACTTTTAGAAAAGAATGTAATTCTGCCTATTGGCAAAAGGGTAGGAGCAATTTTAGAGCAAAATGGCGTACAAGCGGTGCTAACGCGGGATGCTGACTTTTTCGTAGAACTTCAGGGACGGGTAGATATTGCCAAGCGGGTTAATGCGACTTTGTTTGTTAGCATTCACGCTAATTCCGTTGATAATCGCCCTGATGTCAATGGCTTAGAAGTATATTATTACGATAGTGGTTACAATCTGGCTGAAGTAGTTCGTAAAACCATCCTCCAGGACATCGGTACTATCAAAGACCGGGGAACCCGCAAAGCCAGATTCTACGTTCTCAGGAAAAGCTCCATGCCTTCGATTTTGGTAGAAACAGGCTATATGACTGGTTACGAAGATAATCCCAGATTGGGAACACCAGAATATCAAAATCGGATGGCAGAAGCGATCGCTCGTGGCATCTTAAAATACTTACAGCAGAGGTAATATAATACAAATTACTAATTAAAGAGGTGGTATTTAAACTTCTTTGACGCACAGAATTTAGTGGTCAATTTGGAGATTGTTTGCTAAATTCTGTATTTTAAATCCCAAAACCTAAATATATATCTGCCTGTGTATTCATCTTCCATTTTTGAAGGGAATCTTGACGATTTTTCCGAGCGAGAACCCCAACGTGCCCCAATTGGCATCTTTGATAGTGGTGTGGGTGGGCTGACAGTACTACGACAAATATATCGACAACTCCCGAATGAATCAATTGTTTACTTTGGGGATACAGCTAGACTTCCTTACGGAATTCGTTCACAAGCAGAAATTTTACGATTTACACGTGAAATAATTACCTGGCTACAACAGCAGCAGGTAAAAATGGTAATTATGGCTTGTAACACCAGTTCCGCCTTAGCCCTAGAAACCGTGCGTCAAGAATTTAGCATACCTATTTTGGGAGTAATCCTACCGGGTGCAAAAGCTGCGGTGCAGCAAGGAAAGCGGATTGGTGTAATTGCCACTCCAGCTACAGCTAAGAGTAATGCTTATAAGCACGCTATTCTCGAAATTGCTCCCGATGTCCAAGTCTGGCAAGTTGGATGCCCGGAGTTTGTGCCACTGATTGAGCAAAACCGCATTCACGATCCTTACACTGCACAAGTCGCACGAGCCTACCTAGAGCCTTTATTAAAGCAGGAAATTGATACCCTAGTTCACGGCTGTACTCATTATCCCCACCTTACACCAGTACTGCGATCGCTCCTTCCCTCTCAAGTTCAGTTGGTCGATCCGGCTGTTCATGTTGTGGCAGCTTGTGCCCAAGAACTAGACTTACTAGGCTTAAGAAATACTCACCTACCACTTCCAACTCGCTTCGCCGTCAGCGGTTGTCCGCAACAGTTTTCCCAGTCAGGAGTGCAGTGGCTAGGCTATACCCCGATGGTTGAAGAGGTTTCCTTCACTGATATTGCTATTTCCCAACTCTAATAAAACTAATTAGTCCTTAGTCATTTCTCAAAACAAATGACCAAGGACGAAGGACAAATGACAAATGACTATTGACTATTAACTGATATCTCCTGCTTGCGTTTTCCTTCAGATGATGAAGGGAAACTTGTAGGAACAGTTTTTGTACCCGTTCGCTTCGCGAGTGCTAATAATAGGTAGACTGTGAACAAATATCCAGAGGCTAAAATAAAAATCATCATAGGTATACTTCCGTAAATCATTGTTCTACTAGCACCCTTCTAAACGAATATAAAATTCCATAAAATTAGTAGAACCTCAGCCAAGCAAGTGCATTCTTAATGGCTGTAGTTTCTTATGGTAAAACTACCTATAGAGATAAAATCCTCTACGGACAAAGAATTTATAATTTAACGCGACTTCTAGCAGACCATAGATCCCACAGCAGTTAGCTTGCCGTTTAACAATCTAAACTACGATTCTCAGCGGTCTACTCGATCTGCTTTATTTTTGCTCAAACTGCTGTGAAAAGAGCAATCCTTGCACTCAACGTGCGCTGAGGACGTGTAGCCGCTTCCCATAGGGATATCACATAGCTCCAAACCAGGAGTTTCGCGTATCGTAGGAAAAATTAAAGAATTTATTCCTTTAACCTAACCAACGAATATTTATTTTATACTCACAACACCAAGGCAGTAAAATCAACTAGTAGCTGACTTTACTTTTAGAGTGTAAATATCTTACAAAATTTAAAATTCCTATATTTTAGCGTAACACAACGACCCTGAATTTTGAGCTTATTTGGCTGCTAAATTTCAAATTTTTTCAAGAGCTAGACCTCAATCTAGAGAAATTTAGCCTTGCTCTTGGCAACAAATTGAAATTGCTTCATTTTTGTCAATAAGTAATATTGCTTAAATGATCTTGAAACCTGTGGCAAGAAAGGTGAAATAAGAAACTACTTAACATAATTTAATTTAACATTCATCCTGTGTACTGAGAATTCATGTTTTAAATTAGTTTAAAGTTTAAGTAGCCACAAATTAAGCATAATTGCTTATTGACAAAAACTTCAGTAACCTTAATCATCACCCATAGACTCATAAAAATGGGATTACCTGATGAAAACTTTGCGCTGGCACAGGGTTATCTTAAAATGAGTATAGGATATGTAAACTTTCGTAACCTAAGTCAGAGTCCGCCCATCCATGACCCCAGCCACCTCCTTGTTTACCCCTGTGGAAGCAGACCTGCGACTACTAGCAGATAATCTAAAACAGCTAGTTGGAAATCGCCACCCCATTCTGTTTGCAGCAGCCGAACATTTATTCGGAGCTGGGGGAAAGCGTATCAGACCAGCAATTGTCCTGCTAATATCGCGGGCAACAATGTTAGAACAAGACATTACGCCGCGTCATCGTCGCCTTGCTGAGATTACAGAAATGATTCACACAGCAAGCTTAGTACATGACGATGTGGTAGATGAATCAGACGTGCGGCGAGGCGTTCCCACCGTTCATAGTTTGTTCGGGAACCGCATTGCCATCTTAGCAGGAGATTTTCTCTTTGCCCAATCGTCCTGGTATTTAGCAAACTTGGACAATTTGGAGGTAGTGAAACTGCTCTCAGAAGTCATTATGGATTTGGCTACTGGGGAGATTCAGCAGGGACTAAATCGTTTTGATGCTGGTATCTCTATTGAAACGTACATTGAAAAGAGTTATTACAAAACAGCTTCGTTAATTGCCAATAGTTCTAAAGCTGCTGGGTTACTCAGTGAAGTCTCGCGAGAAACTGTTGAGCATCTGTATAGTTACGGTCGTCATTTTGGTATAGCATTTCAAATTGTTGATGACATTTTAGATTTCACCAGTACAACAGATACCTTGGGTAAACCAGTGGGGTCTGATCTCAAAAGCGGTAATCTGACTGCACCCGTTTTATTTGCTTTAGCCCAAAAACCATCCTTGGAAGTGCTGATTGAACGAGAGTTTGCTCAAGAAGGAGATTTAGAGCAAGCACTAGCACTGATTCAAGATAGTCAAGGTATACAGCAGGCGCGAGAGTTAGCTGCTCACCATGCTAAGTTGGCAATTGAACATCTTGCGGTTCTCCCATTCTCAGAATCCCATCAGGCATTGATTAACATCGCTGAGTACACACTGAGTCGCCTCTATTAAATCAGTTATCAGTTCTCAGGTAGAAAGTGGGGATTTAGATGTAGGTGTGTTGTGGCTTCCGTAACCCACCGAAAACCTAAAATGTTGTGTTATGCAACGCTTTAACACACTAAGGCAGCTTTATGTTTAATTTAATCCACTTATTTAGCAAGTAGAAAGTGGGGTTTTGATTTGAAAGTTCTTAGAGATTTCTAAAAAATAAATTCCTACTACTTGTGGGGTGGATAGTGTTTGACTGAGTGTTTACTTTAAAGACTTGCCTGCTTTTGGTTACTAAACACCTCACAATAAAAAATGAGATATTTTTTGATGTGAAAGTTCTTAAGTATAAGACTCTACTTCACTGGGAAACTAAAACTTTAAAATAGAAAAATGTTCACTAAGAACTCTTTTTTAATCAATTTTAGGTCTCACGAGAGTTGAGTTAGTCGCATGGTGTAACGGAAAGAAAAAATTTCTTTTTTCACTGATTTAGAAAATTTTTTAAAAGAATTTGAGATTTAAAATTTTGGATGTGGGATTGTATCTAAAAAACTCCACATCCAAATTTTTTCTATGCAATATCAGGGGGTATCTGTTTAGGCGATCGCTTTTGTCGTAACTGTTTCTGCATGAGTTTTTCTAGTTCAGTACGTCGAACTTCGACGGTATGAGTGGTCTTACCCGGCGTCTCCAAAAAAACGATACTATCTACGGGTTCTAATGCCACCAATTGAAACAAAATATGGGTGGCAGGAGTAATTTTAGCTAGCATTTGAGGGTCAAGCCCATCAGGGGAAATTAGAGAGACATCCTGTATGGTAGGGAAAGCGTAAATCACACGTTTTTCCAATCCTGGGTTAGCACGATTGCTTAATGTAGTTAAAACCCAGCTTGACTCCAAATTTTGGAGAATATAGTACTGGGAGTAGCGTAATTTTTGAGCGATCGCTCTAAGGGCAGGAGCAATTGCTGCAACAAGATGTGGTGTCATACCATCGCGGGGTGCATTGTCAATCAGCAATTGAATTTGTGCTTCTAAATCCATAATGACTTGTATACGACTCTTAGGTAATGGCAATAACATCTATCAAGTGTGAACAATCCCATTAAAATTGGGAATAATAAAATCAGCCACATCCTCAATATAGGATTGGTCTGCGTTTAGCTTATACGTAAAACCAAAAAAGCCAATACCCACAGTCCTACAGGTTGTATTTAAGTAAGTTAGGGTCTTTTGAAAACCGAGACTATGAATTCAGCCGCAACCGCAACTATTCCATCTGCAACTATTCTGGGAGAAAATTCTACAGGCGTGGAGGCGATCTTTCAACTCCTGTCCAAGGAGTTTCAGCAGTCAACCAAAGCTTCGGAACAGAATTGCCATGATGTCGCAACACGTATTACCACCGAAGTCTACCGGATTTGTCATGAGAGTAAACGTATCCAAGCTTCTGGATCTGTAGAAAGCTCGGCGATCACCTTGGCTCGGCATCGGCTGCAACAGTGTCTCAGATACTATCAGTTGGGTTCCAATCGGGGCAGAGTCGAATTACACAGTACTCTGAGTGCAATTATTTATCGTTATATTAATCCTCCTCAGAGACAATTGAGCTATCAAGGGCGGCTGACGATAATTGAAGATTTTCTCCAAAGTTTTTATTTAGAGGCGTTGAACGCTTTCCGGCGAGAAAATCAACTTGGTGCTACTTATCGCCCTCAGACGCTCTTGGAATTGTCCGAGTATATGGCATTTACCGAGCGTTACGGCAAGCGACGCATTCCCTTACCAGGTCGTCAGCAACAGCTAATTATCCTGCGGGCACAAACTTTTTCCCAACAGCAGCCCCCAGAAACCAGTGTAGATATAGAACAAGCCGCAGAAGGTAGCAATAATGAAGGTGACGGTTCTTGGGAAGAACCAGCAATTCACCAATTACGCTCCACAATGGCAACGCAAGCCGAACCCGAACCTGAAGAAGACACTTTGCGTTCCGTTGTCGTTACAGAATTAATGACTTATCTCGAACAACGGCAACAATCTGACTGCGCTGATTACTTTTCCCTCCGCCTCCAGGATTTATCAGCACAGGAAATTGAGTCGATTTTAGGTTTAACTCCTCGTCAGAGAGATTATTTGCAGCAGCGTTTTAAGTATCATTTGATTCGGTTCGCCCTGTTGCACCGTTGGGAATTAGTTCACGAGTGGCTGGAAGCATCTTTGCACACCAATTTGGGTTTAACTCCTCAGCAATGGCTAGTATACACAGCACAGCTGGACAATAAGCAACGGTCTTTATTAGAGTTGAAGCAACAAGGACAAGCTGATGAAAAAATAGCAAAAACTTTAGGGCTGTCAATGGCACAACTGCAAAAACGATGGTTTAAGATTCTTGAGCAAGCTTGGGAAATTCGTAACTCATTAGTTTCCGGATCGGGTGCATCTACTCATGAATAGTGACTCAGAATCCTTACAACACCAGTGTCTCGATTTGTTATTGACAGATGATGTCAAAAATAACGAGCAATCGGTAGAATGTGAGGAAAATGACGGGGTAAAAAACCTCCTCAAGGAAGCCACTGCTTCAAAAAGCAGTCAGCCAAAATTGGGAGGAACGCCCCAGACCTTTCAACTGGGAGAAATTCCTACTGTGCAAGATCGTTTTCAAGCTGTCCTTAAGCATCGGCTACAAATCCAAGCCCAAGACCACCCGCCGTTGTTTCCCTGGGAAACACAATTAATCGAATATCCTGATTTTGTTGATGAGCCGTCAATGACACTCGTTCCTAGCTGGGGATGGATGGTACAACAGTCAAAGTTGACCTTGCCGACTCGCTTACCGGAAAGAGTTTTCCAGCAATTGTTAGAACAGTGTCAGGCTTTAGTGACATCTTCAGTGCCGTTGGGGGCAAAATTAGTTCAAGTGGTGGAGAACTTTTTTCCCAATGAGTCTCAAGCACTAAATGACATAGCTGGATTGGTGCTAAGAAGCACCTATAGGTCTGTAAATACTCTGGAGCCAATGCCCGCTATTCAGAGCGATTACTCAGATTTACAACCGCGTCAACAGATGGCCTTATCATTGCTAGCAGCTAAACAACTGCTGGAAAATCTGACTCTACCACTTTCAGCAACCAGTCCGGTGGTAGAAAGACAATGGCTAACCAGTGTTGGTGCTTTAAATATCAAAGTAGAGTACCAGTCCCTAGGTAAACTTACGAAGTTACTTGTTCAAGCTGAGTTACCTGTTAAAGGAACTTTGACGCTGCGGGGAAGCGGCACTTTAGCAATGACAACATCTTCGACTTCCGGATACTTAAATGTAGAGTTAGGCTGCGAGCAACTTAACCCAACTTATACGCTGGAAGTTGAATTTCCAGAAATAGACGAACAGTCGTTGTTGTTTGTGATTAATCCCACGATTTAGTTTAAATTTCCACCGCTAGCACACTATGTCAATCAACACCGATATATATTAAGAGGATTTTCCTGGTTTTGAAGCTTATGCCATTTTGCAATAAACGGTCATTAGGGTGTCTACAAGAAGCAGTTATTACAAAGACACAGGGACACGGGGATATGGGGACATGGGGATATTGAGAAAGTATTTGATTTCTCGATTCACCGCGTCACCCATTTCTCGTGTATCTCCATTACCCCTTATCTATAGCGGTTATCGCTTGAGTGAAGTACAAGAACCCCTCCTCGCTTACGGGGAGGGGTCGATGATGTACCTTACTTATGATTAGGAAACGCTACGTCATTTTTTGACACAGTAGTAGGGTAAGTAATTATGTCCCCTGCATTGTGTTTGTTGCATCTACATCATTGCTTCTATTAGACTCAAATGTTTAACTTATCCAGGATGAATCGGTTTTGGCGTATCCCTGTAGGTAATTTCTGGCGGCAAAATCCGCAGGGGTCGCCTTTGATTGAAGTGGAAGATTGTATTTTATTGCGGGTGCTGGTGCTAGCGTTGGTTATTTTGGGAATTGTAGCGACGGATATTGCCGCCGAGACTTCATTCAGTTTTTGGGCTTTACCCCTAAGTTTTGTGGGTGCAATTTGGAGTTATTATCGTCGCCGCGATCGCAATGTTGCAATTAAATTCTGCATCGCCATCGGAATGTTAGTAGCATTGGGTGCTTTCTTTGGGCGATTAGTGGGAGAGTTGAATGATACGCGCTTGGGTCTGGCAGAGTTATTAATTCAACTCCAGGTGTTGCATAGCTTTGACACACCCCGCCGGAAAAATTTGGGCTATTCGATTGTTATCGGACTGATTTTATTGGGTGTGGCAGCAACTCTAAGTCAGACTTTAGCATTTGCACCTGTGTTGCTGTTATTTTTAGCGATCGCTCTGCCAACTCTAGTATTAGATTACCGCTCACGCTTGGGTTTGCAGCCATTAAAAATAAAAAATGAAAAATTAAATCAGCAGAATTCCTCAAGTCTGAATTTCAAATTTTTAATTCTAACTTTTTTACTAATTGTTGGTCTGGGGCTGGCAATTTTTGCTGTTTTACCGAGATTTCCCGGCTATCAATTACGAAATTTTCCTGTAAGTTCTGCTGTTCAAGTAAAAAGTAATTTTACCGGACGTAGTATCATTAATCCCGGTTATGTCCGCCAAGGTAAAGGTGAGAATCAAGGCAGTGGTAGCGGTGGTACGGGACAAAATCAAACTGGCCAACCAGGTAAAGTAGATAATAACTTTTATTACGGTTTTAATAGCCAAATAAACCAAAACCTGCGGGGCGAGATGAAACCCAAGGTTGTCATGCGGGTGCGATCGCAAGCTGAGGGTTTTTGGCGAGTATTAGGATTCGATCGCTATACAGGTAAGGGATGGGAAGTTTCTCGCAATGAAGATGTGACGACTGTTAGGCGATCGCCTTGGTCTTACCAAATTTTTCTTTCTCCATCTGTGCTTACTGGTAAAACCCAACAGGTAGTACAAACTTATACAGTGGTGTCAGATTTGCCTAATCTGATTCCAGCGATGACTTATCCCAAGGAACTTTACTTTCCAGCACCAGTGATCGCTGTTGATAAAGAAGACGGATTGCGATCGCCTGTAGAATTATCACAAGGTCTCACCTACACAGTAGTTTCCGAAGTACCATACCGCGATCGCACTTTGTTAGGTGAAGCTTCTACTAAATATCCACTACAAATTAAAAAGTATTATCTGCAAATTCCTCCCGAAATTGCCGAAAAAGTTCGGCAACGTACCGAAGAAATCCTCGCTAACTACAATCAAGAAAAAGTCGCAAAGTCTGCTAAAAGCTTGGATTCACCTTATGAGAAGGCTCTCTACTTAGCTCAATATTTAAAGCAACGCTACTCTATTCCCCGAAATCCTTTAGAATTACCTTATTTGAGTGAAAAAGAAGACTTGGTAGAAACTTTTTTGTTTAAGCAAAAAGGAGGCTATCCAGACCACTTTTCAACAGTTCTCACGGTAATGTTGCGTTCTATTGGCATTCCAGCGCGGTTGGTAGCAGGGTTTAGTGCGGGAGAGTTTAATCCATTTACAGGGCTGTATGTTGTCCGTAATACTGATGCTTATGCGATGACGGAAGTGTATTTTCCGAAATATGGTTGGTTTGCCTTTGACCCTATTCCCAATCATCCTCTGATTCCGCCATCCATTGAAGATACTCAGACTTTTAGTGTGTTGCGCCAATTGTGGCATTGGGTTGCTGGCTGGCTACCTTCTCCGGTGACAGGTTTGTTGAATAATCTATTTGAGACAATATTTAAGTGGGTGATTAGAGCGATCGCTTGGTTTTTAGCTTTATTCTCTCAAGGTTGGTTCGGCATATTAACTGGCTTAATTGTGGGGACTACAACGGCTTTCTTCGCTTGGCTAGGTTGGGGTCAGTGGCGAGAGTGGCGCAACCGCCGATGGTTAAAGAAATTGCCAGCGATGGAGAGCCTTTATCAACAAATGTTGCAATGGACAACCGAAAAAGGTTTAGGCAAACATCCAGCACAAACTCCTTTAGAGTATGCCAGAGTCTCATACCAGCATCATGCTCTAGCAACTGCTGAGGTCATAGATGAAATTTGTCAAGCTTATGTTGGCTGGCGTTATGGTGGTCATACACCTAACTTGCAGCAACTACGACACAGATGGCAAGGTTTAAAAAAGGCTGCTAAGACTACTAAGTAATTTAAGAGTTCGTATAAATTACTCATAAAAAGACATAGAAGAATGTAGAGACGTAGCAGTGCTACGTCTTTACAACATTTTTCAACATAATCGTTAAGGCTGAATGTGGGTTTAAATCTAATACACTTGGGTTAATATTAAGCTGACACTGAAATCTGCTAAGTGTGCATTTCCATAAATCTAGCAATAGCTAGATGCTGAAATTCTCTCAAAGGCTATAATTTACATCTGTTGCACCGAGAGATTAACTTGTGGATGTCATATTAGAACGATCGCACGAATTAAAACAAGCCTTAGTTGATTTTGTCCTTGATGCTGAAGGCGAACTGGCACAAGCGCTGGAAAGTTATGCAGCAGCACAGTTGCGTCGTGGAAGTGGGGATAGTACGCAGCAGGACTTAACCATCGATAGCTTTTTGACCGATGGAAAAGTCGGCGATAAGTCACCATTAGACTTGTTTATCGAAAGCCATCCAGATTTAGCAGAAAGCGATCGCAGCCTGATAAACAGTTGGCATCATAGTTTTATTGGCTTGTTTGCCATCACTAGTATTTTACCTGATGGCTTTGAATTGACAAACTGGTTGACAGATAAACGCTACATTGTCAAGCCAAACAATACTCAAACATTACAGGCAATATCTCGGTTGAAAGTTGGAGAAATCTTACTAACTCGCATTTCTCCCGTTACCGATAGCTACTGGATGTTTTCTGGCCCCTACACAATAATGGGTAAATTAGGTAAACCAAAACTTGCTGTAGCAATTGGTAATTTTAAAGAAAACTATAAAAGTAATCTTTACAGCGATGCTCCAGACTTGTTAGAGGAAGCTTGGCAGTCAGTAGAAAAATATCATCAGCAGTTTGTGGACTTTTTTGGCACTGATGAAATCACACTACCTGGATACCAGCTTAATAAAAAAATAGCGGAATTTCAAGAAGTAATTACTGAAAAAACCTTTGCAGCCGCAGGAATTGATACTTCTAAATCTCTCGCTGAAGTGGCAGAAGCAGCTGGAATTGGTGACGAGGAAATAAAAGCAGCCGCACAAGAATTCGGTGCAGATTCCAATGTAGTCTCTGAGATGTTTAACAGCAAAAACAGCAAGAGCAAAATGGTGATGCCAAAGGTTGATTTGCCTGCTGAACTTAAGAAAGCAGAACAGGTAACGGCTCTTTCTCATCCCCGTTGGGGACAAATGTTTTTACCAACATATAGTAAAGTACAAGCAATTTTATCGGCAGAGGACTGGCAAAGTGTGCAAGGAGCAGAAAAACTAATTCGCTACTACCTCGAAGATAAAAGTATTAATGCTTTCATTTGGCATCGATTAGCGCAACAGTATCCAACTCAATTAGAAAATGTCTTGCAAACATTTTTGCAACGTCCATTTAGGCTTGAAAGTGACTTGGATGCACTTTTACAAGAATTCTACAAACCTATTGAGCCAGAGTTGCCAGACATTGCCAGTGTACCCATACATTTGCATAACTTATTTCAGGAAGCTTTGGGAGAAGTTAACAAATCTAAGCCTAAGGGTAAGGGGCAACAAAAGCCAGCAAAGGGTTTTCAACGAGGTTAACAAATATATCCAACATTTTACCCTACTCACTTAGGGTTGTATGGTTTCTTTTCTTAAAGTTCTTTGTAGGAGTGTATAGTTAGCTGTGCGCTCCCACAGCGTATTGCGTAAAATCAATATGAAAAACGAGATCGAGGCTATCTAGTTATATTTAAAGATCGATAGATAACAGGTGAACAATCTCATCTACAATTTCTTCTGGACTCTCAAGCTTGACTAGAAATCGATCAAAACCAGCATTCAAAGCCTTATAGCTTGAGACTTCCCGTGTATAAGAAGTGATAGCGATCGCAGGCAACTCTCTTATAGATGGGCAAGAATGCACTCGAATTTGCTCAATTAACCAATTTCCATCACGAGCGGGCAACTTCATATTGCACAGCAAAATATCGGGATGAAGCGATTCCACTAAATCAAGGGCTGTTTCTGCGTTGCTTAAAGTCATTACCTCTGCACCTGCTGTTTCCAAAATGAAAGTGAGCAAATCTGCAATATCTGGCTCATCTTCTACCAGTAAGATAGTGGTTCCAATCAGGTGCTGGAGCGAATTTAACTCAGTTTCTTGATTGATTTTCTGATCCGTTGTCATGCCGTCCTTTTATTGCCTGCTATACTTTGCTATTTCTATTGCAACGCATTTAGCAGAATAAGTATTCTCCCTAAATACACAAACTTGGGGTGAAAAGCTTTATCAATATGAGGAACTTAATTCACCGCTCAATATTGAGCGTCCTGTTAGGTGAGCGATCGCCCCAACCAATTCATCTATGTCCACAGGCTTTAATAACCATTGGTCAAACCTTGCTTGCGACTTTGGAAATCGAGCTTCTAACTCTCCAAGTCCCGTAACTGCGATAACGGGAGTGGATTTGTCGAGCCTATCTTCGATTTGCCGGATCTGACGTAGCAGCGAATAACCATCTTCATCGGGCATGGCAATGTCACTGAGTACTAAATCTGGGCGAAGTTCAACAAACGCTGCTAAAGCTTGATGTACCGTGAAAGTTGAATGAACTTCAATCCCATACAACTCAAGCAAATAAGTCATCCAGACACAGGAATCGAGGTCATCATCGACCACTAGTACTCGCAATCCTTCCAACGTAGAAGTGTTGGGAATGGGCATACCAGGAGCCTTACTCTAAGTGAATGTCACAGTATCTAATGAGAATTTAAGAATTAGTGCATTTTTCATAGAAAAATAAGATTTACATAATTTTACTTAACATTGTGCAATGCAATTCTCATAATTTAACGGCTTGAACAGATGGCGTAGGAATCTAGAGAATTATACTATATAGTTTCCATAAGTAAAGTGTTGTTTTCCATAATAGTGGAAGTCCAGGGCTTTGCAATCATAATCATAAGTGTTTAGCCGATGCTGATTTATCGTTATTATCAAATGATGAAAAACTTAAAATAATTTTTATCTATTTAAAATTCTTAATATTTTCTCTAATATTTTTAGGTTTTGGTAATGGCGTTTTTGTAGTACTTACAAAGGGACTAATTTTTTGGTAATGGGAGAAAAGCTATTACCCATTACCCATAACTCATTACCGAGGTTCAGCTTGAGTTGAGACTGTTAATACTTGCGGTGGTGTAGCATCTGGTGGATAGAGAAAGTCTACTTCTACTAAAGAGCGATCGCCTGGTTTCATCTTTAATAAAACTAATGCTTCCCCTACTTGACCTCTTTTTTGCACTAAATGCACAAACTGAGTTTGTGGCTGATTTTGGTCATTTTTGTAACGTACCCGCACTGTGCCTCGGAAGAATACTTGAGGAGCAGGTGTACTCAGAAAGCGTAACCCTGGTTTGACTAATTGATCCTCCTTGAGTGGTGTTTGCATGGACACACTAACAGTTTGAGGACTTTGAGTATTGTTGTATAGCGGCAACTTGAGATTATATTGAATTCCATAGTTGCCATGAGCGCGATATGCGGTGTCAGGATAGCGCACCAGCATAGGCGCACTTTGAATTTGACCAGTTCCTAATGTACCGCCATGCAGGGTATTCAAAGCGTAGGAAAACACTTGACCAGGCTGGGGAATAGTTAGATAGCTGGCTTTAGGATTATCTACTAATAAGGCTCTCCATCGCGAACCTCCAACCACTCCTGCAACTCGCCCATAAATTCTTGGCTTGCCAGTTTCCTCTAAAGGAGTGGGAGTTTTATCTCGTGGCCCAGCCAAATCACCATTATCTAGTAAATTCTGCCATTCTTCTAAAGTAGGCGATCGCTCACTGCCATCAGGATTCTCCTGTGCAAACATCGCTAGGCTAGCTGCATAGACAGCGCCATTACTTTGGAGTCGGATTAATGTAGACCTACCATTAAGCGGTGGTGTCAATCCCTGTACAGGAATTGGTAAATTGAGTAACATCCGACTTTGCTTTGGTGGAATTTCAATTTGGGCAGGGAAAATCTCTTGTCGTACTCCCCTAAGTACATCAGACATGACGCGATCGCCTGGGCCAGCAAAAATTTTACCTAAAAGATTTTGGCTAAAAGATGGTAACTGAATAAATGGTGCATCGGGTTGACTCAAATAACTCGCCGCCTGCAAAATATTTACCTTCACTGGTTCCGAACCAGGGTTATGCAAAATTATCCCTAAATAGAGCGATGTCTCTGACGGGCTACGCCTACGCAAATTCTCCGGTGGTTCAGCCTTCGCAACATGATGAGCAAAAATATCAAATCGTCCCCGAAAAGGAAAATTCAGATGCGCTGTTGGCACTTTTTTCCCATTTGGTGGAAAGGTGGAAAGTAAAATTCCTTCTTTCAACACCAATTCTGGACTATTGCTGTTAAACGTTGGCACTGTATCCAACTTCCCTGGTAAAGGACGTACTTCTTGTGCTTGGACGACTTCTTCAGGTGGTGGTGTGGCAGGAGTTAATTGGGCTATTGGAAAAATTAGTAACAATGGCAACATATACTTAGATATTTCTTCCACCATACAGACATTAACAACTTGATGAAAGTGCCAGTTTGTTAATAATTAATACGAAATCGGCAAGAATCCCCATCAAATTTTCTTGATTGAGAACCGGAACGTGGACAAAAATACAACGTGCTGTGAGTTGATTTTGGCTTAAGTAGTCCAATACTGAATAGTAAAGACCTTCACAGACAAATTTCCCACAGTCATGGCTAATCTGAATTGCTGCTGCTCCCGCCACTAATTTTTCTAAATCAACTTCTGTCTGTAAAACAATTTCTTCATAGCTAGCAACTGCTTCCACACTTAATTGTGTGCGACTTGCAGCCATGCCACAACAAATGATGTAATCAGGTTGGATTGCCTTGATTTTTTCCATTACCAGAGTACTGGCAAGTTGCACATCTACAGGTAACTGGCGTAAAAAAGTTAAGTCATGCTGTATCAGATCGAGTTTGGTCACTTCAAGTAATAAATCATCAGAAGAATTTGACTGTTGATCTTTTAGCCAAATGTCAAAAGAAGTTAATAGAATTCTTTTTTTCATAACAAATATTATTTAGAATAGAAAAACCCTCCATAATAAATTTACAAGGAGCAGGTAAATGCCAGTAATTGCGGTCGTAGATTATGAGATGGGAAATTTGCACTCAGTTTGCAAAGGCTTGGGAAAAGCTGGGGCAACTCCTAATGTTACTTATTCTCCAAAGGAATTAGAGCAGGCAGATGCTATAGTCCTACCGGGAGTGGGAGCATTTGATCCAGCAGTGCAACACCTGCGATCGCGTGGTTTGGAACAACCTATTAAAGAAGCGATCGCATCTGGTAAACCTTTTTTGGGAATTTGTTTAGGATTGCAAATTCTTTTTGAATCAAGTGCAGAAGGTACTCAACCAGGACTAGGAATTATCCAAGGAAAAGTGCGGCGGTTTCGGCCAGAACCTGACATCACTATTCCTCACATGGGTTGGAATCAACTGGAAGTGACTCAACCAAAAAGTATTTTGTGGGAGCATTTACCGTCCGATCCTTGGGTGTATTTTGTCCATTCTTACTATGTTGACCCAATAGACCCGCTAATCCGTGCAGCAACTATCACTCACGGTACTCAAACCGTGACAGCTGCGATCGCTTATGAAAACCTCATGGCAGTCCAATTTCACCCCGAAAAATCCTCTAATATCGGATTGCAAATACTGTCTAATTTTGTTGCTCAAGTGCGCGAAAAAATTCCTGCCTAATATTCTTTTTGTCATTTTTTCTTTGTCTTTAGTCTAAAACTAATGACTAATGACCAATGACTAATGACCAATGATTAATAACAATGAGCTTGAGAATTTACGGCAATCGCCAGCTAAAAACTTTACCAGGAAAAGAAACTAGACCGACTAGTGCGCGAGTAAGAGAGGCAGTTTTTAATATTTGGCAGGGAGAAATTACAGGTTGTCGCTGGCTAGATTTATGCGCCGGTACTGGTTCAATGGGCGCAGAGGCTTTATGTAGAGGAGCCAGCCTAGTAGTGGGAATTGAACAATCGAGCCGAGCCTGTGCCACCATCCAACAAAATTGGCAGCAAGTAGCTAATGCCGACCAAGAATTTCGGGTATCACGGGGAGATATTACACAGCAGTTAAAAACTTTATCAGGTAAGCAATTCGATAGAATCTACTTCGATCCACCTTATGCCAGTGGATTGTACCAGCCAGTATTAGAAGCGATCGCTGATTATCAACTTTTAGATCCTAGCGGCGAAATCGCAGTTGAACACGCTTTACAAGGTTGGATACCGCCAGAGATTCCCGCTTGGGAAATTTGCCGCCAGAAAGTTTACGGCAACACATCACTTACTTTCTACAGAATTATGGAATGAAAAGAGTGGGGAGTGGGGAAGAAAAATTGCTTCCTTGTCCTCCTTGTCCCCCTTCCCTCATCCCACTCAGCACTCAGTTCAACACTCAGCACTGGGCATTGCCTCATCCCCCCAACTGATTGGGGCGCTTGTATTGCTTATATGCAGCGTAAAAAAGTCCGGCGAGAGTGACGAAAACTAAACCAAGGACAATACCTGATAGCAGGGGTTCGACCACTGTAAATCTCCTTTTTGTAATTATTAAATATTCGTTGCCTGTTTTTTATTTTACCAAATTTCGTATGAATCCTGTGCCCTACAACCTTTTAGAGGGCGACTACCCGCAAAAAAATAGTCTTCTGTGCTTGCAGACACAATCAAGAACTTTTAAGCTATGTGTAGGAAATGAAAACTTTTTAGCACACCTAGACTTTCACAGCAAACCTTTTGGATAACCAGATTACCAAACCTGAAATTTTGATTCAGCGGATCGTTTTATTGACGCTGGCTATACTGCTAGGAGTCCCTTTGGGCTTTTTTGGTATTCAGTTGGTTCAAGCCTCCGATCCATACGTCAAGAGTGTTCTATCCCTAACAGGAAATCCAGTTCAAGGACACGCGATCTTTCAAATTAACTGTGCTGGTTGTCATGGCTTGGAAGCAGACGGGCGAGTGGGGCCAAGTTTACAAGCTGTTTCAAAGCACAAGTCTCGGTATGGGCTGATTCACCAAGTAACCAGTGGCGAAACACCGCCAATGCCAAAATTCCAACCTAGTGCTCAAGAAATGGCGGATCTTTTGAACTATTTAGAGTCATTGTAGACCTAAGAATTTTTGGTTATAGGATACATAAATACCCTTATGTGAAAAGGCAGTATAAAATGTGTGTCTTTTCACACTAATTACCCTTATAAACAGACCCCCTAGATGCTCGATAGCGTTCGCGCAGCGTCTTGTAGAGAAGCTTTAGCAACGTAGGAGCGTTGCCCTCAGCACATCATGCCTGCTCTACTTAAGAAAATTATAAACGCTTAGATGCGAGATGCTGCGCGTCGCTTGCTTTCCCGTAGGGATATGCAGACTCATTAAAGTCCTCAGCGTCTACCCTTATCTACCAAACACTCTTTTGAGGTTGAGACAAAAACTGCGACACCAATACCACTGTGCCTCTACACATAATAATAGAAACCTCAAAACACCCTAGTACATCGCGGTGAAAATAAACATACCATTCCAAATGAAGGAAAAGCCCGGAATACAATTATGCGTGACTTTTGACTTTTGACTTCCGCGCAGCGGTACTAGCTCAGTCTGATAAACTTCGTCTTCTAAAGTCCTAGTCCTAGTGGCGAGAACTGTCTTTTGTCTTTATCTTCACATCTGCTGGTATTTGCGTAGAATCTTTGATAAAAACTCATATAAACTGTATATTTTTAAGTATGTTAGTAAGTAACTATCTAATTATTGCGAAAGTGAGGTTATTATACCTAACTCTGTAGAATTAAGGTAAAAGTTCCTAGACAATCGGCTAAGGTAAAGCTTCTTTAACAGACTAGATATTCTTGAGATGACCGAAAGCTAATGACTGAAGCGATCCAAATCGGTAATCGTACAATTACAGCTAGTGAACTGATTTCTTTACTGGCAAGTTACCAAATGCTGCCACAGTTGCAGCGGGAATTAATTATTGATGAGGCGATAGAGCGAAACTCACGCTCTGCCGAGGTAGTAATAGAGTGTACCCCTGAGGAAGTAGCCCAAGCTAAACAGCAGTTTTATGCTGAAAAACAGTTTAAAAATGAAGAAGATATCCAGGCTTGGATGGCACATCAAGGGCTGACTCCCGATCAACTAGAAGTTATTACCACTCGTAAGCTAAAAATTGAAAAATTTAAGCAAGCCACTTGGGGTAATAAACTAGAATCTTACTTTTTTCAGTCCAAAGCAAAACTGGACAAAGTAATTTATTCCCTACTGCGAACCCAGGATGTAGGAATTGCCCAAGAACTCTACTTCAGGATTCAGGCAAAAGAAAATTCTTTTGCTGATTTGGCGCGGGAATACTCACTCGGGCCGGAAGCCCAAACTGGTGGCTTAGTAGGCCCAATTGAACTGAATGCACTACATCCGATAATGGTACAAATGCTCTCTAGCAGTCAACCAGGTCAGATATTGCCCCCTACCCGGATCGCTGAATGGTTTGTGATTTTGCGGTTAGAAAAATTTATTCCAGCACAACTGGATGAATTTATGAAAATGCGTCTTTTGAACGAACTCTTTGAAAACTGGCTACAAGAACAGCAAAAGCAAATCATGTCTGCACCACAAGGGGAGGTGGATACGTGACAGGCAGGCGATAAACCTTTAACCTAAGTATGGGACTCACCTACCATGCTTGGCTTCAAAACTGAAGTTAGCGATCGCCATCACTACGTTTGTGGAGCGTTTGGAAGACAAGATAGGCTCTACAGTGAGTCTAGCACTGTAGAGGAACTTCAAAATTTATAATAAGTTGTTGAGAAAAAGCTAAAAACTAGACTAGGCAAGAAGAAATACAGATGATCCGACCGCGTAAGGTCTTTGCTCAACATTGGCTCAAAAGTGAAAAGGCACTCGACGCAATTATTAAAGCAGCAGAGTGTACAGAAAGCGATCGCTCCCTCAAAGGCGATCACGTCCTAGAAATTGGGCCTGGAACTGGCATTCTGACTCGTCGTTTATTACCCTTAGTGCAATCTCTGGTTGCAGTTGAAATAGACCGCGACTTATGCCAACTGTTGTCAAAGCAGCTTGGTAAGACTGAAAATTTTTTACTGCTGCAAGGCGATTTTCTCACTCTAGATTTACCATCTTATCTAGCAGCCTTTCCCAATTTCCAACCGCCAAATAAGGTAGTAGCCAATATTCCCTACAATATTACAGGGCCAATCATTGAGAAACTACTGGGTACGATCGCTAACCCTAACCCCGAACCATTTGACTCAATAGTGTTGCTGGTACAAAAAGAAGTGGCAGAAAGGTTATATGCTAAACCAGGATCGAAAGCCTTTGGGGCGTTGAGTGTGCGGGTACAGTATTTGGCTGAGTGTGAGTTAATCTGCACAGTCCCAGCAGGCGCATTCCATCCACCGCCAAAAGTCGATTCAGCAGTAGTGCGATTGCGCCACCGAAAAATAGAGATACCAGCACTTAATCCCCGACAGTTAGAAAATTTCTTAAAGTTGGGGTTTGGTGCAAAACGCAAAATGTTACGAAATAATTTGCAATCAGTTATAGAACGCGATCGCTTGAGCCACTTACTGGAACAATTAAAAATAAATCCCCAAGCCAGAGCTGAAGACCTCAGCGTTCAGCAATGGGTAATTCTAGCAAATAAATTGGGAGTGGAGAGTAGGGAGTAAGGAACAAGGCAGATTTTTTTCCATTCCCCATACTTCATTCCCCATTCTCCATTCCCCCTTATCCCCAGAGGGGACCCCACCTTCCCCACTCCCAGAAAATGCGTTCTTACAGCCTAATTGCCCCTGCTAAAATCAACTTGTATCTGGAAATCATTGGCGATCGCCCTGATGGCTATCACGAATTAGCCATGATACTTCAAAGTATTGGTCTTGCAGACCAAATTGGTGTGCGTTCGAGCAGCACTGACAGTATCCGTGTTCGCTGCAACCACCCACAAGTACCGACAGATAAAAGTAATCTGGTATACCGCGCAGCAGAATTAATGATGAGGCAATTTCCCCAAGCCTTTGCTAAATATGGAGGCGTGGAGATTACGATTAATAAGCAGATTCCTGTCGCTGCTGGGTTGGCTGGGGGTTCGACAAATGCAGCAGCTGTGCTGGTAGGGATAGATTTACTGTGGAAGTTGGGGCTAACTCAGTCAGAATTAGAGGAGTTGGCAGGCACACTTGGTTCAGATGTACCATTTTGTGTAGCGGGTGGAACTGCAATCGCAACAGGTAGAGGTGAGCAACTTTCTTTGCTGCCAAGTTTAGACAATATCTATATAGTGTTAGCAAAATACCGCAGTTTGGAAGTTTCCACCGCTTGGGCATATAAAACCTATCGACAGCAGTTTGGTCATTCTTATATTAGAGATAGCAACAACTTGATAGCGCGTGCTAATGCAGTTCATTCAGGAGCAATAGTAAAAGCTGTCCTAGATAAAAATGCGGCAGAAATTGCCCGAAAACTGCACAATGATTTAGAACGAGTTGTATTGCCAGACTATCCCCAAGTCTTGCAACTGCGAGAAGTGTTTGCAAATCAAGAAGGTGTTTTAGGAACAATGATGTCTGGTTCTGGGCCAACAGTATTTGCTCTTTTGGAGTCTCAACAGCAGGCAGAACAAGTGAAGTTACAAGTTAAAGAAGCAATTCATGATGAAGACTTAGAATTGTTTGTGACTCGAACAATTACACATGGTATTCAGGTGGCATCTTCAATTTAAATAAATCTTTATCGTTAAATCAAGTTTTTTAGTTGCATAGTTCAAATCGCTAGTAAAGAGGCATAAATGCAATTTGAATGACGATTAGCTGAGGGCAAAAATTATTCCTAATGCTCCAATCCAATATCTAACATCTCAAATCTAAATATTATGAATGACCAAAATCTCACGCCGCAAACAGATGCTAAAGAACAGGTAACAGCTAGTCCGTTACGCTGTTTTACTGGGGCGGTGATTTCTGGAGGGATGGGATTTGCAGCGTATTCGCTGATGATTGCGATCGCGACAAATTTTGCTAGTAAACCGATCCATTCAATCAATCCATTGGTGGTGAAGATTTCTTCTGCTGTTCGCACTCTGGTTGTTGGTGTAGTTGCTTTAGGTAGCGGGATTTTTGCTATAGTGGCAATTGGTTTGTTGGCTTTGGGAGTGCAATTATTAGTGCAGCAATTAACGAAGCAAAAAAGTAGTGAAAACTAGCAACTTGCTTTTAATCAGTAACCTAAAGCACAAGTTTTTCTAAAACAGCACGATTTACCTTTACTGTGCAAGGAGTTGATTTTACTCTTGCCAAATTTATTTAACATGAACAGCAAGTGCAGATGCAGTGCTACTGGTTGCAGCAATTCTCTGGTTTACTGCAACCCTACTTATTTTAGTCAAGCTTTTTAGGATTGATATAGACGCAAAGCGGTGAGGCAGTGCGTTGGGCAGGTTCTCCGACTTGAAGCAACTGCCGTTAGCGCAGCGTTAGTGAGGTACGAGCGTCACCCGGAGGGCTTGTCGTCAGACATCGCTCCTTGAATAGCAGATGTTGTAATTTTGGTGTATAGTATAAAATTTGACTTTAAAAAAGTTCGTTTTGACACTTTATAGACTGGCTCAATATTCACGAATTTATGCGGAATTGATACCAGCAATACTGAAATTGATAATAGCAACATTATTTATAAGCAAAATTGATGAACACAATCAAGAGATATTTTTTACCCCTTATTTTTGTGACAATGGTTGTGAGCCTCGGTAGTTGTAGTTCTAACCCCACCGCAAGTAATATTGACAGCGCAACGTCATACCCTACCACAGCATCAACGAATAGCGTATCTTCTCAAACTCCCAGCCAAATTCCTAGCGTAGCTCAGTTAAGAGAAAAATCTCCTAATCAAGAATCTCCTAAAGAAAATACGCCTTTCCCATCAACTTCTAAAATCGCTATTAGCAAAACTACTAGCGTAACAGTATACACAAGTGATACCCAATGTCAAAAACTAATTCCAGAAAAGGTTTCAGTACCAGCCGGTGAACCAGTGACAAATGTCGTGAGTAAAATCTTAGAAAAACGAGATACAAGCGACTTTAGCTTGTCTGGGTATCGTGTCAACATCAAAAATGGCATTGCTACAGTTGATTTACGCATATCTCCTGAGTCAAAGCGGCAAATAACTTCTCTTTCTAGTTGTGAACAGTTTGCTCTGTTTGGTAGTCTCCGCAAAACCTTAACGAGTAATGCTCAATGGAATATTAAAGAGGTTCGCTTCACCGAGCGAGGCGAAGATATTGTTCTTTAGTTAAATATTGTAGTAAGTGCTGTCATCAGCTAGCTAAAAAAATTTCCTAATCTGAACAGCCACAGGACTCATGCATCAGCAGTTGTCAAAATGGTGTATGTTCTAGCCAATTGAAAACAGCTGTAAATAGTGGTATGATTAATTTTAGCCATGAGTCTATGGTAGCAATTCGCGGGTGTAATTCAGTGGTAGAATGTCACCTTCCCATGGTGAACGTCGTGGGTTCGAGTCCCATCGCCCGCTTTTGTACATTCGCTAATTATATGTCGTGATTCGCAAATTAGTGTCGTTTTTCGGAAATTAGTGTTGATTAGGCTATTTTTTAGGGTCGATTTAATTATGCTAATTTTTTGCAAATTAATGTCGTCTTAGATTATGGTCTAATTTACACACTAGCTTCTATATTAAACTCATTCACCAGTATTTTGCTAAACCAAGTTTCAATGGGCAAATTTTCTTACTCTGCACTCAGTACTAACCCTTACCCATTGAACATAATTATAATGAAGCAACTAATCAATGAAAGTACTTGGTAGTATATTGTTTTTACAAGGAAATACTCATTTATTTCAACCTTCCATTAGCCAGTATAGCTTTTGACACTTTAGGTGATTTCCAGAATAAAAATTACCACCCAACATCATTCCATCGTAAGTGTCTTCTTCAGCAACCAAGCGACATTGAATTGTAATAACGCTCATGGTGTTCTCAGCCTTGTGGATTCGGTAACACTGACAGGGTTGTTAATTGTTTTTTTACTTCCAAGATTATAGCGCAATGCCGCAATAGCGCAATGCCGTAAATGTTTTTTTACTGAGAGGCTGTGCAAAAATGAAAGCCGCAAGCTTTGGCTTCAAATTAGGATGGCAGAAGAAACTAGAGAAGTTCGGGGTAGACTCCCTAAAGACTTAAAAATCGCCTTTGAAATTGCCTGTGCGCGTCTGGAATTGACCCAGACTGCGGCTTTGGAGGAGGCGATTAGAGATTGGTTGAAAAAAAAAGATTCCCCTCCTGGTGGAGAGTCACAGGGGAGTTAAAGGGTTATGGTCAAAAATACTAGAGTGTTTGTATGATATATATCGTAAATTTGTGTTGGTTACTGCTTTGTCAGCCTTTGTGAGAAGGCGAGGTTTACACCTACATCAATCGACGCAAAATCGCTTTATCGAGGAAGTTGTGCGCCAAGAAGTAAAGATGTTCCCAGAACAGGCTTTAAGAGAACTTATTGCTAATGCTTTGGTACATCAGGATTTTCTAGCCACAGGTACTTCAGTGATGATCGATATGTATAGCGATCGCATTGAGATATCTAATCCCGGCATCCCACCGATTAAGGTAGAGCGATTTATTGATGAAAATCGCTCCCGCAACGAACAACTTGCCAAGCTAATGCGAATTTTCGGTATATGTGAGGAAAAAGGCAGTGGCATTGACAAAGTTGTAAGCGCGGCAGAAATGTTTCAACTACCCGCACCAGATTTTCGAGTAGGTGACACACGCACTACAGCAGTGCTGTTTGCCCATCAGGATTTCGCCGATATGAGCAAGAGCGATCGAATTCGAGCCTGCTACCAGCATTGCTGTCTGCTGTATGTCAGCAATCAACGAATGTCTAACCAAGCCCTACGAGAGCGGTTTCGTCTAAGTGAGTCACAAGCAGCTAATGTTTCTTACATTATAGGATTCACCAAAGAAGCTGGCTTAATCAAGGCAGATGAATCCGAATCAACCTCTACCCGCTATGCTCGCTATCTCCCTTTTTGGGCATAAAAGTGCTTAAAAGCAAACCGAGATTAGTCACTCTCAAAGCCTGAAACCCTTGTAAAAACAATAAAAAAGTCCTTAAAAGCAAATCGAGATCAGTCACTCTCAAAGCCTGAAACCCTTGCAAAAACAATAAAAAAGTCCTTAAAAGCAAATCGAGATTAGTCACTCTCAAAGCCTGAAACCCTTGCAAAAACAATAAAAAAGTCCTTAAAAGCAAATCGAGATTAGTCACTCTCAAAGCCTGAAACCCTTGCAAAAACAATAAAAAAGTCCTTAAAAGCAAATCGAGATGAGCGAAATATGAACGAAGCCGAAACCCGTGCCGAACTAATTGACCCCGCACTAAAAGCCGCAGGCTGGGGAGTTATTGAAGGTAGTCGCATCCGCCGCGAAGTTATTGCCCCTGGTCGCTTAGTTGGCAATGGTAAACGCGCTCAATCAGACATCGCCGATTATGTACTGGTTTATCGCGGTGAAAAACTCGCCGTTATCGAAGCGAAAAAACGCGACTTACGAGATACCGAAGGTTTAGGACAAGCCAAAAAATACGCCGAAAAATTGCAGACTCGATTTGCCTACTCCACAAATGGCATCGGAATCTACCAAGTAGATATGCACACAGGGGCAGAAGGCTACATCAACCAATATCCCACCCCGGAGCAACTATGGTCAGCCACCTTTAACGAAGATAATGAGTGGCGCGATCGCTTTGCTGCCATCCCTTTTGAAGACAAAAGCGGCACATGGGAAGCCCGTTATTATCAACATAATGCCATTAAGCACGTCTTAGAAGCAATCTGCCAAGGACAAAACCGGATTTTGTTAACGATGGCAACTGGCACAGGTAAAACCTTCATCGCCTTCCAACTCGCCTGGAAACTCTTTCAAAGCCGTTGGAACCTCAGCCGACAACCCACCCGTCGTCCGCGAATTTTGTTTTTAAGCGATCGCAATATCTTAGCCAACCAAGCCTATAACTCATTCTCTGCCTTCCCCGACGATGCCCTCGTCCGCATCGACCCCGAAGCTATCAAAAAACGGGGTCGAGTCCCCAAAAATGGTAGTATCTTTTTTACCATATTCCAGACCTTTATGACCGGACGGGACGACGCTGGCAATCCTACGCCCAAATTCAGCGACTATCCCCCCGACTTCTTTGACTTCATCATCATTGATGAATGTCACCGAGGCGGAGCCAGTGACGAAAGCACCTGGCGGGGCATTTTAGAATACTTCTCCCCAGCAGTACAACTGGGACTCACCGCCACTCCTAAACGAAAATATAACGCAGACACCTACGCCTACTTCGGCGAGCCAGTCTATACCTACGCCCTCAAAGACGGCATTAACGACGGGTTTCTTACTCCCTTTAAAGTCAGACAAATCGAAACTAACCTAGATGAATATATTTACAGCACAGAAGATGAACTGATCGAAGGTGCAGTAGACGAAGCCAGAACCTACACTGAAGCTGACTTCAACCGCATAATTGAAATTGCCGATCGTGAACGCTACCGGGTGCAGTTGTTCATGGAAGAAATCGACCAGAATCAAAAAACTCTGGTGTTTTGCGCCAACCAACCCCACGCTCTAGCTGTGCGGGATTTAATCAACCAAATGAAGATTAGCAGTGACCCTAATTACTGTGTTCGCGTCACCGCAGATGATGGGAAACTCGGCGAACAGCACCTCAGCAACTTTCAAGACAACGAGAAAACTATCCCCACCATTCTCACCACCTCCCAAAAGCTATCCACTGGGGTTGATGCTCGGAATGTTCGTAACATTGTGCTGATGCGCCCCATCAACTCGATGATTGAATTTAAGCAAATAATCGGTCGCGGTACTCGCCTATTTGATGGGAAAGACTACTTCACCATTTATGATTTCGTCAAAGCCTACGAACACTTTAACGATCCTGAATGGGATGGTGAACCCCAGGAACCTGTTCTTGTCAAGATTGCCAGAGGGGGAGAGGAATCAGGTACATACAACGACTCTATAACAGATGGTAATATAAATAGAGGCAAAAATAGAAACGAAACTACAGAAGTTCCCAACCCCAAAACCATCAAAATCAAACTCGCTGATGGTAAAGAACGCACTCTCCAGTATCGAATGTCTACCAGCTTCTGGAGTCCGGATGGTAAACCTATGAGCGCCGCAGAATTTGTGGAACGTCTCTTTGGTGAAATTCCTGAACTATTCAGAGATGAAGACGAATTAAGAGCAATCTGGAGCCGCCCTGATACCCGTAGAGCTTTATTAGAAGGACTGGCAGAGAAGGGCTACGGGGAAGAACAACTCACAGAAATTAGTCGCCTGATTGATGCTGAGAAAAGCGATTTATATGATGTGCTAGCTTATATCGCCTATGTCTCACCACCTATAAGCCGCCGAGAGCGTGTCCTCGCTCACAAATCATTAATTTTCTCGCGCTATATCGGCAAACAGCAAGAATTTCTCGACTTTATACTCGAACAATACATCAAAGCTGGGGTGGGGGAACTTGATCGCACTAAATTACCTCAACTGTTAGAGTTAAAATATCATACTGTTCGTGATGCTGTTGAAGAATTAGGGAGCGTTGCGAATATTAGTGAAGTATTTATCGGGTTTCAGCAGTATTTGTATTCTCAGGACATAGTAGCTTAATTAGGCAGATCGCTACAATTAAACACCATTAATGTACTGAAATTTTGGTTGTTGACTGTTGGAAATCAATTTTTTGTACAATTATATCTTGCATCTGTCGATTGAATTGCTTGAGTTTATCAATGTTTACTCCAGACAACTGCCAATATTTTTGATGATCGTAGGTTGTAATCCACAAATGGTCATCAAACTCGACAAGAAGCAGTTCGTCTAGCTCAATTGAGTCATCCATATTTAGAGAGTGCATATTAATACATCCCCAGTTTAGTAGCTGTTAGATGTAGATTTCTCTACTTGTCAGTATCTAAGTTTACAAGTAGATTTATAACACTCTGAATTTTATAAATCTACACTTAATGCATATCTACACGTCACGTAGATTAATTGATAGACAAAACAAAAGCGATCGCCACTCCGGGAAGAGGCTGCGATCGCCTTTTGTGAAACCCCATCGATGAGGTTACATAGATGATTGTACAAGAAGAGTCTGATAACCAAACCTTAGCTCAATCGGAGTTTGAGGAATACATTGACCAGCTTGGTGAAACTAATAGCTTCAGAAATTGAAATCGATTCAGTACCAGATGAGCTTGGAGACCTATAGATGCTGGTGAAATTAGATGTTTGTTTTTAATACTTTCTTCATAAATTGTTTTGATAAATTCTTGCCAGTCTTTCTTCGCTAACTCGATATTTTCCCTTATCTGAGCGTTGTATTCCTGCTGATTCTGATAATTTGTTATCATGGTATTGCTTGAGGAGGCGTTCCACCTGATGAGTAGAAACACCAAGGGTATTTGCAACAGCCTGCTTTCTCTGAGACTTAATCGTGCGATATTGACAAATAATTAGTTAATGTACAATTCATCCTTTATACTTCAATGGGTATTCTACTTACCCGCCTAAAGTCCGCGTATAAATTACCTGACCTTGGGAATCATAAAGAAAAAGGGACAGATTGGCATTCTCACCAATTACGGCTAGGGCTTCCCGCAAGATTTGCAAGTGATTGGTAACATCAATAGCAGTATCCGAATTCTTAGAATAAGGATTAGCCAAGTTATTTTGCCTTATTTGATCGTACTCTGGGGTTAGTCGGACAATAATTCCTGCATTGTCCATGTTAAAGGTGCAAATCCGAATTCCATTAGTACAGGTCTTATCCAAGTCAGTGCGGGTTTGTTGCAAACTACTAACAGCTTGTAGTTTTTCTTGTGATTGTTTGAGCGCAGCTGAATAGGGTTCGATGACAGACTGAGCTTGAGTGTAGTACAAGCTATCTTGGGGAACTTTTTTAGCAGTTTGCAAAGCCTGATCCCAATATATCGCCGCTGCTTGCCATTGGTTTTGTTGTTGATAAACTTTGGCTTGCTTGGCGGTGCTAAGGGCCTGTTGGTAGGTTTTAACAGCTAATTGTTCTTTAGTAGCGCGATCGCGTACTAATACTAACTTAGGTTTATAATCTATCAACAGCTTTTGAGCTTCTTGGTATCCAACGCTATTCCGGAAAATGGTATTCAAGGCATTAATTACTATCAGCCAAGTAGACTGCGCCTTTTGCCAGTCATTCAAGGATTTAGCAGTAGCTTCCTGCTTCTCGGCTGTAACGGCTACAGCTTTTGCCGCAGTTAGTTTTTTCAGCCATTTTTCCTCAATAAATATCTGTTGATTTACAGTGTGCAAACGGACACGATAATTCAGTAATTTACCCTGCACCAGCCCATAGAGTTCACTACTGGAACTTATACTTTCGAGTGGCGCTATAGCCTGTCGCCATAAATGTTGCCTAGTTTGTAATTCCTCTAAGCTAGATGCAGGAGTTTGAACTTTTTGTGTCGCCAAAGATCCAGTTTGCAAAGCTTTGACCACCTGATTGATTCTTTGCGATCGCCCAGACAAACTTGCTTGTAGTTCTTTTGACACCTGGTAACGAGGCGACCAACTAGGAATTACATTTAGGTCTGTACTGGCTGCTGTAAGTTGCTGTTGTACAGCTACTAATTCTTTTTCAGACTTGGCGCGGCGCATCATCTGTGGAGATTTTGTTTTTAATTGCTCGGCGTTTTGTATTTCTTTACACTCAGACATCACACAAGGGCGAGTTAATAAGTAAGCACCACCGCCTAAAACTAAAATTCCCACCAACACCGTACCCAGTAGGATAGGTTTGACCTGGAATCCTCTCTTTGAAGCCGATAAATTCGGCACATCTGCAAATGGGTCAAACAGTTCTTCTTCTTTACTCTCATTGATTGATGGAGAATATGTCAGAGATGATGAGGAGGATATTACTTCCTTATCTTCTTGTGCTTCCTCATCTCCCTCTGCTACCCATCCCTCAGTCGGCTTCAATGCCAAGAAACATTTAGTATAAGGGAGTTGTTCGCCAAAAACTCTGAGGAAACATTGCACCCGCTGCTCTTTGTGGGGTGCTAGAGATTGAAGTACTTCCTCAATGACTGCAAAAATTAGTTGAGCGTCAACTATTACATCTGAGGCGTGTTGCGTTAAAATCATTAGCTCGCCTTTATTGACGACGCACTTAACCTCGAAGACTTCAGCGGTTGAGACTTCTACAAGTAATTGTTCTTGCAAAGTTTTGGCTAAAAGCTGTAAATCTTCCTGCTGGACTGCTACTTTCATAGAGCTTTGCCGCTGAACTTCTATATTGTTTTGATTATCTTTAAGGGGATGAAATGAACTTTTTAGGTTTGTTGAATGCAAATGCACAGTTTAATCAACCACAGCCTGAGAATCTGAACGACCAACTTTCTAACACAAATTCTGGCTTTTCACCAAAAGTTAAAAAAGTAATTATTGTTCGTGGCGATACATTTTTACAGCGCTAGATGCAAAATAAAATAATCTGTCTTCAGACATAAATTACAAATACAAAATGGGAATAATAAGAAATTTGAGTATTTTAACTGCGTTATTTCGCGACAATTAAATTCACAATAGCCACTGCTCTGCAAAATCTAGTTGCAGAGCAGTTGTTACTAAATTATCTAGAGGTTAAGAAAACCATGCTATGTCAGAGGGTTTTGACAGAAATACTAGTTATCTTCTATGCTGGGAAACTTGCTGAGAAAATTAATTACCTGTTGTGGCTCTGCTACAAACAAGTTGGCTATCGAAATTAATATGCTGAATTTGCTGAATTCGATAAAATTGATCCGTAAAAAATAAGTTTTCATAGCTGCAAAAAGGTTAATTCTGCAATAAAGGTGCTGCAAAATATTAAGACAGGACTAACCAAAAGCTTGGAAAGTGTCAATACAAGGTGTATCAATGGATTTATTAGAGTACCAAGTTAAAGAATGGTTTGCAAAGATAGGCATTCCAGTATTGCCTTCCCAACGAATTGACCATCCTACAGATTTAAAACGGTTAAAAATTCGCTTTCCAATTGTACTGAAATCTCAAGTCCACGGAGCAGAACGGGCAAAAGCGGGTGGAGTCAGGTTTGCCCAAACAACTATCGATGCGATCGCAGCTGCTCAAAATATCTTTAGTTTACCAATATGGGGTGAATTGCCGGAAGTTGTGCTGGCAGAATCTAAATACGACGCCAATCAAGAATTTTATCTAGCAGTAGTTTTAGACACTGCTGCCTGCCGACCGGTACTTTTAGGTTGCAAAGAAGCAGACATCGATTGGGAATCGGCTGGGGAAAGAATGCACTACGTTGTCGTAGAACAGGAATTCTCGCCATTTTATGCTAGACGATTGGCTTTGAAAATGGGTTTGCAAGGGACGCTGATGCAGTCGGTAAGCAGTGTTGTGGAGAAGATGTACCACTTATTTGTCCAAAAAGACCTGGATTTAGTCGAAATTAATCCCTTGGCAGTCAGTACTACTAGTCAAGTTATGGCTCTTAATGGTAAAGTCAGGGTCAACGAACGGTCGATCAAGCGTCATCCCGATCTGGCCGAGATGGCAGCAAAAATTATCAGTCGTCATACTACTACTGAAATTAACGGTATTTTAGGCGACTGGGATGGTGTACAAATGCATGGGAAAATCGGTATTTTAGGTAATGGTACTGGTTCAGTGATGGCAACTTTAGATTTAGTTGCGAACGCTGGTGGCAATCCAGGTGTTTGTTTGAATCTACGTCATGCTTTCCTTACAGATACTACACCAACTACCTTCCGCGATCGCCTAGAAACAGGTTTGAAAATGCTGGAGGCCGATCAAAGCATTCAAGTAATACTAATTAACTTTCTGGGTAGCATTCCGCAAACTGAGGAAGTGGCTGAAGTTATAGCTAGAGTTGTGCAGTCAGACAACAGCGAACTTCAATCACAGGTTGTACGTTCTAATGGTAGTAAAGTTCGGCGACAGCTTAATTTTCCATCCTTAGTTGTCCGTCTTGCTGGTTCTGAATTTAACACTGCGAGAAAATATTTGACGACACTAAAAACCTACACCGATGCGCTTGTCGTGGTAGAAAATTTAGATGAGGCAGTGGCAGCAGCAGTTCTCCTTGCTAAACCAACGGCTAATAAAAGATAGTGAATGTCCTCCTTGTTTCAATTCAAAAATCAAAAATTATTAATTTTTACCGTCAGGTATAAATTTTTGAATTTGATGTTCAAATCAAGTACAGCTTTGCTTTATGGGACTAAATTATATAGTGCATTCAAACTGAATATTCCTAGCTAGAGGCTGGTTTTCTGAGTTTTGGAACACTCAGCTTCCACGCTAATTTTTGGAATTTCAGTAAAAATTAAATCAATACGACACTATAAATGTGTTGTTTTTATGCCCAGTGCTTGAAGGCGCTGGGTTGCCAAACTTACGGTAATTTTTTATGAACCTAACGCCAGAAAGTAAAGTTTTAATTCAAGGCTTTTGTGAATTTATATCAAGCACTCATGTCGATCAAATGAAAGCTTATGGCACAAATTTAGTAGCTGGTGTCAATCCTGGATGCGGCGGACAGGAACTGCATGGACTGCCGGTATTTGATTTAGTAGAGGAGGTAATAGAACAACTTGGGGCAATTGACACAACAATTATTTGTGTAGATCCTTACGATGTGTTAGATGCAGCATTAGAAGCGATCGCATCTAATATTCGCCAGATTATTATTATTACTGCTGGTGTGCCGCCTTTGGATATGGTGCAATTACTCCGCAAAGCCGAAGCTTGTGAAACTTTGGTAATCGGGCCAAATAGTCCGGGGATCATTGTACCGGGAAAAATTCTCTTAGGGACTCAACCTAGCGAATTTTATACCCCTGGAACAGTGGGGATCGTTAGTCGTAGCAGTACCCTTACCTACGAAATTGCATACGAATTAACAAAAGCAGGTTTAGGGCAGTCGATTAGTGTCAGTATTGGTAGTGATGCGATCGTCGGTTCCTCATTTTTGCAATGGCTGCAAATTCTCGATGAGGATGAAACCACACAAGCGATCGTTTTAGTCGGTCAACCTGGTGGTGGTAGTGAAGAAGCAGCAGCGCGGTATATTGCTGAGGCAATTGATAAACCAGTAATTGCCTACATTGCAGGTAGACAAGCACCACCAGGAAAAAGTTGGCGTCAAACTGGGACTTTAGCAACGGTTATCGGACGCGATCCTAACTTTGGCACAGCCCAAAGTAAATTAGCTGCTTTAAAAGAAGCGGAAGTTCCAGTAGCCGAACGCCCTTCTCAAATTCCAGAATTATTGCGAAAGGAAATTAACTAATTACTAATTCGTAATTCAATTCTTAACTACGAATTACGAATTACGAATTATTTTAATTGGTCAGTCTTGGGAACGATTTTGAGGGAACAGGTAAGCGATCGCAGCGTAACCCGAAGCACTGAGTAAACTAACCAAAAAAGCAGCCAAAATAAAAGTAGACATAATGTTACACTCTATGCATTTCTAAAATCCTGGCATTCATCAACAAACCAAGATTTTGGATACTTTCAAATTAGCAATTGGGTATGACACAGCCGTGACTACCTTGTGTCAATCCCTCGGATTTCAAGGTTTTATGGCTCAACTCAAGCCAAAGGCAGAAAAAAGCGAAACGTACTACCAACTCCCAATTCGCTTTCTACCTGAATTTGACCGCCTTGTAATTCAATCAAACGGCGGGAAATAGTTAAACCAATACCAGTACCTCCCGAATGGCGATCGCGCGATTGGTCAGCTCGCCAGAAACGCTCAAACACATGAGGTAAATTTTCTGGAGCGATACCAATGCCTGTATCACTAACCGCAATCCAGAGTTGAGATGCTTCAGTCCCAGCACCAATGGTAATTGAACCTTCGTTAGTGTAACGCACTGCATTACCTAGCAGATTAACCAATACCTGTTCCGTCCGGTCAATATCTGCCAATACAGGGGGTAGCACAGATGGACATTGCAATAGCAGAACTGGCCCATCTTCTAATAGTTGGTCGGTAAATTTCTCCACTAATGACTCTAATAACGGACGCAAATTTACCCGTTGGATATTAATTGGTAGATAACCTGCTTCTGCCTTAGATAGTTCTTGTAAATCGTTCACCAGCCGCTCTAAGCGTCGAGTTTCTTTAGCTAAACGCCGATATATTTCAGGAGATGCTTCAATTTCTCCATCAGCCAGTTCTTCCAAATAACCACGCACCACAGTTAATGGTGTTCGTAATTCATGGGTCATATCTCCAATCACTTCTCGCCGCCGCGCTTCTACACCTTCTAAACTGGCTGCCATTCGGTTGAAACTGGTACTCAATCCACTAAGTTCTGGAATGTCAGACACAGGTAGCCGTGCATCCATCTGACCAGCAGCAAATTTTTGGGTGATTTGTTCCATCTCGGTCAATCGCTGCATAATCCGTCTGGACACCCAGTAACTCAATCCTCCGGCGGCGGTAGTACCGACTAAGACAGACCAAATAGTGCTTCGCTGCCAAGCAAGTTCAAATCCTGTAACCAATTCAGCACGGACATCGATTAAGTCGAACCCCTGATTTTCTAATCCTTCCAAATGCAAGACAAACAAGCGGGGGGAAGAGATTTTGCTGATGCTCACCAGACTAGCTACCCCCACGATCATTACCACTAAGTGGGAGAAAAATAGGCGCCCTCTCAGCCCCATCTTCATAATATTTACGCTACCAGAGGATCTTCAAATTTATAGCCCACCCCAACAACAGTTTTAATAAAAGTAGGATTTGCTGGATCGGGTTCAATCTTTTTTCGTAACCGAGCTACATGAGTATCTACAACTCGTTCATCGCCAAAAAAATTATCTCCCCAAAGTTTATCAATTAGTTGAGTGCGGTTCCAAACTCGACCAGGATTACTGACAAAGGTGGTTAGCAAGTTAAATTCTAGGGTAGTTAAGTCCAAAATTTCAACTTCTTGAGAATTCATTTGGCGACTGGCAGTGCGCTGGTCTACATCGACAATAAAGTGTTGGGTACGATTGACTTGATGTTGTCCCCCTTGGCGGAGGCTACGCCGTAATAGTGCCCGCACCCTAGCTACCAACTCTCTGGGGCTAAAGGGTTTGACCATATAATCATCAGCACCAGTAGATAGACCGATGACACGATCGATTTCTTCACCCTTAGCCGTGAGCATTAAAATGTAAGGATCTTTTGCACCTGGTTTCTGGCGAATTCGGGCACAAACTTCCAACCCATCCAAACCAGGAATCATTAAATCTAGAATGATTAAATCCGGTGGTTGCTCTTGAAACATCCGCAAAGCATTCATGCCATCGCGGCTAGTGCGACAAAAAAATCCTTCTTTTTCTAAAGAGAGTTCGATTAAATGAGCTATTTCTGGTTCATCTTCAACTATTAAAATATCCATCTGAAATATAGGGTCGAGCAAAATGGTCAGAGCAAAGACACGGAGACACGGAGATGTCTTTAACCGCGTCCCTGTGTCTCCCACTCTTCGCCTCTTTTTAATTAGAGGTTTGAATTTGACACTGTGCGATAACTATAGCCAAGATTAGAATCTTTTTGAATGTATGCTTTAATACTATCGAGGTCAATGAAGCAGTCAGCAACATCAATCAAACTTTCACTAGTCGTTGTTTGCAGACTGACTACTTCCACTCGAACCCCCATTCTGCTGACAGCGTTTACAGCATAAGCTAAATCTCCATCGCCACTGACTAAAACTGCTGTATCGTAGTAAGGAGCTAAAGTTATCATATCTACAGCAATTTCTACGTTCAGATTTGATTTTTTGAAATTCTCTGTTGGTACAACGAGTTCCTTTGCCACTACGCGATAGCCATTACGACGCATCCACAAGAGAAAACCCTGTTGCTTTTCATTACTGATATCAACCCCAGTATAGAAGAAAGCACGCAACAGTCTGGAACCGCTGGTTAAATGACAAAGCAATTTAACGTAGTCAATTTCTATGCCGAGTTGTAAAGCTGTATGGAACAGGCTTAAGCCATCAATAAAAATAGCAACTCGACCGCGATTTAAGTTATTCAAAATCGAACTATCAGGTGCAGGATCTCGCATCTTGGTATCTTTACCTTTGACAGCAGTATCGCTCAAATTTTGCCCTTGCCAATGTGGTTTAGCTTTGAGTACTTTAGATTCCTTAAATTCATTTCTTTGTTTGCTAAAATTAGTTATAATCATTGATACCTCTGAATTTTAAAGCTGAAAAGAGTTTTGAGTAAATTGTCTATAGTATAGTCTGTACTGATTTATAACCTAGCAGGTAATGGTCTTAAGTCACTATATGCAGATAAGCTTAACTGGTGCTAAACAAGATTCAAAATAGATAGACCAAGGTTTTCAGTGTTGTTAGGGTTAATTTAAGAAGATATTGCTTCTGCCCACAGATATGTTAATCTTTACCCACCGAGACAGCAAGAGTTTCGAGAAAATAAATCTTTTTGTAAGGGTAGGGACTGTTTTTTAGGTCTGTATTGCACTCAACCCAGAAGTGCTATATTTATAGTTCGGGCAAGCATGAATTATAAGAACTGTAATCGGGGCAACCCAACATAGGCAAGTTCCGCACAAGAATACCACGGCTTTTAGGGAGAATGAGCGTAGCAATATTTACGCAGCCGTGGGAATGTCAAGGAGTTAGAAGCAGTAGTACCGCAAGCCGAAATTCCAAATTTAAAATTCAAAACGAATGCAGTATAACCGTTTCGTTGATTTGGAATAGGTGGTTTATTTACGCCGTGCTGTACTACTAATGTAATAGTGCGATTCGATGTCGCACCTCAAAAGGTAAGTTGCCTTAATTTATGTAAGAGCCAAATGAGAAGGACAGGGAGGTTTGTTGATCTCTAGCCTCCCTGTTTTTTTAACGCACGCCAGCGGTTTCTAAAGACAAATCTTGAAACATGGGTGTGCTGAGATAACGTTCGCCAAAGGAAGGCTGAATCATCACAATTAAACGTCCGGCATTTTCTGGACGTTTACCTATTTGAATTGCAGCACACAAAGCTGCACCAGAGGATATGCCAGACAATAAGCCTTCTTCTTTTGCCAAACGTCGCCCATAGGCGATCGCTTGTTCATCGCTGACTCTAATTACTTCATCAACCAATTCTAGGCGGAGGACATCTGGGATAAATCCAGCCCCAATACCTTGAATTTTATGTGGCCCAGCTTCACCGCCAGAAAGAACTGGGCTGTTGCTGGGTTCAATTGCGATCGCCTTAAAAGTTGGCTTGCGCTGTTTGAGTACTTCGGCAATCCCAGTAATCGTTCCACCAGTACCTACCCCAGCAATGACGATATCTACTTCCCCGTCTGTATCTGCCCAAATTTCTTCAGCAGTGGTTTCTTGGTGAACTTTGGGATTGGCAGGGTTGCGGAACTGTTGCAGCATGAAAGCATTGGGAGTATTAGCCACAATTTCTTCGGCTTTGCGAATTGCTCCTCGCATACCCTCAGTTCCTGGTGTCAATTCTAAAGCTGCACCATAAGCTCTAAGCATAGCCCGTCGTTCTTGGCTCATAGTCTCTGGCATCGTCAAAATCAAACGGTAGCCACGTGCTGCTGCTACCATCGCTAGAGCAATTCCTGTATTACCTGAAGTAGGTTCAACTAAAATGGTCTTTCCTGGGAAAATTGAGCCAGCCGCTTCTGCCGAGAGTACCATACTTAACCCAATGCGGTCTTTCACCGAAGCCGCTGGGTTCATCCCTTCTAATTTAACAACTATCCTTGCTACTACTCCCTCAGCTTGAGGAATCTTGTTCAGTTGAACTAAAGGAGTTCGTCCAATCAGTTCTGTTACGTCTTGAGCAATCCGCATTAGATATCTCCGAAAATCCTAAATTTTAGTACAGAGTATTTACTTCTAACAATAAGCTTTGATGTATTTATTTTGCCGTTTCATGCCAATGAGCGCATATAGTATGTATTCTAACTAAACCACACAATATGAAAGCTTAGGAAGAACTTTTATTAGATATTCCCATTGATTCTCGCTTGAGAAGAGGCTAGCTTATCATTCTTATATTTTACCATTTGGAATTGTTAACTATTGTCTCTTGGGCTAAGATTCAATTTTTGTAATTCTGTATATATAAATATTTTTTCTTTATTTTCTACTTGTTAGGAAAATATAATAATTGATTTTTAAAATATTTAATTGTTTTTCCTGATTTATTAGTCTATCTTTATCAAGAGACATTAATATTTTCTTTTGAGTACAGATTTTGTCAGTCCAAAATTACATCAAAAATAGTCTTTAACCATTGCCTACATTGCTTTAAAGTTGAGTGCAAAAACACCAGAACCCTACCTCGTAAATACTAGAACCCCGTCCGAAAAACACTAGCACCCATACCCCAATGAATTTTTAAAATACTTATTAGGTGAGGCTTATAGACTTTGAGTACTATTCTAATGAATTTAATAATCTTAACAGGGCCGGGGTAAACTGTTTTGTGGAGAGCGGCTGATATAAATCGTATAGGATTTACGCAGAGATTCCCCTCTACCCCCCAACATTCCTGAGCGCAAGCTTAGTGAACTAGGGGGGACTTCTTAATCTCTCTTTTGAGAGTAAGATGAAACCAGATGACCGAATCTAAGTGCGTTACTTCTGAGTGAATAATCCTATGTTTTGTGAAAAGGTTGGTAACTTTTTATTAGTCAGAGATCAGTGGTGATGAGAAAAATAACTGAAAACTAACGATTGTGAAAATTACCAATTACACATATTTTAATATCAAAACTGTTTGATAGGTAGAAATATACAACTACTTTAGAGAAACAGCAAAAGATATTTTCTTACTGGGTGCATACTACCTAGCGAGGGAGAGCCAAGATGAAAGCCAAACTTTTAAGTTTTCTCACAGTTTGCGTCATTACTTTAGCAGTGCTTTCACCAGAACTAGTAGTATTTGGCATCGTTTGGGAGCGACATCTGGAGTTAGTAAAATCTCAGAATTTAGCTTGCGAAGTTAACAACACAACTACAGATGCTCCCACCTTGGCTCCCTACACAGAGGGTACACATTCCCCTCAAACTAACATTCAATCCTCCGATCGTAATGTGGTTCATCAAATGTTGACTGTTGCTGAACAATATAAATTTGCCACTATCCTACAATGGTTCTTCCTGTTAACCCCCATTTGTGTTGGGTTAGGAATTCTTTTTTACGACAGATATCTTGTTCATCGTGCTGCTGTCTTAAAAGAACAAGTTGAAATGTTGGAAAGACTGTGGCACCAAAGTATCGAACAGTAACTTATTCACAATTTACTCACTCAAATCAACAAAATTACCATGACAGAACAACGCGAACAGCTGTATTTTAATCTGATTGATGAATTACTTAAATGCCCTAATGGTCAGGAACCAGAAATTTTAGAATCTAAGCCCGAATTGATTGATTCTGGTTTAGTACAAACAATGTTACAAGTAGCAACTATGTTTGCCCATGAAGGCAATCAAGATGGTGCCCAATTTTTATTTTTTGTGGCGCGTGAGCTAGCTAAAGAATTAGGTTTATACCCGGAAGTTCCCAATACTGAAGTTGTAAATCCTGAAGTTGCAAATAAGGAGTAAAAATGTTGTTGACTTCAACGGATGCGGGACAAATAGCTTTAGAACTGCTCATGGCAGACTGGAATATTTCAGAAGAGAACAGAGACTGGTTTACAATCTTTAACTCTCGTCTGATTGGGGAGAGTTGGTACACTGTGGAACTAGGTATAGAAGGATTTCCTGATAGGTGGTTTATTCAAGTATATGACAATGGAGTGTGCGATCCAAACTATACATTTATTTCACCAATCCTTGGTTCTGAAGGATTTACAGACTTTGTAAATGTGCCGGATATCATCGCAGAGGTCTTAGTTTGCGAACGCAATGCTCGGTAATAATAATTGAAAATTCAAAAGTTAGAATTCAACAATAGTTCGTAATTCGTAATTAAATTAAGACTTAGAGTCAGCGACCTTCTAAAAGTCGTAATATTTATTATGGATAGGGTTTCAATCCGAATCTATATATAATATAATTAAGTTGGCTATTTTGCGAATGTCATTACGAATCACGAATTAGAGATTACGAATTTTTAATATAAAGGTGCTTTACACAAATCTGAGGTGATATCGAATGAGGTACACCTCTTTTTTTATGTAATATTTAATATTTTATTCCAGCTTGCCATACTATTTTGTCATGTTTAACTGATAAAATTATGCTATATTAAATAGCGTGATGGACGCTACAGAAATATCAGTTCTAATGATTGCTGAAGATATCTTAGCCAAAGAATTCACAAGAGTCGTCAACCATTACTACCCGCAAGTTGGAGAATTGCTGGATGGGTGTTATGTGAAAGTCATCACCTGTTTTTGGGGACGACCTGCCAGACGTTTGCAATATATAGGAATTTATTGCTCTGACGAAATGATTTCCTGCGTGCAAGCTCAAAAAGAAATACTCAGAGAAGTAGCAGACAATATGGGTCTAATCCAGGTTGTTTGCATGAATGCCAAGCGATTGTTGCGCGATCCGATGTCGAAGGTCAAAGAGAACAACCCACGCCTATGGTTGGAGTTGCAGTGGGTTGCAACTTAGTGATTCATCGCATTAATTGAGAGGGGTAAATGCTTTTGTAGAGAGGACTTTATTCCTCAAATATTTAAGCACTAAAGTGCTTACTACAAACCTATCGACCACTAGAAGAATCAGCACCTACGGTGAATATAAAGTATCAACGCAAGTAATGAAAACTGGAATTTTCTGCAATTACGATAATTTTCACCAAGATGCTCGTCGTGCCATCTTTGAGCAAGTTGCACTGGTAAAACAGGCAGAAAGCTTAGGTTTTGAGGAAGCGTGGGTAAGCGAACACCATTTTAGTGAATCTAATCTCAGCCCGTCTATGTTGATGTTAATGGCACATTTGGCGGGATTGACCTCAACTATCCAATTAGGCACTGCGGCGGTGTTGCTGCCATTCCATAACCCTATTAGGGTAGCGGAAGATATTGCCACTTTGGATAACCTGTGCAATGGACGATTATTATTTGGAGTTGCCAAAGGCGGCCCCTTTCCTCAACAAAACAAGCATTTTGCGACACTCCCAAGTGAATCCCGTCCCAAGATGCTAGAGGCGATCGCATTGATTCAAAAGCTGTTATATGAAACTGATGTATCATTTAATGGGCAATATTATCAATGCGATCGCTTGACAATTTACCCGAAACCATTGCAAAGTCAAATCCCAGTCTATGTTGCCACTGGTGGTGATGACGGTATCGAGTTGGCTGCTAAACATTCCTTCAGCTTGATGGGTGGGCCGCCATTTTCCCTAGAAAGATTGAAGAATACTGTTACCAAATATCGAGCCTTAAATTCTAGTGGTGCGGAAAAATTTGTGCTGGCACGCTTCTTTTTTGTTGGCAAAACATTTGACGAGGCGGTGAGTGAAGCGTTACCTTTTGTTCGCCAATTTAGCCAGAAAATGAAAGCTAATTCGGCTCAACTATTGCAGAATAATCCGAATCCCAACCAAAAACCATTTGATCGCACAAATATTTGTTTCGATGAAGACTATTTGATTGAGAACTCAATTATTGGTGATGTGGAGACTTGTCGAGACAAAATCAAGAAATTTCAGGACGAATTAGATTTAGGTACGCTAGCACTCAAACCCTCGTCTGCGGATATGCAAAAAAACTTAGAGAGTTTGACGCGCTACAACCAAGAGGTGCGAAATTATGTCTTCTAAACTATACTTGCTTCCTCCCGATGATTTACCTCCCGCTGAGGTAACAAAACAGGATGGAATGCTGCAAATGGAGTTAGAACAGTCTGCTGGCAGATGCTTTTATCTAGCCTGCGATCGCATTACGCGAGTACTGTTATCTAATTGTCAATGGTATCTTACAACAAATGCTAACATCCTCACACTAATTATTGACTGCCCTGACTTAGTATCTTACTGGCATATCGTCAGCAATATTCCCCAATTGGGTAACAGGTTAGAGCGGTTTGCTACCAATGGCAAAATTCGCGTTTATCCGCCATTTGGCAAAGGGATGCCGTTTGAAATCAGCGTAAATGAAATATCTGCTTATCGAGATTGGCTTTGAGGTAAATATAAACTGGGAATCATCCTTATAGCTGTCTTTCACCCTGTACTTTTAGAGTGCAGGGTGTTGCAATTTTTATCAAAATCATCTTCTAGTTTTCATTAACCTGTAGAGGGATTGATGATAGCTTTTATTTGAAACGCAAAGGTACGCAAAGGAAAACGCAAAGGAGCGCAGAGTTTTTACTATAAGGTGGGAGTGTTTTTTTGTTAAAAGGAGGTAAAGTTATATAAGAGTGGACTGGTTGATATTCTGTTTAATTAGGTTTTTAAAAAATTATTTTATCACCTTTTCAGTTGCCCATTTATACCAATTATCTAACCCTACACCAGTAGTTGCAGAAACCTGAAAAATCTGAATTTGGGGATTTACTTCAATAGCATAAGCTATACACTTTTGCACATCAAAATTTACATAAGCTAGCAAATCAATTTTCGTGAGAATCATTACATCACTAGCACGGAATATATGCGGATATTTTATCGGCTTATCTTCTCCTTCCGTAACAGAGAGAATTACAACTTTTGCATTTTCTCCTAAATCAAATAAGGCTGGACAAACCAAATTCCCCACATTTTCAATCATCACAACTGAGTTGAGTGGCGGATTCAGTTGTTGTAAACCCCTGTCTATCATGGATGCATCTAAATGACAGCCTGTTCCAGTGTTAATTTGGATGACTTTAGAGCCTGTTTCTTGAATTTTTTTGGCATCGTTAGCAGTTTCTTGGTCGCCTTCAATGACACTAATAGATAATTGATGCTTTAAATCATTAATGGTTCGCGTTAAAAGAGTTGTTTTCCCTGCACCAGGAGAACTCATTAAATTTAAGGCGAGAATATTTCGACCTTTAAACCATCCCCGATTTTGGGCAGCTAGCAGGTTATTTTTTGCCAATATATCTTGTTCTAAAGATATTGTTGTGTTATGTATTTTGGCATGAATTTGAGATGCTTCTATATGAGTGTTATGACTGTGGGAGTGAGTGATGACAGTACCATCTGGTAAAGTGTGAGTATGATGGTGATGTTCCGCTTCACCTGTTTGCAGATTGGTAATTTTAGTTTCGCCATCATCAGTACAACCGCAGGTTACACACATAATTCCTCTACTTCTATTTCTTTAATTTTAAGTTCTTCACCACTAATTAAATCTAATTGCGCGCTTCCGCAGTTACAGATACCAAATGGTTTATCTAAATAAATTTCTGCACCGCATTGGCGACATCGCCCTAACCCAGGAATTTCCAAAATTTCTAATGTCGCCCCTGCTAAAACTGTGCCTTGAGTGCAAATATCAAAACAAAATCGGATAGCGTCGGGCATAATGGCTGAAAGTTTACCAATTTCTAATAAAACTCGTTGCACTTTTGCGCCTTTGGCGTGTTCAGTCACGATTGCCACAATATTTTGAGTAATTCCAAGTTCGTGCATCCTATAAAATCTATTAAAGATTAACAAATTCGTGGCAATTGGTCGCCTACTAACATATCAACAATCCTTTCAGCACCAAAAGCTGTTTTTAATAAAACGATACCTGGGGGTGAGGTAATAACTTCGCCAATAATACAAGCATCTTTACCTGCTGGGTGGGATTTCATAGCTGATAAAACATTATCAGCATTCTTTTTTGGAACCACCACAACTAACTTACCTTCATTAGCTAAATACAATGGGTCTAAACCAAGAATTTCGCAAACTCCATTGACTTCTTCACGCACTGGGATAGATTCTTCAAAAAGATAAATTCCCACATCGGAACTGAGGGCAAATTCATTTAAGACTGTAGCTAAACCACCGCGTGTAGCATCTCGCATAGCATGAATTTGGGGACATGTATGGAGAATAGTTTCTACTAAACTATGCAATGGCTGACAATCACTTTCAATATTAGTCTCTAAGGCTAATTCGCCACGGGAAATTAAAATTGCTGTCCCATGATTGCCTATTTCACCATTAATTATTATTGTATCTCCAGGTTTAATGTTATGAGCAGAAATGTTAACTCCTCGCGGGATGATACCAATCCCAGCAGTATTAATAAAGAGTTTATCGGCAGCACCACGATGTACAACTTTTGTGTCACCAGTGACAATTTGAACACCAGCATTTTTTGCAGCTGCGTTCATACTGGCTGCGACACGGCGTAAGGTTTCTACAGGTAATCCTTCTTCTAAAATTACGCTACAAGTTAAATATAAAGGTTTAGCGCCGCTGACAGCTAAATCATTAACTGTGCCGTTTATAGCTAATTCTCCTATATCACTACCGGGAAAAAATAATGGGTCTACTACATAAGAATCTGTAGTAAATGCAAGTCTGTCTCCTTGTTGCATGAGACTGGCTAAGTTAAAGCTGGCTTGGTCTTCTAGTTGCGAGAGAATTGGGTTATCAAAATTGCTGACAAAGATATCATCTATTAAATCACGCATGGCTTTACCACCGCTACCATGTGCGAGAGTTATATGAGTGTCTTGCACTTTATTTTGGCGACGGCGGGCTTGTTCTATTTTTTGGAATAGGGGATTTTGTATTGAGTTTGTGGGGAAAATATTCATATTAAAATTTTTTTAAACGCAAAGGGACGCAAAGGGAAGCGCAGAGGTACGCAAAGTATTATTAGTCTGAGGAGAAGCCGCAAGCGGGGAGGGGTTCTTGAGTTATTTTTGGTTTTTGGGCGATTGTTTTTTTGGCAATTGTGGAGAGTCGTCCGTATTTGTAATAGGCTGCACAAGCACCTTCGGAAGATACCATACAAGTACCGATTGGCGTTTCTGGGGTGCAAGCTGTACCGAATACTTTGCACTCCCAAGGTTTTAAGACTCCTTTAAGAATTTCTCCACATTTACAGGCTTTATGGTCGGCTACTTTGAGATTAGGAATAGTAAATTTAAGTTCGGCATCAAATTGGGCATATTCAGGTTGAATTTGTAATCCTGAATAAGGAATATCACCTAAGCCACGCCAATCAAAACTATCTCGCACGGCGAAAACTTTATTTATGGCTTGCAATGCTACTGTATTCCCACTTTTTTCTACAATTCGGTTATATTGGTTTTCAACTTCACAGCGATTTTCTACTATCTGGTGCAATAGCATCCAAATTGATTGGAGAATATCTAAGGGTTCAAATCCTGAAACGACTATCGGCTTATTATATTGTTGGGAAATAAATTGATATGGGTCAGTGCCAATTACCATGCTGACATGGCCAGGCCCAACAAATCCATTCAGTTGCAAGTCGGGATTATCTAATAGTGCTTTGAGGGCGGGAATCACGAGGACGTGATTGCTAAACATACTAAAGTTATGAATTTTTTCGGCTGCGGCTTGCAAAATGGTGAAGGCGGTGCTGGGGGCTGTGGTTTCAAAGCCTAATGCGAAGAAAACTACTTCTTTGTCGGGGTTATCTTTGGCAATTTGTAGGCTATCTAGGGGAGAGTACACCATACGGATGTCTGCACCTTGTGCCCTGGCTTGTAGTAAATTCGTTTTGGAACCAGGAACTCGCATTGCGTCGCCAAAGGTGGCAAAAATGACGTTATGATTTTGAGAGATTGCGATCGCATCATCTAATCTCCCTTTTGGCATAACGCATACTGGACAACCAGGCCCATGAATTAGTTCAATGGCTTGGGGTAAAATTTCTTCGATACCATATTTAAATATTGAATGGGTATGTCCGCCGCATACTTCCATGATTTTGATAGGTTTTTCTAGTCGATGGCATAATTTGGCGATTTCACGGCATAAGGCTTCAGCTTTTTCCGGTTCGCGGAATTCGTTAACATATTTCATAGAAAGTAAAGAGTAGTGAGTTTTATGTATCTGTTAATTTCGCTTTTGTAGTAGAGAGTTTTTTTAACAAATCGCGTTGACGCAGCGTCTCCAAGAGTTGCCTCATCTAGATTTAAACCTCCTGCCTCCTGCCTGATTCACGTACTAATCCCTGCTTCTGCTGCTGTTAATTCTTGCAATAGTTGTAATGTTTCTGCCGCTTCTTGTTCGTTAATTCGATTCATCGCAAAGCCAACATGCACTAGCACCCAATCCCCAATACAAGCTTCGGGGGGATGTTGTTCATCTACGATACAAGCAATATTTACTTCGCGCTTAACACCACCAATGTTAACTATGGCTAATTTATGGTTAATGTTGGTAATTTCTATAATTTGTCCGGGGATTCCTAAGCACATTTTTTGATTTGTAAAGATGAACTAACTGTAGAGGAAACTATTTGTGAAACAACGTTTGTCAATTATCAAGACTCATGTATTAATTGTGCGGCTGAAATCACTGCTTGTCCTAAAGATAATCCGCCGTCGTTAGCTGGTACTAAGCTGTGAGTAAGTACTTTTATTCCCAATGTTTGTAATCTTTTGGTAACTTGCTCTAACAATATACAATTTTGAAATACTCCTCCTGTTAGGGCTACCTGATAAATCAGATTTTCTTGGCTAAGATGCTTAACCATTTCCACAATCGCATTAGCTAAACCTTGGTGAAATTTGGCAGCCATAACTGCTTGTGGAATCTGCTGCTGTAAGTCATCGAGCAAGGCTAGCCACATTGGGCGCGGGTCTATACAATAAATACTACCTGAAAAGCTAAAACTAAAAGGATATATTAGCGTTTCTTTATTATTATTTAAGCTGCTAACATCTACTATAGCTTCCATTGCGATCGCAGCCTGTCCTTCATAACTACATTCGTCTCTATAAATACCGATAGCCGCCGCCACTGCATCGAACAAGCGCCCCACTGATGAAGCTGGAGGACAGTTAATCTTTTTCTCTATAAGTTGATTGAGTAGCTTAAGTGGCTTGTTTTTCAAAAAATTAAATATTTCTAAATCAGCATACTTTTGCTCGCAATCATCCCAAAGATTAGCAGCTACTAATTGAGCATAAGTATTACGCCAAGGCTGATAAATTGCTTGTTTGCCACCAATCATTGCTACTGGTTTAAATGTTGCTAGTCGCTGAAATTTCCGGTAATCTGCTAAAAGAAATTCTCCACCCCAAAGTGTGCCATCGTCACCGTAACCTAAACCATCTAAAGCAATACCTAATATTGGAGGTGAATCTAAAGTAATCCCATTTTCCGCCATACAAGCGGCGATATGAGCGTGATGATGTTGAATAGGATAAATTTTGATTTGATTTGTGTCCGCAAGTTCTTTACCAAGTTTGCTTGAGAGATATTCAGGATGTTTATCAATGGCGATTACTTCTGGTTGATGCTCAAATAAATTTAAGTATAAATTTAAAGTTTCTTGGTAAGCGTTGAAAGCGGCAGTATTTTCTAAATCTCCTAGATGTTGAGAGAGAATCGCTTCTCCTTCACGCAATAGGCAAAAGGTATTTTTTAACTCACTGCCCATTGCTAAAATTTGCGGTACTTTATGAAATCCCAGTGGTAAACTAATTGATGCTGGTGCATATCCTCTGGCACGGCGAATTGTTTGAGCTTTATCACCCATAACACGCACAACTGAATCATCTACCCGATTAATAATCTCTCGATTGTGCAAGAGAAAATAATCAGCGATTGTCCCTAATTTTTCCCTTACTTCGTCATTATCAATACATTGTGGTTCATCAGCAAAATTGCCACTTGTTAAAACAATTGGACGATTCATCCGCCGCAGAATTAAATGATGCAAGGGCGTATAAGGTAGCATGAAACCAAGAGTATTTTGTCCTGATGCTACTGACGATGCTAATTGTTTTTTCTCTGAAGCTTGTAATAAAACAATTGGTGCAGCAGAACTTGTTAATAATTCTTTTTCTTTGGTGTTGACAATACAATATTGTTCAATTACTTCAATATCCCGCGCCATTAAAGCAAAGGGTTTATGATAGCGCTTTTTTCGCTGACGTAGTTTTTGTACAACGGTTTCCTGTGTTGCATCGCAAGCTAGATGAATACCACCTAACCCCTTAATTGCTACAATCTCACCTTTTTGCAACAAGGTACAAACAGCATCGACATCATCCAACATCGAAAACATGGAAGCAGTAACCGATTTGCCATCGGCGCGTTCTAACCAAGCTGCGGGGCCACAAACATGACAAGCTACAGGTTGCGCGTGAAAACGGCGGTTTTCGACATCGTGGTATTCCTTTCCACATTCTGAACACATCGCAAACGCAGACATACTGGTATTGCATCTGTCATAAGGAATGGCACGAATAATACTCAGGCGGGGGCCGCAATGAGTACAGTTAGTAAAGGGGTAGCGATAAAAGCGGCTAAAGGGGTCGAATATTTCTTGTTGACACTGTGGACAAGTGGCTGCATCAGGAGTAATTTCTGTTGTAATGGCATTACTGACACTACTAGAAATCACGAAATTATCAAATTTCAATTCACCTTCATAAGGAGTTCTAGTTAGTTGATTAATTCTTGCCAACGGTGGACATTCCGTTTGCAATCTGGCAACAAATTCTGTGATTGCTTCCTCACTACCAGATACCCTAATTAATACACCTTGACCATCATTACAAACATCTCCAGTCAAACCACAGGCTTTAGCAAAACGATAGACAGTAGGGCGAAATCCTACTCCTTGAACAGTACCGCCAACTCTAATTTCTTCAGTCGCCATATAAATTTGACTTTCCAAAATTACGAATTACGTTAGCGTAGCGGGGCGAAGCCCATTACGAATTACAAATTATTAAACTGCCACAGCAATATTCGGTTATTTCCAGAATCAGCGATTACCGCCGTATTACCACAAATTTTTATTCCGTAACACCAATTTAAGCTATCTCGTTTAGATAGTCTGAAATTACGATTTTCACCTTTACTTTGAAAATTTATTTGTCCTGCCAACCCATCTGCCATTACACCTTGCAGTGAGAAAATTGATTCTGGTTTTCTCCATCCTAACAACCGAGAATTAGCAGTATCTGCAACTACTAACCAATCTCCAGCTACTCCGACACCATAGGGCATACTCAAACTACTAGCACTAGGATAATAAACTCCTTGATTCATTTCCACAAAATCAAAACTTTTTTGTCCTAAAACTACTGCACAAGGGGCATTATTTTCTGTTGGTATTCCCTGCCAAATCATCACCCGGTGATTACCTGCATCGCTGATAACCAAATCTTCTCCCCAAAAGGTAATATCGTGACACCAACGCATACTCGCTGCGGTTGGAGAAGTACCGCCGTTTTCATTGCGAGATATCATATCTGGTTGTCCCAAAACTAAATCAGCAGGTTGACCATTTTCTGTTGGTAATTGATGCCAAATTAATACCCTGCGATTACCTGTATCAGCAATAAATAGCCGTCCTTGATGATAAAAAACACCATAAGGCCAATGCATTGTATTAGCAGATGCTTGTTGACTTCCTCGATTTGGTTCATTATTAATAAAATTAGCTTGTCCTAACACCAAATCTGCTGGAACATTGTTATCTTGTGGTAAGTTTTTCCAAATTAAAACTCGATGATTCCAAGCATCTGTAACAGCTAACCCTTCACCACAAGCACAAATTCCAGTTGGTACACTTAAGGTTGCGCTTCCCGGTGTACTTTTAGCATTTTGTCCTTCATGATAAAAATCAGGTTGTCCAATTACCCAATCAGCAGGTTGACTATCTCTTGTGGGTAATTTTTTCCATCCTAATAATCGATGATGTCCTGTATCTGATACCCATAAAGGGCCAGTTTTTGATAGCAAACAAGCACCACGAGGCCCAAACATTGTTATGGGACTAGGTGCTACAGGTATGACTAATTGTTCTGGTTCAATAATGTTGCCTAAAATTACCTCTGCACCTTGAGGTGATAGAGGCAAATCTTGAGAAATTTCTGTTGCTTCTAGCGGTAATTGTGATATTGGATTAATTTTGATTGGGATATCCATGAACCGCAAATAGACGCTGATAATTATTTAAAAACATTAATGTTGATTAGCGTGTAACAACAGTAACAGTTTGGCATTATGCTTTTTTCAAATTAAGTTAAAACCTTTAATCAACTTCCGTATTAATCAATTTTGAAAAAATCTAGCTAATTTTAGTAATTTTTGCTACATAGTGAATTTTTGGCATGAGTGCGCGATATACTGAAATGAGAAAGCAAACTGAGGTTTAAGAAAGTAAAAGCTCATTTTGCTTGCGGAAAACACTAAAATGAGTAAGTCAAATGACCTTTTGCTTGCGGAAAACACCAAAATGAGTAAGCAAACTGGGGTTTGAATAAGTCAAATGACCTTTTGCTTGCGGAAAACACCAAAATGAGTAAGCAAACTGGGATTTGAATAAGTCAAATGCCATTTTGAGAAAGTAATATGTCATTTTGCTTTCTCAAAACCCTAAAATCATTACCTAAACTACACAAATGAAAATAATTTTAGAGATATTGAAAAAGCATTCAAGCATTTTGCTTGCATAAAACACTAAAATGAATGCGCGAACTACTGAAATGAAAAAGCAAAGTAGCCGTGATTGACTAATCGCCAAGTATATTTGCTGAAATGTTACCTTTGCATCATCATTTTTGCAGTTTCACAAAAACCTTATCGTCTTTAATTTTGACTGGATACGACTGAAGCGAAATATCAGGTGCAGTTAAGCATTCACCTGTCTCTAAGTTGTACTGGAATCCGTGGGAAGGACAGGTAAGAATACCATTTTCAATTTTACCCTTTTCTAAAGGAGATCCTAGATGAGTGCAAGCATTACGATAACATTTTACCGTAATACCTTGACGATTTAAAATTAGTGAATTACCAGCAATTTGTACTGCCAATACACTAAATTCAGGAACTTCATCAATAGTTGCTACTTTGATCCAAGTACTAGTTATTTGGGCAGAAAAGGGACTGATTAAACCAGAATTAGCATTGTTAACAGTAGGGTTGTTATTGACTGCAAATACTTTGGTAATTTCAGGACAATGATTTTTGATTGCTTGTTCTACTCCTTGAGATAAAGTCAAAGTAGAAGTTGGACAACTGCTGCAAGTTCCGATTAATCTTACTTCTACTGTATCTGGTGACTTTATTGCCACTAATTCTACATCACCATTATGGCTTTTTAAACCTGGGCGAACTTCTTCAAGGGCTGTCTGAATGCGCTGTGCTAATGGTGGTTTTGGTGGTTTAACTAGTTCGTGATACAGTAGCACTGCATACACTACTTCATCTGCAACAGCATGACGCAAAGCTGGCATTGATTCTTGTTTTAGGCTTTTAATCAAACTAGTCAATGCAGCTTTATGCAAAGCTTCAATTGCCCTTTTTAAACCCACTGCTACACACCGTTGGCTTTCATCCCACTCGGATATAATTGCCTCAAAGCGGTTAATTTCTTGAACTAATTCTTCAAGGTTTGTCATTTGTCATTTGTCATTTGTCATTGGGCAAAATAGTTCAGAGTTCCGTTAGCGGTAGCAGGGCGTTTAGCCCATTCTCAGTCCTGAGTAAACAAGTGAGATTTCCCACTCAGCACTCTTTAGGGGCATTGGTTATTTATAAATTACCAATGACAAATTATTTCATTTTGAAATCTTTGAGTAGAAATGGCATAATCATTCCTGTGACTAAGCTAGATAATGTTATTGGTAAGTAGAAGGGAATGTCGATTTGTGCAAATAACACTAGTAGTAACGAACCTACAGCGGTAGCAATAGCAGTTCGCTGAACAAAATACATTGGATCGCGCAGTAATTTTCCTTTGAAAAATAACTTGGCAGAAAACCAGCCAATTTCTAACATATTTACTCCTAATAGTTTGTCAATAAATTTAGGATTACAAGCCCTAAAACAATAGCAGGAATTACACCAGCAGGGGCAAATAATGCACCAAGCATTGCTGAAAACTGATAGCCGATATCTTTTCCAGCTAACAGCATTCCACCAATAGCACCGCCAACCATAGACAAGACTGTTGCTATGACTATCCACACTAATCCTGTTACTATGTTTAAGTCACCATCTGCTAAACTTGTGATAAAATCTCTCAGAGAAGGGTTTGTTAAAATATCTCTCATGCTGTTTTTTTCCTGATAAGTAGGGAAGTGGGGGTATAAAGGAGATGAAGGAGATAAGAAAACAAGGAGAATAGCCAATTCCCAAGGCCCAATGCCCTATTTCCTACTCCCTATTTCTGCTTCAATATCTTGTAGGGCTTGAGCTACTATCTCTGCTTGTCCTATTTGTTGGTTTTGGGTAAATATTTCAAAAGCTTGTTGATAGTAAATACGTGCTTTTGAGATATTTTTAGGATTTCCAAATTCTGGTTTTTCTGAGTCGTCGGGTAAGTTGAATAAGGCGTTAGCTTTGTTTGAAATTGTGTTAGCGTACTCTAGAGGTGTATCTTTGAGATTACGAACTTTTAGCGCTTCGTCATAAGCTGCGATCGCTCTTAAATTATTCTCCACAGGATGGGAACTCACTAAATATTGCAAAGCGTTACCTAAGTTGTTTTGCAACATCGCATATTCTCTAGGATGGTCAATCAAATTAATATGCTTTAGTGCTACCTCAAATGATTGCACAGCTAAACCTTGACGCAAGTATTCCCGTTCTGATGCTAGGGGCATAGAAAGGTAAGCGATCGCAATATTGTTATATAAAATCGCGTATTCCTGGGGATAATCTTCCCAAGTAAACACCCGCAAAGCCTCATGATAAGCCTGAATACTGTCAGTTATCCGCGCCAAATTAAATGGCACAAGTGACTGCAACACCAGCCCAAAATTCATCTGCGTCTCTGCTACTTCCTCTGGCGCAGCCAATTGCTGTAAAATCGGTAACGCTTCTTCATAACCGACTTTCGCTTGCATCAACAGTTGGTAATCAGCATCCGGTATTGCCTGTAACGTCCCTGCCATCCCCACTTGCGCCCTGGCTTTTAGCAGGGGATATTCCTCACCACACATTTCATAGGCCCGGTAATATAAGCCAACTGCATTCCGCAAGTCTTGGGCAGCTTTGGGCTTTTTTTGAAAACCCTGTGCGATCTCAATCAGCATTTGGATTTTTTCCTCTGCTGAGGCTGACTCCGATGCAACAGCTGCTAACGCAGCTTTCACCGCCGAATCTGTAATGCTGGGGGTCATAACTCTGCCGTACTCTAGCCAATTGGGAATTGAGTCTGTCAACACCCATGAACGATCGAAACACGCGATCGCATTTCATCACGGGCCATACTGATTTACGCAGGCTTCGAGTCCTTTAGGCGGAATTCCCCTTTTTTGTCTGAGACTAGGATTAAAGACTAGGAACTAGGGAAGAAACTTAATCCCATATAGCCAATGTCCTATGTCATGCTCAATAAAATACTATAAAACACCCTATTTCTAAAATTCTAGGGGGGAATTGCTAATATTAATGTCAGCTTTAAACACCTAATATTTTTTAAATACTTTTTGTATCATCATCTTATACAATTTAAATATTTTTTATTGAATTATTGACATACATAATATTTAGTGTATTTTAAATACTTGCCACGGGATCGTCGAAGTGTAAAATATGTTCATCAACTGTAAAACAAGCTCCCTTGAAAACAGACAGTATCTTCTATCGGATTTTTCAGAGTATCCCCACTACTTTCTTTGAGTTGATTAACCAACCGCCCCAACTAGCTAGTGTTTACCAATTTTCTTCAGTCGAAGTCAAACAACTGGCGTTTAGAATCGATGGCGTTTTTCTCCCAAATGCAGCAGAACTGCCCATTTATTTTGTCGAAGTGCAATTTCAACCAGACAAAAAGTTCTACTCACGTTTATTTACTGAAATCTTTAACTATCTTGACAAAACCGAATTAACCAACAATTGGCGTGGTGTTGTCATTTTCCCCAACCGCAGCGTTGATACTGGAGATACCGAAAGATATACAGAATTACTCAACTCACAACGTGTGACTTGCGTCTATCTTGACGAATTAAGCTCAATTGAGGCATCATCAATCGGCATAGAGACAGTTAAACTCATCATTGAACCCGAATCAACTGCGACAACAAGAGCTATCGAAATAGTCAACAGTGCCCGACAGCAAATTTTAGATGTCGCTACTATTAGGGAAATTATACAATTGATAGAGACGATATTAATCTACAAGTTGCCGCGATTGAGCCAGGAGGAGATTGGAAAAATGTTTGGAGCAAATGAGTTAAAGCAAACTAGATTTTACCAAGATGTTTTTGCAGAAGGTAGACAAGAAGGTAGACAAGAAGCTAAGTTAGAAGCCATACCCCAGTTATTAGGGTTGGGTTTAAGTATTCAGCAGATAGCTCAAGCGTTAGGTTTGGACGAACAAGTTGTTAGGCAAGCTGCACAACCGAAATCCTAAAACAGGAGGAGATCGGGAAAATGTTTGGATCAAATGAGTTAAAGCAAACTAGATTTTACCAAGATGTTTTTGCAGAAGGTAGACAAGAAGGTAAGTTAGAAACGATACCCCAGTTATTAGCGCTGGGGTTGAGTATTGAGCAGATAGCTCAAGCGTTAGGTTTGGACGAACAAGTTGTTAGGCAAGCTGTACAACCAAAATCCTAAAACAATAGGGTGCGCGAAGGCTTAACAGTGCGTTTAATAGAGACGATATTAATCTACAAGTTGCTGCAATTGAGCCAGAAGGAGATCGGAAAAATGTTTGAATTAAATGACTTGAGGCAAACTAGATTTTTCTAAGATGTTTTTGAAGAAGGTAAAAAAGAAGGTAAGCAAGAAGTTTTTGAAGAAGCTAAACAAGAAGCTAAGTTAGAAACGATACCCCACTTATTAGCGTTTGGTTTCAGTATTGAGCAGATAGCTCAAGCGTTAGGTTTGGACGAACAGCTTGTTAGGCAAGCTGCACAACCAAAATCTTAAAACAACTGATATATAGCTGACGGAGTGCAAAGTCTTGCACCCCAATATTTTGCTGAATTTTACTTGGTTATCACATTAAAATATGACTGCTTAAAATACTCATACTTTCGTAGAAATTAACAACTAGCAGTAATTATTACAGAGTTTTAACAGTAATGAATTCAGTAGACGAGATTATTTAACGTCAGTAACTAAAAAATAATAATTCTGTTTTTACTGTTTTTTATTTGTTAAATCTGTTACAAATATAACAAACATAATAATTTAAAACAATCTCGTAAAAACTTTAGCTATTGTTAATGATTAATTCTTTTTTAATGAAATAGAATTCAATAAAAAAATATCTTAGTATTGAAAAATAAATATTGATAAACAGGTGAGACTTTACAAGCATTATCACCTACATCATGCATGGGAAACAATAGAAAAACACATAGCCGATGACTAACGTACTATGGCTACAAGGTGGTGCTTGTTCGGGCAACACCATGTCATTTCTCAACGCTGAAGAACCGACAGTCTGCGATTTAATTGCCGACTTTGGCATCAAGGTACTTTGGCATCCATCTTTGGGAATGGAACTAGGCGAGAACTTGAAAACACTGCTGCAAGATTGCATTTCTGGCGCAATTCCCCTAGATATCTTGGTATTTGAAGGCAGTGTTGTTAACGCCCCCAATGGCACTGGCGAATGGAATCGGTTTGCCGATCGCGCCATGAAAAACTGGTTAGCAGACCTGGCGAAAGTTGCTCATTTTATCGTCGCTGTGGGAGACTGTGCTACATGGGGGGGAATTCCCGCCATGTCACCCAACCCCAGCGAGTCGGAAGGTTTGCAATTTCTCAAGCGTCAAGAAGGCGGCTTTTTAGGTAAAGACTTTCTATCACAAGCCGGATTACCTGTAATTAATATACCTGGATGTCCCGCCCATCCCGACTGGATTACGCAGATATTAGTTGCGATCGCTACTGGACGCATAGCAGACATTGCTTTCGATGAACTAAATCGTCCCCAAACTTTCTTCAACACCTATACCCAAACAGGTTGTACCCGCAACGTCCACTTTGCCTACAAAGCCTCAACCGCCGAATTTGGTCAGCGCAAAGGCTGCCTATTTTATGACTTGGGTTGTCGCGGCCCCATGACTCATTCCTCCTGTAACCGCATCTTATGGAACCGCGTCTCTTCCAAAACTCGTGCCGGAATGCCTTGTTTAGGTTGCACAGAACCAGAATTTCCCTTCTTTGACCTGAAACCAGGAACTGTATTCAAAACTCAAACAGTAATGGGAGTTCCCAAAGAATTACCGCCAGGGGTGAACAAAAAAGAATACGCCTTACTCACAATGGTCGCCAAAGACGCCGCACCACCTTGGGCAGAAGAAGACTTTTTTACAGTTTAGTCATTAGTCAGTCGTCCTTTGTCATTTGTAAAGAACCAATGACCAATGACCAATGACCAATGACCAAACACCAATGACCAATGACTAATGACTAAGGACAAATGACAAATGACAATTCAATCATTAGATATATCACCCGTCGGTAGAGTTGAAGGTGATTTAGATGTCCGAGTTGACATTGAAAATGGAAGAGTAGTCAACGCCTGGACACACGCCGAATTATTTCGCGGATTTGAAGTTATTCTACGCGGTAAAGACCCCCAAGCCGGATTAATTGTTACACCTCGCATTTGCGGTATTTGCGGCGGTTCTCACCTAACCTGTGCATCTTGGGCATTAGATACAGCTTGGGAAACAGAAGTTCCCCGCAATGCAATTTTGGCGAGAAATTTAGGACAAATTGTCGAGACAATTCAAAGCATCCCCCGCTATTTTTATGGACTGTTTGCTATTGATTTAACCAATAAAAAATACCGCAATAGTCGCTATTATGAGGAAGCTGTTAAACGCTTTGCTGCTTTCACAGGCAAATCTTACGAATTAGGCATAACAATTTCCGCCAAACCTGTAGAAATTTATGCACTATTAGGCGGACAATGGCCTCATTCCAGCTACATGGTTCCCGGTGGCGTGATGTGTGCCCCCACTTTAACAGACATTACCCGCGCTTGGGCGATTCTGGAATATTTCCGCACCAATTGGTTAGAACCAGTGTGGTTAGGTTGTTCATTAGAACGCTACGAACAAATCCAGACTTATGACGATTTCAGAGACTGGTTAGATGAAAACCGAAATCATCGAGATTCCGATTTAGGTTTTTATTGGCGGATGGGTTTAGACATCGGTTTAGATAGATATGGCGCTGGTGTTGGTAAATATGTTACTTGGGGATATTTAGCCCATGAAGATAAATACCAAAAGCCGACTATTGAAGGACGAAATGCGGCGATGATCATGAAAAGTGGAGTGTACGACAGTTTCACACACACTCACACCTTAATGGATCAGTCATTTACCCGCGAAAATACAACTCACTCTTGGTACGATGAAGGGACAGCAGACATTCACCCAAGCGATCGCAGCACTAAACCCACTGCAATTAATACAAAAGACTTCGATAACGCCTACTCTTGGTCGAGTGCAGTCCTGCACAAAGACTTTGGACGTTTAGAAACTGGCCCCTTAGCGCGTCAATTAGTAGCTGGTGGCAAACATGGCGAATCTTGGCAGCACTACGACGGCTTTATCCTCGATGTCTTCAAACGGATGGGTGGTGCTAGTATTCATGTCCGTCAGCTTGCACGACTTCACGAAATTGTCAAGTTATATCGCCAAGCAGAACACTGTTTACGCGAGTTCAAATTAAACGACCCTTGGTATATCAAACCCAAAGAAAAAGATGGCAAGGGTTGGGGTGCAACGGAAGCAGCACGCGGTTCCTTGAGTCACTGGGTAGAAGTAGAGGGCGGTAAAATTAAGAATTACCAGGTAATTGCCCCAGGTACTTGGAATATTGGCCCTCGTGACGGTGAAGGAATCCGCGGCCCCATTGAAGAAGCTTTAATTGGCACACCCATTTACGATTCTAGCGATCCGGTGGAAGTTGGTCATGTGGCGCGATCGTTTGATTCATGTTTGGTGTGTACAGTCCACGCTCACGATGCTAAGACTGGTGAAGAGTTGGCGCGTTTTCGGACTGCTTAAAGAATGTTAATTACTAAGTAAAAAATGGCTAATTGAATCACAATTAGCCATTTTATCTTGTGAATTTTTTGCCTTAAGGTTGAGCCATCGTCTCACAGTCGTATAAAGAAGCTCAACACAAACATAACTCCAAGACCAATTGCAACAATTAAAAATAGTTTGCTACTTAAGTCTAAGAATTGATTAAGAACCTCAACGTGTGGTCGCCCTGGTAGGCTGAGTTGTACACGTATGTAGTTGAGCCAACGAATTAAGTCTTGATTCTGACGGCCACCAAAAGAAAAAATTTGATAGAATCCAAAGCTTAAAATAGCAGGCAGAACAAGAGCATACCTAAGAGAAGAATTATTTTTTATATGATCAAAATAGTAGACAAGAATTGCTCCTGTAATTGCATAAAACCATGTAATTACTTGCCATGTAACATTGACATAAAACTTAAATAAATCGGTGTAAACGTTGTACTGTTTCCATAGTAAGTTGTTATCTTCTAAGTTTTCTGATTTAGTAGCCCAATGTTCTTCTGTATCCGGTGTATTAGTCATAATTCGTACCTAAATCTGTTTCTTAGCCTTCTCAACATTATCTTGACTATGTGGTTCAGATTTACGCTTCATTGATACATATTGTACGATCCCTCGTCCATCTTCGTGTCGAAACTGTTTGTGTGAGCCTTTCTGACGTATCTCCACAAATCCAAGGCTCTCCAATATTCTTACAACTTCTTGGGGTTTTAAAACAGGAACATTACTCATGTTCTACTGAACCACAATCTATTGTGTACCCACAAACTCCGTCTCAAACACCAAATTCTCATCCTCTAGAAGCATTTCAATTACTTCACGTAAATTTTCCTGCAACTCATTTAGGGTTTCGCCTTGAGAATGCGCTCCAGGAAAGCCAGGAACATAGCCGACATAGAACTTAGTATCAATATCTCTTTCAACGATCGCAGTAAAAGTTTTCATATCACAATCATCGATAACGCTCACTTACAGCTTACTAGATTAGTCATTTACCTGAGCGTAGGCGTAGCCCGTCGTAGACATCGCCTTTGTACCACTATGACAATCAAAGTAAACTTACTTACCCCTAGAAGCAATAGTAAAAAACAGATTTATCAACGCTTTACCAAAAAATAGCCAATCCAACCAAAATACAATGTGAAGAATTGCTATTACCCAAAATACAACTTGATAAGAAACTTTACTGCTTTTGTGACGTAGCCTCTGTTGAGCAACAAATGCACCTAACCAACCACCCATAAATTCGCACAGATGCAAAGTATTTTCTTGCCTTCTCCATCGTCCTTGTTGTGCACGAGATTTATCATCGGCATATAGCCTAAAGGTAATGAAACTCATGACAGGATAAAGAATTAACGGAATTGAGTTGCCAGTTGTTAATGCAAGATGGATTGAACCTAACCCAGGTAGCAAAGATAGAAGTAATGTCTTTAATACTAATGATGAAGATTTGTCTACATTTCTGGATATAGACTTCTTTGATGCAGTAGAAGATGAGACTTTTGATATAACTTCTTCGATAGAAGCATTACAAGCGCGTACTTTGCCATCTTTACTAGCTATTAGTTGATAACAAATAAAATCACCAACTTGGGGACGACGGTTAACGTTTTTCAATGCCGTAATGTGTAAAAAGACTTCTTGACTACCATCATGCGGTTGTATGAAACCAAACCCGCGATCGTCCTTCCATTTGATTAGTTGCCCTTTGTGTAAAGCAGGTTTCATAAACAAATTATATATTTATACCTGTCTTCTAGTGTGCCTTTGTCTACACAAATAGACAACACCAAAAATGCGTAGGCGTAGCCCGTCGGAGACATCGCGCCACCAACTATTTTAACCGGGGAGTGGAGAGTGGGTGAAATAAGGGAGAAATAACCTATGCCCAATACTATATTCCCAATGCCTTATATTTAAAACTCGTAGCGTAAAACACTAAAATTTATAGAAACAGTGCGTTAGGCTTGCCTTAATCACTTCAACAAAACAGAAATTTACAAGGTAAGCTTGTGTCTGATTTAGCGCTACATAATTATCTGCCTCGCGTTCCTGATGCAGCATTGCAAGAATATATAGAATGGTGTGTTTTAGAGCAGGCAAAAGCCGCAGAATGTAACTTTACTCCTGATAGAAGTAAGTTAGATAATTTGCCACCAGAAGACTACGTTCCTAAACTTGTCGAGCAGTTCATGAAAGTTAAACCAGACCCAATTAAAGCCGGTTTGGTAGCTGCGATCGCAGGTAAGGAAGCTGACAAACACGCTTTATCTGGTTTAGCGATCGCAGCAGATTTTGTGTCTCTTTATATTAAGTACTTAATTCCTAAAGAGGGAAGTACTAAAGAACAGGCTGAAGAGATATTAACTAAAGTATCACAAGATCAGTATGATAAACTTACTGAAATTGCCAAGAAACATGGTGTAGAGTTCTAGTTTCCTGCTGATAAATTATTTGTCAGAGGCTTTGTCTATATTATTAGTCAGAGCCTCTGTTTCAGTCACGATTGATTGTTAGCAATAAAGCAAAGCACTTATGAAAATTTTTTCCAGCTAAAAGCAATTACATTAGTAGTTCAACAGAATCAACTATTATTAATGGTTGTAGATGTCGAAACTGAGGTTATAGTTCAATGGATAAACTAACTAATTACAGAAACATCATTAAAAATATTCTCATAGAATATGACCGCCTCTGCAATAGCTCACCTGATGAGGATGTAGAGAGCCTTTTAGCACTCGATAATGAACGCGATCAATATCTATGGTTTCAGATTGGCTGGCAAAAAAATCGCCGAATTAAAGGTATTACTGTACATATTCGGATTAAAAATAACAAAATTTGGATCGAAGAAGATTGGACTGAAGAAGGGATTGCCACCGAATTATTAAACGCAGGGGTTCCCCAAAGTGATATTGTGTTAGCTTTTCATCCTCCAAGCGATCGCGCTTTAACTGAATTTGCAACTGCTTAAACAATTAAATCTCATCCTATGCTCACTATTATCGGTTGCGGCAATCTCAATCGCAATGACGATGCAGTAGGTGTAATCATTGCCCAACGCTTACAAAAATATCTAGCTGAAAATCCTCATCCTCATGTGCGAGTATATGACTGTGGCACCGCAGGGATGGAAGTAATGTTTCAAGCTAGAGGTAGTAAACAATTAGTAATTATTGATGCAAGTTCAACTGGTTCTGAACCTGGTGCTGTGTTTAAAGTTCCAGGAAAAGAACTGGAAGCTTTGCCAGAACCTAGTTATAACTTGCACGATTTTCGTTGGGATAATGCTTTAGCCGCTGGACGGAAAATCTTTCAAAATGATTTTCCCGAAGATGTGACAGTTTATTTAATTGAAGCGGCAAATCTTGGTTTGGGACTAGAGTTAAGTCCTGTTGTCAAACATTCTGCTGATTTGGTTTTTGAAGAGGTAGCTGCACTTATCAGCCAGAATATTAACTTTTAATTAACAATCCAAAATCAAAAATCGAATTACGCCCAATCTCGATAAACAGAAAGTTCATCTACCCTCATTTCAAAAGGTACTACTTGACTTTCTGGCGGACAAACACGGATTTTAGCACTGTTAACAATTCCATATAGCAATGTCCCCATTGGCACAATTTGTTGTAAAACACGCCAATTAGTAACTTGATCGGGACATTCAATTACCAATGTCAGAGCATTGGCATGAGTTGTGACATACCACCGACAATTAGATAGAAGATTTTGAATTGTGCGATCGCAAGCTTCATAAAAGTATCTGCTAATAGAATCCTCTAGTTGTTGCCGCAGTATAATATCCGCAGATGTCGGTTGTATAGGATGTGAGTCATCACCATTTAAGTAATACATCTTTCTAGCCATCTCTCTTTAGCTTCCTGCTTATATTCCAATCACCATTCCATAAAGTACATCTTTATTTGTTTCTAATAATTCTTGGGTTTCGTCATCATAATACGCACCAATTCCACTACAATGAATTGCCAAATAATTACTAGTTAAATAAAGTCTTTGTCCAAGAAAACCAGCTATTTGCATAGCAGTTTGATAATTTAAATAATCTGACACAAAAAATAAAGTTACAGCGCCATCTCTAGCAATAGCCTGATTAATACATAAGTAACCTGTCTTTTCACTAAAATTACCAGTTTTAACCAGATGTGTACCTCTATATAACCCAGGTGTCATTCCCTCTACTCGATGCACCACTGAGTAAATTTCTATTTCCTCATAATTTTCTGTCGGTATTGGCTGCTGAAGTTGTTGCACTACATATAAATAATCTTCTTGAGAAATAGCCTCTTTCCGGAAACGTCTAATAGAACGTCTATCCCAAACAGTTTGGTAAAATTTATCCCGATCAAAATCAAACTGAGGATACTCTAATTTTTGCTGGCAACTCTTTTGTAGAGCAGTTGCTTGATAGGCATCTTCAATAAATTGATTGGATTCAAAATAATCAGTACCACAGACAAAAGGAACTTTTAGCCTTAAGTGTCTGATTTTGTTGTCTTGTATTTCTCCTGACACTGCACAACCAGTAATAAACTCCTTATTCTCAAAACCCAAATCTGAATTGAGCGCAAGTTTATCAAAGTCAAAAACTAATTGTATATCTTTTTTGTGGAGATAAGCTGAAGCTGCGATCGCGCCTAAATGGTGTCCGCTATCTAAGAAGCAATATCTTATGCTTCTGTTTTGATATTTCCAGCTAGACCTATAATAAACACAACTAATTAAAAAGATGAATCCGTTGATACTTTTACCTGGTATAATATAACTCTCTAACCCATCATCAATTAATTCATAGATGAGAGTTAGACAATTATTCTCAACTTCTAGATGGTATATACCATCTACTATTCCCTCAATCCCGCGAACCTGTACGTAAACTTCTGTAGGATACAAAGCGCCTGCTGATGGATTCACTCGCAGTTTTAATGGGCCATCTTTATATACTTTTTCCAGTGTTATTGCACTAGTTAATGAGATAAAAGCATGAACAGGATTATTGAGATTTAATTTCACTCTCCGATAAAACTTGGGATAAACTTTAAATGAAGATGGCTGTGTTGAAGCATCTACATAATTTGGGTCAAGTTGTACCGATAAATAAGAATGCTTGGTAGCGTCATAATAGGCTTTCCCCGATATCTGACTTGATGGCATTTTTAATTATCCTTAAGACTTCTACGTTGCTAGCAAAATCTATCGCTTTATAATCGTCTAAGTTTTTTAAATATAAATTAGGCTGATGTTGTAAAAGTAACTTTACGACTTCTGTCTTTCCAGCTGATGCTGCGTACATTAAAACAGTTGCACCATTATCATTTTGGTTATCAATATTAATGTCGGCAGCCAAAAGTAAATTAATTAAATCGTAGTGATTACCAAAACAAGCAAACCATAAAGCATTGTTGCGATCGCTATTTCGAGCATTGATATCCGCACCAGCATCAATTAGTTCTTTAACGACTGTATAAACTCCCTCTCTTGTCGCTTTCATCAAAGCTGTGTCGCCATTTTCACCTGACTGATTTAAATTGCTAGGATTATAGCCTTTTGCTATTAGCCATTGGGTTGTTGCTTCACTCAAATTTTGACTGTTGGTTCGATTCATCAGTATTCCTTAGTTAACTTTATTTCTGCTAATTTACTATTATAAATTTGCTTGGCAAACAGAATGGTGAGCAATACCCACCATTATTTAAAAAATATTATCTAAATTATTTAAACTTACATATATGCTATCAGTTTTATAAGTTTAAATTATTAATCATTTATAAATATCGCCTGATATTTTTCTTAAAAAAGCTTGAAAAACAATAGAAAAGCAGTCATTTTTACAGTTTAGTTTGATAAAATAGATTAATGGCAGATGTGTCATAAAGGTGGATTTAAATCCTCGATTTCTTCAAAAAGTTGGAAATTTAAGCAGTAAGTGTGTAGATTTTTAAATTTACTGGCAATGATAAGAATATAAAATATTGTCTACATCTTCGATAGTAAGTCTTTGTTTATCAGCTAAAGTTTTCAATCTATGGGTAATATCTTTAAGCTGAGATAAATTAAATGAAAGTCCTAATTCATTAGCTCGGTGATTAACCGCCTGTTTTCCAGCCAATTTATGATTGATTAAAATTGAGCGCGTTACACCAAAACTTCGGGGATTAATAGCTTCATAAGTCTCAGAGTTATTGAGCATAGCTTTAGTATGAATCCCAGCTTTATGATTAAAAGCACTTTCCCCAAAAACACAGTGATTAAAAGGAATAGAAATTCCTACTTTTCTGGCAACTAATTCATGCAAATAACCAAGTCGATCTAAATTATATTTAGATTTAACCTGCTCTGGATTTGTAGCATATAATCTAGCGATGAATCCAGCTAGTGAGGTAATACCATTGCGTTCACCAATTCCCAGAACACAAGTGTCAATATGAGTTGCTCCCGCTTCCAGTGCTGTATAACTGTTAGCATTTGCACATTCTGTATCATTATGACCGTGAAACTCAATATCTAAATTGGTGAACTGGCGCAAAGTCTTCACTAATTCAAATACTTGCATCGGCGTAATAATTCCTACTGTATCAGCAATTCCTATGCGTTTGACAAATCCTAATTTATCAATTGCCAAGTAAATTGTAATTAAATCTTCTATGGAAGTGCGTGACGAATCCTCAGCCGAAAATCGTAACTCAATATCGGGAGCTTGCTGATGAATAAAAGTTAAAACTTCAGATGCTAAATCAATAATTTGATTAATATTTTTACCATGACTGAACTGACGCATTAAAGAAGAACTGCCGATAGTTAAATTAATCCCAGCGACGCCTGTCGCTAAGGCAACTTTAGCATCTTCTAAGTGACAGCGAATGTGAGTTAATATTTTGGATGGCAAGCCTAACCGAGCCAATCTTTCGCAGTCTCCTCTAGACTGAGGTGAAGCAATTGGTGATGTTAACTCTATATATTCCACTCCAAATGCAGCAAGAGCTTCAGCAATTTCGACTTTATCATCTGAAGAAAAATTGGCTTTGACAAATTGTTCGCCTTCACGGAGAGTGCTTTCTACAATTGCAAATTTAGATAGCGACATTAACAGTTCCTTTGTGCTAATTGTTACCAATTATGCTTACTTATTAGTTTTAATATCATTATATTTGCATAATTGACAAATAATTGCTTTAGCTGATTCTTGAGGACTGGCTATAGTATCAATTATAAGAGAGCGATCGCTCGTATCCATCGCCTCTAAAATCTGTTTCGTCGGAACCGAATCATAGTTCTGACTTTCTTCGACAAATATTTTTAGTTTGTCCCGCAATTCTACACATGTAACAACTCGTTTTTTTACAAGTTCTAAGATTTCTTGTTGTTCTTCAGGAGTAAAATAAGCAGAAGCCTCTGGTACGCCCAAACTAGCAAAATTAGTCAATACTTCTGGGATAATTTGCATCAGATCGTCTAACTCTTGATTAGCAATCCGATCAAAAGAATCATGACGTTTCAAAAGTCTTTCTAAACGCACTGTATTTGGTGCAGTTAACATTACAAATTTAGCATTTTTTAAAACCTTAGCTGCATAGCGAACTTCATTTTCACCACGCAAACTATCGAAAACTAACATAGAGGTGACTTGTTGCGGATTGATGTGTAGCGAAGCTAAAATATGACCCATTCCACCAGGGAAGTATTCTCGATAAAGGCGAGTATAAGTCAGGCGTTTAATCCGGCAATGGGGTTGCATAAGTTTCTCTTGCATTTTTAACATTGGCGCAATTATTACGCGTTCGGTTAAAATACGACGATTAGGTAAAAGTGTGAAATCCAAGCCTTCTTTAACCAATGCTTTTGTGATTGTGCTTTTTCCCACGCCAGCCATACCTACTATGATTAGTAAAGGAAAACTTGTTATTGGCAACCAGTCTTTAGGAACAGGAAATCCTACGCCTATACCTGGACTTAAGTGTTCAAAAAATAGATTTTGTCTTGTTGTATTAAGTCGATCCTGCACAATATGAACCTCTTTTTAGTCTAGATATTATAAATACATAATTTTTTTGATACCTCAGTGTTTATACATAAATAAATAGCTATATTAAATTGATGATAATATCCATCAATAGTTAGTTTTTTTTAATTTTTATCTTACTTTTTGTAGCAAATGACCACCCCACCCATTTGTGTAATGCTTGTCAAGTAGAGATACTACTGTTAAGTAAATGAGAATTATTTCAAAATTATTAAGATATCTTAAAAAAAGCAAGTTTTGATTTTAAAACTTGCTAACTTACTAAAGTATAAATAGTTCAATTTAGCGAATTAAAAACATGGAAATTAGCGCTCGTAATTCTCTTAAGGGTACTATCAAAAAAGTTATACATGGTTCAGTTAATACTGAGATAACTTTAGAACTAGGGCCAGGAGTAGAGCTAGTGTCAATCATCACAAAATCATCAGCAGAAAAGCTATCACTTGCAGAAGGTAAGCAGGCTTATGCTGTGATTAAATCATCAGATGTAATAGTTGCTGTTGATTAAAAAATAGAGTTGGCTTCTTTTACAAGCCACTCTATTTTTCTTATCAAATTGCATTTATATAATTTAGTGACTAAAAGATTGCAAAAGCGTAGTCAAGCGTAATTACAGTAATCATATTAAATTGTGGATTTTTAATAATTGAAAATTACAGATACCCGACTTATTTAAAAAGTCGGGTATCTGATTTTTGAGAAATAATTAAGTAAGGCTATACATAAAGGTTAATTAATGGAATTATTAATAATGCAAACACAAAAGGCTCGAACAATTTCTAAATTTAGTACAAAATCTATGTTCTCAATATTGATAATTAAAAAAGAAAGTGTTGTTTTAAAGTGATGTGAGTTCCTATTACTATTCCTATTGATAAACATTTTTTCAATATTGTTTTATCCTGAGTTTTACAGGAAGTTACGATTCCTCCTCTGCCGTTCTCAATAATTATAATGAACAGCCATTAACACTAAAGCGGGTAAACATTTTAATTATAAATTAGGAATTGTGAAAGGAAGAAGGAAGTATATTTTCATCCTTCATCCTTCATCTTTTATTTGGTTGCAAAAGGCAACAACCAAAGTAATAATTTAGACTAGATATGCTTCTTGATGTGTTTTAATTGTGCAATTAGAACGAGGATAAGTTACACAAAGTAGAGCGTATCCTTTAGAAACTTGATCGTCATCTAAAAAGTTTTGATCGTCTTGATTAACTTCACCTTCGACAACTTTACCAACACAGCTAGAGCAAGAGCCTGCATGACATGAAAAGGGCAACTCAATACCATTTTCTTCTGCTGCTTCTAAAATGGTGGTCTCTTCGTCAATTTCAATTGTGGTGTCGATGTCTTCTTTTTTGTTGATTAATCTAACTTGGTAGGAAGCCATTTTCTGATTCTCCTCAAACGTTATACAGTTGGTGTAATATCCGAAGTTTTTGAGCAACCTATCCTACTTTTTGCTTCCCTTCTACTTACGGAGATGCTACGCTTAGTCGGCTTCTCTATAGGAGTAAGGGATGCAACGCGAACTAGAAGCCACCTCAAGCATCTATGAAAAACTGTGCGGAGTGCATCTATGGGAAGCCTCTACAATTGACTTGGCGCTAACAGAATGATGTTACTTGCAAGGTACACCAGTAGCCTTACTGTCGCCTGCTTTGAGGGACTTTCCACAACCACCGCATTTATCAGTTGCATTGGGGTTGGTGAACTTAAAACCGCTTTCCATCACTCCCTCAACGAAGTCAACCACAATTCCTTCTAATAACGACGCACTTTTGGCATCAACGTAAACCAGCACTTTGCCTTGCTGGCTTACCAAATCATCTGGTTGGGGCTTGCTGGTAATATCCATTGCATATTCATGGCCACTGCAACCACCATCTTTTACTGAGATGCGAATACCTTTAGTTGCGCCATTAGCGTTGGGTGCGGAACCTCCAAGCAATGCCTGCAGATGAAATTCTGCTTTTTCTGATAAAGTAACGGTCATCAGGTCTCCTGATTTGTAGCGATTAGTTGTTCTGATTTCAGATGTGGATTGTCATTTGTCCTTTGTCTTTTGCTAGTGACCAATGACCAATGACTAATGACTAATGACTAATGACTATTTTGTGCAATCTCTGTGGCTTCTATCGAATTGGATTGAGCGTGTCTCCAAGGCGCACTATTACCGCATACTGGACAAGAGCGATCGCGATAAGAACGGCGTTTAGCAAATTCCATCCGATTTAAGTCGATTGTCAGCAATTGCGACAATAGAGGTTGACTAAACCCGGTGATCAGCTTGATAGCTTCCAAAGCTGTTAGACAAGCTAGTGTCCCAGAAACAGCGCCTAAAACTGAAAAGCCGCGCTGATCCCAATCAGGCTTTTCTGGAAACAGACAAGACAAGCAAGGAGTCACACCAGGAATAATCGTTGTTAGGTAAGCCTCCATCCCATTCATTGCGGCTTCTACCATTGGCTTACGCGATCGCACACAGGCTTCATTTAACAAATTGCGCTCTGTAAAATTGTGGGCGCAATCAAGAGCCATATCGGCAGATTGCACTAACGAATCTACATTTTCCGGGGTGATGTAATCATGAACAGCTTCCACTTGGACATCAGGATTAATCGCATCCAGAGTTTCTTTAGCTTTGAATACCCTTGGCTTACCTACCCAATCATCAGTCATCAGAACCTGACGATTCATATCATCTAGCCGCAAGTCACCACCCCGGACAAGGATTAGCCGCCCAACGCCTGCTACTGCTAAGTAAAGCGCCGCCGTACCGCCTAATCCTCCCACACCTGTAACCAGAACTGTCGCTGACTTTAGGCGCTTTTGTGCTGTTTCGCCAAAATTCGGAAGCATCATTTGGCGACGATAGCGTTCTAATTCGGTAGGCGTCAGGTTAACCAATTTATACCTCCTAATCAGAAGTGATTTCTGTCAGTGTGACTACATTTTTCGGCTTGTCGTTAAACACTTTGAACAGCTTTTGTTCGTGGGGTGTTGATTCGATAAATACCTGATAAGCTTTTTGCAAAGCCAAAGAATATTGATTTAATTTCTCTTCTTGACTCAAGTCAGGAGAATTATCATCAATTTCCTGGATGTATTGAGAAAATTTTTTCAGAATATGTAGACGATTTACATTCACAACTTCTAAATCGTAGGACATGTTAAAGAATTGAAAAAATTCTTCTGCATCTACGAGCTTCTTGAATTCATCAATAGTTCCAGTCATTTAGCATTCTCCAATTGTTTCAGATGTTGCTTAAGTTCATCTAACTGGCGATAGATTTCATAAGTTGCAGCCGCAACATCCATAAGTTGTTTGTAATCTGTTGGTAGACCTTCAGCTAAATCATGCAGATCCATTTTCATTTGACCTGCTTTGCTGTTAAGCCGTCTGATTTGTCCTTGTATTTCCTCAATACTCGTTTCTTCTGCTTGCACAATCAACCACTCCTTATCTCAAAGTTAGGAGTTAGAAGTTATAAGTTATAAATTAATAACTGTAAATTCTGAATTATCAGTTAAGAGTTAACTTAACTCCTCACTCCTAACTCCTTAAATTTTGCCAACTTCAGGAAAGCGCTTTGCCAAATCAATGCCTTTTTTGACGTAGTTTTCTCCCTCTTCGGCTAATTTATCCAGTGAGTCAAAGCCAAAGCGATGAGCATCTCGTAGGGTTTTCACAGTTAACAAAAGACGACCAGAAAAAACTAGCGCCCAGCCAAATCCTTCATGGCTCAAATCAACCACAACCTGAGATATCAAACCTGTTTCTTGTTCAATCCCAGCAGCTACAGCTCGAAAAAATGCCATAATCCGTGCTTGAGTTATCGGATCAACTTCACCCTCAATGGAGATTTCCCGTTTCTTTTGTTTGGTGACAAGAAAAGGTTTGAGAATCAATTCATCCGACCAACTACGATAAACTCCATAACTATCTTGACCACGGATTTGTTTAATTAATACCTTAAGGAAAGGTGAGTTCAAGACTTCAGTTGTAGCAGTTCCGTTAACACTATTATTTGTGGTCATACCGTTGCTTCATTTTCAACTTCATCGGCAAAGTTTGAGGGTTTTTGCTGTAAAGCTTTACGCAACCAAGGTGGAGGATTACCTTTGAGGGTTTTTACTAGCTTGTTTAGTACTTTGCTAATTTCGTCCTCTTCCGATCGCGCCTTCACTGGGGTGACACCTTTCTTAATTAACCGAGCAGCCGCGCTCCCACCAATTGCCAAAACATAAATAATTGTGCAGTCACCTAATGCTTCAATTTTTGGTGCGAGTTTACTCTCATTATTCTCTTCTTTGATTTCATAATTAAATTTGATAGCTTCTACAAATTGATATCCTTCATCGGAAATTTCATAAACATCAATTTGTTCTGAGCCTCCAAAGTGAGTATTAATATGAACTCCGTCACTTGTCGTAAAGGCAATCTTCATCGTAATTCTCCTCTCTAAAATTTTGAATTTTGAAGCGTTAATTCAAAACTCAGCGCCTACAATTCCTAACTCTTGGAACTGCTTAACTCTCGCTTCTTCTGCCTCTAAAAACAGGTTGCCGATGCCAAACACAAGTTCCATTGTGCCGCGATAGCCAACTTTGGTAAATTGACCATTACCTAAGCGGTCATAAATGGGCAATCCGAGACGATAAAGAGGAATTGACAGTCGTTTAGCGATCGCACCAACATTCGAGTTACCAATTAGCAAATCAGAGCCATCTGCTAAACTCTCAAAGTCTTCCAAATCGCCGATGGTGACGCTTTTAACCGAGAGTTTTTCTAGTAGTGGCGATCGCGTAGTTGTCACCGCCGCATGAATTTGCGCTCCCATCGATTGCAGGAAATGCACTGTTGACCACAGCAAATCTGGTTCCAGCGCCAGGGAAACTCGTTTTGCACCGAAGTAAAAGTGGGTGTCCAGCATCGCATCTTGCAACTGACGACGTTGGCGGCGGTATTTTTCGGGTACGCTATTACCGCTCAGAATCGCCAATGCTTGGATAAATTCATCTACTGGTTCTAATCCTGTCAGTTCGCTAAACACCTCATAAGGTGTGTCAAAGCGTTCTTCGAGAATCTTGGCAGCCTCCCGCATACTTTCACCTAATGCGATGGTGAAAGCAGAACTACCTACTTCTCGTAGCTGTTTTAAGGTAGTGCCACTGACTGTAACCGCACTATAACCATCCTCTAAATGACCATCTAGGGAAGCGCCAAGGTCAGGTACAAAGATCGGCACTAATCCAAAGGATGTAATTATCTCTTTGATTTCCTGTACATCCCCAGGTGTGAAAGCAGAACCCGCCAAAATCGTCACTTGTTCAGTTCTGATTTCACCTGCGCGAGGAATTTCCTGAACGATGCTTTCGACAGCAGCAGTAAAGCCGTCTTGCAACGCACCTTTAAAATCTGGGGTAGGTGCAAAAACGATCGTCAAATCATTCAATTCGGGGTGGCGAGCACGGATTTCTTTTAGAAAACCCTCGATGTCATCACCTCTAGTTTCAGTCAACCCAGTACTACATAAACCAATAATTTCTGGGTTAGCTTTTTCCACCAGAGTCAGAATTGCTTGCTCCACATTCTCTTCACCACCCAAGATTGTAGTAACTTCCGTCATCGCTGTGGTAGCTAGGGGAATCGCTTCCCGGAAATGCCGCACCAGCACAACTTTGGCGAAAGCAGTACAACCTTGAGAACCGTGAAATAAGGGCATTATCCCTTTCAATCCCAAAAAGGCTAAGGTTGCACCCAAAGCTTGACTTTGCTTGAGGGGATTAACTGTCAGTGCTTTGTTAGAAGTGGTAACGATCGCCATTAAACTATCTCCTGATCCCACAGCGCGGATTTTCTCGTTCCCTGGCTCCGCCGGGGAGTTCTGACAGTGAGGCTCTGCCTCATTTGCTCTAAAAAGAAGGTAGAGCCTTCAGGAATGCGTTCCCAGCCTGAGTCTGGGAACGAGGATACAGCCGCCATTAAACTTCCTCCTCGTCCCAAGGAGCGGGTTTGCGTATTTGTTCCCAAATCGGGCTATACAGAGCTTCGTACAATTCCCGCGCCATTTCAATCATCCCCACATAACCTGCATAAGGATGATGGCGTTCTTGGTTGATATCAAGGAAAGGAATCCGAGCTTTCAAAGCGGTGTATTGGTTACGTCCACCAGCAATCAGCATATCTGCTTTGGTGTCTTTAACCACTTGTAGCAATTCCTTAGCGTTGCCCTTCTCCAACATAATGCCATCGTTGCCGAGCAAGTTCTTGATTTTGGCTTTATCTTCTTCAGTACTTTTACGAGTACTGGTAGCAACAACTTCAATGCCCAAGTCCCTAGCCGCTGAAATAATCGACCAACTCTTGACACCGCCTGTATATAAAACAACCCGCTTACCTTTGAGTCGAGCGCGATAGGGAGCTAGTGCCAAATCTAAAGCAGCCGTTTCTTCTGCAATTAGCTTTTCTGTCCGCTCCTGTAAATCGGGATTGCCTAATTTAGCAGCAATGTTTCGCAGACAGCGATTCATATCATCGATGCCGTAGAAAGACTCTTCAATGTATGGGATGTTGTAACGCTCCTCCATCTTTCTCGCCATATTGAGCAACGCTCGTGAGCAGATCATGACGTTAAGCTTGGCGCGGTGGGCGTAGCGAATTTCATCGTAGCGAGCATCACCCGTAATTTTAGACAAAATACGGATGCCTAATTTTTCTAACAGTGGTGTTACTCCCCACATTTCCCCGGCGATATTGTATTCACCGATTAAGTTAATATCATAGGGCGTTGTATGTTCCGGTTCTGCTGTACCGACAACATATTCTAATAAAGATTCACCACCAAAACGATTGCCGAGATTTTTACTGCCAATGAATCCTGGGGCAATGACGGGAACAACAGGAATACCGATTTTCTCAGCCGCAGCTTTGCAGACAGCATCCATGTCATCGCCAATTAAGGCTGTAACGCAAGTAGCATAGACAAATACTGCTGCTGGTTGGTAACGCTCTTTGAGTTCCAGAATTGCTTTGTAGAGTTTCTTTTCGCCACCGAAGATGACATCATTTTCACCCAAGTCAGTGGTAAAGCCCATTTTGTAGAGTTGCGGGCCAGACGACAGACTACCACGACTGCCCCAGGAATTACCAGCACAGGCGATCGGCCCGTGGACTAAATGAGCAGCATCTGCGATCGGCACTAGGGAAATCATTGCACCATCAAAAGCGCAGCCCCCTTGAGCCGCGCCAGGTTGTGCCTGTTGAGCGCAAGATTTATTTTTCTTTTCTGTTTGTTTGTGCTGATTATGTTCGCATCCTGTCTCAGTCAGCAGTTCGTTGATTTTGCCTTGGGTGCTTTTCATCTCTCTTATTGTACTTAATTGTTAATTGTCATTAGTCATTTGTCCTTTGTCATTCGTGAGTTACCAATGACTAATAACCAATGCCCAATAATTAGCAAATGTATTTTGTGACATCCTCTCCACATACATCAGTGAGGTAAGATAGAGCGCGAAAACGCAATCCGACAAATTCGTCATATAAAGGATTGAGTTTACATAGTGGTGGGATATCAATAGACTTCCCAAATAATTTAATTTGTCGCTCAAAGGGACAACAACAAGGAATTGTTTGGCAAATTAGATGAGCGATGCGATTATTTTTAACCTGAATTCCATCCACTAAACGGCGCAACGGATTGAGAAGATTGTTGAACTTCCCTGGTTTTTTATGGTTAGGTGGATGGTAATTAGGATGAGGATGAGTGTGAGTATGTTCGTGAGTGTGATTGATGGTTTCCATTGATAAATCCCTTGGGTAAATGCTAGAAAGAAAAAGGGGAAAATAATTCATAATTACGAATTACGAATTACGAATTACGAATTACGAATTATTTTCCGCCCTTAATTAACGCGTTGTGTTTCTACGCAATTTCTAACGAATCAAGTCGTAGGAAATATCTGTCTTAGAAGGAATGTTGGTGTTGCGATCGATTTCTTCAAACAGAGTATTTACAACCCAGTTAAGCAAGTTGATCACACCTTGATAACCAATGGTGGAGTAGCGGTGTAGGTGGTGGCGATCCATGATGGGGTAGCCGATTCTCACCAGGGGAGTCTTGGTATCGCGCCATAGGTACTTACCGTAGGTGTTGCCAACCAGGAAGTCTACTGGTTCGGTGAACATTAGAGAACGCATGTGCCACAAGTCTTTACCAGGCCAAACAGTTGCATTCCTACCGAAGGGGCTAGAAGCAAGCAGTTCTTTCATTTCTGCTTCAAATACGTCGTTGCTGTTGTGAACCAAGATATGCACAGGTTCAGCACCCATTTCTAGCATAAAGCCAACTACGCTGTATACTAAATCTGGTTCGCCGTAGATAGCGAAGCGCTTGCCGTGAATCCATGAGTGGGAGTCAGTCATGGCATCAACTGCCTGACCGCGTTCAATTTCCAATTGTTCGGGAATGGGGATACCACTCAGTTCGCTGAGTTTCATCAAGAACTCGTCAGTACCCTTAATACCCCAAGGACGGCAAACTGCGGTTGGTTGCTTCCACTCTTTTTCGATGTACTCGCGGGTTTTGAGCGTAGAGTGTGCTTGCAGAGCGATCGTAGCTTTAGCATTAATTGAATCTTCTGCATCTTCTAGCTTTGTACCACCTGGGTACATATTGAACTCACCTGTGTTGGGTGAATCCAGGTAGTCGCTGTTGTCAGCTAGAATGGTGTAGTCAAAGCCGAACAAGGAAGCAATCCGTTTGATTTCCCGGTTGTTGCCTACGTAGGTGTCAAAACCTGGGATGAAGTTGATCTTACCATTGCTGGTTTCTTTCTTATGACCTGCTGTCAGGTTAGAAAGAATTCCCTTCATCATGTTGTCGTAACCAGTGATGTGGGAACCAACAAAGCTAGGCGTGTGAGCGTAAGGTACTGGGAAATCTTGAGGAACTGAACCAACTTCCTTGGCGTTGTTGATGAAAGACTGTAAGTCATCACCGATTACTTCTGCCATACAGGTGGTGCAGACAGCGATCATCTTGGGCTTGTAAAGTTGGTAAGAGTTAGCCAACCCGTCAATCATGTTTTGCAGACCACCAAACACGGCTGCATCTTCAGTCATTGAAGAAGATACACCAGAAAATGGTTCTTTGTAGTGACGGGTTAAGTGGGTGCGGAAATAAGCAACGCAACCTTGAGAACCTTGAACAAAAGGTAGAGTACCTTCAAAACCAACAGCAGCAAAGATTGCTCCCAATGGTTGGCAGCCTTTAGCAGGGTTAACAGTTAAAGCTTCACGAGCGAAGTTCTTTTCACGATAATCCCAACCCTTCGTCCACTCTGCAACCCGTTGTACTTCTTCGGTTTCGTGAGCATTTTCAAACTGCTTTTTGTTTTCAAATAGCTGTTTGTACTCTGGTTGGTGGAATAACTCTACGTGGTCTTGAATTTTTTCGGGATTCTGAGGCATTTTTGGATCTCCAAGCTTACTGAATTCTTTACTGATGGAGGAATAAGGATTTGAGGCGGTAGAGACGCGATTAATCGCGTCTGTACTAGGGAGTGGGAATATGATTCAAAATTCAAAATGCAAAAATCAAAAGAAATTTTAATTTTTCAGTTTTGAATTTTGGATTCCCAACTCCCCTCTGGGGTTTTAGCCCCAGGTTATCCTTACTTATCTAGCTCCCATTTCCCTAGACGGCAGCTTTAGCTTCAACTTTAGCTTCAGCTTCAGCTTTAGCTACAGCTTTCTTAGCGTTAGCTTTTTCATTCCAAGGAGCGCCAATTAATCCCCAGGTTGGGCTGTTAAGTGCCAAGTCCATGTCACGTGCGAAGATGGCGAAGCCATCGTAACCGTGATAAGGGCCGGAGTAATCCTTTTTGTGGTTTAATTCTTTTCAACAGTCTAATGTTTGCAGTAAACAGTGTCAGCGATAAACATTGTTCGCTGATAACACATTTATTTTTAGGCTAAATATAGGCTAAAAACACAGCATAATTAGGTTCAGGACTAACGCATCATCTAAATGTTGTCCTGAGCCAAGGTGATTAAAAAATCGCCCGTTTTTTTGCTCATCTCTGCAAGCACAGCAGCAAAAAGAACACATGAGAACGAAAGTACTACTAGAATTAGAGCAAGTTAATCTGCGTTTGAAGTCTGCAAAGGCAAAGGTGACAATTAGAGAATCGAATGGAAGTCTGCAATTACGGGCAACGTTACCAATTAAGCCGGGAGACAAAGATAGTAATGGTACTGGGAGAAAACAATACAATCTCAGTTTGAATATTCCCTCTAACTTGGATGGACTCAAGACGGCTGAGGAAGAAGCCTATGAATTAGGGAAGTTAATCGCTCGTAAAACGTTTGAATGGAATGATAAATATTTAGGTAATGAAGCAATTAGAAAAGATTTTCAAACCATAGGAGAATTACTCGAAAATTTTGAAGAAGAGTATTTTAAAACTCACAAACGTACAACTAAAAGCAAACATACTTTTTTTTATTACTTTTCCAGAACCAAGAGATTTACGAATCCCAAAGACTTGGCAACTGCTGAAAATCTGATAAGTTCAATTGAACAAGTCGATAAGGAATGGGCTAAGTATAATGCAGCTAGAGCGATCGCTGCATTTTGTGTGACATTCAACATCAAAATTGATTTATCTAAATATTCCAAAATGCCAGAGAATAATTCCCGCAATATCCCTACAGATGTGGAAATAGCTGAGGGAATTATTAAATTTGAAGATTATCTGAATAACAGAGGTAATCAAGTTAATCAAAATGTTCAAAATAGTTGGCAACTTTGGCGCTGGACGTATGGAATGTTAGCAGTTTTTGGTTTACGTCCACGAGAACTTTTTATAAATCCTGATATTGATTGGTGGTTGAGTCAAGAAAATGTAGATTTAACATGGAAAGTTCATAAAGATTGTAAGACTGGTGAAAGACAAGCATTACCATTATATAGGCAATGGATTGATGACTTTGATTTGAAAAATCCGAAATATTTAGAGATGTTGAAAAGTGCGATCGCTAAAAAAGATAACACTAATCATGCGGATATAACGGCGTTAACACAGCGAGTTAGCTGGTGGTTTCGTAAAATAGGATTGGATTTTAAACCCTATGATTTACGTCACGCTTGGGCAATTCGGGCGCATATTTTGGGGATACCAATTAAAGCGGCGGCGGATAATTTGGGGCATAGTGTGCAAGTTCATACGCAAACTTATCAGCGTTGGTTCTCATTAGATATGCGGAAGTTGGCGATTAATCAGGCGTTGAGTAAGAGGAATGAAGTTGACTTGATTAGGGAGGAGAATGCTAAGTTGAGGATAGAGAATGATAAATTGAGATTGGAGATTGAGAAGTTGAAGATGGAGCTAGTTTATAAGCGGAGTGAAATTTGTTAATAAAAATGATGTGGTGCGTTACGCTGCACGATAACGCACGCTACTAACTTACTCTTTAAATTTCCGTATAATAAATAGTTATATTTCTGACTGTTATCTGTAAAGACAGTAGTCTAATGTTACCTGTAAAGTCATCAAAGCTATGTAGCTGTTAGACTATTCAGAGTATTCGCTCTGCAAGCAAAATATTGTTAATGTATATTTACAAACTGACCCGGATCGTATTCAACAATGGAGAAGAGGTTGAACCAGGAAACCTTACCGTTATTATTGGCCCGAATAATGCTGGAAAAAGCCGTACTTTAAAAGACATTGCTCAAAAAACCACAAAAAGTACACCTCTACCTGCTGTTGTTGTTAGCGATGTTGAGTGGACAACCCCACAGAATCTACAAGAGCTATGCGAAGCCTACAGTTTGAAACGCTACCAAGACGAATATACCAGCTGGATGTTTCGTATACTAGCTCCTGAACTGTCCCAGGAACACCAAGTCAGTGCAAACTTTTGGTCTGAAGAAGATGAGGTAATTTCCCATATTTTATCTAATAAATCCATGTTTGCCGAGTATTTTGGTATTGCTATGGTTGCATTTATCACCACAGAACACCGTCTTCAACTGGTAAAAGAAGCTGCTAGTGCAGCCCATGAAAGACAAGAAGCAAATCTGCTGCAAACTTTCTATAATGCAGAAAGTTCTCTAGAGAATGATATACAAAAATTAGTCAAGCGTGCTTTTGGCAAAGAAATTAAGTTAGATTTCACTGTACCGCAGCGATTACTTCTTCGAGTTGGAAATGATTTTAGTTTAATTCCTTCAGATCCAAGAGATGCTAGACAGCCAATGCAGGGATATGACAAGTTGGATGATCAAGGGGATGGAATCAGAAGTTTTGTAGGAATTACCACTGCATTGTTGGCGATTAAACGAAACGTATTTCTAATCGATGAACCAGAGGCTTTTCTTGCTCCGCCCCAAGCTTTCCGGATAGGTGAGTTTATTGCAGAACAAGCAAACAGTAAACGCCAAATAATTTTAGCTACACACAGCGCCGACTTACTGCGTGGTCTTTTAAGCAAGACAACCGATCTCACTATTATTCGGATTGACCGTAGAGATGAAACCAACTATTTCAATACACTTGACCCAAATCGCTTACGGGAATTAGTGAACGATCCTCTATTGAGTTCATCTCGTGTTCTGGACGGACTTTTTTACTCCGGTGTAGTTGTGGTAGAAGCAGATAGTGATGGGCGGTTTTACCAAACTGCCTCTAACAAGCGGAAAAATAATATTGATTTATATTTCGTTAATGCAGATAACAAGCAAACTGTTCCACGGATTACCACACTGTATCGGGATATGGGAGTGCGCTGCGTAGGAATTGTTGATTTTGATGTGTTAAATAACCCGGCAGAATTTAAAAAGCAGCTAGAGGCTCTAAAATTCAGTGAAGAAGGCATTACTCGAATGCTGACTATTCGTGAAGAAATTGCAAAAGCAGCTAAAGAACTTCCTTGTGATGAGAGGTTAAAGAAGGTCAAAGAGCAAATGACAACACTATTAGCCTCTCTCAACGAGGTACAAGGTAAAGCTTTTGCTTCTGATGGCGAAGCTAAATCTGAAAAAGAAAAATTATTGAGCCAAATTGAACGTCGAGCTAGAGAAATTGCAGACTCGACCAAGAACTGGAAGGATTTCAAGGAGAAAGGGCGAGCAGCCTTGCCACCAGAATTACAATCTAGCTTTGACGATTTATGGAAAACCTGTTCAGAAAGAGGGCTATTCATCAATCCATGTGGTGAGTTAGAGTCAATGCTCACACATCGAGGTATTCCTTATACAACAGATGATAAACGGGGATGGATTACAAAAGCCTTGTTAATGCTTCCCGGACTCGAAGTTAATGACAATGAATATCCCTGGAAATTTATCAAGGAGATTCAGGAGTATCTTATAGGTTTGGAAGATCAATAGTGCGATCACATCTCTCCTGTAGCGTCTATTGATTTACTCAAAAACAATGCCGCGATAAATTTCCGCCATCGGCAAATCAATACTAACTGAATCCAAAGCAAGAGATAGCTCTAAGCCGCTAAAATCACTGAGCAACCAACCTTTGTCTTGTTTACTGTAGCGTTCCACAAAAGGTTCATCCTGCTCGACTAATAAATATTTGCTAAAACTCGCAATTGAGCGATACATCCGAAATTTACTGAGTCGGTCGTAATCTGCGGTGGAAGGAGATAGAACTTCAACAATCAAAATGGGATTTAAGACTTCATCTAAACGTTCACCATTTAGTTGCGGTTCGCCGTCAAAAATCATTACATCTGGATATACCCCACGTCGATATTCAGGAATCCACAGCCGTAAATCGCTGTTAATTGGCTCGAATTGAGTATCGCGCATCATAGTACTAAAATAGGTCAGAATGTTCCGACCGATACGGCTGTGTTTGAGGGTTCCTCCGGGCATGGGTACAATTTCTCCATCTCGATATTCGCTGCGTCCTTCAGCTTTTTCTTCGATCGCACGATATTCATCCAAGCTGTAGCGGCGCGAGATGGTAGAAATCATAGGTTGTAAGCGATCGCATTGGCTATAAGACAACAATATTATTTTGTCACAGATTTGCTTGTGAGGTAATATCATACTCCAATGCGATGCCTGCGGCAGGCTACGTCAATGGCAACCATCTATCAACTGTTTTGCACCATCCAAACAAAAAATCCAAGAATTTGTTCCACTGGTGGGAGAGGATAATCGATCAAGTCGATAGTGACAAGATTATCCTCCAGCTTCAGGAATCGCCATTGCGTACCACTGCTAATAGAACCATAGATTACGGCAACTGGACGATTTTTGGCGGCGTTGAATTTTTGTGCTGCAACCATTTCTGCAATACATTGTCCAAACCTAGTTCTTAAATCTGCTTTTTTTGCTTCTACAATGACAATTGCAGGCGCTTCAATTTCTAGTACTTCCGGCGAACGACTCAAAAGAAAATCACACATTCCATTCAGTCCAACTGCCTCATCGACTGTAAAATCTTCTCCAGAAAATAAGCTAATTTGGCGATTTAATATCCGTCTAACTTCTAATAATACAGGGTAAATTATTCCTTCGGAACGAGCTTTTTCACTTGCTGAAGAAGCAAGTGGTAGACTTTCTTCAAGATATGCCGTCAGTGTAGCAGATGATTCAATAGGTTCGGTGGCAGGAATGAATCGCCCACCCTCCTGTGTTTTTAACCCAAAAGCCTCTTTAACTTTACTGATAGTTGTAAACTGACTATAAGGCATAAGTGATGAGTACGGGATGACTGGTGGAACATGCAAGTCAGATTATCGCCGCAAACCACGCCCAGTAGTGAACCAAATAGTGAAGCTTGTGAAGTGATTGGCAGTGAATCAGTAAACCTATTATATAGAAAACCTGTTTGCGATCGCTACTCACAAACAGGCTTGACTTTTTTGACCTTCTAATTAAGCCTGCTCCCAAAGCTGACGTACATAGTCAGGTAGCCAGCTAGCAATTTCCTGAATTCGCTCTTCGGAAAGCTCGTCTTTGGTGGCAGAAAATACTGCTTTAACCGCTTGTTCTCGATCGACCGATCGCGGCATTCCACTTTCATTAGCAACTCGGAACAGGAAGCGATCGGAATCGATATTGAAGATACCTGGGCCTTTAAAGGGTGGACGAATCCGGCTTAAAAATCCCACAATTGGATTGGTGTCTTTCCAGAGATCGGACACTTCAAACTGAAGTGCTTTCTCATCAGTAGGCACAGCCTCTGTATGCAGTTCTGCCTCGACGCGATCGCTGGCTTCTGTGGTCATTACGTCGCGCATCACGCGAAACACAACTTCGGTAAAGTCTCTTGCATCATAGGGATCTGCAAATCCAGCTTTGACCTGGACTTTTTCTAGAAATGAACGATGTTCGTCAGGGATTACAGTTCGAGAATCTTCAATCTCCGTTGGGTCAATTTCTGGAACATTTGTTCTAAATGATTCATCAGGCATTGTTTTTTCTTGTGCTTTTTAATATTGAGTCTTTATGCTTACCTTATGTAAAATCGCACAAATCAAAAACCCTTAGCATCATCCAGAAGTTTGAAATACCACCTATTCAAAAGTCAGAAATTTAGCTGATCAACTGAGATATTTGGCATTAACACGCGCAAGTCAGTTGTGTAGCGATTGCGATCGCTGATGTTTATGCCCGTAGTAGACATCGCCCATTGGTGTTGAAAAATAGTCAAAATAGATGAATTGGTATAAATTTTGTCAAAACGAAGATGCTAGAAACAACAAACATTGGAATCAACACTTGCTATGTCAAAATACCTAATAATGACTTAGAAATCGATGCTTACTTAGCTCAACCAGCACAAAAGGGAACCTTTGGGGCGGTTATAGTTTTTCCAGAAATTTTTGGAATCAACAGTAATATTCGAGATATTACTGAACTAATCGCTAAACAAGGTTATGTAGCAATTGCTCCGGCGATGTATCAACGTATTGCTCCCGGTTTTGAGGCTGATTTTAGCCCTGAAGATGTTGGGTATAGCCCAGAAGCCTATCGGCTGGGCTTGGAATACTATCAACAAGTAAAGTATCAAGATATCTACTGATTTTTACTATTTATATGTATATTAAAATCCTACATAACGATTGACTACCGTAATAATAGCTAGATGATATAGTAATTCCAAATTAGCATTAAGTTAAACCACTCCATGAACCTTTAGCTGCAGAGGAATTTGAATGATAAACTCGGTTCCTTTTCCAGGAGTTGAAAAGCACTCCAGTTTACCACCATGTTTTTCTGTGACAATTTGGTAGCTGATGGACATACCCATTCCGGTTCCTTTGCCAATGGGTTTGGTGGTGAAAAAGGGATCGAATATTCGTTGCTGAAATTCTTTGGAAATACCAACTCCGTTATCAGCGATCGCCACTTGCAGCCACGTTGAATTAACTACGGATGTGCGAATCTTAATTTGACTGCGATTGTTCTCAATCTCCTGATAGGTACGCTTGGTATTATTTTCTTCTAACGCATCAATAGCATTTACTAAAATATTCATAAATACCTGATTAAGTTGTCCAGCATAGCATTCGACTGGGGGTACAGTTCCATAGTCTTTAATCACCTCAATTTCAGGTTGTTCTGGTTTACCTTTGAGGCGGTGCTGCAAAATCATCAAAGTACTGTCGATGCCCTCATGAATATCGACCCTTTTAAATTCCGCTTCATCAATGCGAGAGAAATTCCGCAGTGACAGTACAATTTGGCGAATGCGATCGGTGCCCACTTTCATAGAAGACAATAATTTTGGTAAGTCTGACTGCAAAAACTCCAGATCGATTTCTTCAGCAACAGTTTGAATTTCAGCAACAGGGTAGGGATGATATTGCTGATACAACTGCATAAGTGCTAATAAATCCTGCGTATATTCCTGCACATGGGCGAGGTTGCCATGAATAAAGTTAACTGGATTATTAATTTCGTGTGCAACTCCAGCAACTAGTTGTCCCAAACTAGACATTTTTTCACTTTGAATAACTTGAGATTGACTGCGCTGCAATTCCTCTAATGTATTTTTAAGTTCAGTGGTACGTTCTTCTACGCGTTCTTCTAGTTCTTCCTTGCTTTTTTCTAAAGCCGTAAACGATTCATGCAGTTGTCCTGCCATGTGGTTGAAAGAGTTAGACAGAGTATTAAGTTCTCGAATGCCGCTAGTTTCTACTGTCTGATTTAGATTGCCAGATGCCATTGCCTCACTTGCCCAATTCAAGCGCAGAATTGGGCGTACAATCCAATGAGAGGTAAACACGCCCATCGCTGAGGCAACAACTAATGCGCCCAAACAAAGGGCGATCGTGGTGTGCGTGTTGGCGTTAATTTGCGCCATGAATGCGTTTTTTGGCACACTCACCACCAGCAGCCAATCCAAGCCATACTTGTCACGCCAAGGTATAACATGGACAAAGTGCTGTTCTCTCTGCACCTCAAGCTGAAAATCTGTGTCTTGGGTGATGGATGCAAACCCGTTGAAGGTTTGGAGGTGTCTGGCAATGTTCTGTATCATTGGGTTGGAGCTATCGATCGCTCGCAATCTCTGAACTTTTTGATTAACGAGGGTAAAGGGCTTCTCTGTGCCAGAACTGGCGACTAACATGCCATCCCGCTCTAAAAGGAATACCTGCCCAGACTGACTAACATCTAAACTGCGTAAAAAATCGCTGAGTTTCAGCAAGTGAATGTCCGTTGCAATCATTCCCAGTAAGCGATTTTGTGCATCATAGATCGGACGGCTAGCAGAGGCGGCGATGTAGGGGCCAGTGGGATAATAATTTCCAGTTACAATCTTTGCCCAAATGGGTTTACCAGCGGCGATAGGTTCGGTGTACCAAGATTCACTGAAGTTGTCCCAACTCCACCGAGCATTAACCTGAGTTTGATTGCCTTGCTCATTAGTAGCGTAGGTGTAGACATTGTTTGGAGGTTTAGCAGTCCAATCATCAATGGTGATCGTTTTGCCATCATAATTAGCGGCTCCAATTCCTTCACCCGTCGTTAATCCGATACCAATATAAGTCAAGTCATAGGTCTGCATCTGATCCCAGAAATACTTGGCAAGAGTTTTGCGATGCCTAAGGCGGGCTGCATCTACGCGTACATCTAATATTCCCCTGCGGATGGCATCTGCATTTTTCTATAAAGCAGGTATGAGCATTAATGCTGATGGTGCGCCTAATGCTTATCACCCCGCAGATAAAGGGATTGATTTTTTGGCAAATGCTGGGTATTCAGATAACTGGTGGGCACTAGCTGTAGATAAAAACGGCAATCCATTTATTCAAGGCAGTACCGATCCATATCCTGGATACTATATTTCTACAACTGCATTATTCGACTCTGGATTTGTTAAACAAGATCCACGTCGCTATGTTGATTCAACAAAAATTCCGTATATTGTTCTTCCGGGAAATGGTGATTTTAGAAAGACTACAGGCGTTAAATTAGGAGATTTTGCAGTTGTTTACAATACTAATAATGAAAAACTCGCTTTTGCAATTTATGCTGATGTTGGGACGAAAAACCAGATTGGAGAGGGTTCAATAGCTCTATCTCAGGCTGTTGGAAACGAGCCATTAGTACAATCAAGAGTCAGGCGAGGAATTCCCAAAGACATCGTTTATATTGTTTTTCCAGGTTCTGGAAATGGACAGTCAAGAACAATTTCAGAGATAGAAGTTGAAACTAAACGGTTCTTTGAAATATGGGGTGGCGTAGAACGGATAAAGTCTCTATAAAAGTGTACCTGATGCAAATTTAGTTGCAGTAGAGACGTAGCAGTGCTACGTCTCTTGTTCGGAGAGCGATGTCTACGATACGCTTTGTGAATGCGTCTATGCAATCATTTTTGCTTGAAAAATTTTTGAGTAGAAATAGCACATATTAAGTTGTCGCTACTGGTTTCTTTCCATTCTTGCTCTCCACACTGGCAACGAATGACGGTTGCTCATCATTGAGAGTTGGCGACTCCCCTCGCAGTCTCTTACGACGCTGATTTTTAGGAACTCCTCCCGCCATACCGTACTCGACACTGCTTTTGCCATATCGAGTTCCCACTGCCATTAGCATGTGTTCTGTCATATCTCCCAACTCGCCTTCTGTTTCCAGCATTTCACGATACAATTTATCCAAACTGGAAAGGGCACTGTTATATGCATTTTCTCTAGTTCGCATCGTTTCGATTAGGGTAGAAAAGGCAGGTAAAGTAAGTCCATTGCCTAAATCTAAACTTGGATCGATTGAATTAATGCTAGCTGCACGACGCACTGCTTTTTCTAGCACTAAAGAAGTTCTTTTTCTCCGAGCCACGATCTACACCTTCTAATAGAGTACGGTTAATATTCTTTACCTTAAAAGGCTTACGTATGGTTCAGCCTGAGAGAATTCTGGCAAATTTGCAATGGTTTTTGCTACAAGCGCGATATTTGTCATGAATGCGCGAAATACTGAAATGAGAAAGCAAACTGGGGTTTGAGAAAGTAAAAGCTGCTTTTGCTTGCGGAAAACACCAAAATGAGTAAGTAAAAGCTTATTTTACTTGCGGAAAACACCAAAATGAGAAAGCAAAAGCTGCTTTTGAGTAAGTAAAAGCTCATTTTACTTGCGGAAAACACCAAAATGAGTAAGTAAAAGCTCATTTTGAGTAAGTCAAATGCCATTTTGCTAACTAAATTTAACAATTTCTGTATTTTGTCTAAATGTATAATGTCCAAATCATAGATATTAAGTGGAAAAATTCCGAATAACTATTCAAAATCGGGTAATTAGGCGGAAGTTTTCCGTCTAATAAATAGTCAGGCCGCTTGAATTACCAACTGTAAAGGCAAGATTATGAAGACAAAATTCAAACAATTGCTCGTTGTTATCGTCCTTGCAAGCGCTTCTCTTGGTTTTACCTCAAGAGTCAATGCAGAATTTTCTGAGATAAACATACCCCAAGTAGCCATACCTGATACTACTGGATTAAGAAACGGGGGTCTTGCACTTGAGTTATGTAAGCGATATGTAAATCAGGCAAGCATTAGCCCTAACAGTTTAGAGCTACAGCAGATAGCACTCGACTGTCAAGGTGTACAAACTGAATACACGCAATGTATTATTTTAAATCCTCCAGAAAATTCGTTGCTCTGTACAGCAGCGGCATCTAAGTATCTCGAAAACCTTCTTCGTTATACTTCATATCTCCAGTAGGTTACCCTCAGTGCATTAGACGTAGGTTGGGTTACGCTCCGCTCCACCCAACCTACAATTTTTTTGCAACATTAAAGCCATGACAGTCCATTACAAGACTACCGAGATTTTTTCAAAAATCAAATATGATTCCTATATAGAACTACTTAATAATTCTCAAATTAGTTTACTAAAAAGCAATAAGCTATGCCATCAATTATCCAAATTGACAGTGCTGCAACACCCAGAGCTACCCAAATCGCTCAGATAATTCAAAAGCGCCGTCCATTAGATCAAAAAATTGAAATCGTAGAGATTAACCTCAAAACTCTCTCAGCGGCCTTACGCCTTTTTGGATCAGCAACACTGGAGAACGCGATTGACGTTGATTTGAGTCAACAGCCAATTTACCTAGCTTGCCTACATTTGACTAAAGCTCGGTTCTAAGTGAACCGAGCATTGATTGAGGTTTTATTTGATGATCTTTATGAGGCTTAGAGAATGTTTTAAAAGTCCCGAAAGTGATAATTTTGCAGTTCTGCACTGGCTTAATTACAACACCAAATTAAGGTTTTGGCTATGTACTAAGATGCAATGCTTTGCTAACTATAAGAGCAAAAAAACCTTTTAAAACATCATCTAAGACAAGCGCAATTGCTTTTGTCTTAACAGAGCAAAGAAATTTTACTTGCGAGTTAGGTTAAGCAGTTCTTTGGGAGAAGCAAGTAAGTCAATACCCACAAAGTAAATTTGACCTTGAGGATCGAGTAAAAATCGCCAAGCAATGTTCATCCCAACATTACCTCCAAACCAAGGAGTTTCGACCGTACCAGTAATTTTATGCTGTGTATAACCATCTTCTATAGTTTCCGAAACGCCTTTGGTTGGCTTCATTACTAACCCTTGTCCCTCATCTCGTAGGTAGGAAGTGATCGCTTCTCGACCAACAATTGGTTTTTGGAAGGGTGGTTGCAGCGCACCATTATTAGCAAATAAAGCAACAGCAGCTTCAAAGTTATCTGCATTCATGGCTTCAATGTATTTCACCACTGTCGGTTCTGTAACTCCTTCAATAGTAAATTGGGGAGTTAGGGATGTACGTGGGAACTTAAAGTTTATGACTTCTGCCTGTTTGTTATCAGCTAGGGATGGATCGAAGCCCATATTTACTACAGTATTGCGTAGTACAGTAATTTGCTGACTCTGATCGATTCTCTGAACAGCTTGTAGCAATGCTTTAACTTGAGTTGACATTTGATAGCCAACTGGCATAGGAGCGACAATACCCTCTTTCATCCACTCTCCTAATTGCCACCAGAATCCTAGCTTGGCGTTGACACCAAAATATGCATAAGAACGGCTAATAGGAGTATCAGCATTACTCGCTAAATCTGTCATTAATTGCGTTTGTTCTTCATGAGACATCTGCTTAATTTGGTTGAATATACCTTCCATTAATTGGAGATTTGCTTTTCCGGGAGCAGCTGGAGTAATTGTACGACCTATTTCAGCGTAGGCATACCAGAGAAATGCCAGTTGATCCTCAATGTTCAGTTCTGCAAACATTGCTGTAGTAGCTGGAACAGCATCTGCCACTTGAGTGCTAGAGAAAATATTGCGTGCGGAATCGATAGTATAACTCATGCTTATTACCTTAAAGATTTAGCTATTCAGTAGTTGGTTTTGGCTACAATTTTGCAGCTTCGGGGATAAATCTAGGGGCTTTTTCCTGGATGACACAATTATCCCTAGATATTTAAATCCGAATTATTATCATTCACTACTCTGGCATCATAACTGGTAAAGGTTAACAAAAGACTAAGATTTATAAGATTTATCTGATTAATATCATTGAATGAAATGTATATTCACTATTTGTTTTTCAAGTTTATAGTTTGATAAAAGTGTTTTTTGAAAAATATATCTTCCTAAAGAAAGAGATATATCTATATAGTATCTATCTATATAGATATATCTGCATTTTAGACTTTTTTAGCAATAAAAATACAATTGGTTAATTACTCAACTTTGTTTAAAACTGGCCGATAGTATTTCGGATAGTGAGGCACGTCGAAGGATGCAGGATTTCTGGCAGATTTCTATTCCACCTGGGTCTATTGCTTGAGCGATCGCAAATGCGATCGAACAACCTGACGACGTGGATGTTAGCAAAATTATTGTGCGCCTTACCGCCAGTCTTTATTGATTTTCAAGGATTGGCTACTAGGTTCTTTGAAGAAAAACTTATTTCATTTGCGATCGCTGTTTAGTTAGGGGATTACTTCGCCTCAATCCGTGAAGCCAATTGTTTTAAGGTTATCTGTAGGGCAATACAGATAGTCAATCCTACTTAGACTATTTAAAGTAATAGATTATACCTAAAATAATTAAATGAGTCGGGTAAAACACATAAAACCATCTAGCTCGTGAACCTTGTTTACCATTGAATTGAAAAACAATAAATCCTGCAATAATTGCCCAATATTGCAATATATCAGTGATAAATAGAGTTACTAAAATAAAGTGAAAGAAGCACCAGTAGAGCAACCATACTTTAGGCTTTAGTTTGTCTGCTAGGGACATCAAGAAAATTACTCCAATCCCATATACTCCATATTCAACGCCCAAGCCCTCGGCAACTACTGCACACAAGCCGATAATTATTAATTGCTGCCATAATTGTGAGTAACACTTTACTAAGCGCAACATCACCAGTCCAAGAAGAAGCGTGAAGAGAATATTCAGTGCTAAACTCTGGAAAACAACACTATAGATTGGTTGAGATATAATTGCTGTAATTAATAGTCTGCTACCATAGCGGTATACATTTCGGGTATGTTTTTCGCCTTCAGCCAGAAGCCATGCAAACAGAGGAAAACTCAATCGCCCCAATAAGTGCAAGACTACCAACTCTGGCATTAGTAAATAGCACACATGATCCATAACCATGAACACTGCGGCTAAGATTTTAATGCTGAAAGCTGAAATTTTAATCACAACGTTGCAGTTACCTTGGATTCCTTGATATAAAATGCCTAAAATCTGATTAACTTAATATAATAGTTATTCCAAATCCTAACAATTTGATAACATTAACAAAAAGGGCAATGTCTACGATGGGCTATTCCGCGTCGCCCTCTTCAGCAGAAAATGCAGAAACACTATGGCAAAGCGTAAAAAAAGTAATCTTCAGTGGATAAAAGAAACGCTTGAATTAAAACCTGACCATCGTTGGGAATCTCCATCAGGCTACAAAATATTTGTAGCAGATCGAGGCGCTGTTCGCTTGAATGTTCCCCAAAGTTGGGTTTTTGAGCCACAAGAAAAATCTTTCAAGTTCCTCGATAAAAAACCACCTAACGATGATTGCTGTCTAGAAGTATCTTTTAATCGCTTGCCACCCAACGACTGGAGCCAGTTTCCGCTAAAATCAACCTTGAAGAAAGTCTTGGAAGACGACAGCCGCAACGTCATTGAGAGGGGAGAAATAGTTACCGTCAAGCGTCAAACCGCCAGAATTGTTTGGACAGAGATGAAGTTTATTGACACTCAAGAAGAACCACGGGAAGCTTTTTCGCGGACTTGCATTGGTTTGGGGTCGAATGTTCAATGCTTAATTACATTCGATTATTGGGTAGATCAAGCCGAACAATTAATACCCGTTTGGGATGAAGCGATGCGTAGCCTCACATTAGGGTTGTATATTCGTGACCCCATGACTGGTCTAGCTTTCCCAGACTAAACCTCAAGAATAATTGCTCCAACTTCCTTGACAAATCTCAATGAAAACACTATTCAGGGTAACTGAAAGTTTGGCGGTTTATTCCTCTGGTACATAATTTTCATTTTCGGAAAGCTTAACTCGTAGCTCTACCAGTTCTTTTTCAATTTCTGCTTTTTGTTTTTCAAGGAATTTTATCTTATCCCTGAGCGATGCTACATACACTTGGTGCTTCTCTAGCTTGCTTCCGGTTTCGTATCTCATCTGGGGATTCATCTTAATTGGCCCGAAAGGAGCAGGTAAAACTCATTGGATAGTATTTTGACAGATTTGATTCGGATGAATCCGCAGTGATTTGGTCATTAAAGATTAAAAGTTAGCTTAGGTTGCATATTGATGAATTTAATTGTGACAAAATGTTTGCGATCGCGCCTAACCCAATCTGCATAGGAAAGTAAGTTTGCAAAAAGTTGATGTACAAAGGTTTTTTGCTGCCACTGACCTTAATCGTTAGCTTGTTGGTTTTATCTCTTTGGTGTCGCCATACCTGCAAAGGTGTATATTTACACTCAGTTTGCATTAAAATATATACTTTATAGATAAACTCTAATTATTCTGCCGATTCAATGGCATGGAGTCACTGCGATGTCAATTGATGAAATTAAAAACGAACAAAATAATGATTTAGTTCAACCCGCTTTAATAGAAAGCCTAGTAAAGGCAAAAGATAAGAAAAAATCTAAAAAATCCAAACGGATTTTTGATGGTAGTACTGAAGCTTTTGCCAAGAAAATTCCCAAAAAAACTTTTGAAACTGAACTAGAGCAACTCCAGATTGAGCTAGTCAAAATGCAATACTGGATTAAGCACGTTGGCTATCGGGTTGTCGTTATATTTGAAGGGCGTGATGCTGCCGGCAAAGGAGGAGTAATTAAACGCATTGCCGATCCACTCAATCCTCGTGGTTGTCGTGTAGTGGCTTTGGGAACTCCCTCCGATCGCGAGAAAACTCAGTGGTATTTTCAGCGCTACGTGCAATATCTTCCGACAGCAGGCGAAATTGTCCTCTTTGATCGCAGTTGGTACAACCGAGCTGGAGTTGAACGAGTGATGGATTTTTGTACCGAAGCAGAATATCAAGAATTCATGCAATCTTGCCCGGAATTTGAACGAATGCTGGTGCGATCGGGCATTGTTTTAATCAAGTACTGGTTCTCCGTCAGCGATGAAGAACAAGAGGAACGCTTTCTTTCTCGCAGTCACGATCCAGCAAGGCGCTGGAAACTCAGCCCAATGGATTTGGAATCACGCGATCGCTGGGTAGAATACTCCAAAGCAAAAGATACCATGTTTGCTTACACGAATATTCCAGAAGCCCCCTGGTTTACGATTGAAGCAGATAATAAAAGACGTGCGCGGCTCAACTGCATTCATCATTTGTTGAGCAAAGTTCCTTACGAAGATATGACACCTCCTCCCTTAGAGCTTCCGTCTAGACCGATGGCTGAGGATTATGTTCGCGCTCCCCGCAATGAGCAGTTTTTTGTACCTCAAGTTTATTGAGAAATATTCTTGAGTTAGAGGCGATCGCTACAATGGGTTAATTTTTTATGACATAATCCCATTTCACATACAATCCCTAGAGCTTATAGCATGATGCTGTGTTAATGTTAGCTCTGTTAAAGCTGTCAAATTTAAATTATTTAGGATACTAGACTTAATTGGGCGCTTTTCGTCCCAAAAAATTAGAGATGAATAAAAGTCTTTTGCTATTGAAGAAGTCAAAAGTTCAAAAGTTTTATATACAAGTTTTTCATCATCAAAGCTGAGAAAATAAACAGTATCATCGAAAACAACAGGTTTTCTTTCTATCTTACCTATCAATCTAAAAGATAACTTTTTGTAAAGTCCAGAAATTGCAATCTTCCAAGGAGAAAAAGTATATGCTCCAACACCAAAAATAGAATAATTAGGATTATTTTTATAAATTTTACTTTTTCTTTTGTTTAGATATTGTGCATGTTTCTCTAAATATTTCCAAGTTTTAGGAGCCAAATCTTTTATATGCTCGGTAGGTTCACCAACAAATCTCTGAGTTACCAAAACATATCTATCAGTAGCCTTTGTTTTATTCTGAGCAATATAAGAACTTTTAAGCAAGGGGAAAAGATATGTTTCTTCAATATCAACGGCTTCTCCCAATCCATTAACAAGAGTATTATTGATTTTACGAAACTCCATGACCCTCGCACAATCATGCTTAATGCCAGAGCGCCATTTTATTTTTGATTGCTTATCATATAGCTTTTGTAGTTTTTCAAATGTGACTACATCTCGGACAAGTACGTTATTCCAATAACCTATGCGATAAGAATCAGAACTTTCAAGGCTGCTGAATATATCACAAAAATAGTTTTGTGAATTTGATTCAAAGTTACAAAACAATAAACAAGCTTCAACAGTAGCATCAAAATATTGTTTGGCATTTATTTTGTAATTTGCACAGTAAGCAAGATTTAATTTTTGAGAACTGATATAATTTAATATTTTCCTAGCAACAGAACTTTTGCATAGAATTGCCAGATAACCTTCATGTTTTTGCAACCATTGCACCACCTGAATTAACATCCATTCTGATATATCAAAATTACTACTACCAGTGATTGCATCTAAACCAGAATAGTTTTGAAAATTGCTCTTTTTTGGTAAGTTATCACCATCAATACTACCTTGGTGAGAGTTTGTTACCCAAGGTAAATTCCCAACTACTAATATTTTATTATTTGATTCATCTATAAGTGACGACCAATTAAACTGAAAAAAATCTCCATATCTAATTTCAATTCTTTTGTCGTGTATGAATTTTTGTTTTACTTTTAATTCTTCTAAATAATCATGATTTATTTCAATTCCAAAAATTTTGTTTGCTGATTTAAACGAATTTAAAGCCGCTTCAATAAAATTACCCACGCCGCAAGTTGGCTCAATTATAACATCGGGCATTACACCAAGTTCAACTAACTTTTGACATACTCTCTTAGCTAGTTCTACTGGTGTCTGGAAATCTCCATACTCTATCTTTGCTTTATGTGTACTATGAGTCATGGATTAATTTTGTAAACAGCAATTACGCCATCTTCTTGACCAGCACGTTCTATTACTCTTCCATACTGGAGTCGCCATTGCAAAGCATTAGAAATAGTTAGAAATCCCTGTACAGGTGGATTTATCAGTATTTCATCAGCAATATTGCTTGCTTCAATTTCATCGACGGGTAGATTGCGCTCAAACATAAAAGCAATTAAATCATCTTTATTTCCTTCGTTTGCTAAAAGGTTGCGAATTCCACGAGTCATTTGGAAATCTGCGGTTCTTTCAGCACTTACATAAATCGTATGCAAAATATTTAAGGTTGCTGTGCGGTTGGTACTATAGTCTGTTTTATCGTAAACGAAAATCAGCAGCGAATACCCAAGCCCAAATATTTTTTGGCGTGCAGATTTGAAAGGGCATGATGATTGTGGTTGTCTAATGCTTGTTACCTTCACATCTACAAGCAATCCCGGAAAGTCTATACCACTAGCAGAATTACCCTCTACAAACTCATATCGTCCTTTGAGATAAAGCCTAAACTTTTGTTCTAGATATGTTCCAACAGCTTTCCCATCAGTTACACCGTACAGCAAGGGTTCTGGGTGAATCGACTCCGCAGATGAAAATATAGCAGCTTCTAAAGAGAGGCTTTGTACTGTCAAAATTGTCATGGACAAAGGGAAAAATAATGTCAAAAATTATACCCTAATTTGAATATATTGGTGTACGGTCAAAGCAGAAGTACCATAAACTATAATAAATATGTTAAATACATAACAGCCTATCTTATTCTTTAGTTCTTTAGCAACGCTTGATCGCACCATTTAATCTAAACAATCGTCATTATAAATAGTCTTTCTTTTTACAGTTTTTCTTTGAGTAAAATGCTAGCAAATCCTAAAAGCCAGACAGAATAAGAGTTATATTGTTTAAAGCATACAAACAGATTATTCTTAGATAACCCTAAAACTCGCATTTAGGCTAGAAATAGGCTCTTTTTTCTCTTGCCGCTAAAAAACCTTGCATTATATGATGTTGAGGAGCGATCGCTAGGTTCGGAGTAATCCCAAGAGTGCATTTGACGGAAAGGTAGACCCATCTTTTGGAAGACGTACTTCTCTTTCACACCAGAGGCTACAAGGTCAGGCTTGAGCGCTTTGATAAATTCCTCGAATTCGTAAGCGGTAACGTCGTCATAAACGATGGTGCCGTTTTCGATCATCGTAGTAGTGCGTTTGTAGTCATCGTTATGAGCAAACTCATAACCTGTACCAATCATCTTCATGCCCAAATCTTGGAAAGCTGGGACAACGTGGCGAGGACGTAAACCACCAACCATGATGGCGACAGTCTTACCTTCCAAACGTGGACGATACTTCTCAAGAATCACATCCATTGTGGGCTGATACTTGGCGATAATCTTCTCAGCGTTTGCTTGGATTGTCTCGTCAAACTTAGAAGCGATTTCCCGTAAAGATTCAGCAATCTTGGTGGGGCCGAAGAAATTATACTCAAGCCAGGGTATACCATAAGCTTCTTCCATGTGACGGCTGATGTAGTTCATCGACCGATAACAGTGGATGAGGTTCATCTTCACATTGGGGGTCATCAACATTTCGTTGATGGTGCCATCACCTGACCACTGAGCGACTACGCGCAAGCCGAGTTCTTCTAACAGGATGCGACTAGCCCAAGCATCACCACCGATGTTATAGTCACCGATAATGGCTACGTCATAAGGGGTACCTTCAAACTGAAGTGTACCGTCTTTCTTGGCTTGATCTGATCTGGTGAACACCCAGTCACGAACCATGTCGTTAGCAATGTGGTGTCCCAAAGATTGGGAAACACCCCGGAAGCCTTCGCAACGCACAGGTACAACTGGCTTACCAATTGTTTTCGATGTCTTGCGAGCAACAGCTTCGATGTCATCCCCAATTAGACCGATGGGACATTCAGATTGAATGGAAACACCACGGTTGAGGGGGAAAAGTACATCAAGTTCTTCGATCAGCTTGACAAGTTTCTTGTCACCACCGAAGACGATATCTCGTTCTTGGAAGTCGGAGGTGAAGTGCATGGTACCAAAGGTATCAATACCTGTGGTGCCGATGTAGTAGTTACGACGACCAGACCAAGACCAGTAACCGCAACCTACAGGCCCGTGGCTGATGTGAATCATGTCCTTAATAGGACCCCAAACCACACCTTTAGAACCGGCGTAAGCACAACCACGAGCGGTCATGACGCCAGGAAGGGATTTGATGTTAGACTTAACGCCGCAATCGGACTTACCTTCTTCGTATACGTTTAAGTGTTTTTCCCGCTTCTTAGCGGCTTTTTCAGGATAAGCACTGAGAACTTCTTTAATTAGTTCTTTTCTTTCTTCGATGATGTTTTGGTTTTCTGGAGGTGTCATACTTTGTCTCTGTGACTCTTAAGGATGGGGGGCATAGGGGGACTAGGAGTCCCCTCTAAAGTTAGGGGGGAGATCAGAGGGAAAGGTAAAAGGTCAAAGGTAAAATATGAGATTCTTCCTTTTTCCTTTTTCCTTGTGCTAAAGCGTTATTTCTTAGCAGCGAATTATACTACAGGAGCTTCAGCAGCAGTCTTACCAACCAACATTGCAGCATTTTCCTCGCTTTCGAGAATACCGAATTCAATCAACAAGTCTTCTAATTCTTCCATTTCGATAGGTGTAGGAATAGCTAGATTTTTGTTGTCGATGATTTTGGTAGCCAATGTCCGATATTCGTTAGCTTGGTTGCTATCGGGTGCGTACTCGTTAACAGTCATGCGGCGTAATTCTGCGTGTTGAACAATGTTGTCACGGGGTACGAAGTGAATCATTTGGGTGTTCAACCGTTTTGCCAAGGTTTCGATCAATTCGTGTTCCCGGTCAGTTTTACGGCTGTTACAAATCAGACCACCCAAACGCACGCCACCTGTGTGAGCATACTTAAGAACACCACGAGCAATGTTGTTAGCAGCATACATCGCCATCATTTCACCTGATGTCACGATGTAGATTTCTTGCGCTTTACCTTCACGGATAGGCATAGCGAAACCACCGCACACAACGTCACCTAATACGTCATAAGATACGAAGTCTAAGTCTTGGTAAGCACCGTTTTCTTCTAAGAAGTTAATGGCGGTGATGATACCACGACCTGCACAACCTACACCGGGTTCTGGACCACCAGATTCTACGCAACGAACGTCACGGAAACCGGTGAGCATCACTTCTTCGAGTTCTATATCTTCTACTGCGCCACGTTCAGCAGCAAGGTGAAGAACGGTTGTTTGAGCCTTGCTGTGCAGCATCAAACGAGTGGAGTCAGCTTTAGGGTCGCAACCGACGATGAGGATGCGTTGACCCATTTCTGCCATAGCTGCCAAGGTGTTTTGGGAGGTGGTAGATTTACCGATACCGCCCTTACCGTAGAAAGCTATCTGTCTAATGTTTTCTTCTGTCATGGTTCGTATTTTCCTGCAATTGGTTGGTTGGTGGGTCTTTGCGTTGGTCTGTTGCGTTCACCCCTGTTGAGCGACAGTAGTGAGCACGTGTAGAGCATCGTTGGTAGCTTTGGCATAAATGCCTGCTGGGGGCGATCGCTCCACAGCTAAAATGATCGAAAGCAAGTACATATATTTCTTGGTTAAATTTCTTTTCTTTTTGTCTTTTGTCCTTAGTCATTAGTCAAATAACTAATGACTAAGAGCTTACGCAATTTACAAATACGTCATAATGTGCTTTAGCTGGAAAGACCAAATAGGACTTGATGTTGTTATTTGTCAACAATCAATGCATCAGTCCTATTACTTGTTCAAAATAGCGCCCTTGAAATTTGAGACACGCTCTAGTGCAGCTTGGGTATCTTCTGGCGACTCTCCACGCACAGCCATTGATTCACTCAAAAGCTTGGCGATCTCATCGAAGTGTTGTTGCTGTAAATTCATTCCGGCGTGTGTTTTGTCCATTGGACGACCTGCGTATTGCTTTGGCCCCTCAAAAATCTGAGATAAGAATGCAACTAGATGATTACGTTGCTTGACCATATCTGTACCAGCAAAAATGGGATTGAGGAGGCTATCTGTGGCAATGCGTTTGTGGAGTTCATCTACTATTTGTTCAATAGCTGGTTGTCCGCCAAGCTTGTCGTACAATGTACTCATATTCTGTTCCTTTGAAGCGAGTTAGATGATGAAATTCGCAAGTAGGCGCTTAATCTATGAAGCCTATATGCTGTTAGCCGTAATAGTGATAGGACTGATACCAATTCGTAATTCGTAATACCTTGGGGGGAGCAATCCTTCAGGTGTCTACGTAATTTGTAATTAAGAAAGTTTCATTTCAATCTGTATCTTTCTTTTAGCGAATTGGTATGAAGCATTGAGTGGAGACAATGATTCGATTCAAATCCTACTTTTTGTTCCTGGCTGAATGCATATTAGGGCGTATTTGTAGAGTACGTTAAGTCCTACAGCAATTCCTAAACTGCTTCGACTACAAGGCTCTTGCTGACACGATCTTGTAATCTGGCTTCGATCGCAATTTTTAGGGTTGCTGTACTACTAGAACAGGAACCGCAAGCACCTTGCAATACAACTTTAACGCGATCGCCTTCGACATCATAGAGTTCTACATCTCCCCCGTCAGCGATGAGTACGGGTCTAACTTCTTCATCGAGAACCTTTTGAATTAGAGCAATCTTTTGGACGTTGGTTAGCGATCGCTCTTTGGACGTAACAATTTCTGTGGCAACTTGTACGCCGTAATTGTTGAGAGCAGGTGAGGCGTATTCCTGTTGAACTGATTTAATTATATCATCGATGTTCGCCAAACAGGAACCGCATCCACCACCAGCTTTCACATAATTTGTTACCTCTTCGGCACCAGTGAGATTATTTTCTAGAACGACGCGGCGAATTCTGGACTCGCTGATCCCAAAGCAACTACAAACTAACGCGCCTTCATCATCATCATCGTGGGTAGCTAGAGGTATGCCACGATAATTATAGATAGCGGCTTCTAGCGCTTCTTGCCCCATGACAGAGCAATGCATCTTTGCTTCTGGTAAACCACCCAAGTAATCTGCAATGTCTTTATTGGACACTTTCAGGGCTTCATCTAAAGTTAAACCTTTGACCATTTCGGTTAATGCACTAGAAGATGCGATCGCACTAGTACAGCCAAAGGTTTGAAAGCGAGCATCTAGAATCTTATCAGATTCTACTTCTACTTTCAGGTGCAATCTCAGAGCATCGCCGCAAGCAATGCTACCGATTTCTCCCGTTGCAACTTTAACTCCAGCTTCGCTCGTTTCTTCAATTTCTCCCTGATTTTTGGGATCGTAAAACAGTTCTAATACTTTATCAGTGTAGTCCCACATAACGAATTTTAGATTTTAGATTTTGGATTTTAGATTGGGGGATTGGGTACTGGGTATTGGGAAAATTCTTCCCTAATCCCCAGTCTCCAGTCCTTAGCGATGCGCCAGTGCTTGTTCTTGTCCTTGCAGCCAACCTGCATTATCATTTTTGAAGGGTGAGAGGGCGCGTAAACGTTCTACAATACTGGGCATTACCTCTATGACTCGATCGATTTCAGCTTCTGTGGTGTAGCGACAAAGACTGAAGCGGATGGAACCATGCAAAGTTGTGTAGGGTAAGCCCATTGCCCGCAGGACGTGGGAAGGTTCCAGAGAACCGGAGGTGCAAGCAGAACCGGATGATGCACAGATACCGTATTTGTTCAATAACAGTAGAATTGCTTCACCTTCAATGTACTTGAAGCCGATATTGGTCGTGTTTGGCAATCTCTGCGTAACGTCACCGTTAACTACACAATCGGGAATCGTAGCAAGTAAAGTTTGTTCGAGGCGATCGCGCAGCCTTCTTTCTTTTGTGGTCGCTTCTTCTAAGTGTAACAGTTCTAGTTCCGCAGCTTTGCCCAAGGCGATAATTGCTGGAACATTCTCTGTTCCAGCTCTACGTCCGCGTTCTTGGTGTCCCCCAAGAATAAAGGGACGGAACCGAACCCCACGCCGGATATATAAAGCACCAATTCCTTTAGGGCCGTGCAACTTGTGACCAGACAGGGTTAACATATCCACGGTGCTAGTTTTCATATTTAAGGGGATTTTTCCCACTGCTTGCACCGCATCTACATGGAAGATAGCGCCATATTCTTTTACGCGCAACCCAATTTGCTCAATTGGGAAAACCGTGCCGGTTTCATTATTAGCATACATAATTGTCACCAGGGCGGTGTTACCCGTCAAGGAAGCTTCTAGTTCATCTAGATCCAGCTGCCCTTGATGGTTTACTGATAGATAGGTAACACTGTAACCTTGGGTTTCTAATTGTTTGCAGACATTGAGTACTGCTGGATGTTCAACTTGGGTGGTGATAATATGTCGCTTTTCTGGTTGCGCCAACAGTGCGGCTCGAATCGCCGCGTTATCTCCCTCTGTTCCACAACTTGTGTAGACAATTTCTGACTCATCGGCTCCCAGGATGGCTGCAAGTTGTTCTCTTGCTGTTCTCACTGCTTTACCGACTTGCCCACCAAAGGTATGCATACTGGAGGGATTGCCGTAATAATCTGTCAGGTAAGGTAGCATTACCTCTATAACTTCTGAGTCTACCTTAGTGGTGGCATTATTATCGAGATAGATGCAGTTATTTTGCATTGTTGTCTTCAATTAAGAATTACGAATTATTTAAGCTTCAGATCCCACTGATTGGGATTGACGCTTTTGCAACTGTTCGGAGTATTTCTGAGAATAGCTGTTAAACCAACGCTCCCAGTAATCTTGTTTATTTGTTAATTTAGCAACTACACGGTTGTAATTGGTAAACCAGCCTTCCCAATAATCGCTAGGCTGCTTAACGCAACCGTCGCAGGTGGGACAACCAGCTTTACACTGAGGCGTGGTATGAATGCTACCAATACAATTTGTACAAAGTTCAGGGTCAATCCAGTGCTGTCCGTCAACCACTTTAACTGCATTTGTGGGACATACAGATAGACAGAGATTGCAGGAAATACACTGGCTAGTAAGAATTTTATAAGCCATGATTTATTCTCCTTTTTTGGGCTAGGGGAATGGGGAGTGGTGAGTGGTAAGTGGTAAGTGGTAAGTGGGGAGCGGTGAATATTGAAATTTCCTACTCCCTACTCCCTATTCCCTAATTCCCTAATTCCTTAACGTATTGCTCGTAAAACTCCAAAGCAACCTTCTCAATCACGTCGTAAGCTTCAACACTCTGTATTCCAGCTTTTTGCAATTTTTCTTGAGGACTGTTACCAATCTTGGAGGTTAAAACTGCTTTGCAATCTGCGATCGCTTTCATTATATGCTCAAAAGAAGCTTCCTCGCCGTATCCACCTTGGCAGTATTGGTCAATTTTGCGATGACCGACAAAGCGAACTTCATTACCATCCACTTCGTAAATTTGGAATTCTTTGGCATGACCAAAGTGCTGGTTAACCAATCCGCCGCCTTTGGTTGCTACTGCAACTAGGACTTTGGGATTGTTGGCAAATTTCTTGCCGACTAGCGCCTTGTCTTTGGCTACTTTCAGTTCTTCTTTAAACTTCTCAATACCGTCGTGAACTTCTTGGCGTTTCTCCATGTCGTATTCTGGAGTCATTTCCAAGAATTTCTCTTTGGAAAATTCCTGGCTGCGGTCTTCTCCCAATAATCCGACTGCATCGGCACGGCACTGGCGACAGTGACGCATCATTTTCATGTTACCAGAGCAGTTGTCTTGAACTTCTTTGAGTTCTTTGGGTGTGGGGCCGCGTTGACCGGTTAAACCGAAGTGTGTGCCATGTTCTGGTGCAGAAATCAATGGCATGATGTTGTGCAAGAATGCACCTTTTTCACGAATGACTCGATTCACTTCAACTAAGTGCTGGTCATTAATTCCGGGAATCATCACGGAGTTAACTTTGCACAAGATGTCAGCATCTTTGAGGGCTTGCAATCCTTCCATCTGTCTTTCGTGGAGAATTTTTGCACCTTCAAGACCTCTGTAACGCTTGCGCTTGTAGTGAACCCAAGGATAAATCTGAGCACCAATCTCTGGATCTACCATGTTAATGGTGATCGTCACGTGATCTATATTTAATTCTTTAATGCGATCGATGTAATCCGGCAGCATTAAACCATTGGTTGATAAGCACAGCTTGATGTCTGGTGCTTGCTCTGCAATCAACTCAAATGTGCGGAAAGTCTTATCTGGGTTAGCCAGTGGGTCGCCAGGGCCGGCAATTCCCACAACTGTCATTTGGGGAATCTTACCACCAATGACCAAAGCTTTGTGTGCTGCTTGCTCTGGTGTTAGCAACTCGCTAACTACTCCAGGACGGCTTTCGTTAGCGCAATCATATTTGCGGTTGCAATAGTTGCATTGGATGTTGCAAGCTGGAGCAACTGCAACGTGCATCCGCGCGTAGTGGTGATGAGCGTCTTCGCTGTAGCAGGGATGTTTAGCAATGCGTTCTTGGAGCATTTCATCCCTTTCCACGGTGGCGCTACTGGTGCTGTCGCAGCCGCAACCACCTGATTTTGCTTGGGTTGTCGATTCCGTGGCGGTAGAGTTGAGGAGTCGTTCAGACGATGATGTCATTGAGTTTTGCAAAAGGTCGGTGGACTTGGCTGCCACTGTGGGAGATGCTATTGCTACTCTCTCATGCCCAAGAATTGAAGTCGCGTCTTCCACACTGCCTGCAAACCCTTGGGTTCGGGCGACTTGTTTTCAAGTAGGGCAGGCGATAGATATTTGATGTTCGGCTGGTGTGTGTCAATGTTCGGTTCTTGGGTAGAATTTGTGCTTACAGCCGCGACTTCTATTCACTTCAGGCATGGTGCTATGTCATCCCTCCACTCACTCGTCGCTTTGTTTTGTTTCAGAGCGTTAAGTGATTGGCGATATAAGATTTATAGCAGCCATCTCCCAGCCAGATGTTGCGTCTCTCTAGGATAGAATTTATTGGATTTATTACATTTGTACTCAAATACTAAAAACCCTAATTCTTCAAGCATTACAAGAATTAAAAAAGTTTTTTTCAGGTAGGGGTTCTAGTATTTTTTGGTTGGGGTTCTAGTGTTTATAGATGGGGGTTCAGGATTTCTTTGTACTCAGCTAAAACCCAATCCCAGCAATAACTTTAACTAAATTAAAACCAGGTTTGGGTTATTTAAATGTGTACTCAAATTGTCCTCAATTTCCGTCAAAAGCAATAAATGCCAAGGGTTTGAGGGTGAAAAACTGGAGTAGTCTAGATCGTTCTACTCCAGAAACGTGCGAAATTCAATTCTGTATCTAACATATCATTTTTTTGAGGGTAAAAATGCAATTCATATTTTTTTAATTTTTGCTTTAACAATGATATTCACTTGTGGTTCTAAGTCTTGTCTGGTAAGCCATATAAGCTGTTCCAAATAGGTGTGTTGCTGCACATATTTTTCAAAAAACTTAACTTTGAACTCCTTTTTTTTCATTCCCACAATGAGGAGATGGGTAGGAAACTCTCAGATTTTGTGTTTGAGAGAAGCAACAAACTATAATCTAACATGATTGAGCGATCGCAATGAATTTTCTGAATTGCTCACTACAAACCTTAGCAAAAACCTAACCATCTTTCCGCCTTAGAAGGGGAAAACTTTAAAGTCTTTCTTCTTTTAAGAGAGAGGTTTTCCAGATACTGCTCTTTGTTGCTGATACTATTTAGCTACAATCAAACCAAGCGTCAAAAAATCTTCGTTATGATCGCTATTTCCCAACAGCCGCCAAAAATGACCGTTGAGGAATATCTTGAATGGGAACCTCAGCAAGACCTTCGCTACGAATATGCCAATGGCGAAGTGTTTGCCATGACAGGCGGTACAATTCCCCATAACGACATTGCACTAAATCTCTACAGACCTTTGTACCCTCATTTGCGTTCCAGGGGTTGTAGAGTGAATGTGTTAGATGTGAAAATGCAACTCACTGCCCAGAGCCGCTACTATTATCCTGATGTTATTGTCAGTTGCGACCCTGAAGACGTCAATGCTCGCAACTTTATTCAACATCCCAAGCTAATTGCCGAAGTTCTTTCCCCAGGTACAAGCGCGAAAGATCGGGGTGAAAAATTTACTTATTATCTGACAATCCCCAGTTTGCAAGAGTATATCTTGATTGACTCGGAAAAAATCTCTGTTGAGCGTTTCTGTCGGGGTGAAGGTAGGATGTGGCTTTACTATCCCTACACGGCTGGAGATATCGTCACTCTATCGAGCATTGAATTTGAGTGTCCAATTGAATTGCTGTATGAAGGTGTTGTATTTACCACTGAAGAATAAAGAGAATGTTCCGTGTTAACTTTTAAGCAACTGCATAGCCAGTATAAGGTCTTAACTCCGGTGGACGAAAGCCAAGGACGATATGTTCTTTAGGAATTCCAGCCCGTTCTAAATCGGCGGCAATGCCTTCTTCAGTGCCATCCCGTTGAATCCAGATTTTGCCATCAATTAGGTCAATATGAACCAGACAGCCGTGAATGCGGCGATCGTCATCCCAACCTAGATCCATCCACAAATAGCGATCGCGGCTTCGATCAAACACCACTTCTGATTGAATATTGGCATAAGAATAGGGTAGTGAAGCATATTCACTGAGGATAGTTTCAATCACCTGGCGATAGTCGTCTAATTTGGTATAATCCATTGCTTAATAACCTCCTGTTTTGGATCGAATGTAATTAGCTTGAAACGATGATTTTTCAGTAACAGTTTTCCAATAGGTTCTTCAAATAAATCATCAAAAATACTGTTAGATATTGCAAGATATAGTACTCGTTCTGGTTCCAATTCAAGCAATATATCTTGATATAAAATATATTGACCCAATGCTTTTTCTAAATCATCAACATCTGATCTCCCGGTAAAACTTTTAATCTCAACTGCAATTTTAAATTCTGCTTTTTGTGCTGCCAACAGTTGTCTAGCACCTAAATCAACATACAAATCTTTTTTACCAAACTTCAGAGTCAGTGGGTCATGAGTAATTGTCCATTTTTCTTTAATCAAAGCATTTTTTACATTGCTGTGATAGAGGTCTCTAGCTGGCATATAGGTGTAGTTTTAGACTGATATTTCTATTTTAGGGAATCTCTAACTGCGCCTAGCATCTTTGTTAAATGCCATGCGTATGCATAGACATCGCTACACTAGATTCATAACGAAAAACAGGCTGTCTGAGTTGTGTAAGTCAAACAGGGTAGCAGGAGGAATGCGATGAAAGCACAGGTTATACGTCGGTATGGCGCAGCTGAGGTGTTGCAGTATGAAGACGTGGAGCAGCCGAAAATTGAGCCAACGCAGTTACTTGTGAAAGTTCGTGCTAGTAGCGTTAATCCCATTGATTGGAAAATTCGCAAAGGGATGTTGAGCTTAATTACTGGCAGCAAATTCCCAAAGATTCTGGGGTTTGATGTGGCGGGAGATGTCGCAGCAGTTGGTTCTGCTGTCACCCGTTTTAAACCAGGAGATGCTATTTATGGCAGTACTAGCTTCCCTGGAGGAGGGTATGCCGAATTTGCAGCTGTTCCAGAAAATTTGGTGGCGCTCAAACCAACGAACTTGTCTTATGAAGAAGCTGCGGCTGTGCCCTTAGCAGCGCTCACAGCTTTGCAAGCATTGCGAGATCAAGGAAATATTCAAACAGGACAAAATGTCTTGATTAATGGTGCTGCGGGAGGTGTAGGCAGTTTTGCAGTGCAAATTGCTAAGGCTTTAGGGGCAGAGGTGACGGGAGTTAGCAGTACCAAAAACTTGGATTTGGTGAAATCTTTGGGAGTAGACCGCGTGATTGATTATACGCAACAAGATTTCGCCCAAGATACAGCGCAGTATGACATTATCTTTGATGCAGTGGGTAAGCGATCGCTCTCTCAAACAAAAAGAGTCCTCAAACCCAATGGAATTTATATCACCACACTACCCAGCCCCGAAGTCTTTTTAGAGAGCGTCTTAACGGCGTTCCTTCCAGTTCAAAAAGCTAAATTTATCCTACAAAAACCCAACACACAAGATTTGATTTATCTGAAAGAATTGATTGAAGTGGGTAAAATTCGTGTGGTGATCGATCGCACATATCCCTTACAAGAACTAGCGGCGGCTCATGGTTATAGCGAAACTGGGCGTGCAGTGGGAAAAATTGCGTTGACGCAGCCCGTCGTAGACATCGCAGTTTCTAGTTGACTTTCCAAACATAGTCTCATATCGTGTCCGGCTAAAGACTTATCATTTAGACCGTAGTTCTTGCTGGGGGAAAGAGACGTTTCCGATTTTTGCACAGATGCGGTAATCATAAGTGATTAACCGGACTTGATATCAGACCTTTTTAATTTTTGGACTTCGGCGTAAGCGTTCAGTAGAACATTGTTACAGTTATTTTCAGGTCAATAGACCACGCGGTAGGGGCACAGCATTCCTGTGCCCTAACGACAGATGTGGTTCAAATACATGAAAATTGCTGTAAAGGATTAAATCCAAAATCCAAAATTTAAAATTCGTTGAGTGGTGCTACTTGACCTTTATAAACGAGATGATATTATCAAAGCCATTTCCAAGGGATTTGTAATCACCACTAGTATAGTCACGGCATAAACCACCAGTTTCATGTTGGCACACACATACCCCTGTACCTGATGGTACACTTAATGAACTAATAGTGTCATTACCAACAATATTTAAGTCACCTCGGTTAGCTTTGTATATTGCTGGAGTTGTAGGAAAAGACTGGGAAATTCCACCAAAGTTAGGGTCTCTGTAGACCCTAACCAGTTGTCACCGCGTATAGGAGAGCTTATAGATAGTGCCACTGTAGTCATCCGAAATTAACAAATTACCTTGCCCATCTACTACCATATCCACGGGTCGCCCCCAGGTTTCTTGCGTTGCTGGAACTACCCAACCGGTGACTAAATCTATCTCTTGCTCTGGGGTCTTTGTCGTACTGTTCCAGGGAAAGTAAGCTATTTTGTAGCCCGTTTTATTCTGCCGATTCCATGAACCATGCAGCCCTATCACTACCCCATTTGAATATAGGCTGGGAAAGTTGGTATTTTGTAAGAATGTTAGTCCCAAAGGAGCTGAATGGGCCTGGATACCCTTGCTAATCTTGTCCATTATTGCATTACAATTAACCTTTCCATCACCATTGAACTGATAGTCCCAGTTAAATGGCATATTGTTGAGGCCGTTTGACGTGTCAGGATTGGGATTGCAGAATGGCCAACCGTAGTTACCGCCATCTCGGACTTTCGTGAACTCCTCTGGTGGATGGTTGTCTACGTAGGAGGGAACAATCTTACCGTAATTGCCACTGCTATCGTTGAAGGGATAAGCGATGTTATCTCGATTATTAACGACTACCCAAAGGTCATTTGTGCCAGGTAAGAATGCTAACCCTTCAGCATTACGTAAACCTTGAGCAAAAAGCCGTTGATTGGTTCCATTAGCGTTGTACTGGTAAATTGCACCACGCTTTGGGGTACTGACAGTATCTTCCTTACAGGCATTGCACAAAGAGGCGATCGACACGTACAGTTTGTGGTTGTAATCAAGTGCGATATTTTTCAGTTCGTGACCATAAACGCCTTTGAGTTCCGGTGTGCTGCTGTCTGGTAAGCCAGTTACAACGATTTGACGATTTTTCGCGATTAAGTCTCCAGAGTTGTAGATGAAGCGGTTAATTTGATGACTCTCAGAGATATAAATGTATGTGGTGTTGTCAATCTTATGAAACACAATGTCGTGTGGTTTGCGTAGACCTGTGACGAAGTCAGAAATAATTGGGTCTTTGCTGCCATTTGACCGGACAATTAACACTTTACCGGAACTGGGCTGTGATACTAGAATATCTCCATTGGGAGCAACTGCCATAAAGCGAGCTCTATCAATGCGAGCATAAACAGAGACGGAGAAATTGGGCGGCACTTTCAAGTAACGGTTAGTATCAAAAGGCCAAAAGTTCATTGTACTAGGCACTTTCAGTTTGGTTTCAACAGATGCAGCGGGTGGTTGGGCAATCGCTGCGGTGGTGAGAACCTCTAAGGACATCAAACTAATTAGCGATGCGGATAATATGCGTCCAAGTATCTGTGTTGGTTTTAGAGTAAATGCAACCATTTTGAAACTTCCCTCTAGCTTAGTAGCGATCTATGTTACATATAATTCTCGGCTAGCCGACTTTACCGAGAGTCTGAACAAGGCTAACTCAAAGGTATTATTCTTTTTAAACACTTAAAATATCTTTATCTACTGCTATTTTTTCTAACTTATCAAAAAATGGGTGAACTGAGAGTTATAAAAAACAAAGACAGAGCGATCGCACTTTCCAACTAAAATAGTCCTCAAGCTAGCTAGCCTCGAAACCATTATCCAGAGGGTCTTAACAGCGTTCTTTACCAGTCAAAAAGCCAAGTTTTTGTTTGAAAAACCCAAGGCTGAGGACTTGCTTTTTCTCAAATAGTGGTGATTGATTGCACGTATCCCTTGGTATAACTGGCTGTGGTTCATGGTTGTAGCAAGAGTGAGCGTGCTGTGGGGAAAATTCAAAGTCTCTCCTAAAAGGAGAGAGATTTAGAGAGAGGTTTTCCAGATACCTGTGAAGTTTCTGCAATAACTCTGAAATCTGGAAACATTACTCAAGCTAGTGGATATACTCGTAATCAAACTCTGAACAGAAGCGAGTATTATGCTGGACTGGTTAGCTATTTGGGGTGTAACTCAGGCCGCCGGGTTGATTTTTAAACCCATTTTGGAAGACTTAGCCAAGGATGCTGCTAAAGATTGGGCTAAAGATTTATTAAAAGGTATCCCTGGCAAGATTGTCCAGAAACTTAAGAAGGAAGACATAGAAATTGCTGCTGGGAAAGCGTTAAAGGAATTTTTGCAACTCATGCAGCAGCAGTTAAAGGTTCGTTGCAAACTTACTGAAACTGAGATTAAAGACTACACCATAGACATCCAGAAATTTATCAGCGATAAGTCGGTTACAGAAATTCTTGGTAAGGCTTTTGATATTAATTGTGAATCTCTAGACGCTAAAACCCTAGAAGATAGTTGGAATAGGCTGCAATTAAAACCTCTGCCAGCTAAGTTTAACTGGCAATCACTTACAGAACAGTATTTTACACAAGTCCAAGAACTTCTTTTAGATTCAAAAGATTTACACCATATCCTAGAATTACAAAAGTTATCTGATATTGAAATCAATACCAAAGAAATTGCTGGTGTTATTGTAGATTTTAATTTAACTAAATATCAAGAAGGAATCCGTGAGTGCTATGGCAATCTCAAGTTAGATAGCTTAGATACTAGCGGCTATGCCTATAACGAACTTAAATTATGGCGGATTTTTACTGCTCAAAATGTCCGGGAAGCTCATCAAGTATTACCACAAGTTCACGAACTGCCTAAAGAACATCTCAGACGGCTGCGAGAAAGTGACCAAGTAGAAGCAGAAGTGGAATTAGCAGAATTAGAACGCCACAAACGGGTTTATTTTGAACAGCCGATCCGTTCAGTCTTAGATGTTGTCAATAAAAAGCAAGATTATAAAAATCTTGTGATTTTGGGCGATCCTGGTTCAGGGAAGTCTACATTGTTGCAATTTCTGGCTTTGAATTGGACAGAGTCTCCACTGGATAATGTTATCTCATTACCAATTCCGTTGCTAATTGAGTTACGCACTTATATGCGGCGACGGGAAGATAAGGAGTGCAATAATTTTCTCGAATTTTTTCATCAATGTAGTGGTGCTGTTCATCATCTCAATCAGCTTGAACTAGATAAAAAATTAAAAGCTGGTAATGCCTTAGTGATGTTTGATGGTTTGGATGAGGTATTTGACCCTGGTAAACGAGAGGATGTAATTACTGATATTCATCGCTTTACTAATGACTATCCTGATGTGCAGGTAATTGTCACTTCTCGGATTATTGGCTATAAACTGCAACGATTGCTTAATGCTGAGTTTCGCCACTTTATATTACAAGATTTAGACTCAGAACAAATTCAGGATTTTATCTACCGTTGGCATGAGTTAACTTTTACCGATGCAGTTGATAAAGTGAGAAAACGGGAACGGCTAACAAGAGGAATTGAAGCATCCAAATCTATTACAGAATTGGCGGGAAATCCTCTGCTGTTGACGATGATGGCAATTCTTAATCGGAATCAAGAGCTACCAAGAGATAGAGCCGAGCTTTATAATCAAGCATCGCGGGTACTGCTGCATCAATGGGATGTGGAACGGGTTTTGATAGAAGATAAGAGGTTAGATCCGAAGACGATTGATTATAAAGATAAGCAAGCGATGCTGCGTCAGGTTGCTTATCTTATGCAAACTGGTGAGAAAGGTTTGGCAGGTAATTTGATTAATGAAAATGATTTAGTCAAAGTTCTGACTGATTATCTCAAAACCATAGAGTTTGATAAACCTAGAGAAGCTGCGCGGGTGATGATTAATCAACTGCGGACTCGCAACTTTATGTTATGTTTCCTGGGTGCAGATTATTATGCTTTTGTGCATCGGACATTTTTAGAATATTTCTGTGCTTGGGAGTTTGTCTGGCAGTTTAAAGAAACGCAAACGCTGACTATTGAGGAACTTAAGAATGAAGTTTTTGGCAAACACTGGCAAGATGAAAGTTGGCATGAAGTCTTGCTGCTAATTGCGGGAATGATTGAGCCAACATTTGTTGGGGAAATTCTTGAGTATTTAATGGCGCAAGATGGCTAAGAGGAAAAGTTTGTTAATCTTTTTTTAGCGGCTAAGTGTCTTGTAGAGGTGAGAAATCGCTTGCTAATCGCACCAATAGCTAATAAATTATACAATTCTCTGAAAGATTTATTTGGATATGGATATAGCAATAATTATCAGGCTTCAGGTAAGCAATTTGATCTAATTCAAAAGATTCGTACTCAAGCTGTTGCAGTAATTACAACTACTTGGAAAGATGACCCTAAAACTTTACCGTGGCTCAAAAATATTGCTTATTCCTATAGAAGTTGGCATATACAAAATACAGCAGTGCAAGAGTTAGCTAGGGAGTGGAAAGATGACCCTGAAACTTTATCATGGCTCAAAACCTGCTCTCTGTCTCTTAATCCTGCTGTACGATTTGGAGTAGTACAAGCATTAGCTAGAGGTTGGAAAAGTGATCCCGAAACCTTACCTTTTATCAAAAACTGCGCTCAATTTGATTATGATTGGTCTGTGCGACGGGTAGCATTAAAGCAATTGGCTTGGGGATGGAAAGATGAGGCTTGGATGTTTGAATTTTTGTTGAGTCGCTCTATTAATGACCCTTTTAAGCGTATGACAACTTGGCAAACCAACCCTCGGCAGATTGCACTGGAGATAATTATCAAGCAATTTCCTCAGCATCCCCAGACTTTAACACTGTTGCGCGATCGCACAGTGAATGACCCAGATGAGCAAGTGCGGGAATTTGCTCAGAAGAAGTTAAAGCAGTGGAAAGGGTAAATATAAGCTGATTATATTCTCAAGAAAATCAGGGAACTCAAAAGCTTGTTGTTGCAAACAGGGTTTAGTTATAAACCTGCAAAGGTTAGCCACAGCAGGAAACCTCTGCTCATCCTGCCTCCCCTTACGATTTACTATTCACAGTAGAAACCGCAAAAGAAAGGCTTACTATTATCTATGTCACAATTGAGGAACAGACAATAAACCCAACCAATGAACAAGCACAAGCCTCTGTGCGAGTCTGCCAAATGTTATCCAATACCTACAAAGATATTCACCTGTTTCGTTTTGATATCCAAACTAAAGATATATATATTTTGGCAGGTGAAAATCTTCAAATTATCATACCCCATAATGGAAACTGGAGGTTTTTGAATGAAACCGAACTTTGAAGCGATGACTAGCAAAGAACTAACAGCTTATATACTGGCACACCGAGATGATGATGAGGCTATTCGTGTCTTGTTTAGTCGCCGCAATCCTCCCGATTCGGAAGCAACCTGGTACGGGCCAATGGTGACAGCAGACGGTACACCAATTGAAGAAAATATTCGCATTGCAGAAGAAGCAATTAGGCAACGCATTGAGCAAGGAAATCAAAGAAGCCCTAGCGAATAGAATTCGCGGCTACACAGACAAAACCCACCTCCGTGGGTTTCAAATTTTTTGAGTCGGCGCAGGCGAACTTGGTTTGTGTAGCCGCGATTTATAATTGCTCATTGACGAGAAGCTTATGAATAAATATACAATTGTGATTCAATGGTCAGAAGAAGACCAATGTTATGTGGTTTTGCTACCTGAGTTTACTAATATAATGTAGCCTTGTACTCACGCAGAGACTTACGAAGAAGCTCTGAAAAATGCTCAAGAAGTTTTATAAATGCTAATTGAATCATCTTTGGCTGAGAGTGAAACTCTACCAAAGCCAAAAACACTAGTAAAGTCATTAAAAGTAACGTTGTAAATCAGTAAAATTAAATAAAAATAGGTAATCTCATGACTACATCTATAAATACAGCCAAAGTCTACGATGAAATTATAGAGTTTATTGCTGCTGGAACCACTCCCCAAAGCGTTATCGATTTCAAACTCTCGGATGCAGCCAAAGACCGTTTAGAGGATCTCGTTTACCGCGCAAAAACTGAAGGTCTTACAGGAAGCGATAAGCGAGAGTTAGATCATTTCCTCACGCTAGAGCATATTATCAGGTTGGCAAAAGCTAAAGCTCATCAGTATATTAACCCTAAGTAAGTATTCAAAATGCCTCGTCTATATATTAATGCAGAACTGCGGCGTTTAGTTGCCGATCGCGCTACCTATCTATGCGAGTATTGTTTATATCCAGAAGTAGAGGGCTTAAGTGTCAAGTTGACCATATAATCAGCGTCAAACACGGCGGCGCTACAACAGCAGATAATCTCTGCTATGCCTGTATTTTATGTTACCTGCAAAAAGGGACGGATTTGGGGTCAATTAATTGGCAAACTGGCGAACTTGTGAGGTTTTTTAACCCACGCAGAGACTTTTGGGGTGAGCATTTTCGACTTGATGAGGCTGTAATTGTGCATCAAACAGACATCGGTGAAGTTACCGCACGCATCCTAGATTTTAACGGGGATGAAAGACTTGTAGAACGACAAGCTTTGATTGCATCTGGTCAGTATCCCTCAGTATTGGCGCTAAAACAGATAAATAAATAGGTTATGATGTGCGATCGCTCTTATCAATGGGAATTCTATACTTAGCAACACTTGCTACTTTACCACTAGAACTCCCAAGGTAAATATACAATGTCCTATCAAAATATTACAGCGTCCCTTTCTCCACAAGATATCCAAGAAATTAAAGCCGCGCTACAGAAAGTTCAACAAAAGCTCCCCTTTTTAATTACTCTCAGCACAGAAGAACGGCGGAAACTGGTAAAAATGGGCGATAAAAGCCTAGCTTTTGTGAATAATAGCGTCACTGCTGCTCAGTCTAACCGCGAAATCCTTCCAGCCACTTTTGATGTTGAAGAACTTGTTCAGGATTATCAATTAGCCGCAGCGCTGACCGAACTTTTAATCTCAATCCAGCAACTCAGCGAACAGGTAGATGATACCCTAATGGCAGTCGGTAGTGAAGCTATGACTAGCAGTTTAACAGTTTATGATTACGTGAAGACAGCATCGAAAAAGACTCCAGGCTTAAAGACTGTCGCTGAACAGTTAGGCGAACGTTTTAAGGCTATCAAAGGTAGACCGACTAAAGCTGCATCTGGTTCTTGAGTCTTTGATACTCATTAATGAGCCTTTGAACTCCATTAATGAGTCTTTGAACTCCATTAATGAGTCTTTGAACTCCAT
>NZ_CAXTTT010000006.1:0-99963 GCF_964247315.1 uncultured Nostoc sp.
GGTGTTGGTTCTGTTGAGGTTACGGGTGTTGGATTTGTTGGAGTTACAGGTGTTGGATTTGTTGGAGTTACAGGTGTTGTCTCAGATGAGGTGTTTGATGTTGTCTCAGATGAGGTGTTTGATGTTGTCTCAGATGAGGTATTCGATGTTGTCTCAGTTGGGCTATTTGAAGGACTAGGAGTTAGCTTCATTTCAAATACTCCCTCGCCTTTTATCGGTGGCTGTGCTTCCAAAGCCGCAGCAGTTTCGGCTTGAACACTGGTGATTGCAGGATCGGGTGTAGGCACAGGACTCTGCCTGTTCAAATCAAGTTCCCGAACCATCTGGCTCGTTTCATAAAAATTTCTTAGATCAAAATCATATAATTTCTGAAATTCCCCTTTAATTAGAATTATCATCTGCCCTGCTTCCAGCACCTTAGTTTCACCTTCCTTGTTAGAAACTTCAATGCCACTATTTGTCAGCGCACCCACAATCGTGGTGTCTGTTTGTTGGTCGTAGCGTACAAATAATGCTGAACCACGAATTGCTGCTGCTGCACTTGGTGTTTGTATACGTGTTTGCCCCTTTCCTGGTGGGATGAGCAACAACACAGTCCCCTTTGTCAGTTTAAAGTCACGAGTCTTCGGCAAAAATTGAAATAACGCCTGTTCTCCAACTCGTGCCAAAGAGCCATCATTAAAACGCAAATCCGCTAGGGAAGCTCGACCAGTTGACAACCCGTCCCCAGGAGTCATTGCATCTAATTTGCGTGCAGGACGTTTCTTCAATTTATCTTTGGGTATCAGTTGTACGATATTGCGGAGGTTCTGAATCTCTGCTCGCGTTAGAGGAGTTATAGCGCTTACCCGATTTGGCAGAGGCAGTACTATAACTCCCCATAAACCAATCACTAATAATGGAAACGATTTATAAAACATAGTTTGATAAATTTTGACCTTCAACTAATATGATAAAAATTAAAGTTTAAGCTAAGGCTAATTGTTGTAAGAGTTTTTTTAAGTAAATTATTTTAAATTTTAATTTAGATTTAATGCATAAAATAGATAATAAGTGAAATAAATGTCTCATCTTTTATTTTTGAAAAAACTCAGTACACATCTATTCTCTTTTTTCGTATCCACCTGTTCCTTATCTATGCAAGCAAGTTCATGAATCAAATTGGATTACTATATGATGTATTTTTGTTGATTTAAGTTTTCCTTCCAAGACTGAAATTGTATGCAATAAAGTCTATAGCAGATTTAAAATTTAGTATTTGATAGAAATAATTAAATGATAAGTACATTACATATAATCCTTTATAATCAGTTCAGCCAGAGGGTCATTAATTATAGGAAACAATAACTTGCTAAGGATTTGTTGTGAAATTATCCACTGGCTGTATTTCACTAAATTTAAGCAGCAATGTTATCGGAGCCTCTCAGTTTTACAAAAAATCTGGGAAAAATCCGAAAAGCAGCAATTGTAGTTTGTAGTTTCAGTATATACCTACAAAGCGAAAATAGATGCAATCAACTGTATCTTTGTAGTCGGAACTTCTGATACAGCTTGTGGGTCTACATTTGCCAAACGCAATCAATGCGATCTAACCAGATGCGACTCAAGAACTGGAAAAATTTGTTTTTTTGTATTTTGTTAACGTTCAGTGGTGGAACCTGGTGTTGCATTAGAGTAAATGCGACAGAATCTGCAATTACAGATGTTTGGCATCCTAATAATTTAGCAACTACACAGGTAACTCATGAGCAGTTATGTCATAAATTGGAGCAAAAGGCAATTAACTCTTTGTGCAAGCTGTCGAGTGAGTCACGTACTTTAGATTCTCGGATGCCGTTAAATCTGGTACAGCAAACACCAGAAACTACTCAAATCCCAGATAAAACCGAAGAACCTACAGATACTCAAAATCAAAATGACCCGCCACAGCTAGAATCGCAGCCAAATAATGTGCCCATATCTCCTTCAGACTCAAAAGAGCAACTATTAAATTTACCTGAGATAGAGTATTCCCAAAGGCTAGAGAGGTTGATAGAACTCCTACGATCGCCAAAACAACCGTTTGAATCTAATAGCGGCGAATTAGGGTTACGGGTGCGGTTACGACCTCTAGAACAACAGCTACCACCACCGACAGAACAACCCGTACCTAAATTTATTAAACCTATCGGCTATCTACAAGGACGTGTCGGCTACTTCCAAACGAGTAACATTTTTTCCTCAAATGATAGTCCCATAGAAGATGGTTTAATTATTTCTGGACTGACACTAGCCTCTACATATTTTCCTTTGGGATCTAAGACTTTTGTAAATGGCTCAATTGATGGCAATCTGATTCGTTATATAAATCAGTCAGAATATCATTACAACCAAGTGAGATTCAATCTCAGTATTTACCAGCAGCTATCCCAACGAATGTTTGGAGAAATCAGTTGGAGCAATCAACAGTTATTTTATGCCAACAGCAGCGATCGCTTCGATAGCTTCAAAGCAGGCGATCGCTTTTTAAATGAAAATTCCCTACAACTGTCTTTGGGACGCCGAGATCCCTTAACTTCAAGATTAACCCTAGATAGCTTCTACCAATTGAGTGTAAATTTTGCTGACCCCCAAAGTCGTAATCGGATAATCAATTCCTTTTGGGTATCTCTGAACTACTACTTGCAAAAGCCTCTTCAGGTTGGTATTGACTACCAAATGAATTTATCAGACTTTACACAGCGCGATCGAGAAGACGAATTTTATCGGCTATTCGGACACTTAAATTACCAAATATCCGACACCATTAATATGAATATGGAGGCTGGAGTAAGTTTAGGTAGTTCAACCGCCGAAAACATTGATTTTGATGGCTGGTTCTTCACTATTAATTACAGTTTCCAATTAGGTAGGTTTTGAAATTTGTCATTTGTCCTTTGTTAAAAATCAATGCCCAATGCCCAATACCCAATGACTATAAATAAGAAATCCAATCACTCCAGCTACCAGCATAAAGTTTACCCTTAGTAATACTAGCTAATTCTAAAGAAAGTAAATTCACACAAGCAGTAACGCCAGAACCGCAATATACCAATATTTCTTCGGCTGTTTCTAGCTTTTCCCACCGACGGCGTTGTTCTTCTTGAGAAAGTAGGTAGCCGGAAGAGTCTGTAACTTCTTGCCAGGGATAGTTGACTGCACCGGAAATATGTCCGGCAATTCGATCGATTGGCTCTCGTTCGCCTCGGTAGCGATCGCTCTCTCTTGAATCTACCAATGCTACCTCGTGGTTATCTTTCCGGTTTTTTACCTCTGTAATATCTACTACCTTTTCTGTTTGTACTTGAGCGACAAACGTACCCATTCGGGGAGGAGGAATAACATCTGTAACAGAATACCCAGCTTTTTGCCATCCAGCCAAACCTCCATCTAGTACTGCTACTTGCTCGTGTCCTAGATAGCGCAACAGCCACCATAGACGAGCTGCAAAGGCAAAGCGCGAATCATCATAAACGACAACTAAACTTTTTTGGTAATTTACCCCAATCGTCGCCAATTTGTTAGCTATATCATTAGGGTTAGGTAAAGGATGTCTCCCGCCATGCTTACCCACTGGACTGGAAAGATCCTGATTCAAATCTAGGTAATACGATCCTTCTATATGACTTGTCTGGTACTGTTGTTGTCCTAGTTGTGGATCGGCTAAAGAAAAGCGACAATCCACAATAACGACTTGCGGATCTTTCAGATGTTCAAACAGCCAAGCTGATGAAACAATAAATTGAGGATTGGGCATGGGGCATGGAGCATTGGGTAAAACAGTTCCTTTTTGCCTAATACTGAATAAATAAGTTTTATTTATTACTCAGTATTAATGAAAGGTATCGGTCATTATTTAGTTTTTTTGTTAAGATGTCAAACTTAGAAAATTTTACACCTAAGTTAACAGCAGATGGTTCTTTCACCTTTGTCTCTCAAGAGTTTGGTGAATCCTTTCACAGCCATTGTGGAGCGCAGCAGGAAAGTTTTTGCAAGTTTGTGGAACCTACTCAACTGGCTATAGCAGCGCAAAAACCAGTCTTGCGACTATTGGATGTTTGTTATGGTCTAGGATATAACACAGCTGCTGCTTTGCAAACAATTTGGGCAGTGAATCCTGGTTGTTGTGTTGAAGTAATCGGTTTAGAACTGAATCCAGCAGTGCCACAAGCGGCGATCGCTCATCATTTGTTCGACAATTGGAACTGTAACTATATTGAAATTTTAAAAAAGCTAGCTTTTGAGCATCAAGTACAAACACCTTGCCTGAAAGCGAAACTACTAATTGGCGATGCTAGAACTACGATAACGCTAGTACGTCAGTTGGGCTTCTGGGCAGATGTAATTTTCCTCGATCCCTTTTCACCACCACAGTGTCCTCAATTATGGACTGTTGAATTTATTAAACAGATGTCATTGTGCTTACATCCAGATGGTTTATTAGCCACCTATTCTTGTGCTGCTGCTGTACGCACAGCACTTTTGTCTGCTGGCTTAGTGATATCTTCTACCCCACCCGTAGGAAGGCGATCGCCTGGTACCGTGGCAACACATTCTAAAAATGCTGAGTCTAAAGACCACTTTCCACTCACTACCCTCTCAGAAGTTGAAAAAGAACACTTGCTAACTCGTGCTGCTATTCCCTATCGCGATCCTCAATTGAGCGATCCAACCGAAGTCATAGTCAGGCGGCGACAACAAGAGCAACAAACCTCTTGCCTGGAACCTGCTTCCCATTGGCGAAAAAGGTGGCTATTGGGAACACAAGTTAGGGATTTTATAAGAACTAGTTTGTAGTTTGATTGCAATATCATACAATATGCTACGCCTATGGACTACAAGCCTAATTCAACGAGTTTTTACGAGCCGAATAGCTTATCTATATGTTAGTATACAATATTACATATTGTTTAACAGTACTGGAGTATTGCTATAACTCGGGTAAAAACATTTATATCTAAGTGATTACTATAAAAACTTGAAACTCAAAATCCGATATCTCAATATAAAGGAGTTAATTATAACGCTTTCTGACGCCACAAGGCGAAAAAATCTCCGTAAAAAACCTGATTTAACATTTGTGAGAATTTATCATACTGGAATTAGAAGCAAAAAATTTGACAACAAGATCCACCTTGTTCGTAACATAAAACATACATGCTGCGAAAAATTCCGAGCGGCAGCTTGACATCATGCATAATAATCCATATCGAAACTCTGACTCAGATACAGTCAAATCTTAAATTTGTTTTTAAAATCTGACACTGTTAACTAACTTGTGCAAAAACTTGGAGTGCCTTTGTGATTCAATGGAAATCCAACCATACAGGCTTTACAGAAAAAATTGTTAATGGGGCAAACCCCATTAGCACAATGAAGAGTATCGGTTCAAATCATGCCGTGGAATCGCAAAATGCGGAGGGTTATTCTTTAGGCTTATCTCAAGGATATCTTATGCTTGAAGATAGGCAAGCAATGTCTTCTTGGATAAAATCTGATGTTAATTGTGGTGATGATTCATTGGTCTCTAAAACACTACAAGCCAAAGGTTCTAAAGTGAATGGGTTTGATTTAGATCCGCCGAAGATTTTAGTAGTTGATGATCATGCCGCCAGTCGGATGACTGCTGTTGCCCTCTTGGGGATGGAAGGATACGAAGTAATTGAGGCGGACAGTGGTTCTATTGTTGTTGGATTGGTAACTCAAAAACAACCAGATTTGATTTTGCTGGATGTAATGATGCCAGGAATGGATGGATTTGAAGTGTGCCAATTGCTTAAACAGGATGAGCAGACTAGGTTAATCCCAGTAATTTTTATTACAGCGTTAAATGACAGGCGATCGCGCATTCGGGGAATTGAAGTTGGGGCAGATGATTTTCTCACCAAACCCTTTGATCGGGTAGAACTAGCGGCGCGTGTAAAGTCCTTGGTGCAGCAGAAGCGTCTGAACGAAGATTTAGACCATGCTGAACAAGTACTATTTTCTATTGCCATGTCCATTGAAAGCCGCGATCCCAATACAGGCAACCATTGCGAACGTCTAGTAAAACTGGGACAAGTTTTTGGTGAATACCTCAACCTCTCACGCTATCAAATTCGAGATTTGATGTGGGGTGGTTATCTCCACGATATCGGTAAGGTAGGTATTCCCGATGCTGTGCTGCTAAAAAAAGGCAAACTCACCCCCGAAGATTGGCAAATTATGCAGCGGCACGTTTTGATTGGAGAAAAAATCTGCCAACCACTACGGAGTATGCGCGGTGTAATTCCGATTATTCGTCATCACCACGAACGCTGGGATGGCTCAGGCTACCCCGATGGACTCAAGGGGGATGATATTCCCTACCTAGCGCAAGTATTTCAGTTAATTGATATTTACGATGCCCTAACCAGCGAACGACCTTACAAAAGAGCTTTTACTTCAGCAGAAGCCCTTTTAGTGATGCAAGAAGAAAGTGATTCCGGTTGGCGTAATCCGAAACTAATGCAGCAATTTACAGAGTTTATTTGCTCTTGTCAACAAAAAGGGAAAAGTGGGGAATAGGGAGTAATGATTTGTAGCTGCTGTAATAAACGCTAATTTGCATTATCATAATCTCTGCTTTTTATGAGCGAAGTTATACGGGCTCCTGAATTCTGACTCCTTTGATATTTTCAGTCTTTTATAATTAGCTGGTATGATTTGAGCCGAGATTTTAAAGTACCAACAGCATTAATCACAATTCACTGATAGCTGATAGCTAATTATGGTAGTTGTAGCAATTCTAGCGGCAGGACGCGGCACACGGATGAAATCACGCTTACCCAAGGTTTTACATTCTTTGGGTGGGCGGTCGCTAATAGAGAGAGTTCTCGAATGTGTAGAACCACTTTCGCCCTCACGGCGAATCGTGATTGTGGGATATCAATCCGAGGAAGTGCAAGCCGCCATGCATTCAATTCCCAGTTTGGAGTTTGTTGAACAGACTGTGCAATTGGGGACAGGTCATGCTATCCAGCAATTACTTCCTCACTTGGAAAATTACACTGGAGATTTGCTGGTACTTAACGGCGATTTACCGTTAATACGCAGCGAAACTCTTAAGCAGATGTTACAAACTCATGTCCGAAATCAAAACTCTGCCACTATTCTCACCTCGCACCTACCTGACCCCACAGGCTACGGGCGCGTTTTTTGTAACGATGAAAATATTGTGCAGCAAATGGTCGAACACAAGGATTGTACGGCTGCTCAAAGACAAAATCAGCGGATTAACGCTGGAGTTTACTGCTTTCGCTGGCCAGATTTGGCAAAGGTGCTTCCCCATCTCCAGGCAAACAATGCCCAAAAAGAATACTATCTTACCGATGCCGTGACTCAGGTGGGCCAAGTAATGGCAGTGGATGTGGAAGATTACCAAGAAATTCTCGGCATCAACGATCGCTTGCAACTAGCAACAGCATACGAAATTTTGCAAAAACGAGTCAAGGAAAAATGGATGCTGGCGGGTGTGACCCTCATCGACCCCACAAGCATCACCATTGATGAAACAGTGGAATTGCAGCTGGATGTAATTATTGAACCCCAAACTCACCTGCGGGGAAATACAGTGATTCAAACAGGAAGTCACATTGGGCCGGGAAGTTTAATTGAAAATAGCCAGTTGGCTGAAAATGTCACGGTGCAGTATTCAGTGGTGACAGATAGCACTGTGCAGGCGGGAAGCCGAATTGGCCCTTATGCTCATTTGCGCGGTCAGGTAGAAGTGGGTGCTGGTTGCTGTGTGGGGAATTTTGTGGAATTGAAAAATACGCAGTTAGGCGATCGCACAAATGCTAAACATTTGTCGTATATAGGTGATAGCGTTGTTGGCAATCAGGTGAATATTGGTGCCGGTACAATTACTGCCAATTATGACGGCGTGAAAAAACACCGTACAAAAATAGGCGATCGGACAAAAACGGGTTCCAATAGCGTTTTAGTGGCTCCACTCACCTTGGGAGATGATGTCTATATTGCTGCTGGTTCCACTATTACAGAAGATGTGCCTGATGATTCTCTGGTAATTGCCCGTAGTCGTCAGGTGGTGAAACCAGCTTGGCGTAGGAAAAGTGTTGACAATAAAACCACAGATCAACATAAATAATTCATCGGTGTTAATCGCGGTTGATTTGTGGTTTGAGAGCATAAACCAGGATTTTTGCGAGTTGTCTAATCTAGCTAGATTAGTGGTAAAGCCAAAATCTCAACATATAACATGGAAGAACTGCTAGAACTTAGGCAATTTCTAGAACAAGGCAAAATCCATGAGGCGCTGCTGTTGGTGGATGAGTTAGAAGAAATGAGCCTCAGTGACAAAATCAATAAAATTGATAGTTATGGTGTGATTCTGCTCATCCATTTAATTAAACAAAAGTCCGAAAAACGTTCTACTCGCTCTTGGGATGTTTCAATAGAAAATACAGTGCGTGAAATCAACAAAATAAACAAGCGCCGCAAATCCGGTGGCTTTTACTTGAATCAAGCAGAATTACTCGATATTCTGGAACAAGGATATCAAGTGGCACTGAAAAGAGCGGCGCTAGAAGCTTTTGAGGGGCGTTATGAAGCCGAAGAATTAGCTGCAATGGTTGACCAGCAAGAAACTTTAGCCGAAGCCCTGAAACTGATTCAACAATAGCCGATCAGTTCGTTGCCAGTCCATTCCAAAGTATCACCAATTTTTTCGCCGTCGTGGTAGGCAGCGAGTAAGATTTCACTAGTTTTTCCCCAAGCGATCGCTCCACTAGCATCTAAGGCGATCGCTCCCAAATCGCGTTTGTTCTCGTGCGCTTCCCCAAAGGATCGCTGCATGGCCTCCTTCAGTGACATCCCATCAGTGACACGCACTACAATCCGTGCAGCTAAACACTCATCGATGATATCTTCGCCAATGCCAGTACAGCTAACACCAGCATTACTAGTAGCATAATTACCTGCTGGCATCGCCGAATCACTTACCCTGCCAATCCGCTCAAATCCCTTACCACCAGTAGAAGTGCCAGCAGCTAGCTTACCAGATGCATCTAAAGCTACTACACCGATGGTACCGCGTCCGGCATTGCTGGTTTCTAGCAGTTCGGGTTCTGCTACCACGCCAGCCATTATGCTTTTAAAATTATCCTGACGCTCTTGTATCCACTCTTGTAACCGCAAATCAGTTAAAGCGTTATAGCTGGGAATTTGCATTTCCCGCGCCAACTCAGCCGATCCGAAATCTGATAGCACTCGGTCTGGCGAGCTTTGTAAAAATTGCGCTAAATCAATAGGATTTTTCACCCGCGAGATATTAATCACACCACTAAACCGCCCTGATGCACCATCCATCAGGGAAGCACTCATACGAATTTGTCCATCAGATTGCAATACTGAACCAGTACCAGCATTAAAGCGGGGGTTGTCTTCGAGCATTTGGCAACCCTGCACCACAGCCTCTGAGGCAGTTGCTCCTGACAATAGTAGAGAATAAACTTCTTCTATTACTGTATGCAGCGATCGGCGCACCGCCTCTAATCCGCCTTTACCGTGGAGAGAACTACCAGCCCCTCCATGAATAATTAATTTAGGTTGCACCTGTAACTCCATTAATCTCTTGCGCTATTTGCGTCTGTATTGCGGTTGGTTTCATTTTGAGCTTCAGAACGGCGACGACGACAACGTTCTGAGCAATATTTCACATCGTCCCAGCAATCTTGCCACTTTTTACGCCATGTGAAAGGACGTTGACATACCGGACAGATTTTTGTAGGTAGGTCAGATTTAGAACGAACACGTCCCATATAAATACTGTGTAAATGAGAATTTCATTTCCGAAGGAGATGGAAGATAATTATAACCAGTTTGCTACGAAGGCAGGATATATTCAACGAACAAATATATTGTCAATCTATCCTTAGACCTATTTGCAACATCTCTGCTAAAACAAGAGAGGCTTTGAATCTTACTATCCTGCTCTTTTAGGGACTTGCAAAAATAAATTATCCCAAATTATTTCTAGATTTGTAGAGGCGCAAGGACTTGCATTGGTGTCAACTTAAGGTTAAAGCTTTTATTATCTCGCTTTCTATCGGAGACTGGGAATGCCTAATGGGAGGCAGCATTTCCAGTCTCCGATAGGCAATGAGATTTTAAAGGAATTTTAGTTAGCTTAAGTTGACTGATACCAATGAAGGCCATGAAACACCCCTGACGGGTTAGGGCAAGGCTGTTTCATTGCCTAAAAGGTGCTGATTTACAAGCGTTTCAAGCAAACAAATCAGGTGAATAAAAAATCTGATTGCACCAGAAAATGGTGATGCCTCCAGCAAGGTTTCGCTAACGCACTGAAATTGACTCTTTGAGATAGTAATTTTTCGATTACTAACTTCCCCATCCTTAATAGATCGAATGAAACAGCCCTGGAGTTTAGGGGGATTAAAAACCCTAAAGTCATATCAAAATACTTTTAAAACAATCTCTAAATACTAGAGGTTGAAAATAGCTTGATAATACATAGCAAAGTACTTTTCAAACCATTTATAAATATTAAATACTGTAAATAACTTGATAGTAGAATGTTTTTTCTTTTTTAAAATAAAATTTACGTAAAACTACTATTCATTGAATTCTAATAGTGCTATTCTTTGTATGTCACTAAAAAACAAGTTGTAGTGGCACGACAACAAACAAGTTGACCTTACTAATTCTTAGGAAAGTAAAATCATGATTATCAACGATCTTTCTCATGTAGAAACCGTTCTTGAAAATGAAAATGTTCAAGGTGGAATAGCTTTTGCAGATGCTAATTCAAAAGCATTTGCTTATGGTAAAAACATCGCTATCACCAGCATTACCACTAGCACCGTTGCTGTCTCCAAGAAATACAGCCTATCTGCTAGTACCGGTTCATCTAGTTCTGCTGCCGGCTAAATATGCCTTAGTACCACAGTGTACTACAGTGCATTTTAGATAGAAAAATTGCTGAAAGTTTTCAAAAACTTTCAGCAATACATTCGTTTTTCAAAGAGAGCTTTTTTATGGAACGATTAAGAATTTCCGATCTCAGTTTTTGTGAAGATGAAGTTTCCGATCTTAGTCAAGTACAAGGGGGAGTTGCATCTGCTTACGCACGTAGTTATTCTACTGCTAACAAGAGCAGTTATAAAGTAGGCAAATACACTATTGAAGGTATTGTTGCAGGTGCTCTTGGTGGCGCTCTTGCTGGCGCTATTACTGATGGTGATAAGGCTATTGCATCTGCCAATACATCGGCAACAGTTTCCTAAAGCTGGCATAACCAAATTGTAGGAAGCTTTTATGGGCGATGTCCATAAAAGCTTGTTAGGAATATTTTTATACCTCTATCTTATACCACATATAGCAGTATAAGACAGTAGGTAAAAGCGACACTTCGGTGTTGCTCAATGACTATGCTTGTTTTTGAGTTCAAAGCTTATGAAAAGTTAGCCCAGATAACAGCAGTAGATAATGCAATTCTGACTGTAAAATTCATTTGAAATAGCTGTATTTTGCTATAGATAAATGTTAAAAATGCAGCTAAAAATGATTTGCATAAATATTTAATTCATTCTGCTGTATTTGCAGCTAACTTTTCTTTTGCTAATGAATTTAACTCAATGGCAATTGCCAGTGCAGAATGAGCATGGTCTTTTATCTCTCAGTTTTATGACAACTGTAAAAAGAGTACTCTGGGCTTAAAACGATATTTACAGTATCTTGGCATTAGTTCCGTACTTGAGTTGAGTATTTTGGGAAAGTTTTTTTAAGTCATTGTTGCGTTAAACCCATAATATACAAGCCAGAAATGCTCATAGTTGCAGTGAAATTGTCAAGATTACACTATCCACTAGAACACACGTTTGTAAGTGTGTTTGTGTAATCAATAGGGACGAAAACACATCTATAAAGTGTGATTCATTCAGTCGAAACCAAATAATTGGGAGATGACTGGCTTATACAGAGTAATCGATAAAGACTAAGTTCGCACTTTAATCCCTTAGAGATGACAAATTCATTGTTATAGCTATTTATTTGCATTTCTTTAATGCTTGCTTGTCAGGGTGCAAAATTACAAAATCATTTGCATACCTAATGACTTGGGGTTTCTATAAATGCCATTTCCCCTTAATTTTTATTTTTCAGGGAAGACGCTTTTTATAGCAGTTCTCGTTTATGTGAGTTACACCCGTAGTGGTATGGCAAGCCATACCCTTACACTTGTGATATAAAGTTGTGTAACGCATCTGAATAGGAACCGCTATATTATGGTTTCTAAACTGTGCAGAGCAATATTAGCCAAAAGTACAGAGAATAGAGTAGTTTTGGTCTGACTTATCAGTGTCTTTTAGCCAGTTCACTTTTACGATGGATTAATGTGACTTTGCTTTCGCTATCCATTACCTGAATTTTCCTCAGTGCAAACATACTAAACAGACCTTAAATCCTTATTAACCAACAACGCAGCCGAAGAAGCTCTTTTACGCTTGCGTATCGAGACAGCACCAAACATAGTGCAACTAAACAGCGAACCTAGAATTGTTGAGGGTTCTGGGACAGTATATACGCTCACCTGATTACTTTTAGATTCTATTAATAATAAACGAGTTGACTTATCGAAAGTACGGGAATATTTACCCTTAAAGCTAGTCGAAGCAGATTCCTTTGTTGCGCCAAAAGATTTATCAATAGATGAATCAAGAGTTATGTTACTACTCGGTTCAAATACAAAAGCATCATTGTTACCTATAGTTGATAAATTTCCAGAAATCTTGAAAGAGTCTAAAAGCTCAAGAGTCTCGCTGTCGTATAACTCATATAAGAACTCTCCACTAGCATTTGCACGTTCAGTCAGTGCATCATCAATGGATGTTTTAAGGTTAAATAAGCCACTGAAATCAAAAGAAAACTCTTTGTCTTTGTCTACTATAAAATCATAACCGATAATCCCAGCCAAGCTTTTCGCCGACCCTGTATAGACATCACCCTTACCTTCAGCTTGGCTCAAGGACAAATTGGAGGCAGAGTTGTTTGTATCGATATTAAACTTAGCCTCAGCGTTAGCATCAGCAGTTACTTGGCCACGTCCACTTGTGCTAATTGCTTTAGTCTCAGTATCAATGAAAGTCCTAACATCTAAAGTGTTGCTACTAAAGTTGTTGATGTTGAATGTTGACTCAGAACGTGCAAAGGTAGCAGCTTGGCTCGGTAAGGTAGCCAATATCGAAGTAGCGATCGCTGGAGTAGCTAGTGCAAAAAAACGATTGACAAATTTGATGTACTTTTTCATACAAGTTTCCATTTTTCTTTTTATGATGATAGTGTTGTAAATTTGCCATACTTACTGACTCCTTACTAATGAGCAGGAGTAAAATATAGGCAAGTAGGATGAACAACTTGGGAAATTCTCAAGCTGGTTTTGTCTTATGCAGAAGAAACCTTCTATATAAAAACGAATACTTTTTTACCGTTTATACATTAAAACTAAGTAATAACCATATCAGTAATTTACTTATATTTTCTGTACATTCGGTAATTCCTTACATACTTATACTAGCCGTGCATCGATTATATCGTTGTAAAGTTTGAGTAAAAAGGAGAGTTTTTTTATTGGTATTTACGTAAGGATTTAGATAGGCAGAAGTTTACATAAGTGATGTTGATGCCAGAGCATCCTTTAATGGCAAGCAAGTCACTGGAAAATCAAGCGACGATCGCCTGTACCAATTGTCGAAGTCAAAATTGGTAGCAATATGGTTTGGTTAAGGTGCATAGTCTAAAGATCGTCCTTAGTGCCTCTTAAAAAGCTACAGTGTACACACAAGTCCTAAAAACCTAGCTTGATAAGACTTTTCTTGTTCCCAGTCAGAACTGGGAATGCATTCATTGAGTCTATGACTTAATATCTGACTGGAGGCACAAGGTCTTGCACCCCTACGTTCGCGGAGCGTCCCGCAGAGATGGGATATTTTTTTACTGGAAGCCGTTTAGGGGTTGGGTTAGGTCGTATATTAAGTTTCCAGAGAAGTAAAAAAGGTGATTGAATGCCTAATTCAGAGGGTTATAGTCTGAAAGTAGACGATCCAAAAGCTTACGTTCGTAAAGATTTAAATATGAGGCCGATGTTCCGAATTCCTGTAGTTTATGGTAGATAAAATCACGTTCAAATGTTTCAAGGCGTTTTTCTAAGTCTCCATAGAGTTCCTGAAGGGTAAACTCAGTTGCTAAAGCTAAGGCAATTTGTTCTCGGTCTTTACCAAGTGACCGACTCTTAAATTGATAATCGCCTTGAGAATGCTGGGATAGTAGCCCAAGAGCGATCGCTAACAGTAGGGTTTGATAAGCTAGTTTTAATTCTCTACCAGAACCAATTTCTTCTGGGATTAAATCGGGAATGTTTTCGTCTGGCTCGATTTGTTCGCTCTGAGTCCGTTCGTAGCAGTCTCGATAATACTCAATTTGACTAAGAAAATAAGCCGGAAAACCCAACGAACGAGTCAAAATACACAATCGCTGCTCATCTTCAGCTACCAAAGCGGTTAAAGTACGACTAAATCGACTGTAAAATGCAAAAATTTGTTCTTTATCTTTTGCTCCCACCCAGAGGGTAATCTCCCGTTGAGAGGTTGGGTTTAAGTTAGTGTCAATATCTTGAATTCGCAGTAACAAATTAGCGTTATCATAAAGTTGATTCAAACGCAAATTAGCTGTATTAGCGGCAATTAAATCTGATTGCTTTAATACTTCGCCAATAGACAAATTACCCAATTGCTCGAATTGCTGGCGAGCAAAGGGCATAAGTTGGTTCTGAAATTCTTCAGCAGAAATTTTCCACGAGTGAGAACGGCTAACCTGTTGTTGAGTAAACTTTTCAGTTGGTAATGTGGAAAGGAAACTTTGGTAATAAGTATCAATATCCGCATCAGTGAGAACTGTAAGCCGAATTTCGGAGAACTTTGTTGTAGCTCGATCGCGTTGAGCAACTAAATTATTGTATATCTCAGAGAAATCGGACAGAGTTTGACGTAAGGTTTCAGTTCTTTGTTTAGCTGTTTTAATCAAATAATTTAACGCCTCGACACGGAGATTTTGGGCGTATAAATCGTATTCTAACTTTAATTGTTCATTATAACTGCGACGCAATTCTACAGCGGTTGCTTTAATAGTGCTTTCTAGGCGTTTAATTTGTTTCTGAACCTTCTGAATCCGATCGCGAATATTAGTGCTGTACTTGAGCCAAACGATACCTAAGTAAGTCAAAATTGTTACCGCAGTCCAAAGCAGATAAGTAACTAAGTTAGCCCAAAACTTTTGCAAAAATAGCCATAGTGTTGATTGGCTGAAAATTCCGGTCAGAATTAGCAAGGCTAATAAAGCAGCAGTAGCCAAGGTAGGATAAACGATCAGATACTGCGATCGAAAACGGTTTTCTTCTGTTAGTAGTTCATCTAAGTTATCTGTGGCTTTTTCGAGTTGATTTTCAATAGCCGTTAAGTGGTTCTGAGCTACAGCGATCGCAGCTTCGGCTTGTTCACGAGCACGAGCGATCGCCGTAAAGCGAATTTGTCGAGCTTGTTCGATTTCGGCATTTAACGCTTGACGGTACTCAGCAATTGCCGTTTCTAACTGTTTCTGAGTTGTTTGTAGCTCTTGCAGTTGTTCTTCAGATTTTCTTTCAGCTAAAATATCTTGTAATTGTTGCTGCCGCAATTTTAAGGACACAACTTGGTTGAGTAGCTTTTGGGTGGCTTCTTTATCAATTGTTACCTGCAATCTTGAGTCGAGAAATGCTTCAGCCGCACGCAGTTCTGTAACCAGATTCTGGGATTGATCGCCTACGGCATCCGTTTGCAGTTCCAAATACAAAAAGGTCAATATGTTTAATAGCCTAGTTGCTTCATGCAAGCCTCTAGGTGTAGCATCAGCATAGCGATTAATGGTGCGGTCTAAGAAGACGGTTAGTGTTGCCTGTAATTGTTTGCAACAATTTTCCAGCGTGCGCTTATAGGAAAGTAGCTCTTTATTTTCAAATTGCCGATAAGCACGCTGTAATTCCATCCCATATTCCTGAGCCTGGCCAGCACGCATCTCAAGGCGCGGATTAAAATCTTGCCAAACTGGTTTGCCGTTGTCTCTTTCTAATCCGAGAAAAGCATTACTGAAATCTTCGCTGAGTATAAATCCTTTGGCATCTAACAGGCATTTGCGAATTGCCTCTGGAGTAAATTCTGCTTTCGGTAAAAACTGCTCGATCATAATATCAGCAGCTAAGGCAGCACTCAAACGGTTAATAGTTGTTTCTCCTGCGAAAAACAGTTCTCCATAACCAAATGAACTATAGGCGGGTATTTTTCCCCGCACTTTTTGGGCACCAATCAATAAGCCACTGGTTTCCGGTTCCACAGTGAGAAAACCTGCCAAAGCATCAGCATAACTAGGTAAATTATCCCTTAGTCCCCCAATTCGCTCGTCCATCAGCCAGCAGTTATCAAAAGGTGCTGCTTTTTGGGCACCTGTAATTACAACTCCAGTGGTCATTTTGTAATCTAACTCTTTCAGGAGCGTGTAAGCAGCGCCGTAATCAGCAGTTGTAACTTGGGTAAATAACCCTGGCAGTAGCAATAAAGCTTCTAGGCTGTAAGGAACATCTATAAAGTACTTAGAAAATAGCCAACGAATTAAGCGCACTATGTCAAAAACTACTGCCCTAGCAAATTGATTGCTGAGTGACAGCATGAGATATATTCGATGGTTGCTGCTGATTTTCACTCCTTGGCGTTTCGCAGCGATCGCTTCTTTTGATTGACTAGCCGTTTTCAGTAATTCAATCAGTGCAGTTTGCAGTTCGCCAGTCGCGTCGCTGAACTGGGTACGAATTTTGGAGACATAAGCTTGTTTACTATGAGTTTGAGCAAGATCAAAACTCATGTCAGCAAATTGATCTAACTCGCCACTAAATCCAAAAGCTTGACCATCCCAAGTTAAGGTATAAGTTTGAATTAAACAGCTTTCGGCGGCTGGAAATTCTTGTAGTTGCCGTTTAATGGCTGCACAAAAAGCGGCACTGTGAGGATCGAGTGCAAGTAAAATAGTTGGTTTTGGCATGGGGACACTCTCAGAGTGCAAACTATGGGGCTAAATAATCACATCTATATCTTCCAGGTAAGCTTCAATTTCCTGGATTTCCATTTCTACCTGTTCTTGAATCTGGGCATCAACCTTGCCTCCCTTTAAAACCTGATTGAGGTGATTGATGTAGTTTTGCAAAGTAAATTTGGCTTTGTCTTGGTCTTCATGGGTAATACGCTCAACTTTGTTAGCAATTTCCTTGACTAGAGGTAAATTACTTTTGAAAGTTTTAAATGCTGACTTGCGATCGCCTCCCAATGGCAAAACTCCGCCTTCTAATCTTTTCGCTTGTTCTGTAGAAACGAAATATTTCTTACCCTGATTGACAACTAATTTATACGGATCGGGTGCTAGGGCTAAAGCAAACCAACGCAACGCCCCACCGTCGTCTTCTGGAGGAATTAAATTAGCTAAGTTTGTCCAATTGCGATGCAGATGCTTAAAGACTTTATTGGGATCTAGGTAAGCTGACTCCATATCCCTCATGCCGTTGAACGCAAATAAGGGAACACCAATTTCGACTCGAAACAGCATCACCTTATGAGGTTCGCCTGTCGGTACAAAAGAAGGATTATTATTTCCTCTAGGCAAGCGACTAGAAAGAGGCGGATTGCTAAAAACTGTATTGTTACTCTCTACTCCGTAGTAATAAAATTCTGTGATTAGGTGCTGCTGTTGAATGGGAATTTCCGATACTTCATACTGCCAGAGAGGAACTGCAAGTTTGCCAAGTTGTTGCAAATCTTGCCCTGCATCTTCGGGATTGCTATCTGTTAAAACCTCCTCCACAGTCATACTGGTGAGAGGATAGTAAGCTTCATCGACAAATCTCAGAATTTCAATCTCGACATCTTCAGCTTTTTTCTCAGACCAATTCGTTAAAGTTTGAGACTGTTCTCGATGCCAACGGATAAAATCTTCGCCAGTAACTTTGGGGCGTTTTGATTGCAGATTGATGCGCTGAATGGTGTGAATAAAAGGATTATCGTTACTTCCTTGACGGTTGACCTCGTGATAACTCTGTTCTAAATCTCGATAAACTTTATCTAAGTTGCTATGTAAACGTTGGCATTTTTCCTGGATTTCTTCTACCTTAGTCCGCAATACACCATAGAGTTCAGCCGCTTTATCACACCGTTTCCAATGTAAATAAGTCTTCCACTTTTGATCAGCCCGTTCTTTGTATCTCTGGCAAGCAGCTTGAATAGTGTTTTTATTTGGGAACCAAGTTTCTGCGGCTTCTTTAATTTTTTCTTCTTGTGGTTCTAATTTCAAAGCATTGAAACTAGATTGTGCCTCTTGTGACTTGCGTTGCACATTTTGCTGTAATTCATCTAATTGTTGGGAAAGTTTGCTCAAAAAGTCCAAAACATAAGCTAGTCCATTGGGACGGTTAAGACCGCGTTCCCAGAAAGTTGCGATCGCAGCAGTTGCAGTTTGCTCTAAGCGATGAAAATTCAATCCCAATTCTTGAGCCGTCCGTTGTTCAAATTGATCTAACTGCCGTTTGTAAAGTTCTTTGATTGTCGCCAAAGCTGTGCGATCGTGACGGATTTCGCCAATTCTAAATTCGGGTTTCATCTGTCCGCCGCGATCGCTTTCAGTCAACGCATTCAAGACAGTAGTAGCGTCTGCTAACTTGCAATCTTCTAAAAACCGGGCGATGTCGCTTTCTAAATCGATTGCTGGGGTAGATGCCATTAACTCATTCTTCAGCAAGCTTTGAGCATCCTCTAATTTCATCCGCTCGTATTGCTGTACTGGCAGAGTCAGGGTAGCAAAGCCAAAACTACAGTAATTTATATTGCGTCCTCGAACTTTTTCACCAGTTGCCAGATAAGCGCGAATGTTATCAGCAACGTTAGCAGCGTCTAGACCGATTTGAGAACCAATTTGGATGTACAAGCCATCTGCAACTAAATTTTGCAAATCGTCTGGACGACCGACTACGGTTCCATTTTTGTTAACCCCGTCAATTAAAAATACAGCATCAAAAGGAGGGCGATCGGCTTTGATTTTTCTGATACCATAATCAATCTCAATACTATTAGATGGTGACAATCCCCAAAAGTATTCGATTTCCTTAAGAGCACCGTAAGCATTAGACTTGACCAAGTGAGTTTGGGGAATATTGGCAAACACTCTGGGTAAAACAAATACCCCCGTAATGTTGGAAAAATTATTCAGATGTTGCCGTGTTAAAAAAGCCGCATCTAAGAATGTGCCACTGCCCGTCCCACCAGCCAAACTGCCAACAATAAAAACTTCGACACCATCCCGACTGGAAACTTGAAAGTTATCTGTAAATGTTTGTTTGCTGGTGCGAATTTCGCGGACAGAATTAATTGCTTGAGCAATTAAAGCGTCAATATCGCCTACTTTCGCAAATAAGGCGAGCCGTCCCCGGGCCCGAATCTGTCCAGCACCACTGATCAGGCTGGCTGCTGGAATGTCCCTAGGCCACCATTCCGCGATGTGGTCGTTACGTGTTAGGGGTAGGGGATTGGCAACAGAAATTGCATAAAGTTCATTAGGTTCTAAGAAAACCTTAGTGCCATCAGGTGATTTTTCTCGTTCTTGGATATTTTCGGTAGTATCAATCGAAATAAAACGAATAACTTCTGGTACTGAGCCGTAAACATCTATGAATCGCTTTTTAAGTTTGAGTACGACTTCATAACCCGTTCCTCCTAACCCGATAACAACGGTAGGTCGAAAAACAACCGTGGGACGCACAACCGTGGGACTTAACATTCACTTTCCTGTGATATTATTCAAAAGTTTGTCTGCCCACTGCTTGGCTCAGAGGGCCTTTGGTGTTCAATCCAGTTAAACTGCAACTTAACATTGCCAATCTGGATGATGTCCTCGTTGTAGAGTTCATCTGTATTTATCTTTTTAGTATTGACAAAAATTACACCTTTCAAACACCGCAAATCTATATTTTTTTTACCTGCCCGCCAAACTGTGACTAACTCAGCATCAGAATCTGTAGCCACAATGGCTGGTATCAAATCACTCAGGCATACTCTACCCTTCTGTAGGTGAGTGAGACTAATCTCTTCGTCTTCCAATGATTGTGGCAGTGGTTCTAGCACTACCAATGCTCCTTCTAAACGGTTGCGGTTGCGGAAATCTTCGACTAATTCCAAGGGCGTTTTGCGTTGAATCAAGCAAACTACTATCAGGGCAATTAACAACATCAACAGCCCTAAAAGCAACCAAATAACTATTTTTCGTCCCAATGGGAGCAAAATATGTAGATGAACTTCCGCACTGACAGGACTAGCAATTGAGTTATCTGGGGTCAGGACTAGGGTGAAAGTGCGATCGCCTTCAAAATTGCTATCAGCAACCTGCAACTGCACAGGAATACTAGTTTCTCCTGGTTGTAAGGATATAGCTGCTGAAGGTTCTGCTACAGAAATCTTTCTGGAATTGCCTTGCAACTGTAAGCTGGCTGTTCCAGATATATTAGTGCGAACTACCAAAGTTTGGGTTTCAGTGGTTTTGCCTACCTCTGTTGAGCCAAAATCTATTTTTGTAGGTTGTATTTGTAGTTTCGACTGAATGGTTAAAGGTAGGTCAATTTTAATTGGTGCGATCGCTTGGTCTGTGCCGATCAACACCAAGCGCAAGCTACTAGCGCCCCCCTTTGCCTGTGCTGGTATCTGTAAACGCACGGGAATGACTGTTGCTTGATTAGCAACTAAGTCAATGGTGCGATCGGGTGAAATTAAGCGAATACCACTTTGCTGAGGGTCTTCCAGTTGTAAACTTACCTTAGCATTGACATTACTGATGCTATTAATTTTGAGCGGTTCAGTAGTTGCTCCTGGCAATACTGGCAGTAAATTGGTAGTGGGTAGATTAACATCAAGCTTGGGCTTAATTAGCGCTGGTCGGATATTTTGAGCCAGTTGGTTCAGCTGAACTCCTCCAGGATCTCGCAATACTTGCCCCTTACCGCAAAGTGCTGGATTGTTAGCAAAGTCATTCAGTTGCTTTTCGTGTTCTTTTAATCCTAAAGACACAAAAAATATGTAGGGCTTGCATTGTTGCTCACGTAGAAACTGGGTATTCCCAGGAATAGAAACGGGATTAGGAATACCACGCACATCTTCTAATCCGTCCGTCAGAAATACGATACTGACAGTACGACCAAGAGCGTTAGCACGTTTATTTAACAGGGCAGAATGTTGCAAAGCCTTTTGCACAGCTTTACCTGTATGAGTACGCACACCCTCAGCTTGAAGTGAGCTAATTATTTGCTTGAGTTTACCTCTGTCTGGATTACTGTTAATAGTGATATCATTGGCGTTTAGTGTGACATCTCGAGCAAAGCTATAAATAGTAACCGTATCGCCTAATCTAGCCGTATTAACAAATTCAGTAATAGAACTTTTGACTGGTTCAAAAATGTTTTTCGTTCCACCTACACCACGCATTGAAGCAGAAGTATCTACTACTAAAATCCAGTCAATTCCCCCTTTCCTAGTTATCTGAGCCGATGCACTACACAAGTTAGAAATTGATATTATAGCCAAAAAAATAATGCTTCGGACTGAACCAAATTTCAACCAATGCTTGAAGTATCTAAAGCTCATTGATAGATTCCTCCAGACATATAAATTTTATATTGGTTTTCTTCTAAGCTGTAGCTTAAGAGTTGAAATTTAATCCTCTTGATGCTTGTAAATATTTTGTAGCATCTATAAAATTATTTTTGCTGTAAACTTAAAATCCATAAAATGACAGTTATAATTTGATGCACTGATTCCATCTCATTAGCTAAAAAAATTAGGCTTAAGCTGCTATTGCCATTCCAAAATTAATATAAAACTTTGATTAAATATGTAAAAGCAATATGCAATTTCAAAAATTAATATTGATTTAATCATTCATGCAAAGTATTAAATATTGTTCTAATATTTAACCAATAATTAAATACTGACCAATTGCTAGAACTTTCCAGATTATTAATATTTACAAACGTAATTAATAGAAAACTTTTGCCAAAGTTGTCCAGTTAATTATTTTTGTTCGGAATTAAAATTAATAATAGTGCTAATCAGCGTTTTATCAAGTTATATGTTAACTACTATTTAAAAAAATGTCACGTATTTTTCAGATATTCAAGTTATCAAAAGCTACCTGTTGAACTCTTTATAGACTCAGTAAATATATACAAAATAGTTGAGATAATTGCCAATATAATTTTATATTTACGTTTAATTAGCCTTGACAGTGACAAAGATAAATTGTTAAAGCTTGTAGTTATAGCAGTTCTCGTACAAGTAAGTAATTAACCACAGCACATCTGTACTAATCTTCTCTGTGGGAATGCGAAGCGCATCTGCGTTTAAATTTCAACCCTTCATTCGCCGCGATTTTAGGCAAAGTTGTACTAAGAATCATGAACAGCTAACGGCAACAACAAGCGACTGACTACCCGATTATCTGGTAACTGATAGAAATTCAACTCTCCTCCTAGTTCTTGCATGAGGTTTTGGCAGATCACCAGATGTAAAGCTGGTGGTTGGTCGAGGTTGGAAGGAGTAAGCACATCTTTAGGTATATTTTGATATAGTTCTGTGAGTAGCTGTGGTTCGATCGCACCATTATATGTGATCGATAATTCTAGCGATGTCTGATGTTCAGCCCCTTCACTTGTAGAAGAATACTTTATATCTGAGGGTTTTGACGCATCTAAACGGCGACACCAAATATCAATTCTGCTGCAGGTTTGAGAACGGTTACAGGCAGTAACCAATAATTCATGGATAACTAATTCTATTTTGACAATATCACCAGCGATCGCCATTGCAGATTGAGCGCTGGAGGTAGGAACGCCTCTAACTAATGAAGAATTCTTGGGCGCTTCTTGCTCATCAATTGATTGTCCCAAACCATGTACCCCAATCCACAGCTTTTGTTGTTTGAGTAAATTTTCAATCCGTTCGAGCGCTCGCTTTAGTAAACTGGCTATGGACATAGTTTCCCAACTAATATGTAGCTGCCAGTTCTCAAGTTTTAGCATTCCACTCATAGAGGTGGCTGTATGATCTAACTGCCGCAGTAATAGCTGGTAGCGCATCTGAGTCAGTTCATTTGCAGGAATGCCCAAATCGTGTATTTGTTTAAGGGAGTGCGCTGTTATTCTTTGAATTTCCTCTAGGCGACGATGTTTGTACCAATTAAGTTGTCGTAATTCTTGGGTTGTAGATTCTAAAAGTCGGGTAATTTGCTTTTCACGACGCCACCAGGCTAATTGAGAAATCAGAGTTGCTGTTGCACTCAGGTTTTGTTCTGACCAGCGACGCTCTTGATAGTCTACAAGTAACACTACACCAGTGGTTTCATAATCAGCAGTTGTACGTAATGCCATTACCAAAATTTGACTTTTGTCTGGAACATTCAACCATTTCCGCGTTTCTGGAGGTAAATTATCCACCTTCAAAGTCAGGTAACTCTCTGTAGCAAGTGCCCACTGAATTAAGGCTTCAGCCTGGATAGAAATAGATGCATCAGAAAAAATCCCAAATTGGCTATTGTCAATCACTCCAGGGATAATTTCTGCCCAACTTTCACCAGGTGCCCAGGATAGCATTAGCGCTAAGGGACAACCCAAAATTGATGCTATTTGTTCGAGAGATGCACCTTCTAAATGCTTTTTTTTGACCTCAATGCTGTTCTGGGATTGTGTCAGGATGCGTAAGCATTGCTCAAATGCCTGGGAAGTTTTTTGCTGCTGAGTGGTGCGGTTATGTAATTGCCACTGACGAACAATTACACCAATCTGTTGACTGACAGCCCACAGCAATTCCTTTTCTAGAGTTGTCCAAGAACGATGGCTTTCATGAGTAATCAGCAAAAGTGCTGCTGGTATATGCTCATGAGTGCATTTACAAACAAGTAGCGATCGCACATTATTCTCTAACAACGAGGGTCGCCAATTAAAAAAGCGTAAATCTTCATCTAAGTTCTCAATTTCCACCGCTTGAGTTGAACTTTCCAAAAGCTGCCCATCTAATTCTTTGAGAGTATGCAGGGTAAATGTCAACGGTCGGCGATTATGAGGCTGACTTTGATAAGTAAATTGATAATTCTTCTGCTCAGAGTCATACTGCAACAGTAAAAAGCGAGTAGCACCTAATCGAGCTAAAACTCTTTTAGCACAACTATGTAAAGTTATCTGAAGGTCATGTTCGCTATAGATACCTTGGGCAACTTGGCTAGTCAGTTGAGCATCCTCTTGAATCTGTTTAATAGTGCTTTCCATGCTTTCGGTAGGTGTAACTAGGGAGATTAAACCAGCAACACCCTGGACAAAATTTTTGTCTGTGTCCGTCCAGATGCGAGGTTCATTGCTTTCCACCGCCAGAAAACCGACTAAGTTCTTTTGCCAGATAATCGGAGCTGCTAGGAGCGATCGCACCTTCAAGCGTTCCAGCAATTTAGCTGTAAAATGGCTTTTTAAAGAACTGCGGGCATCACCAATCGAGACTATTTGGTTAACTGCCAAAGCATAATAAAAATCGCTCAACTCCTGTACAGTCATTCCCGCTGCTTGCTGACTGCTAGAATTGCGATCCATTTTGACCAGCTGATTGCTCATTCGACACCAAAAGTAGCGCCCTTCTCGCTCAAACCAGTAAACATTTGTCCGGTTGGGGGAGACAAATTTATGAGTTGCTTGCACCGCTATTTCAAGTCTTTGATTCAGGTTGCTGAGGGTGCGTAAATTTTCTAGCAATTCTAATAATGGCTCGTCGGTTCGCCTGGTTTGCTTTTGGTGCTTATGCATTTCATTTTGATAAAGCACTGCCCCTAGTTCACCTAAAACCATCATCAAACGTGCTTTTGCTTCTCCTGTCAGTAGGTAGCCCCAGCGTTCTGAACCCAATAACAGCAAGCCCAAGCAACGGTCTTTGTAGCGAATTGGTAAAATAATCGTTCCTTGGATGTGGAATTTTTCGGCAATTTTTCGCCATTCGGCGGCACGGATTTCAGTTTGCAAATCAGCTACGCCCAAAGGATGCTGTTCAATTACTACTTGTTCTAATAAATCTCCAGGACTTAGAACAACTCTTTGGCGTAAAAAGCTCATGTCACGATCGGGTGTAATGCCTCCTTTGCCGAATAATATGTGATTCAAGCGATCGTAAAGAGCAATCCAAATCAGTTTGTAGTCAAACTCTTCTTTGAGATAAGAAATAGTAGTTTCAATCAGAACGTCAACATCATCTTCTTCTCTGAGGCTCTGGAGGACGCGCCCCAAAGAGAGGATCTGCTGTTCGGCGGCTATAGGTTTTTGCGGCTGCCCCATCTGATTTATTGGTTAACATAACTTGTAATATATAAGATGCCCAGAAAAGCACCCTGAGTAATATTGCCACAGGTGTTTGCTAAAAATTGTAGGTAACAGGTTCGTTAAAGTTAAATTATGGAGTGCTAGGGAAATGGGCGAAACTCCTTCTGATGCTCAAGAGGAGCAGAGACAAGTCTCAGAGGAAAAGCGAGAGTCTGCTGAAGATACCAGGCTCTCGCAAGAGGATGAGCGAGAGTCTGCTGAAGATACCAGGCTCTCACAAGAGGAGCAGCGACAGCTGGCTGAAGAAATGAGAAATTATGCCGAACAAACCCGGCTGCTTGCTGAAGAAATGAGAAATTATGCCGAAGAAATGCGGCAGATTGCTGAACAAATGCGGCTATCTAAAGAAGAACTCCGACAAGCTAAAGAGGAAGCACGGCAAACTAAAGAGGAACTCCGTCAAGCTAAAGAAGAACTCCGACGAGCTAAAGAGGAAACGCGGCAGTTTACCGAATTCGCGTAGTTTTAAGGATTGAAATGGATATTTATCAACTTGCGATTCGTCCGCTTTTGTTCAATGTGGTAAAAACCGATTCAGAGTGGTTACACCAGCAGACGATTCGCAGTTTTAATTGGCTATCGCAAACCCCTGCTAGTTGGATAAACCAACGCCTAAAGCAGTCTTTATGTCTGTACGATTCCCGCCTAGAACAAAATTTGTTTGGGCTAAACTTCCCAAATCCTGTAGGGTTAGCAGCTGGCTTCGACAAGGATGGAGTAGCTGCTGGCATTTGGTCTAACCTGGGTTTTGGCTTTGCAGAACTAGGAACTGTAACTTTTCACGCACAGCCAGGAAATCCGCCTCCCCGTTTGTTTCGCTTACCGTTGGATAAAGCTGCTCTCAATCGGATGGGCTTTAATAACAGTGGTGCAGCAGTAATGGCGGCACGTTTGGCACAAGAAAAGCATGAGTTAACCCGATCCATACCCATAGGAATAAATTTGGGTAAATCTAAAGTAACTCCCCTAGAAGCAGCCGCACAGGATTATCTCGATAGTTTTCATTTACTCAAAGATTTGGGAGACTATTTTGTTGTTAATGTCTCTTCTCCCAATACACCAGGGTTGCGATCGCTCCAAGATGCTTCTATGCTCAGTGCCATCTTAGATTTATTACAACAAGAAAATACTACACATAAACCAATTTTTGTCAAGATAGCCCCAGATTTAGATTGGGTTGCGATCGCTGACATTATAACTCTTGCTAAAACCTACCAACTGGCGGGAATTATCGCCACTAACACCACGATCGGCCGTGATGGACTGAAAACCCAGGTGATTGACCAAACTGGCAAATCACCCCAGGATGAGGCTGGCGGAATTAGTGGTGAACCATTACGCGATCGCTCCACTGAGGTAATTCGTTTTATTTGGCAGCAAACTCAAGGACAAATCCCGATTATTGGCGTGGGTGGCATCTTTTCTCCTGAAGATGCTTGGGAGAAAATTACTGCTGGTGCTAGCTTGATTCAGGTTTATACAGGCTGGATTTACGAAGGCCCAATGATGGTACGCCGAATTCTAGCAGGTTTACTTTCCAAGCTAGAACAAAGCGGATTAAATTCCATCAATGATGCTGTAGGTTTAGAATTCAAAAATCAACGAAGGCAGGAGGCAGGAGGCAGAAGGCAGGAGTAAGACTGTCCGTACTCTAGAACTGTTGCGACCAGAGGGAGCAAGGGTTTAAGACAACAGCACTAAACTCTTGTTCAGGGCAGCCAAATAATTCTCGGTCGAATAAAGGGATAATTTCCCCTCCTGCCTCTTGCCTCCTTCAAACTTCTTTCTCCACTGGGAAAAACTCCTTAGTTTTTTCCGAGTATGACCAGGCAATACCATCAGGGTCTTTGCTACGACTCCACTCAGGAAACTCTGGATCGTTTCGCCGTTTATAAACCGTGCTGGAATAGACATTTAGCCGTTTAGCAAGCTCAGATTGAATGAGAGAGCCAAAAATTAACTGTTTTTCCAGCGATAGTTTAGCTTCCTCATGGGTTTGCTGTGGGAGTGATTCGGTTTCTGGTTCTTCCTCCTGTGTGGTTGGTGGTGGTGCTAGGAGCGATCGCGCTGTTTTAGTAACTGGTTGAGCCGGAAGTTCTTTAACAGGCTCACTACTATCAAGAATATTGCCGAGAATGCTGGCAGTTATAAAGTAATAAGACTGCCCTGCCTCTTCAGAGTTGACTATACTGGCACCAAATTCCGAGGCTTTAGTATCCAAGTAGCGTTTTGCCGTTGTTCCAGGAAAATTGCCTCTGATTGCCAAGTCCATTGGCGTCAGTCTGCCCTGATTTTCACGAACCAATTGATGAAAAATTGGGTTAACTCGCACAGTCCACTGTTGCCATTGATATTCCTGCCAAAGCTTGAAGGCAATTACCAGCACAATTACCGCCAGTAAAATTCTCCAAGTGGTAACTAGGAAAATAATCAAAAACGAGATGGGCAAAAGTAGAACGAGAAAAGCCTTACCGTTACCTTCTATGGATTTCTCACTCATGCCGATTTTTGCCAAGTGAATTTTGGGAAATAATATTATTATATTGGCAAAAATTGAGACACTTTTTTGTATCTTTTGGCAAAGTTACGGCAAATTTTTCGGCAAAATCTTTACTCAATAGGTGTTATAGGTTTATCAACCTTCTGCTTATCTAATATCGTTCTGCGATCGCACAAAAGTTTTTTGCCAGAGAAAATAAGAGGGTTGTGATGAGAGCGATCGCCATACATCTCGGATAATCTGCTCCCGAAATTCTGAGCAATGGCTTGCTTGTACTCCTCAGACTTTTCTTTCCACAGCAATAATCCTAAATTGGTTTGTCAGACCCTTGACAATCGATATTACATGTACTACATTAATAATACAAGTCAACTTTCACTAGGAAGTTAACTTTCAGCAGTAGCGAATAGCTCAAATGGCAGAGCGCCTACCTTGCCCGGAAGGGCGGACGTATTGAGGGTTATCGCATATAACTAAAACACCCTCGATCAAACTTCTGGAGGTGTAGGTAAAAATCCTACTTCGTTACAGCAAATTTAATGCTGAGTTTTGAATTTATATGTGGTGGGTAGCTCAGTGGATAGAGCGCCTAAATATCCTTATTCACACCTTGCCTGAAAAGGCCGACGAATAGAGGGTTATCGCCTGCCAAGCGGGAGGTCGCGGGTTCAATTCCCGCTCCACTACACCAATTAATTTTAGATTTTGGATTGAATTTAAATTCAAAATTTTCATGTGGCGGGTAGCTCAGAGGTAGAGCGCTAAACATCCTTGTTCACCCCTTGCCTGCAAAGGCCGACGAATTAGGGTTATCGATTAGGGTTCGAGAGGTCGCGGGTTCAAATCCCGCTCCGCTACACCAAATAATTTTGGATTAAATTTAAAATCCAAAATCCAAAATCCAAAATTTTTATGTGGCAGATAGCTCAGTTGGTAGAGCGCCGAAAAACATCCTTGTTCACACCTTGCCTGAAAAGGCCGACGAATTAGGGTTATCGCCTCTTAAGCCGGATGTCGCAGGTTCGATTCCTGCTCTGCCACCTTTCATTTTTGCCCGCAAGGGCCGGGAGATGAAACGATGAATTACAATTTTTTTACTAAAAAGAAGACAACTACACCTCAAAATCAACCTATCCCCGGACGAGAAGCAGAAATGGTTCAGGGACGTTCCGGCGGCTGGATGTTTGATGCTGGTATTTGGAAAATGCTGCGCCGTTGTTTGTTGGTTGGCACAGCAAAAAGCACTTACTACGCTGGTAAACAGGAATTAACTGAGGATTTTGTGACAGTTGTCAGACAAGCTGTTGCCGAAAATCCTGGACGTGTCGCAGAAGAAATTCTTTATGCTAGCGATGGACGCGCCATCAATAACAGTGCGCCTATCTTGGCTTTAGTGTTGCTATCAATGGGTGAAGCACCAGAAGCAAAACAGGCGTTTGGTGAAATTTTCCCGCAAGTTGTCCGCACTGGTAGCCACTTCTACGAATGGTTGAACTACACCAAATCTCTGCGGGGATTTGGCAAAGTAGTGCGGGAAGCTGGTAAAAGTTGGCTTTCACGGGAAGATGTCAAGAGTTTAGCTTATCAATTGTTGAAATATCAACAGCGTCAAGGCTTCTCCCACCGGGATGCGTTGCGGTTATTCCATGTAAAACCGCCTACAGAAAATCACCGTCAACTATTTGAGTGGGTAGTCAGAGGCTGGGAAGAATTGCCAGCAGATATCCCCTCAGAAGCGTTGGCGCAGATTTGGTGGTATGAGTGGCTGAAGCGGAATCCAACTCAAACTCATGAAGCTATTTCCCAAGGACGCTTAACCCACGAAATGGCTGCACCTGTGGGCAAAATGGATCGGGAAGCTTGGCATCTACTATTTCAGGAAATGCCAATAGGTGCAATGTTGCGTAACTTGGGTTCTTTGACTGAACTGGGTGTGTTGCAAACAGATGAAAGCGCTAATTTGCAGCAAGTGGAAGCAGTTCTTAATCGCAGAGAACATCTGCGTAAAGGTCGCATCCATCCAATTGATGTTTTGAAAGCACTCAAAACTTATCAATCTGGTGGAACATTAGGACGCAGTAAGAAAACTTGGAACCCAGTTCCTCGAGTTGTGGACATTTTAGAAAAGGCGGTTGAACTGTCTTTTGGTGTTGTGCAACCCACAGGTAAAGTGTTCATGCACGCCGTGGACGTTTCTGGTTCTATGGGTAGCATGGTTGCAGATATGGGACTGACTTGCTGTGAAATTGCCACTACAATGGCACTGGTGACAGCAAAAGCAGAGAAAAACTACATGATTCGTGGTTTTGCTACCGAATTCCGGGAATTAAGTATCACTGCCAAAGATAGTTTTAGTTCTGCGGTTCGCAAAGCTAGCAATCAAAATTTCGGTGGAACGGATGCATCGGTAGCTTATGACTGGATGATTAAGAACAAGTTTAAAGCTGATGTAGTCTGCTTTTGGACTGACTCGGAAAGCTGGGCTGGGTATAAGCATCCAAGTCAAGCACTGAAGGAGTACCGCAAAAAGGTAAATCCCAACGTCAAGGCGGCGTATGTCACCTTGACACCTTACCAAATTACTTTGGTAGATCCTGAAGACTCGCTGTCTTGGGATTTGGCAGGGTTCGACCCAGGTACGCCTCGGATCATCCAGATGCTGGCTACGGGTGAATTGTAGATATTGCTGAAGGGTAAAGAATGAAACACTTTATCCTTCATACTTAATGGCGGGTTATCCTTGTTCGCAACTTGCCTTTCGGGGCCGAAGAATTTAGGATTATCGGTTACGTCTCCACCATTGTGGGGATTAGCGGGTTCAATCCCCGCACCCGCCTTTGTTTTTGATTTTTACCTCACGCAAAGAAGAAGGCGATTTAATTTTTGAATGGTCGTTTTTCTATTTCAGCGATGGGTAAGAGTAGCGTGTCTTCGATGTGCGTAGGCGCAGCCCGTCGTAGACAACGCAAACATTTGACACAGAATAACATAGCGATCGCTCATCATATATTCAACTATCGAATGGTTAATTAAATAATCCCCCCATGAAATTGATAATTGGTTTCCAAAAGATACCAGTTAACACATAGGGAGCGTATTGTAAAAGCGGTAAGCTTGGCTGCTTCGACGGCTTTAACGGTAAACACTCCAAGAGAAAAGGCACTATACAGGTAAGTCCATAAGCAGTTGCTAAGGCTCTTTTCCATTCAGGATCATCACCTGCGATCGGGCTACAGTAAATACCCAGCATAATGAAAGAGATCATTAAAAACTGCTCCCAGAAAAACCAGGATTGAGGTGGTAGAAAATAAACTAACTGGAGAAAGCTGTTGTTCTCTATTTTTTGTCGCATTCCCAAAAGTACAGCCCAAGTTGCAGCTCCAACAATACCATCATCTTTCAGTCCATAAGTTCTTTGAAAGCGTTTAACGCCTCTTTCAGTTTCACGACTAAAATACCCGTCGGGTTCTTTTTTGAAAAATCCTTCTTCATGGAGAATAATTTGCAGTTCCTTAACTGCATCCTGTATTTTTGGAGACATACTTTTTTGATTGCAGTAAAGCCTTGGGTAGAAAAGGCAAGCCCAACTTAATGGCCCAACGATTCCATCTACCTGAAGATTATTGGCTTTTTGAAAATTTATTACAGCCTCTTCTGTTTCTAAGTCAAATTTACCACTAATATCTGAGAGAAAACCCTGGGCTTGCAGTCGCTCTTGCAGTTCATTTATTGATTCCTGTGCAGAGTTGGGCGAAAAGCCTCGGTATAATATAGGACGTTTATTGAATACACAGACTTGTTTTTCTTCTGGAAAATAACGCCGGGATTGTTTTAGTCCAAACAAGAGGTTTAGAAAGCTAAGTATTTTATTTGTCATAGTTTTATTGAGTAATTTGTGAAAAAATAACCTGGCACAGTTTTAGAACTGAGAAGCCAGTAAGTGGGAAGCCTCTACTTAGTAGGGACCAAAATAAACTTATAAATTAGCTTAAGGAATAAATTTCTGACATGCCCTAACACTGTTAAAAAAATGTTAGTGATTTAAAGAACTTCTGTTTGTTAAAATGTTGTGACTAATGCCACATTGATAACCAATTTATCGGGTGATATTTATGTCAGGTCAGTCAGAAGGTTGGAATTTACCTAAAAGTTGGAATCGCAAGATTTTGCAGGACTGGGAGATAGATCGACTACTGACTAACTTGGAGGTTACGCTTCAAAAGCGTTATAGACAAAGTACTAAAAAAGACCTGTTACTTGGGTTACTCTGTGGGTACAGCTTGAAAAAGATTGGTCAAGATTTGCACAAAAAAAACGCTGTTGTCAGAGCAGGGTTAAGCAATATCTATCGGGACATTGAGACTTTGACAGGAGAAACAAATAAAAGTGTCAAGTCCAGTAATCTTGTCTATATTCTGGAAAAACACGGGTATCGCAGAAATTCTGTCGTATCTGCTATCAAAAGCCGCTCCATTCCCCACAATCTGCCAGCACCGACTTACACCCAATTTATTGGTCGGGAAGCGGATATGAAGAAGCTTCTGGAACGCCTTTCACCGGATCATGGTGCTCATATGATTACAGTGCATGGTATTGGTGGCGTAGGTAAAACGGCACTGGTGTTAGAAGCTGCTTACCTATGCTTAAAAGCCAGTAACAAAAACTCTTCTGACGCACCCAGATTTGATGCGATTATTTTCACTTCGGCCAAACAACAGGAACTCATTCCCGATAGTATTTTGCGGCGGCAACAGGGACAGCACAACCTGCGCGATATCTTTCGGGAAATTGCTAATGCCTTAGACGACCCAACGATTATTCAATCTCCTGCCAATGACCAATTTGACCGTGTACGCCAAAGTCTCTCGAAACAGAGAACATTGTTGATTGTGGACAATATGGAGACTATAGAGGACAGGAATGAGGTCATAGAGTTCTTATACAATTTACCCATTTGCGTAAAAGTAGTAATTACTAGCCGTGAACAAATTGCCTTACTGCCGATCCGTCTGCGAAACTTGCCCTTAGATGATGGTTTGCAGTTGATTCAACAACAAGCTGAAGAAAAAGCTATAACTATCAATGATGAAGACTCGAAGCGGCTGTACGATCACACTGATGGAATCCCCCTTGCCATCGTATATGCGATCGGTCAAGTATCCAGTGGCTACTCTTTAAACTCAGTATTGGATCGATTGACTTCGGCTACAAGTGATGTAGCTCGTTTTTGCTTTGAGCAATCAGTGCAAGGAATTAAGGGACAACCACCTCACAAGTTACTGATGTCACTGGCGATTTTTCTTGACTCTCCTATCCAAGCTGCTGTAGCTGAGGTTGCTGGACTAACAGCCGCTCCTGATGCTGTCAATAATGGCTTGGCACGTTTACAGCAACTTTGCTTTGTGAATCTCCACCTAAAGACTAAACGCTTTGAGATGCTCTCTCTGACTCGTGAGTATGCCTTAGCAGAATTAGCTGCTTACCCAGATTTTGAGAAAGAAGCACGGAATCGGTGGGTGAAATGGTATCTGGATTTTGCCTACAGTTATGGCGGAGAAGATTGGGAAAAATGGATACATTACGACAGGTTAGAGGAAGAGGAAGGAAATCTGCGGGCAGTACTTTATTGGTGTAAAAACCAAAACCACTATGCAGAAGTTAAGGATTTGTGGTTGCTCTTGAACCACTACGCCAATCTATATGCTTATTGGGATGATCGCCTCTATTGGTTGCAATGGCTCATAGAACAATCAGAACGACGTGGTGAATGGTCATCTTTAGTGAAATTCATGATCCGTAAAACCTGGCTGCTGATTCGGGAGTGTTCACCTGAAAGTCTGAAAAAAGCAGACGAAATTTTACAACAGGCATGGGTTTTACGTGACCATGCAGATTCATGCGTTCAAGCTGACTTAGCTGAAAGTATGGCTAGACTAAAAATCAGACAGAAAGATTATCAATATGCACACCACTGGCTAAAGGTAGAAGAAAAATTGGTGATCGAGGCAAATCTAGAGGAGCGAAAGCACATTCGCTATTTTATTCCCGTTCTTTACCATCGGGCTGAAATATTTTATTCAGAAGGTGAATATCTTTTAGCAAAGAAGCTATTTCAAGATGTGATGGAAAGTGCAAAAAAAATTAATTGGCATCGGGTGATCAATTCTGCTCAAAATTGGCTTGCCGATATTGCTATCGAACAAGATGATTGCGATGAAGCTCAAAAGCTATTAACTCAAGGCTTAACAGTCGCCAAAAGCACCAATAATAAACGGCGTTTGGCTCGCTACCAACGTTCTTTTGCTCGCTGGGAGAGAAATTGGGGAAGTCCAGAGAAAGCCCGCCAATTATCAACTCAGGCTATTAATGGTTTTAAGCAGTTGGGAATGACAAGGGATGCAGAGGAAATGCAAACTTTACTTGATTTTGATTGCCCATAATTATCTGCAAACAACGCATTTCCAGTTGTTTTTTAGTATGGCTGCTGCCCAAATTAGTCAATGGGCTACACCTTGTCACCAGCGATCGCACTTATAAGCTTGAAATAACAATATGCATTTTTTGTCAATACGATGTAATATAACTTAGTAATGATTGAGCGATCGCTGTTTATTTTCGATCTAATACTATTAATGTGGCAACATCCTACATATCAGCCTGATTTCATCCCAAATTGTCCACCCAAAGACAGTAGATGAAGTTTTGTGTGAATAACTATAAGGTATGAAATAGCTCTGCTTTCCAAACAGTAAAAAAGGAACAGATTTTTATGACATTTGATTATGATTTGTTTGTCATTGGTGCTGGGCCTGGGGGATTGGCAGCAGCTAAAAAAGCAGCTAGTTATGGTGTACGTGTTGCTGTTGCCGAAGAAGAAGCCATTGGTGGAACCTGTGTAAATCGCGGCTGCGTTCCGAAAAAGCTAATTGTCTACGCTGCTGACTTCGCCCTGCAAAATCAAATAGCGCACAGTTATGGGTGGAGTGACTGTCAAACATACTTTGACTGGACATTATTTATTAAGTCAGTACATCAGCATATTGACAGCGTTAACCAATCCTATTTTCAGCAATTGCAAAAAGCTGGAATTGAGTTAATATCTCAACGTGCCACTTTCATCGATACCCATACTATCAATGTTGATGGACGCAAAGTTACAGCCGACAAAATTTTAATTGCTGTGGGAGGGCAACCCCTTAAGCCCAATATCCCTGGTATAGAATACGCCATCACATCCCGCGAAATGTTTCAGCTACCCTATCTGCCGAAACGTTTAGCAATTATTGGCGGCGGCTACATTGGCGTAGAATTTTCTAGCATGATGCACGCTTTCGGTTGTGAGGTGACGGTGATTGAAAAAGACGAGATGATTTTATCGGGGTTTGATGATGACATTCGCTCTGCTGTACAACAGGGGTTGATTAAACGCGGAATTAAGTTTTTCACCAACAGCACTGTTCAAGAAATCAAATACTCAGAAGAGAGTTTGTTGTTAACTATTACTGGTGAGAGCCAAGAAATAATTACAGCAGATACCATCTTAGTTGCCATAGGTTACGTTCCAAATACCAAGAATATGGGTTTAGAAAATGCCCATATTGAACTAGGCGAAGATGGTGCAATCAAAGTAGATGAATACAGCCGCACCAGCCAAGAAAATATTTTTGCTGTGGGTGATTGCACCAGTCGGGTGCAATTGACTCCAGTGGCTAAGGCAGAAGGTATTGCCTTTGCCGATACAGTTTTTGGGAACAAGCCGCAAAAACTAAATTATGATTATGTGCCCACTGCTGTTTTTTGTCGTCCAGAAGCGGCTAGTGTGGGGATAACAGAGGCGAAAGCACGGGAAAAATTTGGTGAATCTGTAGAATGCTACCGCACCCAATTCCAACCACTGTTGTATCAGATGATCGAACAAAATGAGTCAACCACTATGAAGTTAGTGCTTAATGCTGATTCTGGACAAGTTTTGGGTGCTCATATGGTGGGTGAACACGCAGCAGATATCATTCAAAGCCTCGGTGTGGCAATTCGCAAAGGCATTACTAAGGAAGATTTTGATCAAACCATAGCCATTCATCCCACAACAGGAGAAGAATTTCTGTCGTTAAATTAAAATCATGTGCAGGGCTGAGTGAAAAATGCACAAACAGAGAAGAGGGAAATCCTTCTTCTCATCTCCCTATTTTCGTGCCCAATTATACTTTGACAACTCCAAAAATTAAATTATCTAAATTATTGTATCCAATACAATTATCAGATTTTGCTTCCCCTACTCAAGAACAGCTTCCACAGCGATTGGATATTTTTTTATTTGGAAGTCTCTTGTCCTTCTGAGTAAGATTTTGTGGGAATGCCTAAATCGTCTAAAGTATTCATTAATAAGTCATCTTGTGGGATATAGTGTCTGTGTTGGGAATTTACCAAATCGTCAAGAGCTTTAAGAGCTTCAAGATCCTTAAGAGCCTCTGATGCAAACTGATATCGCTCTTTGAAATCAGCCATCACCATTTTATTGAGAATCTGAGCTAGGGAGTGACTCACCTGAGTGCGTAGTTTACCGCCGTAGGCATCGCTCCATTTAATTTCCCCATTAGCATCTCTATCTAGATCACGGGGTGCTACACCAGTCAAGGCTTTAATCCCAACCATGCCAACTGCATAGATATCACTACTGTAATGTGGACGCCCAAAACATTGTTCGCTTGGTGCGTAACCCTGAGTACCAATTCCAATGGTGAAAGGGGTTGACTCTTGACGATCGAGTTGTTTGATGCCGACTTCTTTGACGGCTCCAAAGTCAATCAACACTAGTTTTCCGTCTGAGTGTCGCCGGATGATATTACTGGGTTTAATATCCCGATGAATCACGTGGTTTTCATGGACAAATGTTAATGTTTGCAATAAGTCCCTAATAATTTTGATCGCGGCAATTTCTTCAATTGCTCTACCTGCTAAAAGTTCTTGATTTAAAGGATGACCAATTATCTGTTCTTGCACTAAATAAAATTCTTCGTCTTCTTCAAAATAGGCCAAAAGTTGAGGAATTTGAGCGTGTCTTCCCAATTTTTCGAGTGTTTGTGCCTCTGAGTTAAAAAAACGTCTGGCAAGTTGCAATCCTTCAGGTTTGGTGTTGGCTGGTTTTAGTTGTTTGACAACACATCGGGGATTTCCAGGACGTTGGGTATCTTCGGCAATGTAGGTTTCACTAAATCCACCGCAACCGAGAACTTTGACAATTTTGTAGCGTCTAGCCAAAACTTTTCCTGATAAGGCTAAATCTCGTTGCTGAATTAGGTGTTGGAAGTCATCTTGTTGGCTAATAATCTCTTGGACAACGGGGGAAGTTTTATACTTCTGAAAAATGTCTACTAATTGGCGTTTTCTGATGCTTTCCCTGATGACTGAGGTTGCTAAATAGCAAATTCCAGTCATGGCGATCGCGATCATTGGTACACTGGTGGGAAAAATTAACTGACCATAGACAAATAAACCATAGCTAATTCCTCCCCAAGCGCCAGACAGGGCAAGGCTATAGAAAAATCTATGGATGCTACGCTTACGTCTGCTAATCATCAAGGCTGAACTGCCCACTAGCATTAGCACAAACAAACCCTGTAATGGTGGACTTTTAATTCCTGAGGCGATCGCTTTTCCTGACATCAAAGTTGCGATCGCATTGGCGTGAATTTCTACGCCCGACATCGGTTCAGTGCTATTACTACCAGCGACTGGATAATAATCATTATGTAACTGATCTGTTGCACCAATCAGCACGATCTTGTCTTTGAACACCTTTCCCTGCTGCAAATAGCTGTTCCAGTTTTCTGGGTCGAGTACGTGCCAAAAAGGTTTTTGCTCAAATGTACCCGCAGGTCCCCAAAAATAAATGCGATTGCCTTTTGGGTGAGGATAATTTACTTGTGCTGCTTTCAGCGCTGCTTCATCAAAAGAGAGTCGCTTTTTGGTAAATAAATTATCTTCACCTAATAATTTGGGAAATTCACTCGCTAATCGATGAACTTTTCCATCTACTTCTAAAGGAAAATTAACTGAGCCAATGGATACTGACCCCGTATGAAACATTTGTTGTGGGTCTGTTAGTTGCGTAAAAGACCCTTGGTGCGTTTGGGAATTTTCGTAGACGGCTGCTAAGGCAACTTTTTTGCCATATTTTTGCAATACTGCCTGAAATTGGCGATCGTCTGTAACTCCATAGCTGCTTGGTGTGTCAAAAACTACGTCTAATGCTACAGCGCGGGCACCTGCTTCGATTAATTTTGTGATTACCTGGGAGTATGCAGCCCGTTTATAAGGATAAGATTTTAGTGTTTCTAAATAAGCATACTGTTTCGGATCTGTTTTATAGTACTGTTCGGGAACCGATATTGACTGATCGTCTATTGCTAAAATTACAATGTCTTCTGGAGGCACAATCGGCCCGCGCAGTTGAAAAAAGCCAGAAAGCACCTGATTTTCCATCAATTGAACCAATTCCCCACCAGAAGCACTCAACAGTGCCGCCCCAATTGCCCAAGTACCAGCCAATAGATGACCTAAGCGAACCATCCACCGGGAGTGGCGAGCAGATGCTGTCGAAGTCACTTTTGTTGGTTTACTTGACAGTCCTTTGGCAGTAGAGACATAGTTTTTAGTTAAGGTAGATGTAGGTTCTTCTGCCATATCGTGTTACTGATTGATTTAAGTCCAACACTTTTATTTATTCAGACCGCGTTTTAGTGTAAGCATATTGAAATAAGACTTAAATGATAATCTTATACATTTGTAAAGTATCTTCTATTTATCAACAAACTTTTGTTGGCAGAACCAGCCCCCAAGAAATTCTTACTCAACTACTACTTAATTTATTCTTTTTCTGTTGAATCAGTTACAAGTAGTGATTGTCTCATAGATTGCAGCCGGATATACTCTACCTGTGCATTTGGTTGTGGCAAGATTTTACCCTCACCTAACCAACATACACGTTACTAACTGGGTGCTATACCAGAAGCACTTCCAAGGCTGTCTTCTGTCTTTGGTGCAATGTTGGTAATCTTCACAAACGGTGTTCTGATACTGACAGCTTTACCAAAAGATAGGCATTAATTTATATCTTACCTTAAGCCAATGTTATACCTCTTTAGGAGTAAACTTTAGTGTTATGCAGCGATGAATGCTGTTACTGGGTCAATTTTATGGGTAGATTTTGATCGCTGGATGGCTCTTGCAGTGCTGGAGGTGAATCAGGTTAACACCCTGGATCTCAACTCCAATATTGCAGGCGTTTTTATGTCTTGAAAGAGGTAGGATAAAAGCTATAGATAAAGAACTACGTTATAGATATTAGCAAACAAGGCATTTGAAAATTGCTATAATCTATTGTTCCATCTAAATTCATATATATTATTAGGTGTAAATTTGTATGGGTTCTCCAATGAATCGTCTGTCTATTTTTGTAGATGGAAACAATATGTTCTATGCTCAACAAAAAAATGGCTGGTTTTTTGACCCGCGGCGAGTCTTAGAATACTTCAAACATGAGCAATCAGAAACAACATTAATTAATGCCTTCTGGTACACTGGCTTAAAAGATCCACAAGACCAACGAGGTTTCAGAGACGCTCTAATTAGTCTAGGATATACAGTACGAACTAAAATTCTCAAAGAATATTATGATGATACGTCAGGTCGTTACTCGCAAAAAGCGAATTTAGATATTGAAATTGTTGTAGATATGTTTAATACAGTAGACCAGTATGACCGAGTAGTATTATTCAGTGGTGATGGAGATTTTGAAAGAGCAATCGAACTATTACGCTCAAAAAATACACATATTACGGTAGTGTCAACAGAAGGAATGATTGCTAGAGAACTACGCAATGCTACTGATAGATATATAGATTTAAATGATATCAGAGATCAAATAGAGAAAACTGAAGGTTAGTAGCTTTAACAATTATTTACAAAAATCAAAACTAGAGTTGAAGATATATTAAGCCACAAGTAAACACTAAACACTAAACAACAAACGGCAAATGAGAAACAAAACAGATAAAATCATCATTTTTGATACAACATTGCGAGATGGAGAGCAGTGTCCGGGAGCAACTTTGAATATAGACGAAAAGCTAGTGATTGCCAAGCAATTAGCGCGTCTAGGTGTAGATGTAATTGAAGCAGGCTTTGCTTTTGCCAGTCCCGGAGATTTTGAAGCAGTCAAGAAGATTGCTCAAATTGTCGGGACAGAAAATGGCCCGATAGTTTGTAGTTTGGCAAGAGCGATTAAAGCAGATATTGAAGCGGCTGCTGAAGCATTAAAACCAGCAGTTAATGCCAGAATTCACACATTCATTTCGACTTCTGATATTCATTTAGAGTATCAATTGCGAAAGTCACGGGCAGAAGTGTTAACGATCGCCGAAGAAATGGTAGCTTATGCCAAGTCCTTTATGACAGATGTGGAATTTTCGCCGATGGATGCGGCTCGTTCCGATCCAGAATTTCTGTACCAAGTGTTAGAGCGAACGATCGCAGCTGGTGCAACAACAGTTAACATTCCCGATACTGTAGGTTACACAACTCCTAGCGAATTTGGGGCAATAATTAAAGGCATTATCGAAAATGTCCCCAACATCGACCAAGCGATTATTTCCGTACATGGTCATAATGATTTAGGCTTGGCAGTTGCTAACTTTTTAGAAGCCGTAAAAAATGGCGCACGGCAACTAGAATGTACGATCAATGGCATTGGCGAACGCGCTGGCAATGCATCACTAGAAGAATTGGTAATGGCCTTGCACGTGCGGCGACAATATTTTAATCCTTATCTCGGCAGACCAGAAAATTCTCAAGAATCCCTGACAAATATCGACACCCGACAAATTTACAAAACCTCACGCTTAGTTTCCAATTTGACGGGAATGTTGGTACAACCAAATAAAGCGATCGTCGGAGCGAATGCCTTTGCCCATGAGTCTGGAATTCACCAAGATGGTGTATTAAAGAATAAGTTAACTTACGAAATTATGGATGCCCAATTGATTGGCTTAACAGACAATCAAATAGTTTTGGGCAAGCATTCAGGTAGAAATGCTTTTCGTAGTCGGTTGAAAGAATTGGGCTTTGAACTGTCAGATACTGAATTAAATAAAGCCTTCGTCAGATTCAAAGAAGTAGCAGATAAAAAGAAAGAAATTTCTGATTGGGATTTGGAAGCGATCGTTAATGATGAAATCCAACAAGCACCCGATTTGTTCCGGGTAGAGTTGGTGCAAGTTTCCTGTGGTAGCAACGCCCGTCCTACTGCTACAGTTACTCTGCGTACCCCAGAAGGTGAAGAATTAACTGATGCTGCGATCGGTACTGGGCCAGTGGATGCAGTTTACAAAGCTATTAACCGTGTGGTGAATGTACCCAATCAGTTGATTGAGTTTTCTGTGCAGTCAGTAACAGCCGGTATTGATGCCATTGGCGAAGTAACGATTCGTTTACGATATGAATCTAAAGTCTTTTCTGGTCATGCAGCGAACACAGATATCATTGTGGCATCAGCACAAGCTTATGTAAATGCGTTGAATAGGTTGTATGCATCTTTGCAAACTCAAGAAAAACCACAAGAAGTAACTGCACAGAAAGTCTGAGATCGGATCTGTCAAACTGTCTGTTTTTAGCTGATGCTAACAAACTCCTCTCCAACTTTGGGGAGGAGTTATTTGTGAGTTCCAAAAAATCGTTGGAAATTATGCTGACAGAAAAACATATCACTATCAGAGAAGCCACCACCAAAGAAGATTCACTGATTGCAAAACACTCTTACCAAATGTGGCTAGATATTGGTGTTGATGAGAGTAATAGACCTCTTGCAAAAGTTTTTTTTGCAAGAGTTGGGAAAAGGTTAAAGGGGAAGAGGACAATACAAAACCTTTACCCTTTCCCCCTTCCCCTTTTCCCGACTTATGCAAGAAGTCTAATATCCACCTTGAGTGGCAGAATATTACCCTGCAATTTATAGAAGAGGCGCGTCGAGATTTATTTTACAAGGCTTTTGTTGCGGAGGTTGATAACACAGTTGTGGGTTCTGTAAGTTGTCAACTGTTTGCAGGCTTATACCCGAATGTTTTCAAAGATGAATACCGCAAATTTGGATATATTTGGGGCGTTTACGTTGAACAGTCTTACCGCAGACAAGGCATTGCTAAATCTCTAACTAATAAAGCAATTGAATATTTAAAAGCGATCGGTTGCACGCGAGTGATTCTTAACGCCTCGCCATTGGGTAAACCAGTTTACTCCAGTCTCGGTTTTTCGGAAGGGAATGTAATGCAATTAGATTTGATTTAACCTACATTCCGCACTTCAATTAGTAGTATAAGTAAACTACGTTGAGAGAAAATCTAAAATTATAATTTGGACACCCAAGTAACTATAAAGAAAAATAAATTATGCACTATAAAGATACCCAGCTATGATTTTTTGTGTAAAAAGCTAGTTAGACAAGAATATTTAGTTTCAATGAAGTGCGGAATGTGGGATGTATGATAGCGGCCACGATTGAACACAGGATGCCGATCAAAAGCATTATCATGTCTGTATTCCTTTCGATCAGGCCATTCGGCCGAATACTTCATCCATCCACGCACCGCATTCCTGAGCGAGGCGAAGGCGGTTATTGACTTGGACATGGCCATCGGCGCCGGACGCGGCGTCAAGCCGCACGAAGCTCTTGCATGTCGAAAGGATGTCACGATGCCATGCCTCGGCTTGGCTGGCGAACACCGGGGAGTCACCGGCCCCCAGGATCGACAGGAACGGCAGCGTCACCCGTTTTGGGTCCGCGACCATGTTCCGGGTACGATCGATGAACTGCTCGGCCGTCGTTGCACCAGCTTTCCAGAAGGTGACAGCCCGGCTGCGCTGGGCGGCGGGCGTCGCTTGTGCTGCGGCGTCCCGCAGCGCCGCCTGAACCGACAGTGCAAAGAGTTGCGCCGGATCAGGAAAGGGCGTGCTGGCGATGACCGTGGCGAGGCGCGTCTCGTAGCCAGCCGCGCGGGCTACAAAATAGCCGCCCAAGCTGAGTCCGATCAGCGCAATCCGCCCCGGCTTCCCCTCGAACCTATCCACCAGAACATCAATCACGGCGGAGATGGGCTTTTCGGCTTCCGCTTCCCAATGAAGGCCGTCCGCCTGGGTCAGCCCCTGGCCGGGAAGATCAGCGAGTGCGACGGCGTAGCCGCGGTCAAGCAGGCTGCGGCCGAGCGTGAGAAACAAGTCCTCGAAGCTGGTATCGGCGCCGCCGATTATCAGTGCGATTGGGGCTGCGGGATCAGTAGCGGGCAGAAACACGCCGGGAAGCTGCTTAGCGGCATAAGGCACATCGAAGAATTGCGCCGTGATGCCAAGCTCGGGCAGCGCTTTGCCAAATGCGGCGCGCTGCCGTCCGATTAAAGCGGCGAAGCGCTCGCCCGGACCCGCAAACTGCCAAGCCGAACGATAGGCAGCAAACGCCTTGAGCCTGGTCTCGCCGGTATTGCGGCGATGACCCCGCGCCAGCCAGCCATCAGCCTCGGCATCGAGACGCTCACCATACTCGGTAAAGGCGTGCACCCAGCTATCGCCGTCGCCATCCTTGATCTGGTCGGCAACGTAAAAAATCTGGCCCGCGTCGAGGCCACCTGAAGGTCCCCAGCCAAGGGCTGCCATGAAGAACAGGTCCATATCCGAGTCGGCAAAGCAATAGCGGCGGCCAAGCCGCTGCGCTGGATTGGAAACGGCGGATTCGTCGGCGGTATTGGCAGCCGTCAGTTGCGTGCTCATTCCTCTCTCTCCCGTCTTAGGTAGACCTTGGCTTGTTATCCAGAATGGGATAAATAATATCATCTTTACTCATGTTTTGAAACTCGCGTTCCGGGACGAAAGACCGCTTTATCCCTGTTTTGTCACTTTTGGAAAACAATAATCGAAGCCAAATTCTAGTTGACACTTATGGAAAGAGAAATTGGGTAGAAGTTTTTTATCGAGAAGCTAAAGGATGGTTAGGACTAAAAGAATATCAAGTCAGAGAAAAAAGAAGTCTAACTCGACACTTTATCTTAGTTTTTTGTGCCTATACTTTCATTCTTTGGCATCAAATGACTGGTGGATTAAGGCGAAGGTGGGCTACTAAACCTTTAAACACTTTTACTGAAGCTTTTAGAACAGCTATGTCTTTCCGATTTTTTGATTGGTTAACTCTCAATCGTGACCGAGCAATTCGCAATTCGCAGTTCGCTTTTTCGCCCATTGCGGACTTGCATTGTAAATTGATTCATTTAAGGATACAAGCCCCTCAATTTATTGAGGAAAAAATAAAAAGACGTAGTATCAATGTTCAAGCCCCCGTCGCGAGAAGTGGGGTAATAATTGCGAATTGCGAATTGTCAATTGCGAATTGGTTTGACCTGTTTGCTTTCTATAAAGCCAGTTTAGAGTACATTTGGGCTTGATTTTTGTTTAAGTCCCGCTCACCTTTTTTCTTCTACATTTAGTGTCAATACCTTACTAATTTTGAGCAGTTAGCAAGATTTGCAATACTGCCTATATTAATTACTAAATAAATTAAGTATTTTTATTTAAGGCTTATGAAAAAGTTTCATACTAGTATGTATATTACAAAATGAAGTGCGGAATGTGGGATTTAACAAAACAGAATTTATTTCTGAATTCTGTGTAACTAGCGGATAAATAAACCTAAATCTGATAGGATAAGTTTCTAACTCAAGAAATATCCGTGTTTGCTTGTACTCGGATTTATACAACCCATATTCTGCACCTTAAACTGTCACAGAATGAATTTTGGATGTGTTGAGATTTGGGATTAGCGATCGCTATTGGACATTTATTCACTTACGTATAAAAAGTAGCTTTAATTGTATATGAAAATCCGAAAAAACCGATTGTGACAGGGGGGTGCGGAATGTCGGATATAACAAGCTAAATTTATTAAGTTGATTATGAATATTTTTTACTTTTTTAGATTTTTCGATTTACTTGTATGCATAAAACTTTATTCTGAGAAACGATGTTTATAGTCAGTCAGCTTGTATGAGTAGTGAAAAAACAACACAATTGCCACTCTGGGTACAAGATAGAGATATAGTCATTGCTCATGATGAAGAAGTACAGTGGCGAGAAGGAAAACGCCCGGATTATTCATACACCAATGAATTTCTTCATCAAGAGAGTAAATTTCAGCATCCAGAAGGTTCTTTAGAAGCGATCGCTCAAAACTTAGTCCGCACTTTTGAGATGGAAGCTTCTAATAAATCTAATCCTCAACAGTGGCTTTCGATTGTTACTGATAAGTTTAAGATGAGTACCAATGGCGGACAACAATTCACTGCTGAGGATGTTGCAGTTGAAGGTACATATAACCTGTTTTTGGGTAAAACTGAGCAATATAACTCTGAAACAGAAACCTTTGAATCTTCATTTCAAGTTTTTCATAAAGCCTTTCCCAATGGCTTCCTTTGGGAATTAACAGAAGTCCTTTCGGGGCCGCCTAATGTTACTTTTAAGTGGCGACATTGGGGAACATTTAATGGTTCCTATAAAGACTATACACCCACAGGTGAAACAATCGAAATCGTCGGAGTTAGTATTGCTCGCGTTACTGATGATTTGAAGATTGACTCTTTAGAGCATTATTTTGATAATAATGTCTTTCTTCAGAAATTAACGGCAGGTGGTTGTCCTTTCCATTCCTAAAATCAGTAGATATAGTGTGCGTTACGCCGTAGGCTAATACCATTTCACTATAACCCTGATACATATAGATTTCGCGTAGGGGCACAACATGTTGTGCCCCTACCAACGTATTTGTATCATAATTAAAGAACGCACCTTGAATTGTTGACGGCGCGTTGCAGCAATCTGATTTGTCTAACTCACGATCGCAGCGATCGCCCACCCATCCAGTGTTATCCTAAAGAATATTAGGAATTAATTACCAAGGCAGATGACTATTACTGTCAACCTGACTTAAGCAACTGCCAAAACATTACGATATTAGTGAGTAATATTACCACATTAGTCATCAAACATTACGACATTAGTCACCAACATTACAATATTAGTCACCAACATTACGATATTAGTGAGTAATATTACCACATTAGTCATCAAACATTACGACATCAGTTAGCAACATTACAATATTAGTCATCGACATGAAAGCGATCGTGAATAAACTGAAGCTTGTATGAAGTTCAAATATATTATCTCTATAAAAATCAGCATCTAGTTCTTGACTTCAGCAAAACCACTGGAATTGCCTACAAATATTATTAGAAAAAATATAATGATTTGCGAGTTTTTCTGATACAGAATACAGCTTAATTGAGGCAAGCTAGTTTTAGAAATATCTTCAAGGAGTACATTTATGCCTCGTACAAAGCGGACATCACGGATTCTAGAAAAAGCTGAATTGAGAACGTCTGGATTCAAAGCAGTTGATTCAAACATGGATTTTGGTAATAGTTGCGATTTGGAAAATCTGACTCAATCAATTGAGGAGTTTCGCACTATGCTTGATACTTATAACAACGCTTTAGCTGTGGTTGATTCTACTAAAACTAAAATCGATGAAATGGAAAAAAAGCTAAGTAAACTTTCAGATAAGATGCTGAAGGGAGTTGGTTTCAAGTATGGCACAGACAGCAGCGAATATGAAGTAGCAGGTGGCGTTCGTGACAGCGAACGTATACGCAAAAGCAGGTTAAGTCGCTTGAAAAGTAATGCACGGCAGACATTAGATGAAAATCAGAAATCTGCCTAGTTCTCGGATGGGTAAGCTACAGAAAAAATAGTTAGTCACAGATAAATATACAGCACATTGCAACAGGCATAAGGTACAGATAATCGTAGGGGCACAACATGTTGTACCCCTACTCGTGTACTTAATTTACCTGAAATATGCTGTAGCCGCATTTATCACAAGCGGTGCGTAGCTTCCCGCCGTAGGCATCGCTATAAAAAATTATTACATTAAGTGATTACAATGTATTTCACCCCTTATTATTAAGTATTAATACAGAATTAGAGTAAGGAAATGGATATAGTAACTTTAACTACTTTCTTGACTCCTTTTTTACCGACAATTGAATTTGATGACACCAGAAGAATTTCTGGAATTACTTTCTAATTCTTTAAAACCACGACAAATAAAAGAAGTAGAGAAATCAGAGGCTTTGAAAGTAGCCAAGGCTGTGGGATACCTACCCATCGCGCTGACTTTGGTGGCAGCAAGAGTTAAACGGGGAATTACATGAGTGAAGCTGGAAACGGCTTTGAAACAAGAGGTTGCAAATTTAGAAGTCTTACACGGGCCGCGTCTAATAAAACTCTATAAAAGCAACCTTTAATTTAAGCCTCAAAGCTTTACGAGGCTATGGCCAACAAGCTTGGGAAAATTTTATTTGGTTGGGAGTTTTGCCAGAGGATGTAACAATAGCCGCACCAATGGCAGTTACATTATGGGATATGGAATCTCAGGATGAAGCTGATCAGTGTTTAGAGCTACTTTGGAATGATGCCTTACTTCAGTCTGATTCACCTGTATTTGTTGGGGGTGTTGAGTGGAAAGGCTACAGGATACATGATTTATTGCATGATGTGGCTGGCGATCAATTAATTAAATCTCTGCCTACGGGAATGGATTTAAATTTACTCGACGCTCACAGCCAACTGCTAGAACGGTATCGGCAAAAGACTGAAAAAAACCTTTGGTATACCTTACCTAATGATGGTTACATTCATCAAAATTTAGTTTGGCATTTAGAAAAGGCTCAACGAATAGAAGAAATTTATCAATTATTACGGGAAGAGTCGCAGACATCAAGCAATGGCTGGTTTGAAGCGCGAGAAAAATTAGGACAAGCTGGGGGTTACATCACAGATATTTCTCGTGCTTGGGAATTAGCAGAAGCGAATTGGACTGAATCAATTTTGCCCCAAGTTGTAGGTTTGCAGTGTCGCTATGCTCTGATTACTGCATCTCTGAATAGTTTGGCAGGTAATTTACCAGCAGAACTGCTGGTTGCGTTGGTTAAAAATAATTTCTGGACTCCTGAACAAGGATTAGCTTACGCTCTACAAAACCCAGAGCCAAAGCAGAAAGTCAACTCGCTGACAGAATTAGTTAACTATTTGCCACCAAATCTTCAAAAATTAGCACTGCAAAAAGCCCTTGCTGCTGCCAAGGCGATTCAGTCTGAGGATTATCGTGCTGAAGCCTTGAGTGCCTTAGCTTCTGGTTTGTCGCAAATGCCAGTTGCCGAACTTTTCCCCCTTTGGCGAGATACACTTCATCAAGTGTCTCTTCGCACTCGCCGTAATTTGTTGCAAAATATCAAAGCATTGTTTCCAGTTATCTTTGCATTAGGTGGTGAAACAGCAACGGCAGAACTTGCCCGTGCGATTGTGGATGTAGCGCGATGGTGGAAGTAATTTAACAGGGATTTACAATGCCCCTACTCAGTATCGATTCAAATAATAATTGCTATAAAGAATAAACAATAAATTTCAGTTGAATGTACATCACTACCCAGAAAGAGGAATTTAGCTATGCTTACATCAATGCGATCGCCTCTGCTGCGGGTTATTCATTTCAAATAGCACCCAGACCATTAGATTTAGTGGGGGTTGATATAACCATTACAGGAATTGTCTCACCGGGTTCTAGACGGCGAACTCGAATTGATTTGCAAGTAAAATGTACTTCCCAAAAATTACTTGATAATGACTTTGTTAAATTTCCTCTCGAAATAAAAAATTATGATGAATTAAGAAACGACAATCCCGACGATGACCCCCTGTTGTTAGTCGTTGTCTTGGTTCCTGATTTACAAGAAGATTGGCTACAACAATCGGAAACTAAACTTTGTATGAAACGTTGTGCTTACTGGGTGTCGATACGCGGTCAACCACCAACTGAAAATCAAACCACTGTCACTGTTTATTTACCCCGTCAAAATATTTTCAGTGTTGAAGCGCTGATTGCTTTAATGCAACAAATTACTAGCGGAGAACCAATATGATAGTTACCGTGCGTGACCCGAATATTCTCTCTAATTTAGACCCTCAGAAATTAACATCCTATCTACAAGCACAGGGGTGGTATCAAGAAAGTCAGGTTGGCAATAAAGAATCAGTTTGGATTAAAACAACTGATTTTGGTGATGAATTTGATATTACCTTACCTCTCAATCCCGGAATCAGGTCTTATGCGCTGCGGATGGCTGAGATTTTGTCAATTCTAGAAAAAGTTGAAGTCCGCTCTCAGTTAGACATTTTGAGCGATGTCATTACAATAATCCCGAATACTGAAATCCAGGGGATAGTGATTCGACTAACAGAACGAAATCATCCAGGCAATGTTACAATTATTGGCTTTGTTGTGAGCAAGCCCCGCCAAATCCATCTTTTTTTAAGTGAATCTGAATACAATTTGGCTCTGACTGCTTATCATCAGAGGTTGCCAGTCGTTTGTACTGGGGATTTAATTAAGGAAAATGACACTTTTGTGCTGAAAAAAATTACTAGCTTTGCTTTATATGATACTTTGTCCGAGCGAGCAGCAGTCTAAAAAATTACAGGCAGAATCACAAGCTGGAAATTAATCATGGTATTACTGTTTGCACAGTACTAACTGCTGTGACTGAAGATGTAAACCCAGCCAGTTTACCTAACTTCTGGGGTACAAAGTCCGTTTCTTTGCTACCTTGAACCTCAGATAAGTAGCAATCTCGCACCGCCAACAACAAGCCTTTGATGGCATCTTGTCTGCCTGTTTTGACTAAATCATCTGCCTTTTTGAAAAAATGCGATCGCCATTTGCCATCGTTATTGCCATATAATTCTATTAAATACCAACCTGCAAGATACTCAGCTAAAGGGTCGAGACAGAAACGGATTCTGTCTTTGGCAGAACCAATAGTTTGAATCAGGTGCAGACGCTTTTCCAGATAATTGAGGTGTGCTTCGGGGTCATCAATACCCAAAGCTGCTAATGCAGCTACTGCATCTACACGCTTGGCGGTTCCTGGTTGATAACTTTGCTGCAAGCATTCCCAGGCGATGGTTTTGGCAATTTGATGAACAGTGCGGTCATCAAATTGCTCGTCTGTAACATCACGATTGAGTTCATTGATATAACCCAGCATCAAATTAGGAATATTCTCTGGCAACGCAGAAATATTAGATGCAACTTCTTTACTGGCGATTAACTGTTCAGCATAGAGTTTAGCCAGCAAGACAGTGATATTATTTTGACCGACCATCAGAGAAAGACGGTTACAAGCGTCAAAAAATTCCTGGTCAGTAAAGCGATCGCGTTTACCTCGCTGCATGAGATAAGCTTCCATAAAGGACGATAGTTTATTAGCCTCAATCCGCAAGGGTTTAATTATCGTCTTATTAACCCGTCCCAGCTTTTCCTCAATTCGGGAAGTAATCACCAATGCATTCACCGGAAACTCTGGCGACTCCGGCTCAATTGCTTCTCGTGTAGTCGCATTCATTTCTGAGAACCGATCTACAATTACTAGAATGCGTTTCTTTCTTAACAAACGTAACAGTAATTCTTGACAAATCGGCTCTGGCTCATCAATTAAAGCTTGCAACTGTCCTCTGATGGCTTCTAAAAGCGGCGACTTACCTTCAGTTACCCGAAATTCTTCTTCTAAAAGCACTGGTAACATCAAATGTTTGCAGAGTTGTTGGTCTTCAGTCTCAGCCATTGCCCACCCAGCAATTCGACACGCTAAACTGGTTTTACCTACACCCCCTTCCCCACCAATTACTAGGCAGCTACGTTGTTTCTCGAAAGTTGAGTGCAAATTCTCATTCATCAGTTGCGGAACTGTTGTACCATCCAGAACAACGGGAATGGGAATGTAACAGGCGCGACTGCTAACTGTATCCTTTTTGGGAAATTGTTCGCGGGCTGCTTTAATATATTTAGCTACCCACGCATCTAATACTCTGGGATGGTAATGAAACCACCCAACAAATAGCACATATCGCAGAGGTACATTAACGCTGATAAATGGGAGAGAAAAATCTGTGTAGGGTTTGAGGGCGTTGTTAATTTTCAACAACCATAAAGGGGCTACCCGCAAGAGAATTAACCATACAGAAGGCAATAAGATAACGTAGGCGGCAATTCCCAAGAGTAATTTATGCTTAAATAGCGATTCTAGAACTCTATCAAAAAGGCGAGTTTCTTTTTCTGCTTTCAGGGCATTGAGAGGGCGACGTATCAGCTTAATGTCCGTCTCTGTGAATTTGTCTTTGTATTTTTGTATGGTTATCAACACTTGCTCAAAGTCTGAGATGACTTTCTGCAACTTGGAGGTAGGTAAAGCATTTGCTTTGTCCTGAAAACCTGCGGCTATTCCTCCTAAACCTTTGATCGCACCTAAACGCACGTAAAACTGGTTATCATTCAACAGGGCAATTAAATTCGGGACAGCCGATACTGCATCTGTACCCATTGCACCCAGAGCGTAGGCTGAATTGTAACGTACAGTGGGGTTACGATCTTTTAAGGCAGCAGTTAATACTGGGACAGCTACTTTTGCTTCGACACCAATTTTTCTGAGTGCAGAAGGAACATAAATGCGAACGAATTGCTCCTTGTCTTGTAATGCTGCCATCAACGATGGAACTGCTGCTTTGGCTGCTGTACCAATATTTCCTAAAGCTAAGGTGGCGTACAGGCGGACTTGTCCATCCTCATCCTGCAATGCGGCACTTAAGGCTGGAACTGCTGGTGCTGCTTCTGCACCCAAATCTCCTAAAACCGAAGCGGCGTGCCAGCGAAGATTAATATCCTGATTTTTCAAAGCTTCAATCAGAGACGGCACTGCTGGCGAACCGATATTAACTAATGCATCTGCTGCAAGGCTTCTGATGTGGGCATCGTTATCTATCAGCTTCTCAATCAAAGGATAAATTTTGCTGTCAGTAGTGATTTGCGCCCAACTATTGCTTGTGCATAGTAGGAACACTGTCAGGCATAAGACAACCACCTTGAGCGCACTAAGTAATACTTGTCTGGTATGCTTTGTCATTGAATCGGATTGAATCACCCGATGAACAACTCCAGTCAAAGAAACTATACCTAGATTGTAATCTAACTGTCAATGCAGGTTAGCGATCGCACTGGTACCGCAAGGCGGAAGTCAAAAGTCAAAAGTCAAAAGTATTATGGAATGGGCTTTTTAGGGATTTTAAATGGTTGCTCTTATTTACGCCGTGGCGTACTAGTTTACCCCCGCTTTGCTCAAGCTTGGTTAGCATTGGGATTTAAACGCATCATGATTTTCTCTGGTTCTGTCAAATTTTTAAACCCATAACGGCGATAAAGTCCATGAGCATCTTTTGTGCCTAACAACCACCTTTGAACGTCTTGCAATTCTGGATATTCTAAAATGTATTCTACAAACCATTTTCCTAAACCCTGTCCTCGATAAGGCTCTAAAATAAAAACATCTTTTAACAACGCAGAAGTTGCATAATCAGTGATGACTCTCGCAAAGCCAACTTGTTGATTATCTTCATAAAGTCCAAAACATAAAGAATTGTTTATTGACTTTTCTACAGTGGCTAATGGGATGTTTTCAGCCCAATAAGAAGTTTGTAAAAAATCATGAACCATTTGAATATCTAATTTAGATTTATCGGTGTTGATGTAAAATCGATGTTTTAATTCTTCATTCATCTCACTACATCTTTTATTTAATAGGTTGAAATGTCAAATGATGAAATTACTGAACCATTAGCTGGATAACAGAGGCTATATTCAGCATTCAAGGATATGGGTGCATTTATCATTGATTATGAATCAGTCTACAACCAAATCTTGGCAAGAAGTCCGCGCTGCTTTCAAACAAATCTGGGGTTATGAAGATTTTCGTCCACCGCAGGGAGAAATTGTCAGCAGTTTATTGGCACAGAAAGATGCGCTGATTATTATGCCCACAGGTGGCGGGAAGTCGATTTGTTTTCAACTTCCTGCACTGCTACAAACAGGATTAACCTTGGTAGTTTCTCCCTTGGTGGCGCTAATGGAAAATCAAGTGCAAGAACTACGAGAAAGCCACCAAAAAGCAGCACTTTTGCATAGTGAATTACCTTCATCTCAACGCCGTGCAACTCTGCAAGCTTTAGAACATCAACAGCTAAGATTACTTTATTTATCGCCCGAAACTTTGCTCAGTGCGCCAGTTTGGGAAAGATTATGTCACCCACAATTGCAAATTAATGGTTTGATTTTAGATGAAGCTCATTGTTTAGTGCAGTGGGGTGATACTTTTCGCCCAGCTTATCGCAGATTAGGGGCGGTGCGTCCGGCATTGCTCAAATCAAAACCACCAGGAACAAAAATTAGCATCGCTGCTTTTACCGCTACTGCTGACCCCTCAGCCCAAAAAATTATTCAAACAGTTTTACAATTACAGCAACCAGAGATTTTCCGCTTGAATCCCTACCGTCCAAACTTGCATCCCAGCGTTTGCATCGCTTGGACACCACGAGGTAGAAAACAACAATTATTAAAGTTTATTCAAAATAGACCGCAACAATCGGGATTAGTTTATGTTCGCACTCGGAGAGATAGCGAAGATTTAGCCCAATGGTTAGCAGAGATGGGTTTTGCTACAGCTAGCTATCATGCGGGATTAGGTGCAACAGAACGCCGTGAAGTAGAAGCAAGCTGGTTAAGTGGTAAAATACCTTTTGTGGTTTGCACCTGTGCGTTTGGTATGGGGATAAATAAATCAGATGTTCGCTGGGTTGCACATTTTCACGCGCCACATTTGTTATCTGAATATGTGCAAGAAATAGGCCGCGCTGGAAGGGATGGGAAACCAGCAGAGGCGTTAACATTAGTGAGTGAACCTACGGGGTGGTTAGATCCAGAGGATAAGCAAAGACAGGAGTTTTTTCAACAACAAATGCGATCGCAACAACAAATAGCGCAGCAACTTGTGAAAAAATTACCAAAACAGGGAGAAGTGAATGCCGTAACGCGACAATTTCCCGAAGGTGCGACGGCGCTAGCTTTACTCCATAGCAACGGTCAGCTAAACTGGCTTGACCCTTTTCATTACACCATTGCTCAAAAAGCGGGAAATCATTTACCTATGCAATTACACGCTGCTAAACAGATGCAGCAATACCTAACAACTAAGCAGTGTCGTTGGCAGTTTTTGTTAAATGCCTTTGGTTTTGATAAAGAAGCAGCTAACTTGCGTTGCGGACATTGTGACAATTGCCGTAAATGAGTATCAAAGACTCATCGCCAAGTATCAAAGACTCATTCACGAGTATTAAAGACTCGTCAGCGAGTATCAAAGACTCGTCAGCGAGTATCAAAGACTCATCGCCGAGTATCAAAGACTCATCGCCGAGTATCAAAGACTCATTCACGAGTATCAAAGACTCATTTATGATAATTACTCCCTTGCTGCTTGTTCACCGTCAGGTGTTCTTGTTACAATACCTAAATTGTTTTAATAACTGCGATCGCGCAGCGTCTCCTTAGAGAAAGACGCAAAAGAAAAGATAAATAATCTTATAGCCGACAGAAAGTAAGTTAAAACTTTTTTCTTTCCCCTCCTCTGCTAAATATTCTCCAGCTAGGTTCATCCAATAGGATGAATTGTCATTTTCACCACTAAGTAACAATAAAGAGGTCAACATAATTCGTAATTGATAATTCGTAATTCGTAGTTACAATCAGTGGGGGCTTGAACCCACCACGCTCATTGTTGCACCACCAAATCTGCATATTTGGTGGGGGCTTGTACCCTCTTTAATTACGAATTACGAATTACGAATTACAAATTAGTAATTATTTGGTCAAGTAGAGGATAAAAATATGTCATCTGCTCAAGCACCCTCCCTACCACCGTTGATTCCACGCGAAATCCTGTTTGGGAATCCCGAAAAAACTAGTCCACAACTCTCCCCTGATGGCAAGTACTTGGCATATATCGCTCCTGATGAGAAAAATGTCTTGCAGGTATGGTTGCGAACTATAGGACAAGAAGACGACAAGATACTAACTGCTGACAAAAAGCGTGGTATCCGCATTTTCTTCTGGACTTATAACGCCGACCAGTTGATTTATATGCAAGACTCGGATGGCGACGAGAACTTTCACCTCCACTTGGTTAATATTCACTCCAAGATTGTGCGTGACTTAACGCCATTCCAGGGTGTAAAAGCCGAACTTGTGGAACTAGAACCCAAATTTCCAAATGAAGCGCTGGTAGCGTTGAACTTGAACAATCCTCAAAAGTTTGACGTTTACCGCATCAACCTCAAAAATGGTGCGGTTGAGTTCGACACTGATAACCCCGGTAACATTATCAGTTGGACATCTAACGCCCAGTTACAAATACGTGCAGCAACAGCTAGTACACCCGATGGTGGTTACGATTTATTGTTGCAGAAACCCGATAAACAGTGGGAAATTCTTCGCCATTGGGGGGCAGAAGAAGAAGGAAATTCTGTAAGTTTCTCAGATGATGGCAAAACCCTTTATATTCAAGGGAATCATGATGCTAACGCCAAACGTCTGCTAGCTGTTGATCTAGAAACCCGTCAAGAAACTGTGATTGCTGAAGATGAGCAGTATGATGTCGTGGGGATCATTATTCATCCACTGACGCGAGTTATTCAAGCAGTTTCTTTCTACAAAGATAAACAAGAATGGCGGGTAATCGATCGCAGTATCACCACTGATTTTGAGGAAATCGCCAAGGTGCGTCCTGGAGAATTCTCTATAATTAGCCGCGACTTGGAAGATAAAACCTGGTTGGTAGCTTATAGAACTGACAATGGGCCAGTTTATTACTATGCCTACAACCGAGAGTCCAAAACTAGCACTTTCCTTTTTAGCAACCAACCCAAACTGGAAGCGTTGCAGTTAGCTTCAATGCAACCGATTTCCTACGAAGCGCGGGATGGCTTAACTATCCACAGTTACCTGACAACTCCTGTGGGAATACCGACGCAGAATCTCCCAACAGTCCTGCTGGTTCATGGCGGCCCTTGGGCGCGGGATACTTGGGGTTTCTCTCCCACAACGCAATGGCTAGCTAACCGGGGTTATGCCGTGTTGCAAGTCAACTTTCGCGGTTCCACTGGCTATGGTAAAGCATTTTTGAATGCTGGAAATCGGGAATGGGGTGGCACAATGCACGATGACTTGATTGACAGCGTGAACTGGCTGGTAGAAAAAGGCATTTCTGATCCGCAAAAGATTGCGATTATGGGCGGTTCTTATGGAGGTTACGCCACCCTAGCGGGGTTGACTTTTACACCCGAAATCTTTGCTGCTGGCGTGGATATTGTCGGGCCAAGTAACCTGATTACCCTGATAGAAACTATACCGCCCTATTGGGAACCGATCAAAGCAATGATTTATCATCGCATTGGCAACTTGGAGACAGAAGAGGAGTTTCTCAAATCGCGATCGCCTTTATTTTTCGCTGACCGAATTCAAAAACCTTTACTCATCGGTCAAGGTGCAAATGATCCGCGAGTGAAACAATCAGAAAGCGATCAAATTGTCAACGCAATGCAACAAGCTGGTTTACCAGTGCAATATGTACTTTACAGTGATGAAGGACATGGTTTTGCCAGACCAGAAAATCGCTTGCACTTTTTTGCGATCGCCGAAGAGTTTCTCGCCAAATACATAGGCGCAAGATTTGAACCTTTGGCAGATATCCCCGGTCATTCAGGAGTAGTTAAATAAAGTCTCAAAAGGGTGGTTGGTGAATTACACTAACCATCTTTTTGAAAGTCTTACCAATAAGCAATTTGAGAGGTATGAGCGCTCATCTAGGTTGCGTGATATTGGCTTTCTTAATTTCTTACAATAGAGAAATTACAAGCATTTCTCACTTTTTTCGTGAAAGACATAAATCTTACTAAATTTCAACATCTCTAATAGTCTTTAATATCCTTTCATAATCATCGACGTTACCCTGACTTAAAAAAATATTTGCTGCTTTGTTTAAATCTTGAATACCGCCTTCTAAGTCACATAGTTTAATTCTAATCAAGCCTCGTTTCTCATAAGCTTGTTTATTGTTAGCATCAATTTGAACTACTAAACTATAATTTTCAAGCGCTTTTTTATAATAACTCCCTAATTCATAAATATACCCCCTATATAGATAAGAAGGCACATAACAAGGATCAATTTGAATAGACTTATTAAACTCAATTATTGCTTCTTTTGATTCATTGAGATACATTTTGACTAAACCTCGCCCATAGTAAGCACAAGAAGCATTTGGATTTAATTGTAAAATTTGATTGAAATCTTCAGTCGCTTGTACAAAATTTCCTAGATAGCTGTGTGCTAAACCTCTATTATAAAAAGCTTCTATATACTTAGGGTAGAGTTTTATAGCAAGATTAAAACTTTCAATTGCTTGTAAAAAAAGTTCTGTATAAAAATAAATTAATCCTTTTCCATAGTAAGCTGAAGGAATTCCTGAATCTAGCAAAATTGCTTGTTCAAAATCTTGAATGGCTATTTTGTAATTTCCAATCTTTACGAAAGTTAAACCTCTATTTGAATATATAAATGCAAAATTGGGATTACTATGTAGTGCTTGATTGTAGTCTTCAATTGCCCTTTGGTAATCTCTTATCTGTGTACGAGAAAGCCCTCTGTTAAAATAAGCAGCACCAAGAAAGGGTTTAATACGCAGGGCTTGTGTATAGTCCTGAATTGCAGATTGATGCTCTCCTAAATTAGCAAGAATTACACCGCGAGAACAGTAAGCATCAGCATTGTTAGGATTGATACTTAAAACTTGGTTATAGTCTTCAATCGCCCCCTGATAATCCCGTTGTTCGCTCCTAGTAACAGCACGATTTAGTAGGAACTCCACAGATATATTCTTCACTACGCCTTTAGCTACATCTTTTAATAACCAATCCATTTTGACAAGTCCTAATTACTAAATAATAACTTTTCATTTGCATTTAGCATTCCCTGTTTTTGGCTTGTAATAACTCAATACGGTTCAGTTGGTGATATTTGTCCGTGCAAGAGTCCCCGAACCCCACTTTAAAAGACTTGCTCTAATTTCCTCGTTTTTATGGAGGGAATTAGAGCAAGCCTTAACTGAACCCTATTGTGTAATAACGTAAATGCAAAGCATGATTAAAGGGGTGGGAGGAAATACATGAATTCTTAGCCAATTAAGGGTCTATAAATCTTGCTCTTCCAACAGTATCAACAGCCTCTGTAGCTGCACGAGAAATATCCACAAAGTCTTGTACCGCATCTCTGTGGATTTGAGCTTGACATACAAAGTTGTATTTTGCGTGTCCCAAAGTTCCTGATTCCACTTGTTGCACAGGAGCATTGTTATATTTTTGATTAAAAACAATCATGTTTTGCCGATTGAAAGCTATTGATTCTTGAACTTGAAAAACACCTGAATTACAGTCTGCGATTTCTTGAATTCCAGCTATAACAGCACCAATTTTATCTGGGCGTGGGTATCGCATTCTGATACTATATCCAACTAAAGAACCAGACCTATGAATAGAATTTGTATCAACATCTAACTTAGTACCGTCATTGGAACTAGCAACATTCACCCAATTCATAGATTGTGCATAGGATGGTAGTGCAGTAGATAATGCTAGTATCAATACCAAAGTAAGTTTTTTAAACATATTTTCTCACATCTATACATTCAATATAGATGGGAAGTAAGCAAAACAAAATCCGCAAAAAAACGGAAGTTTTATGAATTTCATTAGCAAGCAAATGTGCCTTAACTGCTACCGGGCAAGAAAACTGCCTGATCGCACCTCTCAAATCACTTCGTTTGTGTACCTTTTAACTGCATTGCTTTATCCAGCATTGAGTACTTGCTCTGCGGTTAGCTGTAATTCTGGAAAAATAGTAGATGCGATCGCAGAAGATTTTCTCGCCAAATACTTAGATGGGAGATTTTAAGCTACTCTGATGCTCAGACTCTTCTTTTTGCAACAGAAAATCGAGATAGTCTTGTAATTGCAACAGCCTCGCTCGAGATAGCTGGCGTAACTTGGCTAAAATCATTTCTTCTTGCTGCCACTGGGCAATGGGGATAATTTGAGATGCTGGTACTTCAATCGTTACATTGGGCAGATCAAACCCTTCCAGACTATACCCGTCCTCTTCCCCTTCTGGCATGGGATAATGTTCCACAATTGTTGCAACACTCCCGCGTTTCAGGTTGTATTCTGGTAAGTCCTGCGCTAAGGCAACTTGGGAGAATAGGGGGTGTTGTACCTTCATGAGTTGGCTCCTTGATCTGGCACTAAGGTGACAAATTTGGTTGTATCGTTTGCAACCATCCAAATGGTTAAGATATTGAGTTCAACGCCATTAATTCCTCGCAGACACGCACGAATGACATACTTTTCACCATAGCGAGTTGTTTCGATCGCCTCGGCAGGTTGCGTTAAAACTTGAGCGCGTAGATCCCGTTCCAGTTGTTGCCAATTGTCTAGTGTGTACCCAGCCCTAGCCAAAAATTTAGATTTATCGTCTTTGGGCAACGCCACAAGCAGATACCTGGTTAGCTTTTCTTCTGCAATTATTGTATCCTGCGGTAAAAAGGCCATCGGCTCATGACATGAATTTTGAGTAAGAATTATTGACTAAATTTTACTTTTGAGATAATGAAAGTTTTAACGGCGATCGCACCTCTAAAATCATTTCCTCTGTCTGCCTTTTAATCGCATTGCTTTATCCAGCATTTAGTACTTGCTCTGCTGTTAGCTGTAACTTTGGAAAAATAGTAGATGCGATCACTGTATTTCCTACAAATCTGGTTTCTTCATAAAACCCGTCAACTAATATCAGTACGGTGACTCTGTTCATTTGTGGATCAACAATCCAATATTCAGCAATTCCCCTGGCGGCATACTCGGAACGTTTGTAGCGATAGTCCCGATCTTCGTTAGCTTTGCCAAAAGAAACAACTTCGACAACTAATGCTGGGGGTGGCATATCTAAAGTGATTGTAGATCGCGTTGCACCTTCTAAAGCTGTTGCAAGTTCATCTGTCAGCACAACTAAGTCAGGAATGCGAGTTGTTGCACGAGAACCAGCAACAACAATTTCAACTTTGTTACTTAACCGATTAACTGGAACAAACTTGAGGAAATTTACTAGCAAAAATAGAGATATCTGGACATTTTTTGGGCTTTCAGGTGGCATGGAAACTAACTCACCTGCTACCAGTTCATACTGGCTATCCGTGTGATCGTCATACTTTAAATATTCCTCAAGCGTTAGACGTTTCCCAGTGATTGCAGTCATTGAATTATTCAATCCTAAATCTAAAATTCGTCAGTAGGAAAATACTAGAACAGCACCTACAACTCAGTAAACTTCATCATGAGTGCCGATATCAATTAGCAAAATTTCCTCTTCACCGGATTCTATATTTTGCACAAAGTTAAAGACAATGCGACAATCATAGGTAACTGTTCACGCCCAAGCTCCAGACAGTTTGCCTTTAAGTTTATGGGTCTGCAACAATGGATCAAATGGATCGGCGGTTAGTAGTGCTAACCGCTCTTCAAATCGCTCTTGTAATTCTGGCTGTCGTCGTACCAATCGCTTAAATGCTCGTTTAAGCGATGATGCCAGAACTACAGTTCTCACTTGCGTAACTCATCCATGATTTGAGTAACAGTTCCACGGAACACTTTACCTGTCTTATATTCTACTTGTGCTTGAGCGATATTAGCAGCAATTTCAGAACACCGCCGATCTGCCAACCGATGACTTATCAGATCAATTAATGTTTCTTGTTCATCTACCGATAAGTTTTCGATGCTTTCTAGAACTTGATCTAATCTGGAAACTGAGGTCATTATTTATTATTACCTTACTTGCAGTACATAACCATTACGTATGCCTAAAATTGCTGCAAAAACCGCAAATCACTAGCATATAACCGACGAATATCATCGATTTGGTGTAACACCATTGCAAAGCGTTCTACACCAAAACCGGCAGCAAACCCTGTATAAACTTCTGGGTCATAACCCACAGACTTAAGTACATTTGGATCGACCATACCGCAGCCCATCACCTCTAGCCAGCGACCATTCCACTGCAAATCCACTTCAGCCGAAGGTTCAGTAAAAGGGAAATAACTGGCGCGGAAGCGAATTGGTAAATCGCCAAATATTGCTTGTAAAAATACTTTAATTGTGCCTTTGAGGTCTGTAAAAGTTAGTCCCTCATCAATGGCTAAAAGTTCTATTTGATGGAAAACTGCTGAGTGAGTCGCGTCTACATTATCTCGCCGATAAACTCGCCCTGGAGCCACAACCCGAATTGGTGGTTCTTCTCTTTCCATGTAACGAATTTGCACTGACGAGGTATGAGTCCGTAAAAGATTACCATCTGGCAGGTAGAAGGTATCCTGCATATCGCGGGCTGGATGGTCAGGCGGGGTATTGAGAGCCTCGAAATTGTAGTAATCTGTTTCCATCTCTGGCCCTTGAGCCACGGTGTAGCCCATACCGACAAAGATATCCAGTGCCCGATCAATAATGCCGTTGAGGGGATGAATGCGACCTTGGGGGCGGTAAATTCCCGGCATAGTTACATCCAGAGTTTCCGCCTCTAGCAAAGCTTGAATTTGCGCGGCTTCTAAGGCAGCACGTTGCTGGTCTAGACTAGTTTGCAGGGATTCTTTGACTGTATTGGCGATCGCTCCAATTTTCGGTCGTTCTTCTGCACTCATTTGCCCCATACTTCGCAACAGTGCCCCCAGTTCCCCTTTTTTACCCAGATAGTTAACTCTGAGTTCCTCCAGACGTTCTAAGGTGTCGGCGGCTGCGATCGCTTTTTCTCCTTCTTGCCGCAGTGCTAAAAGTTGAGCTTCTAAATTGCTAGTCATTAGTTATTAGTCATTGGTCATTAGTCATTAGTCTATAGTCAAAAGCTGTGAACTGCTCGATAAATAAACTTCTAGTCATATCATTAACATCAGCTAAAGGTGAGGGTTGAAACCAACCTCTGTTTATCAATTAGAGATGATTGGGCTAGTACAGCAGACGCGTAAATCCAGCTAACATCTCACTTAACCAGACTTGGGGATTGAGCAACTTGTCTTAAAGGTAAGCAAAATTCCGCCACACTGTCTAGTGAGTATAAATATTTTTTTGCTGCTTGTGACCTTAGACATTGACAAATGGCTAATAACAAATAACTAATAACTAATGACTAATGACCAATGACCAATGATTAATGACTATGAAATTACTAATTAGCAACGATGATGGCATTTCTGCCTTAGGGATTCGTACCCTAGCCAACTATTTGGCAGAGGCTGGTCATGATGTGAGTGTAGTTTGCCCAGATCGAGAGCGATCGGCAACTGGACACGGGTTAACTTTACACCAACCCATTCGCGCCGAAATTGTCGAAGAGATTTTTCATCCTGCTGTCAAAGCTTGGGCTTGTGATGGTACGCCTTCAGATTGCGTCAAATTGGCGCTGTGGGCTTTATTGAAAACTCCCCCAGATTTGGTTCTCTCTGGTATTAATCAAGGTGCGAATTTGGGAACTGAAATTCTGTATTCTGGCACTGTTTCTGCGGCAATGGAAGGTCTAATTGAAGGCATTCCCAGCATAGCGCTGAGTCTTATGAGTCACACATCTAAAGATTTTCAAGCTGCTGCTAAATTTGCCACAGTTCTCGTAGACCAGTTAGCCCAAAAACCGCTGCCAGATTTAATGTTGCTCAACGTCAATATTCCTGCGGTCAAATGGGAAGAAATTGCCGGAGTTACTCTCACCCGTCAAGGCCTACGGCATTACATTGATGTGTTTAATAAACGAGTCGATCCTCGTGGAAAAACGTACTACTGGTTAACCGGAGAGGTAATTGAGGATGTGGAACCCCCAAGCGGATTAAATCTGCCTCAAAATGTACCTACAGATGTGGAAGTTGTACGTAAAAACTACATCAGTATTACCCCGTTACAATACAATCTTACTTACGCAACTGGATTAGAGAAATTATCGGAGTGGGAATTCAATTTTCCTGGAATCATTTGATTTATCAGGACAAAAATGTGGTTATTCAAATGCATCACGGAAAAATGTAGGCTATAACGTAGGGGCATTATTGAAATAACCGATACACATTCACCCCAAAACCTGGAAAATTATAACTGAGGTATTTCATTCACATTTACACAATCAGCCAGAAACAGGATATGCTGTTTTACCAAGAAATCCTCCCTCTAGCAAAATCGGTGAGACAGCATAAACTTCGACAAAATAAGTGACAATTCTTTCATTTATCGCCCGCTCAGTCCAGCAAGCAATACCCATGTCTAGGATAGAGAATCAATTTACCGTACAATTTTGGGGGGTTCGTGGCAGCATCCCCAGCCCAGGGCCACACACTGTTCGTTACGGCGGTAATACCCCTTGCATATCAATGCAAGCGGGCGATAAACGCTTAGTTTTCGATGCTGGCACGGGACTACATGTTTTGGGGAAATCTCTGTTGCACCAAATGCCGTTAGAAGCTCACATATTTTTTACGCACTCTCACTGGGATCACATGCAAGGTTTTCCCTTCTTTACACCAGGGTTTGTAAAGGGGAATGACTTTCATATTTACGGCGCGATCGCACCTGATGGTTCTACCATAGAACAGCGCCTCAACGATCAAATGTTGCACCCGAACTTTCCCGTACCCTTGCAAATTATGCAAGCGAATTTAAATTTCTACGACATTCGACCGGGGCAACCAATCCATATCGATGACCTTACCGTAGAAACAGCACCTTTAAACCATCCAGGTGAAGCTGTAGGATACCGCGTCAACTGGCGTGGTGGTGCTGCTACTTACATCACTGATACCGAACATTTTCCCGACCGACTCGATGACAATGTGTTATGGCTAGCTCGTAATGCTGACATTCTGGTTTACGATTCTACCTACACAGACGAGGAATACCACTCGCCAAAATCCCCGAAAATTGGCTGGGGACATTCTACCTGGCAAGAAGCGGTAAAAGTGGCACAAGCTGCTAACGTCAAAACTCTGGTGATTTACCACCACGACCCGGCGCACGATGATGACTTTTTGGATCGTGTAGGCAAAGAAGCCGCTGAAAAATTTCCTGGTGCTATTATGGCACGGGAAGGATTGGTACTTCAGGTTCCGACGTCAGTTGTATTATCAGAATCTTTTCCTGTTAGCAAGTTTTCTACCTAAAGATTGCGATCGGAGGAATTGGAGATTTTAGATTAGATTGGTGATCAGAAGCTTTCAGCGCGAGAGCGTCCTGTTAGCTGTACGGTGAGACAGCGCTGCCCAAAGTTGTCAAAGCGCCGACCACAGGATTGGGGCGACAACAAGAGGACAAACTTTATAGATTCACCAACACAGCCTACACACCCTAAGATTGCAGCTAACGATCGCACTAAAACCTCGTTGAAGTCTCAACACGGGACTAGAGCCTTTTTACCTCTGGTATTTGGGGTTATCTGGACTTTGCAATTAGCTCTCAAGCCAATAGCACAAGAAACCATCTTGGGCGACTTCCCTTGGGTTAGGCTTTTGGCTGATAGCTAAAAGGGGTGGCATCAACACCCTGGCTGATAGCACAAGACCTCATAGGCAGTTAGTGAAGTCCTCCTTAAGGCGGTTTACCATAGGGTAGCTTCCTGCTGATAGCTAAAATAAACCTAAAATCTCAGAATCCACGTGCTAAATTTGTCTAAAAATGGGTGTTCTGTGCGGGTTGCTTTTTCGAGCGAAGGGCTACTAACGCCGACTGCTGTTGCCCTTGGCAAGTTTGATGGTGTTCATCTTGGGCATCAAAGGGTAATTCAACCAGTCTTGCACGCTGGTGGTCATTTGTCAGTAGCTAGTAGTCCGCAGTCAAAGGAAAATCAACTGACAAATCCAGAATATACCTACTCAACAGTTGTCACCTTTGACCCCCATCCACAGGAGTTCTTTACGGGGCAACCTCGGACTTTGTTAACGCCACTGGCTGAAAAAGTCCAACAATTGCGATCGCTTGGGGTAGAACAACTGGTACTACTACCCTTTGATAAAGAATTGTCTGCGTTGACCCCCGAAGAATTTGTCGAAAAAATTCTCGTGCAACAACTGCGATGCCAACAAATTAGCATCGGGCAGGATTTTTGTTTTGGCGAAAAGCGCAGTGGTACTGCTCAAGATTTGCAATTACTCGCCGCCAAGTACAATATTCCCGTTACCATCGTTCCCTTACAAACTTATACAGGTGATTCGTCCACCCAAACCAATTGCGTCAGTACTACTCCGACTCAAGATGCCCGCATTAGCACTTCATTGATCCGCCAAACCCTTGAGCAGGGAGACATCGAAAACGCAAATCTATTATTAGGACGCCCTTATACCCTCGTTGGTGATGTCGTTCAAGGTCAACAATTGGGCAGAACAATTGGCTTTCCCACTGCTAACCTCCAACTACCAAAAGAAAAGTTTGTGCCCCGCCAAGGAGTTTACGCTGTCCGCGTTTTCACTCTGGATGAAACATCAGATACCGCTCCTAGTGAGAACTTGGGCGTCATGAATATCGGTAATCGTCCAACTGTAAACGGTACTTATTCATCTGCGGAAGTACATTTATTCAATTGGTCAGGTGATTTGTATGGCAAAAAACTGGTTGTGCAGCTAGTTAAATTTTTGCGCCCCGAACAAAAATTTCCTTCTCTCGAAGCCCTGAAAACACAAATTCAACTTGACTGTGTTGTTGCTAGAGAAGTTTTGAGTGCTTAGTGGGAACAATAGATAGGGCATTGGGCATGGAAAGAGGCAGAGGTGCAAAGGGGATAAACTTACTGCAACTTCTCCTCTGCTCCCCTGCTTCCCCAGTCCCCAGTCCCCCCGCCCCCCAAACCAAGAGAGAAAAAAACGACGCTTTAACACAAAATCTGGCTCTTACCATCGTTGGCAAAGCTGAAGCAATACGCTTAGTGCTAGTCGCCTTGTTAGGTGGTGGTCATGCTCTCCTAGAAGATGTCCCTGGTGTTGGTAAAACCCTGCTCGCTAAATCCTTAGCTCGTTCACTGGATGGCAAGTTTCAAAGGCTACAATGCACTCCCGATTTACTGCCAACTGATATTACTGGCACCAACATCTGGAATCCGAAAAGCGGCGAATTTAGTTTTCTTCCTGGGCCAGTTTTTACCAATGTGCTATTGGCTGATGAAATTAACCGCGCCACACCCCGCACTCAGTCAGCTTTACTGGAAGTTATGGAGGAACATCAGGTAACAGTTGATGGTGTCTGTCGTGCAGTTCCTCAGCCCTTTTTTGTCATTGCCACTCAAAATCCTATTGAGTATCAAGGTACTTTTCCCCTGCCAGAAGCGCAAATGGATCGGTTTATGTTGTCGCTGAGTTTGGGCTATCCTTCTGAGGCAGAAGAATTCCTGATGCTGCAAAATCTCCAAAATGGTGTAAAAGTTGCTAATTTGCAGCCTTGTATTACCTTGGCAGAAGTACAGGAATTGCGTTACCTCTGCTCTCAAGTAAAAGTAGCAACTTCCTTGCAACACTACATCCTAGAATTAGTGCGGGCAACACGTCAAGATGAGGAAATCGCTCTTGGTGTCAGTCCACGTGGCACATTAGCATTACAACGGGCTGCCCAAGCGCTAGCTTTTTTATTAGGGCGTGATTATGCCATTCCCGATGATGTGAAATTTCTTGTCCCTCACGTTCTTTGCCATCGCCTTATCCTTAAAGGAGGACGCAATTCAAGGACTGTTGTTGAGCGATTATTGCGATCGGTTTCTATTCCTTAATGCAAAGTGACTTCGACGATCTAAAAAACAGCTATCCGAGGTAGCAGTAACTGCATTTCTTGGTGGGGAAAATATTTTTTTACGCTTTTACTCCGGTTCATTCTGCGTCAGTTTGCACATTGTGTATCAATTCATTCAAACTATAGCAATCCTAAATGAGTCGTGAAAATATAGATAAGGAAACGAACTGCCAACTCTTAGAGAGGCTTCCGCCAACGCGTAGCGTCTCGTTAGAGAAGGACGCAAAGGGAAGAAAGAAGAAAGAGATATATAATTTTCACAAATGATTTAGGACTGTTATATCAGGGAAATTTCTTTGCACCACCATTTTAATAAATATCTCATAATAGTCAGACTTAACTGAACTTAAGTTTTCCGATCCTGTCGGAATTTGGGCGTGTTAGGATATCCTACAAAATCAGGTAGACAATAAATGAAAGCGATTGAAGTTACTGGCAGAATTGATTCTCAAGAAAACCTAGTTCTAGATGAGCCGATTCAGGGAAACACTTATGCTCATGAGGTTCGGGTAATTGTGTTGGTTCCAGAACAAGCAGAAGCAGAAAAGCTTGACCCTGATGATACACCCATTGAGGAGATTAAAGCTAGTTTGAGGAGAGCCTAGCAGCAAGCAAAAGCTGGTCAAACTAGACCAATTAGCGAGCTGTAGGACAGGATTGATGCAGAGTGATAATACAGTTTTAATTCGATTTTCTGATGAGTTTGAGCAGGAACTTTACAGACTATCAAAAAGATTTCGCAATATTTGCTCTGATGTTCAACCGATTACCCTGCAATTACAGCAAGTAAATCTTGTCGGCGATCGCACGCGGACATTGGTGAGGCGTATATTGTTTACAAGCTGAGAGTTCGTAACAGTAGTATCCAAAAAGGTAAGAGTGCTGGATACGAATTTATTTATCAAGTTGAGTCACCTACAAGTATTTTGCTGCTAACGATTTATTCCAAATCTGACCGAGAAGATATTGGTGCAAATGAAATCCGAGATATTGTGGCTGATTTTTCTAGTGAGTCAGGTTAAAACTACTAGAATATTTTTCCTTGCATAGTCAGTGGTGCGTTGAATAAATATTTATATTACTGTTATCGATATCAAAAATGGGTTGCTTGATAAAACTACTTACGCAAAATTTGAAACACTGCCAATACTCTGTAAGTCTTATGATTAGCACAAGCGCCACTTTTAAATCATCTGGGAATGTGAGGAATGTCAATTTTTGTTAAGCGCAAAATCCGCGATCGCCAACTATTACACAAAAGCGCCGAACGTGAATTCAAACGCCAATTTTTCGGTTTACTTTTGGTAATTATAACGTGGAGTTTAGCTATGGGCTGGCTTCTAGCCTTGGCAACTAACGCCCAAAGTGCTACTCCCCCCGCTGAAATTGGTACTGTTGACATAGTACCCGCACAATACCAACTGGGGCAAGAACTCTATTTAGAAAACTGCTCCAGATGTCACATTGCCATACCACCAGCCGTTTTACCTACCCAAACTTGGAAAAATATCCTGCAAGACTCGCAGCACTACGGCGCACAACTCCAGCCTTTAATCGATCCGCCACGCATCTTGGTGTGGAAATATCTTTCGACTTTCTCCCGTGTGCAGCTAGACGACGAAGAAACACCATATCGCGTCAATAACTCGCGTTATTTCAAAGCTTTGCATCCAGGAGTTAAGTTACCACGTCCCGTGCAAGTTGGTAGCTGTGTCAGCTGTCATCCCAGTGCTAATGATTACAATTTTCGCCGCCTGACCCCATAATAAGCAAAAGGGAAAGATACTGAGAAAGTTTCCCCCTACTCCTCTGCTCCTCTGCCCCCCTGCTCTCTCATCTGGGGGCAAAATGATACTATGAAGAAAGAGTAAATATAAGATAAGAGTTAAAACCAATCAGTTTATTAAATGATTGGCTAGTTTTTATCCTGCTTTTGAGGTAATTCTCATTTCACACCCATCCACGACCAAGACGTTTGGGCTGGGTTAAATGTTTATAATCAATGCCGACCCTTTAATTCCCATCCCCTTTGATTCAGTTCTATAACCTGCCATGCTAAAACTTTTGTTGGGCGACCCCAACGCTCGTAAGCTTAAAAAATACCAACCTTCTGTTACTGAAATTAACCTTTTAGAGGAAGAAATTAAGGTTCTTTCCGATGATGAGTTAAAAGGTAAAACCGTCGAATTTAAACAACGGCTCGCTAAAGGCGAAACTCTAGATGATATATTGCCAGAAGCTTACGCCGTTGTTCGGGAAGCAGGACGGCGAGTCTTAGGCTTGCGGCACTTTGATGTCCAACTCCTTGGCGGTATCATTTTACACGTAGGACAGATTGCCGAAATGAAAACCGGCGAAGGTAAAACACTAGTCGCAACCTTGCCGAGTTACTTAAATGCCCTTACTGGTAAAGGTGTACACGTCGTTACCGTCAACGATTACCTGGCTCGTCGGGACGCAGAATGGATGGGACAGGTGCATCGGTTCTTGGGGTTGAGTGTGGGGCTAATTCAGTCAAGCATGACTCCCAGCGAACGTCAGAAAAATTACGACTGTGATATTACTTATGTCACCAACAGCGAAGTAGGGTTTGACTACTTGCGGGATAACATGGCGACATCAATGGCAGATGTAGTGCAACGCCCGTTCAATTATTGCGTGATTGACGAAGTAGACTCGATTTTAATTGATGAGGCGCGGACACCGCTAATTATTTCCGGGCAGGTGGAAAGACCGACAGAAAAATATCTGCAAGCCGCTGAAATAGCATTCACACTCAAAAAAGACGAGCATTACGATGTGGATGAAAAAGCTCGTAACGTGCTTTTGACAGATGAAGGATTTGCCGAATCAGAAAATCTTTTGGGAGTCACAGATTTATTTGACCCAGAAGATCCTTGGGCGCACTTCATTTTCAATGCAATTAAAGCTAAAGAACTTTTCCTTAAAGATGTAAATTACATCGTCCGCAATGGGGAAGTGGTAATTGTGGATGAATTTACCGGTCGAGTACTACCCGGACGGCGTTGGAGCGATGGACTACACCAGGCCATTGAAGCCAAAGAACACGTAGAAATTCAGCCAGAAACTCAAACTCTAGCGACAATTACTTATCAAAATCTATTTTTGCTGTATCCAAAACTTGGTGGAATGACCGGAACAGCAAAAACAGAAGAACCAGAATTTGAAAAAATTTACAAATTGGAAGTTGCGGTAATTCCCACCAACCGCGATCGCAGACGCGAAGATTTGTCTGATATGGTCTTTAAGACAGAAGCAGGCAAATGGGGAGCGATCGCTAAAGAATGTGCCGAAATGCACGAACTCGGCAGACCTGTATTAGTGGGAACCACTAGTGTAGAAAAATCCGAACTTCTGAGTCGGCTACTAAAGCAACTGGAGATTCCCCACGAATTACTCAACGCCCGACCGGAAAACGTCGAACGTGAGGCGGAAATTGTCGCCCAAGCTGGACGCAAAGGTGCTGTGACGATTGCTACTAACATGGCTGGTAGAGGTACAGACATCATCCTGGGTGGTAACTCCGAATATATGGCACGTCTAAAGCTGCGGGAATACTTTATGCCCCGGATCGTCATGCCAGAAGATGAAGATGCCTTTGGCGTGCAAAGACCAGCCGGATTGCCTACAGGACATGGTGGTGGTCAAGGCTTTGTCCCTGGTAAGAAAGTCAAAACTTGGCGGGCTTCGCCAGAAATTTTCCCGACCCAGTTGACAAAAGAAACCGAAAAACTACTCAAAGATGCAGTAGAAATTGCAGTACGTGAGTATGGCGATCGCAGTTTACCGGAACTGGAAGCTGAAGACAAGGTAGCTGTGGCGGCAGAAAAAGCTCCCATTGACGACCCCGTGATTCAGAAGTTGCGGGAAGCATACAACCGCGTTAAGCAGGAATATGAACAATTTACTACCCGCGAACACAATGAGGTAGTAGAAATTGGTGGTTTGCACGTAATTGGTACAGAACGCCACGAATCGCGGCGAATTGATAACCAGTTGCGCGGACGTGCAGGAAGACAAGGCGACCCTGGAACCACGAGATTTTTCCTCAGTTTAGAGGATAACCTACTGCGGATTTTTGGTGGCGATCGCGTTGCTGGGTTAATGAATGCTTTCCAAGTGGAAGAAGATATGCCCATCGAATCTGGGATGCTTACCCGCAGTTTGGAAGGCGCACAGAAAAAAGTTGAAACCTACTACTACGACATTCGCAAACAGGTCTTTGAGTATGACGAAGTGATGAACAATCAACGTCGTGCTATTTATGCTGAACGCCGCCGAGTCCTAGAAGGTCAAGATTTGAAAGAACAGGTGATTAAATACGCTGAAAAAACGATGGATGACATCGTTGACTTCTACATCAATATAGACTTGCCCTCAGAAGAGTGGGAGTTAGAAAAGTTAGTTGAGAAAGTCAAAGAATTCGTCTATCTACTAGCGGATTTACAAGCTAGTCAATTAGAAGATATCACCGTCAGCGAGATTAAAGCCTTCCTCCACGAACAGGTGCGAATTGCTTACGACCTCAAAGAAGCGCAGATTGATCAAGTTCAACCCGGACTGATGCGCCAAGCCGAACGTTTCTTTATCTTGCAACGCATTGATACACTGTGGCGGGAACACCTGCAACAAATGGATGCCTTGCGCGAATCGGTAGGATTACGTGGTTATGGGCAAAAAGACCCGCTGATTGAGTATAAGAGCGAGGGATATGAATTGTTCTTGGATATGATGGTTAACATTCGCCGAGATGTGGTGTACTCGTTGTTTATGTTCCAGCCTCAGCCGCAGCAAATGGTGCAGGCTTCGTCTGAGATGGTGTAAGTTTTTTTCATACAAAGACGCAGAGGCGCAGAGAGCATTTTCTGCGTCTTTGTTGTATACAATTAGACATTTAGGCATCATCAGATAAGCTATTCCAAAAAGTAATATGGTTAATCGGCAATATTATTCTGCACGTATAGGCAAAAATCCCGAAGTTGTTAGTTTCGATTTGTCGATGCTTAGTCGTTTATTTCGAGATATATATTTAGAGTTTATGTCAAACGATTATTTTCAAGAGGCTTTTGGTTATGAATGTATAGATGATGGAAAAGTTTTAGGGAAATTAGGGAGTGATATGGAAGCTCAAATGTTTAGAGCTTTGCGAAAGCCTAACTTATGGCCAATTCAAAATGAGTGCTTAAATTATACAGAAGATGATTTATTCGATGTAATTGAATTATTACACGATTGGATATCCAAGCCTACACATGGTTTTGAGCATACCTGGAATAATTGTGGTTGGCACTACGATAGATTTGATAAAGAAGCTGGTCAAAAAGAATTTCGAGATAAGATAAATGAGATTATTTCCGAATATAAAGATGGCTATGAGCTTTCTGAAATCGGTGAAATCTTAGAACGAGGAGAACAGGGACTAGAAACACTTTTTGAAGCAAATCTACCCACAGATGAGCCAGAAAATATTGAAAAAAGAATAGAAGCAGCGATTCTTAAATTTAGGAACTATCGTTCATCTCTCAATGATAAACATGATGCCATTAGAGACTTAGTAGATGTATTAGAATTCCTCAAATCTAGAATTAAGAAGGAGAAGGTAATCACTTCTAATGATGAGAGTGATTTGTTCAATATTGCCAACAACTTTGGTATCCGTCATCATAATGAAAGACAGAAAACAGATTTCGATCAAGCTATTTGGTACAGTTGGATGTTTTATTACTATCTAGCAACTATTCATGCTTGTCTAAGATTAATAAACAAAGCTGATGTTGACAAAAGCAAAAATTCTGATTGTTTCTAAGATCATAATGACAAATTTTAATATTCACTTTGGAGTTATACACCTCTCTAAAAGTTTGTTTGTCTCTCCTAACAAGTTATAACTAATAATGCGTGCCGTTATCGCTCCATCTAAATTATCATATAAATATGAAGAATGAGCATCTTCAGCAGCAATAACCATTGCCATATCTGATTGACCCATATTTCTTAATGTTAGTTCAGTTCCGTTAGCATCTTGCCAGACATACTGATCACAAAAGAATAAATCAGAACTTATTTCATTTTCTATAGCGGCTTTTAAAGGATAAGCAATTAAATCAGATGAATGGATGATATTTATCCATCTGAGTTTATAATCATTACTAGAATTTTTACTAATAGATTGTTCCATTACAGAATTAACAATAGAAAAATCAATATCTAGCATCTCCTTGAGAAATAATAAAGGAGAGCCTAACGTAGTAATACTGACTAAATCTAGTTTTTTCAATTTTTCTTGAAACAGTAAAACTGAGTCATCATTATAAATAATATTTGAGAAGAGAATATCCCACAAAATAAAACTACCCAAAGAATGGGCAATGAAATGAATTTGAGTTTCTTTAGGGTTGTCTTGGATAAATTGGTTAAATTCCTCAAAAATCCGTTTACGAATAAGCTGACCACGTTTAGGATTTTGATAAATCAAGAAATCTCCTAAAAAGTTACTAATTAGTTCCTTTCTTCTTGCCCTATACCTGTAGATATCATTATAAAAAGATTTATATTCTGGATGTTGCTGACAAGCCCTGGAATAATCTTTATCTATATAATCAATAAGTTGATGTTTCTTGTGGTTAAAAAAACTCCCCCAATAACTTGAATAAAAATATGTTGAACCTTCAACTTTTGTTTTATGAAGTTCCTTTTTAATATTTTTGATAAGTGCATCTGCATAGGTGGACTTCTTTGTACTGACACCGTGAATAAAGAAAATGAGCATATTAAGGTTACCTTATGAGAGAATGTTCAACAATACTATAATTTTATTTTTCAGAGTTGAGTAGTGCCTTTGAGAGGGTAGGGCGGAACTTTTCTTAGGGTTTTTGCATTTGTTCATTGCTCAAAAATACAGTGTTTTCAGGAGTTGCTGAAATGGGTAAGCTGGTACTGCCAAATCTTCAGGGTAAGCAAATGGGGCAAGTAATAGTTACCCTCACTGTCACGAATCGAATAGATCGAGTTCTGGCTCAACGAGGCTTCATTTCTCCAGAGGAAGTTCGCTCTTATACTTTGGATAATGTTTTAGTTGATACGGACGCAACTTTGCTGTGTTTACCTACTAACATTATTAGTCAACTAGGTTTAGTCCAAGGTGGAGAAGCCCAGGTAGAGACTGCTGCTGGAGTGAAGCAGGGGCGAATTTTCCGAGATGTTGAGCTTAGTATTGCAGAGCGTCAAGGAACTTTTGATTGTCTGGAACTCACAGAAGTACCTTATGCCCTTTTGGGTGTAACACCAATGGAAGTTTTAGGGTTAGAACCAGACCTGAAAAATCGGAAGTTGCGGATTTTGCCGATGAATTCTGAGCAAACTTATCTAAGTGTATTGTAAGTGATCGCTTATAGTTCAATACGGTTCAGTTAAGATTCAAACTCTTTCTAAATGTCAATTTTTTGAACGAACTGCAAAGGACGCATTCGCATAGCGTCTCGTAGAGAATGACACAAAGAGAAGAAAGAAATGCTTAACTAAACTGTATTGGCTTAAACTTTGCGTATTTTCGGGTTTGTCTCTGGTGCGATCCCAGAGTAACCTATTTTACTTTAATAACTAAGCAACCAAAGACAAGCTAGCCTATGAAGTAGCTGATATAATATGAATAGCAGTCAAGAGGTCTGACCTTTTCAGATCGCGGAAGCTAGGTCTTCCCTTGACTGATTTTTATTGTCTAAGAATAAAGAACAGCCATGTATTTGCTCTATGCAGATGAGTCTGGCACAACGCACGACTTAAACCAACAATATTTTGTACTGGCTGGTATTTTGTGTATTTGAGCGCCAAGGATATTGGATTTCTGATCAGCTTGACCAAGTTGCTGCTAGATTCGATCCTGCTGATCCGGTATCAGTTGAATTGCACGGTAGTCCAATGCTGAGTGGTAGAGGAAAGTGGAGAAGCTATCCTAAGAGCGATAGAGAGAAAGCTATTGAAGATATTTTGCAGGTTTTCCTACAGTCACACCCAAGTAACCGACTATTTGCAAGTGTGATCAAGAAGACTGTAGTATCACCAAAAGACCCTGTAGAAGTTGCATTTGAACAACTGGCTAGTAGGTTTGATAGGTATTTGATCAGACTGCACAAAAATGATAATACACAAAGAGGCATCATAATTTTTGACAAATCCACTTACGAGACAACAATTCAATCTTTAGCAACTGACTTTAGAACTATTGGATACAGTTGGGGTGTTATCAGAAACTTTTCGGAAGTGCCTTTATTTTTAGACTCAAAAGCTTCGAGACTAATTCAACTTGCTGATATACTCGCTTACACAATTTTCAGACATTTTGAAAAGGGAGATAGCAGGTTTTTCTCTATCATTCAGTCTAGATTTGATTCTGAAGGCGGTATAGTTCATGGATTACACATACAGCAATAAAATTCTATTTGTCTAACACTACACTCTAATGCAACTTTGTGAAGGTGAACAGCATACGATCGCTTATACTTGGCGTAGTTTTGGGGTTGTCTGTGGTGCGGATCGCTTGTCTTTTGCGATCATTAAATAATTTAAAAAATTGTCTATAGAGCAATCTCATCTCACAAAAGCTCATTTGACCCCATAAAATATGTAAGCGTGTATGGGAATACTAAATCTAGCGCTTAAGATTTTGTAATATGATTAGTATTCCTGGATATTACCTTAGCGAAGAACTTTATGATGGTTCGAGAACTCTGGTTTATCGAGCTTTTCGAGAGACTGACTCATTATCTGTAGTCATCAAACTGCTGAAAAATCCTTATCCCAGCTTTAGCGAACTAGTACAATTTCGCAATCAATACACCATCGCCCAAAATCTCAACTATCCTCTAATCATCCAAACCTACAGCCTAGAACCGTTCAAAAATGGCTATATGTTAGTGATGGAAGACTTTGGGGGCATTTCCCTCAAGGATTACTTCGCCAACAATAGTAATATTGTATCTCTGGATGAATTTTTACAAATTGCGATCGCTCTGGGCGATACCTTAGATATTCTCTACCGCCATCGCATTCTTCATAAAGATATCAAACCTGCCAATATTCTAATTAATCCTGATACCAAGCAAGTTAAACTAATCGACTTTAGTATCGCTTCATTACTCAATAAAGAAAACCAAGAAATTAAAAGCCCCAATGTATTAGAAGGAACCCTCGCTTATATTTCCCCCGAACAAACTGGAAGGATGAACCGAGGGATAGATTACCGTAGTGATTTCTATTCTTTGGGTGTGACTTTTTATGAATTACTGACGGGAGAGTTACCATTTATCTCTGATGACCCGATGGAGTTGGTGCATTGTCATATTGCGAAAATACCTACGGTATTAGGGAACAGGGAACAGAGAGCAGCGCAATCTTGGGGTCTCCCCAAGTGGAGCGACTGCGGAGGAACAGGGAACAGAGAAGAAACCCCCCAGGTGCTTTCAGATATTATTTTCAAATTAATGGCGAAAAATGCCGAAGATAGATATCAGAGTGCTTTGGGATTAAAGCACGATTTAGAAACTTGTTTGTATCAACTTAAAAAAACTGGTGAAATTACCTCTTTTGAAATTGGTCAGAGGGATATTTGCGATCGCTTCCTGATCAGAGAAAAACTCTATGGTCGAGAAATCGAGGTTGGGCAATTATTGGCGGCATTTGAGCGAGTTTCTCAAGGTAACAGCGAAGTAATGCAAGTTGTTGGTTTTTCGGGTATTGGCAAAACTGCGATCGTTAACGAAGTTCACAAGCCAATCGTCCAGCGACGGGGCTATTTTATCAAAGGCAAATTTGACCAGTTTAATCGCAACATTCCTTTTTCGGCATTTGTGCAAACGTTCCGCGATTTAATGGGGCAATTGTTAAGTGAAAGTGATGCTCAATTGTCAAGTTGGAAAAATCAAATTTTACAAGCTGTAGGGGAGAATGGACAAGTCATCATTGATGTGATTCCTGAATTAGAACACATCATTGGAGTGCAACCGTCTGCACCAGAACTATCGGGTATCGCCGCCCAAAATCGGTTTAATTTACTATTTCAAAAGTTTATTCAAGTTTTTACCCAGCTGGAACATCCCTTGGTGATGTTTTTGGATGATTTGCAATGGGCGGATTCTGCTTCGTTGAATCTGATTCAACTGCTAATGGCGGAGTCAGGAACAGGCTATCTGCTGATGATTGGTGCTTACCGGGATAATGAAGTCTTTGCAGCGCATCCATTGATGCTGACTTTAGATGCGATCGCCAAAACCGGGACAAAGGTAAATACTATCACCTTGAAACCCTTAAGCCAAAACAGTCTCAATCAGTTGGTAGCCGATACCCTCAACTGTGCGATCGCCTTAGCGCAACCGTTAACAGAACTGGTGTATCAAAAAACCCAAGGTAATCCTTTTTTTGCTACCCAGTTTCTCAAGGCACTGCATGAAGACCAATTGATTACTTTTGATACCAAAGCTAGACATTGGCAATGCGATCTGGTTCGGATACGGGAAGCAGCGCTGACAGATGATGTAGTGGAATTTATAGCTGCTCAGTTGCAAAAGTTACCAAAAACCACCCAAAATATTCTTAAGCTGGCAGCTTGTATTGGCAACCAGTTTGATTTAAATACATTGGCGATCGCTTTTGAACAAACACCCACAGAAACAGCAGCCTGTTTGTGGAATGCTTTACAGTCGGGTTTAATAATTCCGCAAACTGAAATTTATAAGTTTTTTGTTGGTGCAGCAAATCAACAGATGACTTCACCAACTTCAGAAATGATTAAATATAAATTTTTGCACGATCGCGTGCAACAAGCTGCTTATTCTTTAATTCCCCAAGCAAAGAAACAGAAAACACATTTACAGATTGGTCAACTTTTGCTGAAAAGTATACCTGAAATAGAACGGGAATCGAAAATTTTCGAGATTGTTGGTCAATTAAATCGAGGGTACATACTACTAAATAATCAAACACAGCGAGATGAATTAGCTCATTTAAATTTAATTGCAGGGTCTCGTTCTAAAGAAGCTACTGCCTACAAAGCAGCAATTGAATATTTGACTCTTGGTATTGAGTTACTTGATAGCGATCGCTGCTGGCAGAGCCAATATAAGCTGACATTAGCACTCTCTGAAGCCCTAGCAGAAGCTTGCTACATGGATGGAGAATTTGAGCAGATGGAAACATGGGCAGAATTAGTTTTGCAACACACCGATACTTGCTTAGAACAGGTAAAAATTTATGAAGTTAAAATCCAAGCCTGTATAGCTCAAAATCAGCTTTTACAAGGTATTTCTGTGGCTTTACAGATTTTGCAAAAACTGGGTGTGGATGTACCAGAAAATCCCACCCAAGATGATTTTATCCAGGGCTTACAAGAAACGCAAACAATCCTCGCCAACCGTCAGCCCTCTGAATTAGTTGACTTGCCATTGATGACGGATAATTATTACCTGGCAGCATTACGAATTTTATCAGGTATGTTTGGACTCGCCTATAATGGCTGTCCAGCAATGTTTCCTTTAATAGTATTTAAACAAGTTAACTTATCTGTTCTCTACGGTAATGCTAAGTTCTCGCCATGTGCTTATGCAAGCTACGGTTTAATTCTCTCTGCTTTTCTCTCTAAGATAGAGGAGGGATACGAATTTGGACAATTGGCGATCGCTTTGTTAGATCGACTGAATGCCAAGTCACTCAAAGCTAAAACATTTTCTGTTTTTAATACTTTTATTAAACATCACAAAGAACCTCTCAAAAATACCTTACAGCCTCTTTTAGAAGGGTATGCTGCTGGTCTGGAAATGGGTGATATCGAGTGGGCAGTCTGGTGTGCTTTCCCATATACACTTTATCTTTATATGACAGGTTGTGAACTCACAGAAGTTGTAGCAGAAATGGAAACCTACGGGAATGCAATTATCCATTTTAAGCAAATGACCCAATATAATCACTTTGTTTCTTACCACCAAAGTGTTTTAAATCTCCTTGGTAAATCTGATATTCCATTTCAGCTGCGCGGGTACATCTATGATGAAACAATTATGTTGCCTCAGCATCAGCAAGCAAACGATCGCCCTGCGGTTTATCACCTGCATATCAACAAAGTGATGCTTTGCTATTTGTTTGCAGAATATGAGCAGAGTTTGGCTGCGGTTAGTATCTGTGAAGAATATTTAGACGGAGTACCAGGTCTGTATATTATCCCCTTATTGTATTTTTATGATGCCTTAGCCAGACTAGCTTTGTATCCTCATGCTACATCATCTCAGCAGTCAGCATTACTTGAGCGTGTTGACAACAACCTAGCTAAGATACAGCAATGTGCATCTTATGCACCTATAAACTATCTGCATAAATATGATTTGATTAGCGCAGAGCGGTGTCATGCTTTGAACCAAAAATTAGAAGCAATTGAACTTTACGATCGCGCTATTTCTCTTGCTAAAGAAAACGGCTATATCCAAGAAGCAGCATTAGCCAATGAACTAGCAGCAAAATTTTACCTAGATTGGGGTAAAGAGAAAGTCGCCGCAGGCTATATGCAAGAAGCTTACTACTGCTATGCCAAATGGGGAGCATTAGCCAAAGTCACCCATTTAGAACAAAACTATCCCCAACTACTAGCGGCGATTCTCCAAACTCCTAGCCTAGCAATTACCAATCAGGGAACCATCGCCCCAACCTCGATGAGAAGTTCCACTAACGTCAACAACAACCAGAATTTATGGTTAGATTTTCCGGCGGTAATGAAAGCAGCACAAGCCATCTCCCAAGAAATTGAGTTAGAAAAACTCTTAGCCACTTTAATGCAGATTGCCATCGCTTTGGCGGGAGCGCAAATCGGTTGTTTACTTCTGTGCCAAGACAAACAATGGTTAGTAGTTGCTCAAGCCGATTCAAAGCAAACACATAGGTTAGAAATTCCCCTAGATCGATATCAGGAAATTCCCCAGAGTTTGATTTATACGGTGGCGCGGACGCAACAGAAGGCTGTGTTTGAAAACTTGAGCAATTGGACACAATTTGCAGGCGATCGCTATATTATTACCCATCAGCCCAAATCCGTGTTATGTACCCCTATTAGCCAGCAAGGAAAACTAATTGGCATCCTGTATTTAGAAAATAATCTCACTACAGGAGCATTTACGAGCGATCGCCTGCAAGTCATTCAACTCCTTACTGCCCAAGCAGCTATTTCCTTAAAAAATGCTCAGTTGTATTGCCAATTAGAGGGATATTCTCATAGTTTGGAGCAAAAAGTTTCCGAACGCACCCAAGAACTAACACAAAAAGCAACTCAGCTAGAATCAACCTTGCAAGAACTGCAACTGACTCAATTCCAACTAATTCAATCAGAAAAAATGTCAAGCTTGGGACAATTAGTTGCTGGAATTGCCCACGAAATTAATAACCCTGTCAACTTTATTCACGCGAATCTTAGCCATGTTAAAGAATACATGCAAGATTTATTAAACTTGGTCAATCTCTATCAGCAGTCTCAGTTCAACCAGGTGAAAATTCAAGAATTATTAAATGAAATCGATTTAGAGTTTATTCAGTTAGACTTACCCAAAACGCTCCAATCGATGCAAGTGGGGACTGAACGTATCGGTCAAATTGTGTTATCTCTGCGAACTTTCTCACGTATAGATGAAGCTGAATTTAAACAAGTTGATGTTCACGCAGGTATTGATAGTACAATCATGCTCTTACAACATCGCCTCCAAGAAAAACCAGAGCGTCCGGCAATTGAGATTATTCAGGATTATGGCGAACTACCTATAATCGAATGTTATGCCGGACAATTAAATCAAGTTTTTATGCATATTTTAACAAATGCGATTGATGCCATCGAAGAGAAAAATCTTCAACCGAATTTTGAGTCAATAGAAGCGAATTTGCAGCAAATAAAAATTCGGACTTCAGTTATTGATACTAAGTGGATCGAAATTGCGATCGCTGACAATGGTATAGGTATGACTTCCCAGGTGCAACAAAAAATATTTAACCCATTTTTTACCACTAAATCTGTTGGTAAAGGGACGGGAATGGGTATGTCGATTAGTTATCAAATTATTACAGAAAAACACCGTGGCAAATTAAAGTGTGTTTCCATCCCCAATCAAGGGACTGAGTTTGTGCTGCAAATCCCTATTCGTCAATCATTAGTAAACTAAAAAGTTTTTCTGAAAGAGCGATGCCTACCGCGGGCTACGCCTACGCTAATCACAGTTACTTAGGTTAACGTGCTACAAGCTACCTGCCTTAGAATTAAGTTGTGCTTTACTCTCCCAATTTGGGAACTAACTTCAATATTGCAACAGTATTATTTGCAACATTCTTTTGTTCCCAAAGCATCTGGTGGTATTCAATTTTGCGCCAGGGTTCAACCATATCGTTGTAATGGTTATGGAAAGCATGGCCTGATTGCCCAGGGGTGTGAATTGCTACTGAGTTATCTAAATTTCCCAAATCTACAATCATCCGCAGTGAAGGAATATCAGTCACCTCAAAGGATTTATTTGCTATCCAGCGGTTAGCGTTCACTGTTTCACCGTTACCAGATGTAGCAAAAGTACCACGATTAAATAAAGCTTCAATCAGTGTAACCCCAGATTTACCCAAGGTGGCATTCCGAAAAGTAATGGTATGCAGCTTGCCCCAATTCCAATTGTTCGGGTCTTTGCTTTGAATTCGTTCTAGTTCATGCACGGCTTCTGTAAGGGATTGCCGCAGGATTTGGTCGCGGTTCTCAACTTTTGAGGTGTTGCGGTTATCCCACCAAGAACTATTGGGCTGTTTAACCAGATTTGCTACCACAGCATACCAGCGATCGCCTCCATCAGGAAAGTATGTTTCAGGCAACTGATCGTGAAAGGTATCTGCTAGCAAATGTTTCCAGAATACTTCAAACAGAGCAGCAGCAGGCGATGTCATTCCTAACTGCAAATTCCAATCTTGCAGCAGTTTTTGGGCTGCTTGCAATCGGGGGGTATCAACAGTGATAGATTTCAGTAGTGGTACTAATGTTTGAGCATTTAAATTGCGATCGTCACCCTGTATCTGCTGCACATCCTTCAGGGAAATCGGCTGAGTTTGTTGTGAAATCATTTCAACAATCCGCTTTGCTCGGTAGCCATAAACCCAGTCTGCGGTAATCAGGTAAGGATATTCACGGTTAACTAAATTATTGGCAGTAGCAATATAACCTTGGGATGGATTAAAACTTTTGGGCAATTTCTCAAAGTCAATATAGCCTTGCCACTCATATTCATCCGTCCAACCAGGAACGGGATAACGTCCATCTCCCTTAGCTCGGATGGGGAATTTACCAGGCATTTGGTAGCCAATATTGCCATCAATATCAGCGTAGACCAAATTTTGAGCCGGGACATCATAATTGCTGGCAGCAGTGCGGAATTCCTGCCAGTTTTGAGCGCGATTGATTTCGGGAATGGCATACCCTAGTTTGGAAGGTGCTAAGGCTGTCCAGCGCAGGGCTACGGCGTAATTTTGCGGTAATTTTAGCGGCTGACTTGACTTGAATTGCTTCAGATTTGGCGAAACATCAGAGAGAATCGGCCCATGTCGGGTATAGCGCACCGTTTGCACAATCGGTTGACTTCCGGCTACTTGAATCGTCTCTTGCACGAGTTGCATATCAACCCACTTGCCATTGACCTCATACTGATTGGGATTATTTGGGTTGATTTTCTCGATGTATAAATCCATCACATCAGATTGTACATTGGTGACACCCCAGGCAATGCGATCGCTATGACCGATAATCACCCCAATCATTCCTGCAAAGGAAAAACCAGAAACGTTGTAGGGACATTCTGCACTCTTTGGTGTACAATACAAACCAACCTCGTACCATATAGAGGGAATTTGCACACCTAAGTGGGGGTCATTTGCCAAAATTGGCTTATTTGTAGCTGTCCGCTGACCAGATATCACCCAGTTGTTTGAGCCAATACCTATTCCCGTGGGCCCAATGAGTTTTTCTAAAGCCATCATCGGCTTAGTAATTGACTCTAAAGCAGGCAATACATCTGGAGAATTAAGAAGTACTTCATTATTGTCCCTTCCTTCCTCTGCTTCCCCTGTTTCTTGCAGCAACTCAGGTAAAATAACCGGCAAGTCTTGAGGGTATGGTGGAAAAAGTTCCTCTACTTGATTTGGGTTAAGGGTTTTAAGCAAAATAGAACGTTCAATTTCACTCTCGAAATTTCTACCCAAGTCGTAAGCCATTACCTTACCCCAAGTCAGAGAATGCAGTATTTGCCAAGGTTCTGGCTTATACCCAGGATTGAGGAATTTGAGCAGAGCGTATTCTAGACTCAGGGCGCTGCCTTGATACTCTGCCAAATAGGCATTGACACCATCAGCGTAAGCTTCCAGGTATGCCTTCATCTCTGCATTCATTTCCTGAATTTCTTGTTGCACCACTCTTGCCCAACCCATTGTCCGCAGATATTTATCAGTGTCAACTTGAGAAGAACCAAACATTTCTGAGAGTCGCCCAGAACCAATGTGTCGCCAAAAATCCATTTGCCAAAAGCGGTCTTGGGCGTGAATATAACCTTGCGCCATAAATAAATCGTGGGAGTTGGCAGCATAAATATGGGGAATGCCCCATTTATCTCGCTGGACAGTTACTTCGGCTTTCAGTTCAGGTAATTGAATTGTGCCACTCTCTTGCGGAAAGGATTGACGCACAGTGTAGGTGGCAAATCCCACTAACAATAGCCCTAGCACTAACAGGAAAATCAGAGTAATTTTGAGTCTTTTACGTAACCAACCCTTCCTGGAGTTTTTCATTTGAGCTTTCCGTGGCATTGTTTAGTGAAATCAGGCAATCCTACAAGGTATTTAATCAGAATCGTTAAAAAAGTGCGATCTGCCCATTTAAAATACGCCTAAGTACACAGCTAAAATTTTGTTGTCTTAGCTGCCAGTAGAACAATAGTATCGCTCTCCTATTTTCCAAAGCTTCAGCGCAACCATCAGAAAGAGAATGCCTGCGATTGGCGAGACATAACAAAACCACAAAGGCACTAAAAATACATCTTCTTTTTCAAGTACTGCAAGCAAAGGAAAATAACTGACGCAAGCAAGCGGTATCAAAAAAGTAAAAAATCGCTGAAACCACTTGCTATAAATTGCCAGAGGGTACTGAGCCGTTTCGACTCCTCCATAAGTGAGGATATTCATAATTTCGAGAGATTCAATAGTCCAGAATGTCAGGGTTGCTTGCATAATGACAATGCCAACAAAGAGTGCAACCCCACCAATAAATGAAATACCTAAAAGCCATACAATTTTAAAATTTAAAGGAATGTGGAGTGATGAAAGTGACCACCCCATAACAACAATTCCTTGAACAAATCTTCCAATTCGTTTCAAAGTAAACTCTTTACCTAAAAGTTGAAGTGCTGTAGTGCGTGGACGAAGAAGTAAACGGTCGAAGTCTCCACTTTTAATTATTGTTGTAAATGAGTCAAATCCTTTTCCAAGAGCATCGGCACAGGCAAAAGAAATATTAACTATTCCATAAAAAAGAGCAACTTCATTCAAAGTCCACAAACCAATACTATTAAAACGAGTAAAAAGTGCCCAGACTCCAAAAAATTCAACAGCAGTTCCTAAAAGCTGTCCAATGACTTGCAGCCAAAAAGAAACTTTATACTGCATTTGCGACTTGAAAGATACAGAAATATATCGAAGGTAAAGAAAAAAATCATTCATAGCCGCTTTGTGATTTTTATCTAAAATCAATTACCTAACTTAGCTTCCTGCTTGACAAAATTACAAATTACGAATTATTTACTTATCCCCCTTGAATCACAAGCTTTCTGATGCCATATTTCACAAGTAAACGCCCAAGCATAATAATGACAACTATCCAGAAAGTTTGATCCAGCAAAACATTAAACAGGGCGCTTGCTTGAAGATTACCAGTAAAAAGACGAAAAGGTTTGTCGATTAGTCCTGAAAAAGGAAGTGCATTCACAAAAGGCTTGCTCCACTCAGGAAAAAGTGGCAAAGGAACAATCATGCCAGAGAAGATAGTAACAAGAGTAGGTAGAATACTATTAATTCCCTCGCCCGAAATTGTCCACATCATTGATACAGTAAGAAGCATTGTCAATGCAGAGGAAAGTAAAATTGCACCAATAAAAGAGAGAAAAAAGGCAACAAAAGAAGCAAAAGAGGGTGGAACAGAAAGCGACCATTCATAAAACCCAAAAAGGGGAAAAATAAAAATTGTGACACCAAGAAGCGGAATAGCACGAAGTATCAGGGGCGTTGTACGAAGTGCCAAAGCGCGAGTAAACCAAAAATTATAAAGGTCTGTGGGTCGAAGAAGATCGTATCCTACAGCACCAGATCGTATGAGTTCTTGAATATCTCTATCACCTCCCCAAGGGACAATCGCCATCAGAAACGCCTGTCCCAGCCACACATATCCTACAGCCTGTTGAAAAGTTATAGGTTGAGCAGAGGTTGCATGAGTAAAGAATGCCTGTAAAACCATTACTTTCACTAACCCCCAAAAAAGCTGAGTTACAACGCCTGCCAAAGCAGCAGTACGATATTGCAACAGCAGGGTAAATCTAGCAACAAACAATGACCAATATGCTTTCATGTAACAATTCCTGCTGAAATTGCATAAAGTTCAGCAACTATCTCTTCAATGGGTGGATTTTCCACAAAAAGATCCTCTACTTCATGTTGCAAGGTAACTTGGCTAATCAAAGACGCAGCAGAAAGCTTTGTGGGATCGAAGGCGAGAGTTACGGTGCGACCTTCTTTAGAGATAATACTAACTCCTTCTTGTTCAAAGAAGAAATCATCGTTTGCTAGATCGATTCTTAAGTACCGACGCGAGGAAACTTGAGAACGCAGTGCTGCTAGAGTTCCATCACAAAGGATCTCACCTCCACCAATAATAATTATACGATCGCACAATGCCTCGATATCATCCATATCATGGGTAGTCAGGATGGTGGTTACTTGATGAGTTTTATTCAGCGCTTTGATAAATTTTCTGACTGCAAGCTTTGAAACTGCATCAAGCCCGATGGTGGGTTCATCAAGAAAAAGAATTTCCGGTCTGTGAAGCATTGCTGCTGCAAAGTCACATCGCATCCTTTGACCAAGGCTTAACTGCCTCACTGGAGTCGAGAGAAAGCTGTCAAGACCAAGCAAATCAATCATTTCTTCGCGTGTCTGGCGATACTCTGATTGGGGAACGCGATAAATATCGCGCAGCAAATCGAAAGACTCAATCACTGGCAAATCCCACCAGAGTTGTGTTCTTTGACCAAACACTACACCAATACGATTAACGTGCCCGATTCTATCTTTCCAAGGAGTTCGTCCGCCAATTATGCATTTTCCACTGGAAGGTACGAGAATACCGCTTAAAATTTTAATCGTAGTCGATTTACCAGCTCCATTTGGGCCAATGTATCCTACAAGTTCTCCCCGCTCCAAGGAAAACGAAACTCCTTTGAGGGCATAAACAACTCTTGTTTTTCGCTGCACAAGCCCTCGGATTGAACCGAAAAGCCCAGAAGAACGTTCAGACACAAAGAAAGTCTTCCTCAGATTTTCGACCAGAATGTGAGACATATTTTGTTAGTCTATTATCGCTTGCACAAGTGTTTTTTACTTAGAATACATCTACTAACCAGTTTTCAATGCTCTGACTACAAATGAATAAAGCTATTTTGAGGTTGTTGGTGAGGTAAACGCAAAGGAAAAAATAAATGGTACAAGTAGCAAAGATCGGTCATGCTGGATTTAAAACGCCAGACGTAGAAGCTATGCTGGCATACTATACAGAAATTCTGGGGTTTACTGTGACCGAACGAGGCTCTGATGGAGCCGTCTATTTAAGCTGTGCAGTAGATCATCATACAATCATTCTCTATCCCTCGACAGAAAGCGGTCATAATCACTTTGCTTTTGAAATTGATAGTAGTCAGACACTGAAAGAGGCCGCGAAACAACTGCGTGACGCAGGCATCCAGGTAGAGCAAAAAACAGATGCCCAACCAGGGATACCGGAACTGCTTGAGTTTTGCGATCCTGAAGGACATACTCTCCAGCTATATTCAACCATTCAACAAGTCAGTCATGGGTTTCGAGAAACAGGCATCGTCCCTGAAAAATTAGGGCACGTCGCTATGTATGTGCATGATGTCCATAAATGTGTTGATTTTTATCAGAATATGTTGGGCTTTCGCGTGTCTGACTGGCTCGAAGATAGCTTTGTCTTCATGCGATGCAATCAGGATCACCATACTATGAATTTTTTGCAGTCTAAACAGCAAAAAATGTTCCATATTGCTTTTCAATTACGAGACTGGGCACAGATGCAAACTGCTTGTGATTTTTTGGCAAGGCACAACATTACGCCGCTTTGGGGGCCGGTACGCCACGGGATAGGACATAACATCGCTACGTATCATAAAGATCCCGACAAAAACATAGTCGAACTATTTACCCAAATAGATATCATGCTCAACGAAGTAGGATATTTTGAACCCCGACCTTGGCACGAAGATTTTCCTCAAAAACCGAAAGTATGGAAGGATACTCCGCAAGCCGTGGCTCACTGGGGTGGATTACCACCCAAGGAATTAATGGAGTAAGTTGATGGGCAAAAAACACCCAAATATGTGAAGATGCAAGCCCTTCAGCCCTGAAGAAACTTATGCCACGATCTATGCATATAGTTCATCTATAAATATAGGACTAATATTTGATTTTTGAAAAAGTTCCGTACATCTGAAGAGTTGGAAAATCAAAGGTAGTGTGCCGAATAAACCATTCAAACATCCATTTTAAATGAGAGAATGAAGGGATAAAAGCGCAGAAACGTCGAACCCAGCTTTTGGCTTGCAACCAAATATCCTCTATTGGATTTTGTACTGGACAGTTGGGAGCTTTAGCGTTCACAGTGTATTTTCCATTGGTCGGTTAAAAGTTCTTGATTCACTTCATCTAAGAAATTTCTAATTTCTTGGGAACGATGGTAACTAGCACCATCCCAAAAAATTAATAATTGTTGATTAGGAGACTGATCTAGCAAATAAAGTAGATAATCACAGCGATCGCATGTTGTAAGTGCTGCCTTATCATTGTTCTTCGTTATACTTATAGCCTCTCTAAGTATTATCTCTTAGTTTTTTTCACGCAATCAAATATGATTCCTATAGATAACTATATGCGGACTATTCTTGCTGCTTGCTTCTGACAGATGATGTCTTTAAACCCTCTTTTCAAAGTCAAGTCAAAGGACTTGCGAACGGTAAAAAAGTGTTGTTCATCACATCACGAGGCGTTGAATATGGAGCAGGTTCTCCTTATGAAGGATGGGATTGTCAGGAACCTGCGCTCCGGTATGCTTTTCAATTCATGGGTGTGACTGATATTCAGTTTATTCATGCCAATGGTCTAGATATGGGAGACGAGGCACGGAAACGGGCGTTAGACGAAGCACAATCTAAAATTCAAGAATTAGTTAATAGTTGGTAGCGCCAGCCAGCTAACAAGTCGATGAAGCGGACGGGCGAGAGATCCTGGCGGTGATGCTGAACTTATCTGCCGCCGCTTATCTTGGTCAAAAGCACGGCGGTGTAACAAATGCTGATAATTTAGCCTTCACTTGCTGGCGATGTAATCGTCATAAAGGTACTGACTTAGGATCTTTTGATCCAGAAACAGGGGCTTTTAGTTTTTTGTTCAACCCACGTACCCAGAAATGGGCTGAACACTTCACCTTTTCAGAACTGGATCTGGTGGGATTAACGCCTACAGGACATACAACGATTAGATTACTACAAATAAATAGCGACGAACGACTAGCCCAACGGCAAAGATTGCGCTGAACTGTTCAGACCTGACGCAGGCATTCACTTACACAGCTAGAATGATTTCAAGGAAACTCTTCAGCAGAACCACAATGCTGAAAATTAGCCTGTAAGTATTATCTGGTGCGATCGCAGGAGGCAAAAAATGGGCTTGGCTGGATTAAGAATTGTGTTGGTAGAACCAGCTGGGCCGATAAATATCGGCGCGATCGCCAGAGTCATGAAAAATTTTGGGCTATATAATTTAGTATTAGTGAACCCCCAATGCGATCCACTATCAACGGAAGCTTTGATGATGGCTGTTCACGCTCAGGAAATTTTAGAATCTGCGGTATTCGTGGCGACCCTACCAGAAGCATTGCATGGATGTGTACGGGCGATCGCTACCACTGGTCGCGTTCGCAGTTGGGAAACACCCTTAGAAAATCCTCGCACTGCACTACCCTGGTTACTGGAGGAACCAGAAAAACCCACAGCACTGATTTTTGGCAGAGAAGACCGGGGATTAAGCAATGAAGAATTAAATTATGCACAGAAATTTGTTGGGATTCCCACAAGTCAAGATTATGTCGCTCTAAATTTGGCTACTGCTGTAGCAATCTGTTGTTATGAATTGTCACAATGTGCCCAACAACTTGACATTCAAACCTTACCTCAAACTGAACTCGCACCCTTAGATGTTGTGGAAGGATACTACCAGCAATTAGAATCAATATTACTGAAAATTGGTTATGTGTATCCCCATACGGCAGCTAGTCGGATGGGAAAATTTCGCCAATTGTATAATCGCGCTCACTTGAAAACTGGGGAGGTAGCCATGCTGCGAGGAATTTTGCAGCAGGTGGAATGGGCCTTGAAAAACCAGAAGAATAGTGAAAACTTGTAATTATTCGTTTAATATATACGCAATCATCTCCCCAAAATAATTAATATGGCTTAAACTAAACACAAAAATGCTACTTAGTAGCAAAGTTGAATTTGAGTATTAATATTGCTTAAAGATTAAATTGGGTTCAAGAGTCTGCAAGAAAACAGTCAAGTGGGTCACAAGGAGTAACGGTGTCAGAATCAAGTGGCGAACTAACAGCTTTCTCGCGGCGTCAACCCTTAAATCGCCGCCAGCAGCCACAAAAAGTTCAAAAAGTGGTAAAGAAAAGAGTTAAAGCTAACAGTCAGCAGCAAACTACAAATGGACAAGAAGGGGCACTAACACGCCCAAAAAATCAAATCAGTCCTCCCCCAATCCCTGGCGCTACACGTAGGGTAAAATCGGGGTTAGTTATGCCAACGGCAGTAAAACCAATACCTAGTGTCAAGGGAAAAATTCCTCCCTTCCGACCAGGTGCTGTGATGGTTAAAACAGTGCGGATGGAAAAGCCAAAAATGGGTAGGCGTTCATCGCGGAAAACCCGGTTAAAGCCAATGGCCAAAACCATATTGTATGTTTTGCGGTTATTGATTGTGGGTGTAGGGATGGGTGCAATTGTGGGCACTGTATTGTCAGTATTAGACCCAGCCAATCGCATCAACACGAACTCGGCGTCGCAATCTAATAGCAATGTTAGTAATGTGGCGCGATCGCAGCCACAACCTACCCCAACTCCCCCAGCTACCGCTTCGAGTCTATACCTATCTCAGGAAATTACCTCTTTGAAAAATGCCGTGCAAAATTTGGCGACCACCAACCCAAATCTCACACCTGGAATTTTCTTAGTAGATTTAGATACTGGTAATTATGTAGATATCAATGCCTCTACCAGTTTTCCGGCGGCTAGCACGATTAAAGTGCCGATTCTAATTGCCTTTTTCCAGGATGTGGATGCGGGGAAAATTCGCCTAGATGACATGCTGACCATGCAACAGGATATGGTAGCTGGCGGTTCGGGAAATCTGCAATACAAACCACCAGGAACTCAATACGCTGCTTTGGAAGTCGTCACTAAAATGATTACAATCAGCGACAATACGGCGACAAATATGCTGATTGCCCGACTGGGAGGAATAGATGCTTTAAACCAGCGTTTTCGTAGTTGGGGATTGACAACCACAACAATTCGTAATCAACTCCCAGATTTGCAAGGGACAAACACCACTAGTCCCAAGGAACTAGGGAATTTGATGGCGATCGTGAGTCAGGGAAATTTAGTCAGTATGCCATCACGCGATCTCATGCTCGATATCTTGCGTCGCACCCAAAAAGACACTCTGCTGCCAGCAGGTTTGGGAACAGGTGCAAGAGCATACCACAAAACGGGTGATATCGGCACAATGTTGGCAGATGCAGGTTTAATTGTGGTTCCAACTGGCAAGCGCTACATAGCTTCCGTCATGGTACAACGCCCAGCAAACGATCCTCGTGCCGAAAAGTTGATTAGCTCAATTTCTCGTGCTGCCTACCAAGAATTTAGCCAAAATCCTGCCACACCCAACACCACTACAAACACTGTACCCACAAGTGGTTATCAGCCCCAGGTGGCGAATCCTGCTTTACCTAACGGTATAACAGGCACTGCGCCCATGAGCATTTATCAGCCTCCTGTTGTCACTCCTGTACCCAACGGCATGGGAAGTACAGTACCAACAAGTGGTTATCAATCTCCAGTGATAAATCCTCAGTATTATCCTCCAAGATAATTCGTAATTTGTAATTAAAAATGGTTTCAATCCTCTTGTTAATAACGATAGTTTCGTTATTAGCGGGGTTTAAATCTCTATTTAAAAAATAATTATGAATTATAAATTTTTTAATTGCAAGTCCACGATCAACTCAAAAGTATGTAAATGAACGCTGAACTAGAGTTGATTGCCTGTCAACCTCACCCAATTGAGAGTAAAGGTTTTAACCCTAATGCCACTCTGCCGTATAGCTGCACAATTGAACACATTCATTTGGCAATGAATGATTTTGTTGAATTTTTAGGATTCATCAATCAACAGCTTTACAGCAAAGAAATAGAACGTCTTCAGGTGATGATGATGCCAGCCAACTTTAGTAGTATGGTTGGAGAATTTATGATTTCAAATATTCCAAAATACTGCTCTAGCCTGGTAAAAAACCAATATCATAATGGGCATCTTGACTTAATTCCAGCAGGAATGTTTCCGAAAAACTCTGCACAGCATTCTCATATTGGGATTGAAGTAAAAGCTTCTCGTTATCAAAGTGGATGGCAAGGTCATAATCCTGAAGATACTTGGCTTATGGTATTTGTTTTTGATAGTAACCGTCCTAGTGATGCTGTTCAAGATATTGAGCCAAAGCCCTTTCGTTTTCTTAAGGTTATTGGTGCTAGCCTCACAAAAAATGATTGGTCATTCTCTGGCCGTTCAGAAATTAGTCGCAGAACAATAACTGCTAGTGTTACTAAATCTGGTTATCAAAAAATGATTTCCAACTGGATTTATAAAATTCCTAATTTACCATAAAGTAAGCTGCAAATCTGTAATATTCTGGGAAGATGTTTCTAAATTTATCAATTTAGAAATAGCAGTGCAACTCATCTCATAATAATCTAAATTACGCTCAATACCAATGCAGCAAAGACCAATAGCTTCCGCTGCTGCAACTGTAGAACCAGAACCCATAAAAGTATCAACAATTAAACCTTCACCTAGAGGTAATGCAGCATAAACGACCTGACGTAGAAAAGACTGTGGTTTAAGACTTGGGTGATTAGCAATGGCTCGTTCCTTCTGAGGTGTCCTCTCACTGGCAATAACATCACCCAAAGGTGTACCATCTCTATTGCGTCTTAACCCTCCAGTTTGAAACTCTCGTAGACATTCACTGAGTTTCATTCCTACTGGTATCGGCTTTCGTAAAACACCCCACGGCTCATAACATCCTCTGAGCATGGAAGATACATCAGGAAATTCATCTTCAGCGTTTTTGGGGCGTAGCTTGCCGCCGCAGGCATCGCCACCACGAAGTGTTCTCACCAGGCGAATCAATTCTTTGCGAAACTCCAAACCACCCTCCACTAAAGCAGAGAAAACTAACTGAGAAAGAAATGCATTACTTGCAATCAAAACATGAGCACCGGGACGAAGTACACGCACCACTAATTTTGCCCATTCTACAAAGAAATTTTTTAAGGCTAAACGTTCTTTGGTAGTAAGTGCGGTAAATCGTGGTAAAGGTGCGCGTTGATGTCCATCAAATGATGGTGGTATTCTCCAAATACCTCCGTTTCTATTTGCTCTTTTTAGCAGCTGGTCAAAATCATATTCTTTCACGCCGTAAGGTGGATCTGTAACTACTGCATGAATGCTGTTTTCTGGTAGTCTACTCAGCCACTCGAAACAGTCTGCGTACAAAATAACAGATTTACCTATATTTTCTACTTGGTATTCAAAAGCCCACTGGTTCATTATTTTAAGTAGTTTGTTTCTATATAAAAATTGTATTTTTATAGTGCCATAAATCTGATGATGAAATTTCTAAAAACAAAGCTAAATAATGTTGTTTTCTTTTAACTTTTTTGATACCGCATTCCTGGTAGTTGGGAAATGAAACCCATAAGTTCCAACTGTAACAAAGCACTGGAAACCAACCCAGCAGCCATGCCGGTTTGTTGGACAATAAAATCGAAGGGTAAAGCTTCACTTGCCATTGCATTCATTACCGTTTGCAACTCTGGCGATAAAGTTGGCACACTTAACTGTTCTGGTGCTGTAGAAGGCTCAAGCGCATCAATTTGTGGTATCGCTCCTAACATTGTTAACAGTTCGTCTAGTTCCTTAAGAATGAAGGAAGCTCCCTGACTTAGTAACTTTAAGCACCCTTGGGATGGATAATCGTCCAGTCTCCCAGGTAATGCATAGACATCTCTACCAAATTCATTTGCGTAGGTAGCTGTTATTAAAGCACCAGATTTTAACGGCGCTTCCATTACCAGGATGGCGCGGCTTAAGCCTGCAATAATTCGGTTGCGACGCGGAAAGTGAGTGCGATCGGGTGGGGTTTTTGTGGGGTACTCACTTACGACTAACCCAGCCGTCAAAATTTGCTTGTACAAATCCCGATTTTTATGTGGATAGATGACATCAACGCCAGTTCCCAAAACTGCGATCGTCCTTCCACCTGCTTTCATGGCGGCGATGTGGCTTTCGGTGTCAATTCCCTCTGCCATACCAGAAACGACTGTAAAGCCATTTTTAGCCAAAGCTGTACTAATTTGGCGAGTCCAACGGATACCGTATTCTGAGGGTTGGCGGGTTCCGACAATCCCAACCATTGGTTTTTGTCCGAGATTTTCTTGGAGTTCGACTTCACCGCGATAGTACAAAATTGGCGGTGGACTGGGAGTTTCTAGCAGTAAGCGGGGATAATCTACATCTGCTGGTGTCCAGAAATGAGAGTTTTCCTGCTGGTGCTTGGTGAATAGTTCTTCTGGGTGCAAACGCGATCGCTGTTGTACTACTTTTTCTAGTGTTTGGAAACCCAAACCTTCCACCTCTCCCAATTGCACCTTAGTAGCGTTCCAAGCTGTTGCCAGCGTGCCAAAATGCTGTTGTAGCCGTCGCAGTAATACCGGCCCAATTCCCGAAATTTGCGCCCAAGCTAGCCAATATGCGCCTTCTTCTTCCACATTTCTATCCTCACACCACTGGATTGAGTATTCCCAAATTAGGGTTGGCTGTTGATGGAGTGGGGGCAATACTGTTCGGTTAAAGCAAGAGACGCGATGAATCGCCGTCTCTACAAAGAACTTCTGCCTTGTCTACGACACGCTAGGCGATCTGCCTCCTCTTTCCCAATTCCTCTTGACTTTTGACTCTTGACTCTTGACTATTAACTATTGACTATCTATCTTTTTATCTTCTGTGATGAAATATTTCTATCGTCTTCTAATAGGCCTATCCGGGTGCTTAATATTTTTACTGGTGCATAGTGGACTTGGTTTGTTACCTAGTTTGGCAGCTGAAAAAGTTACCGTCAGGTACGGATTGTTTGAGCAATCGATCCCGGTGGCAGATATACGCAACTATGGCGAGACACAAAAGGTTTCTGCCGATCTGCAATCTTTTTTACATTACCTCAGCGCTAAGGACAAACAGAAGTTCCAAGAAGCGCTTCAGGTGAAAATGTCGCTTGATATTGTGGCTTTAGATAAGCTGATAAATACAGGAATGGGCAAGCAAATTTTATCTTTTGCTTCTGGTGCGATCGCTCGTCGCGATCAAGCTAGTATACAAGCGCTACGCTCGGCCATTATCATCGGAGCAAGATCGCCAGAAGGTCTAGGAATAACCAGCTTTCTACAAGCCTATCCCAGTAATCAATTAGTTGTTGATGTGTCAAAAATTCAGAAACTAGCCAGTATGGCAAATTCCTCTTCTAGTTCTGCTGATGCGCCGCCGAAAGATGACGTAAGTTCTTCACCTTTAGGGAAAATTGCACTGCAATATCAAACACTCGCCGCCCAGGATAAACAGTTTTCAGGTTGCTTATTTGGTGATTCTATTTCGGCTGGACTTGGCAATACTCTTGGGAGTGGTACTTTTAATTTTGGATTAAATGGTCTGAGTACAATCTCGTTACTAGAACAACTCAAAAGTTTAATTCCTACTAAGGTGAAATGCGAGAAAGCCATTATTGCTATAGGTGGAAATGATGCTTTGTATAAAATTAGTGATGAATTATTTAGCAAAAACCTCCAAGAGGTGATCGCACTTCTTCGTACAATGGGAACTAAAGAGATTTTTCTGATTCCGGCTTTTTATTCGACAGTGGCAGCAAGCTCAGATCCAACTGTAGCAGCCCCACTTGCTAGAGTTGAACAAATTAATGTTCTGATTAATCAAGTGGCTGAAACAGAAAAAGTACCAGTTGCCGCAGCAGGACTAGCACCATTGTATGAAAATAATGTTCTTAAAGAAAATTTGACCAGTGATGGCGACCATCTGAATGCAGAGGGTCTGAAAATTTATCGGCAAGCATTATTACAAATCCTAGCTAAGTAGGTCAACCTAATTAAACATAAAAAGCTCAGTAAATAGCTCCCCAAATGAGAAGTCGGGGAGCTATAAATTACGAATTACGAATTACGAATTATGACTATTAGGCTTTCCAATTCAAAAATCGTGCATAAATATAAGCGATGCCTTCATCAAGAACCGTCCGCACACCTTCGCTATAACTCCACCATTTGTTTGGATTATAATCTTGCGTTTTAGCGGCGATTACACCAACATTAATTTCAGGAGTAAGTATTTTTTTAAAAAGAAACCAACTCCTACGAGCATGAACGTCCAAGGAAAAAAGATTAATTGATTCTATCTTTAAATTTGAATTGGATAGCCAACGTTCAAATTCAGCAGCAGATGCATAACTACGATCCTTAACTACGAAAGGTGTTGGAACAGCTACCACTTTTTCCGCTTCTAAACCGAGTTTTATGAAGGTAGCAGCTGACACGTCTGCAAAGTTCTTATATCCGGTAAGATAACTTCCTTTTTCTAATGTGCCTCCGGTAGTAATTATTTGATGATAAGAACCGTTTTGAAATTCAGTCAAAGCTTTTTCTATAGCGTAATCTGGTAGCCATCCTTCAACAACTAATACTTCTGCTGATTGTATCGGGGAAGTTACGGCAAGAAATGAGTGTACATGAGTAATAGTGAAAAATATTAAGTAAACAATCAAAGCGATCGCAATCGCCCACCCTTGAGCCGTAAGTGTCCACATTTCTTGGCGTTTGATTAGTTTGATTTTGGGAAATTTTTGACACCGACGATTTCTTATCCGCATTAACCCTTAGCTAAACGTTGTTCTTTCAAGTAGGTAAACACAGACTTATCTCCAATATCAGCAGGAATTGCTTGGACTGTCTTTCGCAGGGCAAACACTAAAAATAATATCGCCCAAGTTCCTAATAAAATACTTTCTCCCTGAGTTGGTAAAATTCCCACCAAATGTCCTAACAACAGTAGCGGTACAATTGGGGTTAATACTTTGGTTTCCAGGCGATTGAAGCAAAAAGCCTCTTTAAAATAAATACCTGTCAAAGCTACGAAAATAAAACCAACTCCAAATAAGGTAATTGGCTGATTGTAAACAGCAAGAGCTAAAGGTTCACTACTAGTGATTGCCAGAATCACTGATGCGATACTACCGATCGCCCAAAAAACTTGCAACGTTCGGTGCAGTGATGCCATGTAAATATGGATAGTAAATAAACTTACACCAAGAGCGAGACTAAAACAAGCATATAGAGGTGTCAGTAAAGTTACAACAGTTGGATTATTGTTGAGTAAAATCAAAGCGCTGCCGATGGCAAAGCTCAGTGCTGCTACCATTAACCCAGCACGGTAGATAATTACGCCAGTGCGATCGCTTTGAGTAATTGTAAATTCCCCAAACTGACCTTGATAAACTTCTGGTGCAGAGAGTGTTTGTGTAGTCATAGCTAAGAATATAATTATGATTTTCTAGTAGAGTACAACAGGAAATTGCTCAAGGGTTACTTTTATTATTATGAGCAATAAGGCGAACTTCATGTCACCATTCCTAAACTTACATGTTTTAGCAGTTACTTTCTGGAAATTTTTGTCGAATTGGCACTGCCTACAGTGAATGAAAATGCTTGTTTTTAAGTGGTGTGCAGTTGCCCAACCTCCGTTTTATATCTAGAATTTTCCCCTTTCTTTGCCTTTCTGACAAATCAGCAACAGGCACTTTGCAGCCTGGTATTTTTTTACTGTCTTAACTTTAGCAATATTCACTGGTCTGATTTTATTAAAAAAACAAGACTTCTAACGCATCTTGTAAATTAATCTGTAATTGTGAGTGAGCATGTCCGCAATTAATGGCAATTTCTACCCAGCCATGACTGCCAACTAAAGCTATTATCTCTCCCACTTTCACCTCACTGTAAGTTTCACAGCCTGGTACACTCAATCCAGCAACTTGCACATACCAATTTTTGTTTTGCACGTAACTCGCTGGAATGTTACTCACTAGGTTGCCAAAGTGGTCAATATATTGAATGCAACCCACTACACCAATGGTTGTCTGCTTGCAGTTGCCTATATCCAGCTTTAGCAAACTTACTGGATCGATTTCTTGTCCTAGCTGTTTGAGTGGGACACCACTAGCAAGATTAGCTGCCACTGGTGCAAAGATATCCCTACCGTGAAAAGTCTTGCTTGGTTGAGGAGTGCGCCAATAATTAAGATTTGTAAGTTCGACCGCTGCGATCGCCAGACTTTGACTAAGTACCCCGCTGAATATACCATTATCTGGCCCGACCAAAAACCCTTGAGAAAATTCTACTGCGATCGCCCGTCGCTTGCTTCCCACACCCGGATCTACTACTGCCAGATGCACTGTCCCAATTGGGAAATGGATATAAGCATTCATCAGGCTAAACCGGGCTACGGCGATGTCTTGCGGCGGAATTTGGTGCGTTAGGTCTACCACCGTCAGTCTGGGGTTGATTTGAGCTATAACTCCCTTGATTATGCCTACATAAACATCGCGATCGCCGAAATCGCTCAGTAAAGTCACAAGTGGTTGTTCATCTATCTGGTTCTTAGACATATTTTGGTAGAATATATAAAAAACTTATTTTCTGTAGCAACAGCTACAAAATGTGTGCTATGTTAAGAATACAAGACATAAATTGAAAGATTAAACCAGGTAATCACTATGAATCAAAATAGACTACAAAGCATAAGCAAATCACGAGAAGCTCACAGAGTCAATATTCAAAGAAGCCTAGAGCATCGCTTGGAAATAGCTAGAGCAAAAGGCGACGAAGAACTGATTCGTCAACTGGAAGCTGAAATGAGGTATTCCAGCTAAATCAAGTTTTCATTGTTCATAGTTTTGTTGTGCAACCCGCTACGGCGGGTTTTTTCTTTTTAGGGGGTTTTCTGGCAGTTTCGCTCTGACAGCATTTTGCAATTATATAATTGAATTATTCCACTCCTTACCCGCATTTCTCACAAGCAGTGCGTAGCTTGCCGCCGTAGGCATCGCTATTACCCAAACCTTTATTGAGCTTAGATTTTGAGCGTTTTAGACACTAATATCCGCTCAATAAATCGGGGTAGTGGAAAAAAGAAAAAATTGAGCCGATACAATAATTTCACATTATAAAAGGTAAAAAAACTCATAACACCCGAAGGCTGGGTTTTGCATATACAGGAAGGTAGAAAAGCCATGACACAGACAGCAACAATCACGGAAGCGATTATACCAGCTTAACCGATGCCCATACTCGCTTCGGTTTAGTCCGAATTGAAGAGAAGTAGTTTTTCCCAGAGTGGTCTGAAGGCTTACCTAAAATTACTGAAGCTGAAAAAATATCCCTAAATGTACTTCGGCCAATAAATTCGATAATCTTGCTTATTTTGGCTCCAAGTTCAGCATTCATTCGCCATTTTTTTAAACTTACATCTGTAAATGTACTTTCAAATTTAATGGTTCCGTTAGCTGGACTATTAGATGTAATGTTTTTAAGTCATTTAGCAAGTGTGGCATTAGCAACAATTTTGTTCAATTACATTTATTGGACATTCGGTTTCTTACGCATGGGTACAACTGGAATGGTTGCACAGGCAATAAGACGTAAATATAATCAATCAGTTGTGTTGATTGGTTTGCAGTCCTATTGGCTATCAATTTCATCCCAAAGTCTGGTTCTTTATATGAGTATCGATACTAGCTAGACCCCCATCATTGAAGACGTTGACTAAATCATCTTTCCCATCTGCGTTAAAATCGCCGACTAGCCATTTTTGAGTATCCCAAAACCCGCCTTGGCCAGTTGCCCATCGCTGGCTATCAAAACTCTCACCATTAGATAAGTGAGTATCGATACTAGCTAGACCCCCATCATTGAAGACGTTGACTAAATCATCTTTCCCATCTGCGTTAAAATCGCCGACTAGCCATTTTTGAGTATCCCAAAACCCGCCTTGGCCAGTTGCCCATCGCTGGCTATCAAAACTCTCACCATTAGATAAGTGAGTATCGATACTAGCTAGACCCCCATCATTGAAGACGTTGACTAAATCATCTTTCCCATCTGCGTTAAAATCGCCGACTAGCCATTTTTGAGTATCCCAAAACC
>NZ_CAXTTT010000006.1:100063-107565 GCF_964247315.1 uncultured Nostoc sp.
CCCATCATTGAAGACGTTGACTAAATCATCTTTCCCATCTGCGTTAAAATCGCCGCCTAGCCATTTTTGAGTATCCCAAAACCCACCTTGGCCAGTTGCCCATCGCTGGCTATCAAAACTCTCACTATTAGATAAGTGAGTATCAATACTAGCTAGACCTTCATCGTTGAAGACGTTGACTAAATCATCTTTCCCATCTGCGTTAAAATCGCCGCCTAGCCATTTTTGAGTATCCCAAAACCCGCCTTGACCAGTTGCCCATCGCTGGATATTAGGAAAGTTTAGAGTACCACTGATAAAATACTGCCCCAAACTGCCGTAATCCGTATAGCCAGTTGAAAGAGGATTTTCTTTTCCTATACCATCAATTTTGAGGTAATAATTTCCAGCAACGACATTTGTTGTAATACTTGCAGATAGTAAATCTGTTGGATTGGACGACGCAATTAAGGTACCAGCAGAATTGTATAGCTCTGCCAAAATGTCTAAGTTTGGCCCTCGACTAAAAGGATTCACTATCAAGCTAATCAGACCAGTACCTGTGACAAAACTATAAAAATCTAAATCTGTATTGCGCTCAATGATGCCACTACCACTGATAGACGTACTAAAAATGGTTAGTGGCTTTGCTGTCGCAATTGTATCACCACAATCATCGGCTCGGTAGGTGAACCCATTTTGGGTCGTAATAATTTGCAAATCATCCTCAGTATTGTTAGCAGAAGCATACTCGCCTTTACTCCACTGGACTAGCTCGTCGTAATACCCCAATCCCATGATCGGTCTCCAGGCGGTCTCTCCACTACCATGTCCATAGTAGTATTCTTCAGCGGGGGTTATTTGTCCATCATGCTCAAGTCCTAGCGTATGACCTACTTCATGAGAGATAATATTAGCCGTATCGTTCTCATCACCTATCGTATTTTCAGCAAAAACAAAGGCAGGAGTATCACTATTTTGGTTGAAAGAACCAACTAAGGCGGTTCCTCTGGCTCCTTTACCATACCAATCGTAACTGCTACCGCCGATTGCAACACGCACCCCCCAGCGAGTATCATCACTGCCGCTCTTAATCAGATCGTTAATATCTGCTGGAGCCTGCGTTGTGACATTAACATTAAATGGGCTGAAATCCTCAGCGACGCGCTGCCAGATATACTGAATTGTTTCAAGTTCAGCCGAGCTAAAGGATGCTGTATCGCTGTCGAGGTCGAAGGCAGGGGTGATAATGTTAGCCAGACCTTTACTTGTGTTCCAGAAAGTACCAGAGGTGATATTGCTGTCGAAATCTAAATAAATTGTCTGATTAGCTCCTAGTAAGCTGTTGAGGAAGAAAGTTTTAGACAGGTCTAAAGAAGCTGGTACTGACATATAATTTCATCCTAAAAGGAAACCTCTATTAATTTCCCCATATCAAGCAGATAACTTTACGTACTTTGTTATGCAATCTTTACAAAAAGTTATAATCTGCTCTCACCGATACTGGAAATATTTGCATTTCATCTCGCAGGATGGTATCAACTAACTGACAAACTGCTGTTGATATACCATAGCTAGTATTTCCTTTGCGTTCAAAAATGTTATAGCCTCGTTTACGAGTTAACTGTGCGTACTCTTGCTGAATTTGTTCTAGCGTTGCTCCTTGTGGTGTGAGAAATTCAGTTAACGGAATTCCCCAATAAATGCATTAGACCAAACGACAAATTCACTATCTCCATGCTCTTTAATCACATAAGCATGAACGTCAAGTTTTGCAACATTCATTTGCTTTCCAAGTTGATATCTCAGTCTGGCAATATCAAGAACAGTTCCCGAACCGAAAACTAGGTTTTCTGCTCTGGTGGAAGTAGCGATGTCTACGACGGGCTATTCGGCGTCGCAATCCGCGTAAGTACATCCACTCTTCTTGCTAACGATAAGTACGATTGAATTCGGTGCAACTCGATCCAATTCTTTGAGCGTTAAACGTATAATCTGTGCATTGTCGCTCAATGTATCTAATTGGTAAGTAGAGATGTAGATAGTAGTCTTTGTATACTATATAGGGGGATAAAGACAGCGATCGCGTGGTATGGATGTAATACCAATTCACAATTTGCTTTTTCGCCCATTCGCAATTAAAAAACTTAGATGCAGCAAAGCTTTCAGGGTTTGCATCTGTATCAGATTTTTCGTGAAATGGTATTACGCACAGGTAACGGAAAACTTATTTATATTTGGTATCTATTGTCAATGCATAAGTCCTAAATAGAAGTTTAGTTTTTCTGAATTCCATAACAAAAACGACCAATTAACCAATTATTACTTTCACTCTTATTTGATTTTTCTGTCTGTAGTGTTTCTGTTCTATTTTTAAGTCCAATTAAAAATTCCTCCAAATTATGTGTTTTTGAGCCATCTTGATCATCGCTTCTGGCTTGCCAGTCCCATTCTTTCCACCAAATAGGTGCTTGTAAAATCTGAGTAAAGACATCAAATTTAAACTTATAAACACCTGGATTTGGAAATTTACTAGGTTCAATCAATGCCGAAAAATTTAACTGATTTTTATCAATAATTTTCCAATTTTGCAATTTAATAATACTATTAATATCTGAACTATTAACGGCTTTAAATTTTTTATCAAATTGGTCAAACTTTTCAACTTCGACTTTTGAAGTAATAGAGTTTTTATTAGTATCAATAAATAAGCTATATTGAGCCAGAGAAAAAGGCACACTATAATCAATCGTAAAACTTTCCTTTTGCCGATTGTCTATTTGCAAGAGTTCAGAGGGAGTATTATCCTTCGTGACAGAAACTCTATCTTTGACAAGAGAGATAGGTCGAGTAACCAATTTAGGTATGAAAAATTGTTTGAATTTTGTGGTGATACTCCGTCAGCAGATAGTCATTTTATATTGGTTAAACCCGCCAAGGTTTCTAGCCAATCTAGTGGGAAGGAATGGAAACTAGAAGAAAGAGGAATATTAAAATTTAAGAATCCTTTTTTGCAACTACCATTGGAATTAGAAGGGAATATCCTAGAATTTCCAGATATTCAGATAAATGCGGAAGATTCTAATTTAAAAATACAAAAAATTGCTCAACAGTTAGATGAGTTGAGGCTTCAGTTTAAGCAGTCTCAACAAGATAGAAAAAATTAGAGTCGCAAATAGAACAAATATCCGATAAATTTAATGATTTGAATATTAAGTTAAATCAGTCTTAGGAAGAAGCAAACATGTTAGAGTCACAAATAAACAAAGTTCCTCTTCTCCGAGATTTTGTTTATTTGCAAATAGATTTACTTAAAGCACGATTAGACTGTTTGGAAGATAAAAATAGTTGATAATATTATAGATTGTCAGGACTTACGCAACTGGCAATGCCTGATCGGGCCATTGATGAAGTCGATTTAGTAGAAGAGATAATGACCAAAGAATTTCAGAGTCTCGACCAAGTTAATTTTGAGTCTGAGTCAGAATTGGTAAGGTAATGACAAATTCAGTTCCCTGACCAAGTGTAGAATTCACAACCAGTGAACCGTTATGTTTTTCTACCACAATAGACTGAGCGATCGCCAGTCCTAAACCCGTACCTTTACCGACTCCTTTTGTAGTAAAGAAATGGTCAAATATTTTTTCTTTAACTCCTTCACTTATTCCGTTACCATTATCAGCAATTGATATTTTTACGTTGTCCTCTGCCACTGAAGTTGTAATTATAATCTGGTTGGGATTATCCTTAATTTCTCTAAAACTCCGCCCAGAATTTGCTTCTTCTAATGCGTCAATAGCATTCGCCAAAATATTCATAAATACCTGATTTAATTGTCCAGAGAAACACTCGAATTCAGGTAAGTTACCATATTCAATCATCACTTCAATTGCTGGACGTTGTTCATTTGCTTTCAGACGATGTTTGAGAATTAAAATTGTGCTATCAATGCCTTTATGGATATTAAAAGGCACTTTATAATCTTTATCTGCACGAGAGAAAGTGCGGAGACTGGTGCTGACATTTTTCAGGCGTTCGCAGGCCATCACCATTCCATCAATCATTTTGGGCAAGTCTTCTAAGCTATAATTCAAGTCAATTTCTTCAGCATGGTCTTTAATGTCATCACCCGGTTTGATTAAACTTTCTTGATAGAGTTTTAAGTGTTCAATAATATCAGCAATCGTGGGTTTAACTTGTTGGAGAGTAGCAGAAATAAAGCCCAAAGGATTATTCATCTCGTGAGCAACCCCAGCAACTAAATTACCCAATGCTGACATTTTTTCTGCCTGCACGAGTTGCGTTTGGGCTTGTTGCAAATCCAGCAGTGTGCGTTCGACCTGTTCTCGGGCTTCAGTAATGGCGGCAATTTGGGGCAGACTAGTCCAACAGGCGATCGCTACTCCCGCGAAGGCAACCGTCACTAACAAAATGCTAAACAACGCGACATCTTGCCCCACACCCACCTGATCTAAACCCGCCCTCGCCCACCAGCCAATACTCACCGCACTGCACACTAAGCTAATTAAGATCATTACCTGAAATGCCAACCAATCTGTTTTGCTGGTATGGGGTTGCTGGTGATACCATTGCATCCACCCATCGGGATGGAACAGGGGGACGTTCAAGCGCGGTAATTGAGTGCCTGCTATGCTCACTAGCCCTGGCAGGAGCAATCCAATGGCTAAGTCCTGCCAGCCCCATGCCAATCCGCCCACTACCAAAACAATCGCTTCAATGCCAAAGAAACCCAGCGACCACCAAGGCCATCGGGCTGCTGGTCGCCGCCGACTGACCCACTCACCTAAGTGAATTGCCATCATCGAAGTCAGATAGCCAGTGCCCGTCACCATCACAACCCGTTCTACATCGCCCCACCCCAAACAAATTAGACTCAGCCCGAGGGTAAAAATTAAGCTTGGTTCAAACACTCCCCGGCGAGACAACACGGCAAATACGGGCGGTAAGTAGCCATCTTTGGCTAACTGATACAAAATCCGGGGACAGTTAGAAACAGCGGTCGCAGAGCTAAGGAGACACCCTGACGTAATTAGAAAGGTGACAAGAGCGGGGGCAAATGCGCCCCAGAAGGGTTGGGCTGCTGCCACTAGATTGAGATAGGCGCTATCACCTAATCCGGGGGCTGTGGCTAACCGCATTAAAACCCATGATCCACCGAGATAGACGATTGGAATCAATCCAGCAGTCACCTGCAAACACCGTAGGGTAACGCTGGGTTGGAGGCTATCTGCTACAAATGAAGATGTCGTCTCGCAGCCATAAACTGCATAGACGGCGATAAAAAACCATTTCATCCAATCGATCAGGGAAATGCCTGCTCCCAGATCGGGCAGCACCCCAGGGCTAGTGGGGGCAAGACTCAACCAACCAATGCCTTGGAGACAAAAGGTGAGAAGAAACCCGATCGCCGGAAATACAAAGAAAGAGTGCAAAATGCCTAGCGTGCGAGTTCCACTAAAGGCAACGATAAAGGGCAGAATTGTAAACCCGATTCTGAGTAGAGTCTCTGGACAGGTAATGCCCAGTGGAGTCAGATTCGCCTTGATTAAATCGGTCAGAATAATCGCATCCATGGGCGGAACAGAGACCCAGCCAAGCAGGTAGCCAATCGCTCCATAGCGAGCCAAGTTTGGGAATCGGTGGAGCAAGCGGGTCATATAGTTTGGGGTGCCTCCAGCGACCTCTGGGAAATATGTCCCTAACCGCTTAACTTGGAGGTTGAGCAGTATGCCAATGATGGTTCCAGGCAACCACACGCAGAGCGCCTGCGGGCCTAGTGCAGCATGTATAGCAGGAGCCGTCCCTAACCATAAAAGCAAACCGCTAAAACCAAACCCCCAAGTTTCTTGTGAAGTGAGACTTCGGCGCAGGGGAGGCATTGAATTCGGTTGCTCATTCATAATTAGCACAGAAAAATAGGAAAAATAAGGACGTAAGCTCAGTCTTCCCTAAAATTCACTGATTGCTTCATCTGCAATCGCAATAATTATTGAACTTGCGCCAGATTCTGTCAGTTCGCTCATTTTTAACCTGTAAGACTAAATTTACGCCTTACAAAGCTTGTAATCCAGGCGATTAAATTGATTCCATTGTTGTGCTGGATGATTCTTCTGGGCGCTAAATAAGTCCGACACCCAAATATCGGGACGACCGCAAGAAGATAAAGCTGAGGCATTAGAACAAGTGAAAGCTTTAGCAGAAGCTGGGAAAAGTCCTCAAGAAGGGGCAATGCAAAAGGCGGCGAAAACGGCTATTAAGATTTTAAAAGGGACAATTTCTAGTTTACCCAGTGCCACAAAGTTGGTTGAACAATGCAGCAATCTATTGCCGTTGATTTCAAATTTTTTGGGTTTAGGTTGATCCGCCCTTGATTCACTTTGACCTCTCTCCTAAGAGAAGAGAGGCTTTGAATCTTACTCCCCTTATAAGGGAAGGGGTTGGGGGTTAGGTTTCTTTGCAGTACGCTGGGCACAGATGCCGCTTCTCACAGGTATTGGTAAAGGGATGTTTACGACGGGCTGCACCTACGCTCCTGTATTATGACCGAATAATTGGCAGAGCTTGAAATACCGCAATTAGTGAGTAATGTTGCAAAGTAGACCGCTCCCGTCATGAGTTAGACCGCTCCCATAAGTTCGGGAACCGCTCCCATAAGTTCGGGAACCGCTCCCATAAGTTCGGGAGCTACTCCCATAAGTTCGGGAGCTACTCCCATAAGTTCGGGAGCTACTCCCATAAGTTCGGGAGCCGCTCCCATAAGTTCGGGAGCCGCTCCCGTAAGTTGTGAGACTGCTACAGTTGCAATATTGATAACTACAGGTTAAGTATGGTGACACCAACTTCAATATTGCTGATGATAACTTAAGCATTTAAAGGTAAGGGTACGCAGTCATGCGCTTGTACCACGTATTACATGCAAAATTTTTATATTTTCTTTATTTTGCCAAAATCCGAAATATTGCACAGCAAACTTGTATAAAATCTCAGTAATACTAATTCTCTAATATCCGTCACCAGATTCAAACCCCCAAACCCAGATTTAATATGACTTTCTGAATTACGAATTACGAATTAGTATGCCATTATGCCGCCAGACTACTCCGGTCAAAATCTTCGAGGTCGCTCTTTTAAAGGTCAAAACCTGACTGGGGCAAACTTTAGCAAGGCAGATATTAGAGGAGCAAACTTTACCAACGCGATTCTTAAAGATGCTGACTTCACAGGTGGTAAGGCTGGACTACAGCGACGTTGGACTATTGGGTTGCTTATAGCCTCATCGCTGCTATCGGGAATATCAGGGTTTTTCTCAATCTTAGTTGGTAAATTGGTCGCATCTATTTTTGATATCAAAAGCACTCAAAACGTCATCATCGGGATAGTTTCCCTAATTGTGATACTGGTTTTTTTTATTATTACCATTCGTAAGAGTCTAACAGCAGGTTTAGTAGCCTTTGCCTTTGCCTTTGCCTTTGCCTTTGCCTTTGCCTTTGCCTTTGCCTTTG
>NZ_CAXTTT010000007.1:0-95500 GCF_964247315.1 uncultured Nostoc sp.
TTATTTGTACTACTACGAACTCACCTCTATTTACCACTTTGCCAACATTTAGATGTGCGTTTGCCCTGATTTGGTACTAAATAAAGTTTTATTAAAAAATACTATGTAAGTTTTAACCCGATTTCTGGCTGGTATCACACAGTTTTGCAGTCTTTTTCAAGTTATTTTTTGATCAACCAAGAGTCTTGGGTTATGGTAGTCGGGCAGGAGTAATATGGCAGAACTGGAAATCCCAGAAAAATATAAGCCTGGGTTCAAACAACTCTTAAGCATAGACAGCAAAACTGTAGAAAAATTAATTGATGCTTTGAGACAAGCCTCGCCATCGCTAGTTATTGAGGATTTAGCATCAGTAGTGGCTTCACAGGTTCAGGTTTTGACTGTAGAAGAAGTAGTAGATGTCATAGAAGCCTTAATTTCCTTATACAACTTTCGAGATTATACTGGTGCATCGATAGATGACTTGGTAAAGAGCATTAGTCAGGCTGTTCAGGATGATGAAGAACTTCCAGATATTTCTGACGAACAAAAACAAGAACTTGAGCATCGATTGACTACTTTTTTAGAGTTTGATGGGGTACTTAGTGTTACTTCTAAAGCAATCGAAGTGATACGGGATCATGAACGTCTATTTACACGTTCTCGTGTTCTTTTTGTCACAGAAAAAATTGAGCGTGATTATCCTAACCTCACTGTCTATGGATACAAACTTACCAGTCCAGATACAATTGATTACAACTGTATTGCTTGGGCAGCAGAGGATGATGAAACATGGTGGTGGCCCGATATTCAACATCAGTTTTATTGGCCATTGAGTATTCCCAGAGAGGAAACTATAGAGGCATTTAAAACACTTGGTTATGAAGTTTGTCAAGGTGATGCTTTAGAAGAGGGATTTCAAAGAATAGCAATATATGCTAATTCCAATAAAGTACCAACTCACGTTGCTAGACAACTATTTACTGGTAAATGGACAAGTAAGCTTGGATCACTTGAAGATATAGAGCATAATAATTTACAAGGGCTAACTGGAAATCCTGGTTATGGTAAAATTGTCTGTATTATGAAAAAAATCATTCCAGTGTAGAAAATATTTAGCACTATCTAATTTACTAGGCTAATTAAAAGTCTGAAGTTCATATACTCCTCTGTATTACTTTGCGCTTCCCTCTGTATTCCTCTGCGTTAAAAAATAATTTTTAAAATTAAATCCTTAGACAATACCAAAACAAGTTATAACTATAAAAAATGAGATAATTTTATCACTCTTGCAAGAAGAACCCATAACGCCACCAAAAAAAATAATTTTTAATCCCTCTTATACCCAGCAGAACGGTGCAGCATATTTAGGTAATAGTCTTAAACTTATTAAATTTATTGATGATAATAGTATTAATTTAATTCTTACCTCACCTCCATTTGGTCTGACACGAAAAAAAGAATACGGTAACGAAACTGCGGAAAAATATATTGAGTGGTTCCTACCTTTTGCATCCGAATTGAAAAGAGTACTAGCAGAGAATGGCTTATTCGTACTAGATTTAGGTGGTGCTTACTTACCTGGTAATCCGGTGCGGAGTATCTACCAATAAGAACTTTTAGTAAGATTATGCAAAGAAGTAGGTTTCTTTCTCGCTCAAGAATTTTACCACTATAATCCAGCTCGGCTGCCAAGCCCAGCTGAGTGGGTGACAATCAGACGGATTCGTGTGAAGGACTCAGTAAATACAGTTTGGTGGTTGTCTAAAACACCGAATCCTAAAGCAGATAACAAAAAAGTTTTAAAGCCCTATAGCCAAAGTATGAAACAATTACTCAATAAATGGCTATAAAGCAAAAATATGTCCTAGTGGACATAATATTTCTGATAAATTTCAAAAAGATAACTAAGGTGCAATTTTGTCAAATTTACTAGAAATTGCTAATACTGAATTGAATAGTGCTTATTTAGGACGCTGCAAAACAGCAGAAATTAGACCCCATCCAGCACGTTTTCCTCAAGGGTTCGCCGAGTTCTTCATCAAATTCTTAACTGATGAAGGTGATATAGTATTAGATCCATTTGCAGGTTCTAATACAACGGGCTTTGTTGCTGAAACTTTGCAACGTCGATGGATATCTTTTGAAATTAATGAAAATTATCTAATGAGAAGTCGTTATCGATTTAGCCAATAATTAAATTAAGTAAAGAGTCAGGAGTGAGAAGTTAAAATTTATAACTCATAACTCTTAACTCATAGCTACTCAATTAAATCTCTCCATTTACCTGCATTTGATGAACTTGATCGGCTAGCTCTTGACGACCTCGATCATCTAGTTTATCAATAGCTAACATCCCCATTAGAATAACTTCTTTCAGGGTCAAACGTGTGGAATGTGCCTGTTTTTGCACAATCTCTTTAATAATCGGACTGACACCAATCGCTGTACTAGCTCTAGCCACAGAAGAAAAGGAAACACTAATGATTCAGCCTAAATCTTAGCACTTTCAATGAGGTTATTCTCTAAAGTTAAAACTTAATTTAAGTGTGTTTCAACTCATACTTCAATGAGTAAACATAAATTTCAAATTATGTATAGGTAATTCTCAAATTCTTAGTATGGCAAATCTGATACTTGCTCATTAAGGACACATCATCGTATGATATCAATATTCTCAACAGTTAAACTTTTGCCTATTTCTCCAGAATTTTCACTAAGTCCTCAATCGTCACATTAAAGGTACGAGCTAATTTGTATATAGTAGTAAAGTAAACTGTTGTCGCAAATTACCCCAAAATTGTCAGAAACTTATTTTAGTGACCATGCTTTCACTTGTGCTAGTTATCAAAACTTTAATCTGAACTAATCACATCTTTAATAACTGGTGCATTTGCACTGCTTAATTTGACATGACAAAGTGAAAACTGTCGAAGTACTCCCGTGGCATTCTCGGTCTAGCCAACTCTCAGGCGATCGCGACAATTGACTGAAATCTAGAAACCTAAAATCTGATGGTTATTTCACATACTAGCAATATCAAAAGCAAAAACCTCTGTCCTGAGATCCTTAAAAATCAATCACTAATCGCCAAGTTTGCAAACACTAGTAATATTTGTAATAACTGAGTTAGAAAAAGTAGTGGGCTGATGAAAACAGTGCTTTTAGTAGAAGTATTCTCACAAATAAGATTTGTATACCACCGGGAAAACCGTACTTTAAAGAGATCGTAAATTGTCAAATATAATCTCATGAACACGCTTTACAGAACTATACAGCGTAAATAAGAATAATAACTTAACCGAAGTAAAATTTTCCTGAATACAGGCAACTAATGCCGTGATATGGAAAAGTAGTGAGTAGAGGAGAGAGAAAGCGATGAGGGACCCTTATCTGTTGGCAGCAGGCTTGTTAACAGGATTAGCAATACCAGCATCGGCTCTTCCACATCTGTCAATTGTCCTGCCAGAAAGTTCTAGATTCCTGTGGGATTTAAAACAGGGTTCGCAGACAATAGCCAGTACAAAAATTATCAATAGCGTCGATCTCTCCTTACCAGAACTCAGCGGTCAAGCGTTCCAACCCCTAAAAAGTTCGCAGCCAATAGTAGGTGAGAAAAACGTCTCTAGCGTACCAGAATTCAGCAGTCAGGCATTACCAGTATCAACAGAGTCATCACTCAACCCCAGCGCCCAAGCAACTAGCCTCTTATTGACATCTGGAAATCAACTTTACTACCAAAGATTGGCAGCTCTGAAAACAGGTCAGATTTATACACGCGTAGATAGTGATAATTTGCAATCATTGTGGGAGTCGATCAAGAAACGTCAACTAACTTATGACGACTGGAAAAGTTTATTAGCTTTAGAAGCTAGAGCGATCGCTCAAGGTCAAGGAGCCAATCATCTAAGTATTTTAGTTGGTGATTCTTTGAGTATGTGGTTTCCCAGAGAAAAACTGCCTGCTGGGAAGTTGTGGCTGAATCAAGGCATATCTGGAGATACTTCTAGTGGCGTTTTAAAAAGATTGGGAGCATTTTCGGCAACGCGGCCAGATGTAATTTACATCATGGCTGGGATTAACGACTTACGAAAAGGCGCTACTGATGAAACAATTTTGCGTAATTATCGCCGAATTGTCCGTCGTTTACGGCAGGCTCACCCCCAAGCTCAAATCATTGTCCAATCAATTTTGCCTACTCGTCTAGCAAAAATTTCCAATAGCCGCATTCGTCACATCAACATCCAACTAACCGTGATTGCTAAACAAGAAGGTGCTAATTATCTCAATATTTATAGCTGGTTTACGGATATGGAAGGCAATTTGCGTCCAGAGTTGACCACAGATGGGTTGCACCTGTCTCAAGAGGGATATGATGTGTGGCGAACGGCACTACAGCAGATAGAATACAAGCTCACTCAGCTTGAGAATTGAGCAATCGCTTTGCCGACACTTGGAGCGATGTCTAAGGGCGGGCTGCGCCTACGCAATTTTTAAATTTATGGAAGTTCCTGATATCGATGCCATCAACATACGTTCTGTAATTGAATACCAATTGGCAGCTTTTAAAAAAGATGATGCCCAAAGTGCTTTTACCTATGCTAGTCCGGCGATTCAGGCGCAATTCAGAACCCCAGAAAATTTTATGCAGATGGTAAAGACAAGCTATGCAGCAGTATATCGTCCTCGTTCTGTCTTTTTTGAGAAGATAACAACCATCCAGGGAAATATAACTCAACCAGTCCTGCTACTTGCTCCTGATGGAGTTCCCTTGAGGGCTTTATATTTTATGGAAAAACAGCCCAATAATATCTGGAGAATTAACGGTTGCTTCCTAGTTTCTCTAGAAGATAAATAAACTCTATATTTATACAACTAAAATCCTATACTTTAACGCCCAAGGCTTCCCTATTTAAAACCTGATTCAACTTACCGCTACGATAACCTTCTAAATCTAAGGTTACGTAGATAAATCCAAAATCTTGAAATGCCGAAACTAACGTTTGTAAATCGTTAGTCAACACAAACTCTTTGATTTGTTCTGGTGGTAATTCAATACGTGCTGTATCCCCTTGGGATCGCACGCGCAAATTTTGCCAACCTAGCTTTCTTAAGAAAATTTCTCCTCTACCGACTCGTTGCAACTTAGCGACAGTAATCTCTTCACCGTAAGGAAACCGGGAACTGAGACAAGGTTGAGCAGGTTTATCCCACCAAGGTAAATCGAGTTGTTGCGAAAGTTGGCGAACTTCTACTTTGGTGACACCCACTTCTGCTAAAGGCGATCGCGCCCCTCTTTCTTTCGCTGCCTGAATTCCTGGGCGATAATCATGCAAATCATCAGCATTTACGCCATCCACTACATAGGGATAACCCAACTGTAAAGCTAAAGGTTTGAGAGTGTCGTGCAACTCACTTTTGCAAAAATAACAGCGATTAACAGGGTTAGAGGTGTAATTGGGATTTTCCATCTCGTGAGTCTGGACGATTTTATAAGGAATCCCGATAGTTGCAGCTTGGATTTTCGCGTCTTCCAACTCTTCTGGCAACAGCGAAGGAGAAACAGCCGTGACAGCCAAAGCGCGATCGCCCAACATATCATAAGCAATTTTGGCAACCAAAGTGCTATCAACGCCCCCAGAGTAGGCAATCAACGCCTGCTCCATTTCTCTAAATAAGGCTCTTAATTGCTCAAATTTTTCTGTCAGCATCATTTCCCAATCCTGCCAAAACCCTATAGCACCCAATCATTTATATTGTAGTCATTAGTTATGGGGCATTGGGCATAGTTTCTTCTTGTCTCCCTCACTCCCCACTCCCCACTCCCCACTCCCCATCAACCAAGGTTGGTGCTTGACTGTACTTGGCCACCAGACTGGCTAAAAGCGGTAAATCAATCGGTTTAGAAATATAGTCATTTACTCCAGCTGCTAGACAGGTTTCGCGATCGCCTTTCATCGCCATTGCTGTTTGAACAATTACCGGAATCGTCCGATATTGCTGATGTTCTCGCAGTTGTTGCACCAAGTTAAGACCATTTCCATCTGCCAGAAAAACATCCATTAAAATTACCGCTGGATCTAACTGTGTTAGAGCTTCCCACATCTCATCAGCATTTTTAACCCAAGTCACCTGATATCCCAATTTACTTAGATAAATTTGTATCAAGTCAGCATTGGGTAAATCATTTTCTACCAGCAAAATTTCTCTAGAAGAACTAGGTGTCAAAGGCTGAGGAGATGAGGAAAATTTTGCTTCCCCTGCTTCCTGTACTCTTCCCACTCCCGCCTCTTGGTTAAGGGGAAGTATGAGGGTAAAACGGGAGCCGCGATCTATTTCAGATTCCACTTTCACAGAACCACCGTGAATTTGGGCGAGTTTTTGAGTCAGTGCTAAACCCAAACCAGTACCTTCAACACCATCAGCCTTGGCAATTTGAAAATAGCGTTGAAACAGTTGAACTTGGTCTTCTTGGGAAATGCCAGTGCCAGTATCCCAAACTGTAAAATGCACAAATACACCTTCAAGAACAACCTCTAAGCCAACACTTCCTTCACTGGTGAACTTTAGGGCATTCAAGAGTAAATTCAACAGCATTTGCTTGAGTCGCAAATCATCAGCTACTAGGGTTGTAATATCGGGGTCAATTTCTAGACGTAGGTTTAAACCCTTATCAGCAGCTTTCTCTTTCACTAGTGCGAAAACACTGTCACATACGAATGTTACATCTAGTATTTCCCACTTCACTGCTAGCTGATTTGCTTCAATTTTAGAAAGATCCAAAATATCATTAATCAGAGCTAGCAAGTGCTTGCCACTAGACTGAATGATATTTAAATAGTTTCGCTGGCTTTCTTTAGTTGGTTCAAACCCTGGGGTTAAAAGCATGTAAACTGGCACAGTAATACAATTAAGCAGTGTGCGAATTTCATGGCTGGTATTTGCTAAAAACTGATTTTTCAGTTGATTGGTGCGCTCTAATTCTTGATTAGAGTTACTTAACTGTTGATATTGTTGCTGCCAAGATAAGATATGTCTAAGTTGTACCAAGGCTGTAGTACAGTACTTCGCAGACCTTGCCATCAATTGCGATCTGAGTTGAGCTTGTGATTCTATGCGTGACTCACGATCAGAGCTTAGGGGCGCTGTGGCGATAATTAGCCAGCCCATAACGCTGCCAGAATCATCAGCTAACCGCCAAGCGCTTGGTAGTTGTTGATTCTCAAGCTGTTGCAAATCTTGAAGTTTTATGACCTCTTGCAACCTCAATAGCAGCTTTTTTTCTGCTGTCAGCACTTCTAGAAATAAAGGCGGTGAATTTGGGGATGGAGAACGAGAAACATAGCAAACTGTGGCAACAGTTTCTTGTGGTTGGCACATAGCGATGCCTACGGCACATTCTGTAAGTGCCAGACTACTACTGTGAACAGCACTGTTAATCTCGTTAACCACGGTTTGGAAAATTTCCGCTTGTGCGGCTTCTGTCTGTGGGACAGTGTTACAAGCAGAAAGCAAGCAATCATTAAGACGACTTTGCAACTGGTTTAAGCTGCTCTCCAGCCACAGCTGCGCGCGAAGTTGCTCAATTGTTGTCAAAAGTTTTGGCGTTGCATCTATCAGTGAGTTCTGGTCTGGTAAGCTTGAGTACTGCTGCATGGTCAACTAGACCGCTGAACAAGTTTAGCTACGCATAAAAATCCCAACAGGATTTTATGTATATTAGCGGACAATTCTTTTTTATTTATAAACGATAACTTATGTTGTTATAAACCATAACTTATGATGTCGAGTTTAGCAGCTAGTCCAAAAAAAAATTATTGTATGAACCACTAACCTAAAATTTTTTAAACGCAACTTAAGACTTATGGATGCACAATTCGCCCAACTAATCGTTAATGGGATTGCGGTGGGGAGTATTATTGCTCTAGCCGCAGTCGGACTGACTCTTACTTATGGAATTTTACGGCTATCTAACTTTGCTCATGGTGACTTTCTCACTTTAGGAGCCTATCTGACTTGGCTAATAAACACCGTTGGAGTCAATATTTGGCTGTCGATGATCCTAGCGGCGGCGGGAACAGTAGCAGCAATGCTGTTATCAGAAAAGTTACTATGGTCAAAAATGCGCTCTATCCGTGCTACTTCCACTACGCTGATTATTATTTCTATCGGACTTGCCTTATTTCTTCGCAATGGAATTATCTTTATCTGGGGCGGCAAGAACCAAAATTATAATTTACCTGTTACTCCGGCTTTAGATATTTTGGGTTTAAAGATACCGCAAAATCAATTATTAGTATTAGGGTTGGCGGTGCTAGCAATTTTGGCGCTGCATTACCTGCTGCAAAATACCAAAATTGGTAAAGCGATGCGAGCAGTTGCCGACGATCTGGACTTAGCCAGGGTTTCAGGTATCAATGTTGACCGAGTAATTTTCTGGACTTGGCTAATAGCTGGCACTCTTACATCATTGGGTGGCAGTATGTATGGGTTAATTACAGCCGTGCGCCCGAATATGGGATGGTTCTTAATATTACCATTATTTGCCTCGGTAATTCTTGGTGGGATTGGCAACCCCTATGGTGCGATCGCAGCAGCTTTTATCATTGGCATCGTCCAGGAAGTCAGCACTCCTTGGCTGGGTTCACAGTATAAACAAGGTGTTGCACTGTTGATCATGATTTTGGTGCTGCTCATTCGTCCCAAAGGTTTATTCAAAGGAACGATTTAAGCAGCACCATTCCACTTCTAACTATTGAATAATGTGGAAATAGTAGGCTGCTACCAGGAAATTAATAGCTAACAACAACAGTGCCCACCCTGTGCGAAAGGCGTAGGGAGGTTTAGCGCCGCTGTCGGCAACTGGGGAATTCTTAGCTTTAGCAGTCATAATGCGATTCTCCTTATGTCATGACTTTTTAAGAAATACCAAACTGGCGTACCAAATACTCAAATTCTTTAAGAATATTTGTGTGAAGTTAAGAATTGGGCACAACAGTTCCGAGTTCCAAGTTCCGAGTTCTGAGTAAAGAAGTAAGATTTCCCACTCAGCACTCAGCACTCAGCACTCAGTACTACTACTTCCCCACTCCCTCCTCTCCAGCATGATAGGAACTGCGAACCAGAGGCCCAGAACGAACATGGTTGAATCCCATTTCCCATGCTAATCTGCCGAGTTGATCGAATTCCTCTGGAGTCCAATATTTTTGGACTGGCAAATGTTCTAGAGAAGGACGCATATACTGCCCAATAGTCAAGCGATCGCACCCCACAGTCCTTAAATCAGCCATTGCTTCAATGACTTCATCAAGTGTTTCTCCGTGTCCCAGCATCAAACCTGATTTGGTGGGAATTGTCGAATCGATTTCTTTAACCGTAGCCAGCACCAAGAGCGAGCGATCGTACTTGGCTCCCCGGCGCACTGGGCCAGTTAACCGTTGCACTGTCTCAATATTGTGATTGAAACAAGCTGGTTTGGCTTTGACAATCATCGCTATCCGCTGGCGTTGACCTAACTCTCCAACACCAGCACCACCCCAAAAATCTGGGGTCAGCACTTCAATTTGAGTCTCTGGGTTCAATTGGCGGATAGTCGCGATCGTCTTCACAAAGTGCCCTGCCCCCTGATCGGGCAAGTCATCACGGGCTACAGAAGTCAGCACCACATAACGCAATCCCAAAAGCTGCACCGCCTGTGCTACCTTTTGAGGTTCATCTAAATCAAGAGGCATCGGTGCATGGCCTTTATCTACTTGACAAAAAGCACAAGAGCGTGTACACGTAGGCCCCATTAGTAAGAAAGTTGCAATTTTTTGAGCATAGCACTCTCCCCGGTTGGGACAGCGTCCTTCTTCGCAAATTGTGTGAATTTGGCGCTGCTTAATAATGCGTTGTACGGTAGAGATTTCACTGGCTTTGCCAATTGGGCGACGTAGCCAGTTAGGCATTGCCGTAATTTCAGACTTTAGGTCGGCTTGTTGTGACGAAATCATAGACATCCCAGCAAGATGCGGATATAGATGTAGTGGTCTGTTGATTAAATATCACCATGACACAAATTGAAAAGAGCGCGAGCAAAAGTTTTGCAAAACACCTCTAGCAATGTCATTTATACCGAAATATACTATCCCCCAATTGCTAGAAATTATGTATATAGTGGGAGGATTCTCAAGGACAATCGGCAAAGCCGCTATTTACACTTATAGTTTCTGTTAGAGCAAACAGTCGTGGCAAGCAACAAGATTTTAGTTATCGATGACACTACAGTTGTCAGGGTAAAAGTACGAGAAATGTTGCCTCCGGGCAATTTTGAGGTACTGGAAGCAAAAGACGGTGTGGAAGGACTAAATTTCATCCTTCAGGAAAAACTCAGTCTGATTATGCTGGATTTCCTGTTGCCTAAAATGAGTGGCTGGGAAGTTTTCCAGAAAGTTCAAGCCGATCCGGAACTAAGGAAAATTCCTTTAGTGATCATGTCTGGTCGCAAGGAAGAGGTGACTGAGAAAATCACAGAACCATTTGAATATTTTGAATTTTTGGGCAAGCCTTTTGATCAGAAACAACTAATTGGCGCGATTAAGTTAGCTATGGCTAAGGCGAAACAGCCACGTCCAGAACTAGTTTCAGTAGGAACAGGAGTTTCCGTAAAAAATGGTACATCATCAACCTCTGATGTCACCAATAGTACGGTAGTAGCCCCTAGCGTCGCAATTCCTAGTGTCACAATCCCCAGCATCGCAACCCCTAGCGTCGCAACCCCCAGTACTGGGGGAGTCTCCGAGGCAGAAATTAATGCATTGAATGAGAAAATTGTCAAAATGCAAGCAGAAATTGATGGTTTGAAGAAACAGCTAACTCAGGTTGTGACTTTTATTAAACAAAAAATCAAGTAGTATTTGTGCTCGTTATTATTATCGCAGCCAAAAATACACCATCTATACTGGTGTCCGATTAAAAGCGGATAAAAATAGTTAGTTCAAAAACACTTATGTTGACAAATCATCATTATTTAGTGAGGTACAGCTTTACCTTAGCCTGGTAAAGCTGTACTTTATCTTCCCTCTTCGTAAGTTCAAAGAGGGGTTGTGGTTGAGGTTTTGATATTTACTTAACTTGATGAGAAAACGCTACAGCTCAAGATTCAGATATTTAGTAAGAAAAATATATTAAAAGTCATATTTTCTAATACAAATTAAACAAAAAAATCCTATTTCATGATGAGGATAGTCTTTGCGCGGGAATAATAAGCCATAGAAACAATAATTATGAGCATAGTCCGCAATGTTAGTAGTATTGGATACATTATATTCGTTTCTTGGCTATCGCATTACTGAACAAATCTACTCAGGCAGTAAAACCCTGGTTTATCGGGGTATTAGAGAAGAAGACCAAAAATCAGTCGTTCTCAAATTGATGCGGAATGAATATCCTACCTTTACGGAAATAGCTCAGTTCCGAAATCAATATATCATCACCAAAAACCTCGATCTTCCTGGCATAGTCAAAACCTATAGCTTAGAAAATTACCGTAACAGCTATGTCTTAGTGATAGAAGATTTTGGCGGTATTTCCCTACAAAACTGGCGAATAGAGGACAAGGTAAAAAAGGAAAACTGGCTTTCCCTGAAGGAGTTTTTCCACATTGCGATTAAAATTGCTTCTACCCTAGAAAGACTACATCGCGATCGCATCATTCACAAAGATATCAAGCCTGCCAACATCCTCATCAACCCTACCACAAATGAAATCAAACTCATCGACTTTAGTATTGCCACCCTTCTGCCAAGAGAAATTCAATTTCTCACGAATCCCAACATCTTAGAAGGTACTCTGGCTTACATTTCCCCAGAACAAACCGGAAGGATGAACCGAGGTATTGACTACCGCACTGATTTTTATTCCCTCGGTGTCACCTTCTTTCAGCTCCTCACTGGACAGTTACCCTTCACCAGCAAAGATCCGACAGAGTTAGTTTATTCACACATTGCCAAACAACCGCTAAGAGCCAGTCGGATTAACTCCAATATTCCGCCAATTTTGTCTGACATCATCAGCAAACTGATGGCAAAAAATGCCGAAGACCGCTATCAGAGTGCTTGGGGGTTAAAGCATGACTTGGAGACGTGCCAAAGCCAATGGCAAGAAACAGGAAATATTGCACCCTTTGAACTCGGTGTGAGAGACATCTCAGACCGTTTCGTAATCCCCGAAAAACTCTACGGTCGCCAAAGTGAAGTTGAAACCCTACTCGCTGCTTTTAAGCGTGTAACAGATGGGGCAACAGAAATGATATTAGTCGCAGGTTTCTCTGGCATTGGCAAAACTGCCGCGATCAATGAAGTCCACAAACCTATTGTGCGGCAGCGTAGTTACTTCATTAAAGGCAAATTTGACCGCAATATCACTAGAGAATGCTATTCTTTATAAAAATTTAGCACAAGCTAAAGAAAGCTTGGAAGAATACAACCATACTCTAGAGGGAAAAGTTCAGGAAAGAACCCAAGAACTCAACGACAAAAATCACTGTTTACAACAAGCTTTACAAGAATTGCAACGTACCCAAATTCAATTGATTCAAAGTGAAAAAATGTCTTCTTTGGGACAAATGGTGGCGGGAATTGCTCATGAAATAAATAACCCTATTAACTTTATTCATGGCAATATTAATCATGCTAGTGAGTATGTCCAAGACTTGCTAGATTTGATAGTTATTTATCAGCAAGAATATCCCCTTGCTTCGCCTTTAGTTGAGGAAAAAACTGAGGAGATTGACATAGATTTTTTAGCAGAAGATTTGCCAAAGATTCTAGATTCAATGAAAGTGGGGAGTTCGCGTATCCGAAATATTGTTTTGGGCTTACGCAACTTTTCTCGCCTAGATGAATCTGAGATGAAGCCTGTAGATGTTCATGAGGGAATAGACAACACCTTAATGATTTTGCAGCACCGACTTAAAGAAAAGAGCAATTTTCCAGAAATTGAAATCATCAAAGAATACGGTAAATTACCGGAAGTTATCTGTTACCCTGGTCAACTTAATCAGGTGTTTATGAATATCCTAAGTAATGCGATTGATGCTTTAGAAGAGTCATTTGTCATTAATCATCCATCATTGGTAAATAACAAAGAACAAATAACAAAGGACATAGATGCATCAGCGGCTTCTCATAAGGTAGGAAAAATTCACATCTTTACTGAATTAATAGATTCTAATACGGCGAGAATTCGGATTGCCGATAACGGTTCTGGTATGACAAAAGCGGTGCAGCAGAAAATATTTGATCCATTTTTTACCACCAAGTCTGTAGGAAGTGGCACGGGGTTGGGGTTGTCGATTAGCTATCAGATTATTGTGGATAAACACAAGGGTAGTTTAACCTGTGATTCTATGCCAAAAGAGGGGACTGAGTTTACTATTGAGATACCGATGCAACAGTTAGAGGGCTAGATTAGTAATCTGTCAAGCCCAAATCTAAGAGTGCTAAAAACCCAATTTGTCCCAAAAACTGGGTTTCTAATATTCATTAAAATCGCTCTGACAGATTACTAAAAGACGGGTGTAGTTGTCATATTCACTTGAGACTCTTCACGCACGTGTCGTCCTGTAACTACCATCTTGACTCCATTAGCAGGCGCAAGTGCAAAACCTCGACGTTGAGGATGCTCTGGCCGCTTACCAGCTAGAGCAAGTTGATAGCTTGACAGTACTTTTGCTAATACTAGCTTCATTTCAAACATAGCCAAAGCTTCACCAATACAGCGACGAACTCCACCACCAAAGGGCAAGAATTCATAGGCAGAAAATTCGTGTTCTATAAACCGTTCTGGTTTAAATTGCTGAGGCTGGGGATATAAATCCTCACGCTGATGAGTCAGGTAAATACTGGGAACTAGTAACGTTCCAGAAGCTAAAGGATGTCCTAGTAGTTCACAGGGTTCTTGGACTATCCTGGGGAATGCGAACATTGCGATCGGGTGAATTCGCAAAGTTTCATTACAAACAGCTGTGAGATAAGGTAGTTGGAAAATGCTCATGGGATCTGGGGAATCACCGAGAGAATCAAGTTCTTGAAGCAATTTCTCTCGGACTTTCGGTAAATGATGAATCCAATACAATCCCCAAGCCATTGCTGTTGCCACTGTTTCATGTCCTGCTACCATCAGTGTCATCAAATCATCACGCAACTCTTGATCTGTCATCGGATTACCCGCTTCATCCCGCGCTAACATCAGCAAGGATAAAATATCGATGCGATCTGGATTGGGTTCTTCCCGGCGTTGGGCAATTTCAGCGTAAAGCAATTCATAAATTTGTTGCCGTTGACGTAGAAACCATCCCCAAGGACTCCAAGCTCCTAAATCTTGTTGCAGGAAAGGGAAAAAAAGGAAGCTAGAAGTAAAGGGTGAGCTAAAGAGATCGAGAAGCAACGCCATTAAGTGTTTGATTTTGTCGTAACGTGCTCCTTTATGCAAGCCAAAGACAGCTTGTAAAATGATTTGCAGAGAAATTTCCTGCATTGTAGTACGAGCTAAGAAGGGCTGATTTAGCGGTAACTGACTAAAGACTTGTTCGGTGAGATTAGAAATCAAAGAACCGTAGGCTCGCATTCTGTTGCCATGAAAGGAAGGCATTGTGAGTTGTCGCCGCCGTTTATGGCGTTCACCGTTCAGCATCAGGAGTGAATATTCCCCAGCTAAGGGTTCAAATATTCTGTTCACTTTCCCAACGAATAGAAACTTCTTCCGATCGTTAGTGAAAATTTCCTTAATTGCTTGAGGATGGTTCACGAAAACCACAGTCTCCCCAAAACCTATTACTTCAGCAGTAAAAATGTCAGGATATTGCTGAACTGCATTTTCCATAAAACTAACGGGGTTTGCAACCCACTGGATTTTCTGGATTAAAGAGGGAATTTTTAGTGGATTAGGTAGTTGCATTTGATTTTTCATACTGAAATTGCGTTATTGCAGGAAGCAGGAGGTAAAAACATTACTCTTCCTGACATTCACGCTTGTCATTATGTCCTAACCTACATGACTACGGCTATACTTTTGTATTGTTAGTTATGGAGTAATATTGATTAACTTTGAAGCAGTAAAATTTTAGATGCTCCTAACCACTCTTTATCAAAATCGTTGGGAGCATCGTGAAAAATCTTCGCTGAGATAGTATAGTTTTCCTTATGATGGTAATAAAACTTTCATGTTTGAAAGTACTTGCATATTGCTTTGAGATTTATCTAGCTCCAAGGTTTCTACTAATTCTAGCCTTTCTATAGTTTGATAGCGATCGGAATTAAAGTACCAATCGAGATTGCCGCGTATCCAGGCATACATTCCTGATATATACTTTGCAAGTTCAGCATCTACTTCTTCTCCAAAAGATGGCAGACATGCTTCTAATTCGATCAGTTCTCGTACTTCTCGATCGTGGATATCGACTGCACACTTAATCGCTATTTCTAGAGATAGTTGCTGTTGATAGTGCAATACTAATACTAGATTGTGAACATCACCACTTGCCATTTCTCTAGAATACGAGAAGAGATCATTACACCAGGCAAGAATATTAATTGTCTTCTCCTTGAGTTTTTTGAAGATGTCGTGCTGTCGTAAAATATCAGGAATCAGCAATTGATCGCAAAATTCAATCAACACTACGGTAAGATCCCCCGCCGAACTTAAGTTCCGTATTCTGATATAAGTATCAATATCCGGTATAATTCCCTGTGCGCGGTTACTTGCTTCCTGTACACATCCGGCGAAGTATTCCTCAAAGCTAAAAACAAAATGATGGAACCATTTTATGCTTCCTATCTGAAGCATCCGTTGTCGTAGGTCACTTAAAGCATAGCTAAGGTGTATATCGTTGCTTGTAAGTTCTGCTCCATTTAGTACTTCAATAAATCTTTGGTGAAAAAGCTTGAGTGCTTCAGGTTGTTGGCCTAAATCTGACATATCACATTGATCATCCCAAATAAACAGCCAACTGAACAAATCACTGGCAATCTTGATTTTTTCTAGATCGCAGTAAGGATAAGCGCCTGCTACTAGCTTAAAAAAATTTGACTTGATGAAACGTCGGTAAACTGATTGATTTGCCAGTAGGTTAAAACGAATTACCCATTCTAGAGCATACTCTTCTAAAACATCAACATGTTTATTGATATGGGCTGAAAATGGGCAATATAAATCAGAGGAAAGTAGTTCCTTCATAAAAATATATTAGTTAGAAGTAACAAACATTAATTACAGGAGAACAAAATCAAGAGACTCAAAGAAAGCCTATGAAAATTTTTTGAAAAAACTCAGATCGCTAGAACACAACATGTTATACAGTGTGTAAATTATATTTACGTCACTGTAGTGGTGTGTAAATCTATATGAGTGTTTTCAAACTTAACTAATATTGTTGAATGTTTTAAAAAAAAAACTAACCGTAATTATCTGTAACTATATTTATTTTTTAAATTTTGATAAAAATATAGTTAAATGTATAAAGATTCATGATAAATACTGTTGACTAACTGAAAAGATTAACTTAGGGTATCAAAAATATTATTCTTAGTTAGCGCTAATTTTCTAAAAAACAAGGGTAATAATAAGTAATTTTATAGCGATCGCCTTTATAAAAGAGGATTTTGAACTTTGGTGAAAATTAAAATTGGTGATTGATGTCCATTAGCGATCGCCCCAGCAAAAAGCTGTAGGCAATTTAGTCTGAGAATGTTGCTGTTATCAGAGTTTTTGGGAACTATAGGGTTGTCAGACAATAGATTTGCAGTCAGTCTGCCAATAAAATAGAGGTGACTTAGCTGCGATCGCAGAGCAAATAGGGAATAACTAACAATGAATAAAACTAATTTAAATATATGAATGAAAAACCAGATATGAAAATGCTTTATAACCCAAAAGATAGTTTAATCTTAGTGGTAGATGATACTACTACTAATTTAGAAATTGTCTTTAATATATTAAATAATGTAGGTTTTAAAGTTATCACAGAAAATAATGGAGAAAAAGCAATTAAACAGGTTGAATCTAGACTACCCGATTTAATTTTATTAGATGTCATGATGCCGGGGATAGATGGATTTGAAACCTGTAAAAAGCTAAAAAATAACTCAGAAACCTGTGATATTCCCATAATTTTTATGACGGCTAATTCTGATACTGATAGTAAAGTAAAGGGTCTAAATATAGGGGCAGTTGATTACATTACTAAACCCTTTCATGCAGAAGAACTATTAGCTAGAATTAAAACCCATCTGCAATTACGAAATCTCACAAAAACTTTAGAAAAACGAGTTGTAGAAAGGACAGCAGCTTTGTCTAGGGCATTAAAAGACCTACAAGAGTCTCAACTCCAGCTTGTGCAGACAGAAAAAATGTCTGCCCTTGGGCAATTAGTAGCAGGAGTTGCTCATGAAATTAATAATCCAGTTGGTTTCATTCATGGCAATCTTGGACACGCTTCAGTATATTTCCAAGACATGATTAACATTATTGACCTCTATCAGCAGCACTATCCTAATCCAGTTTCAGAAATTCAAGAGGAAATTGCAGCGATAGATTTGAAGTATATACTTGCCGATCTACCTAATTTAATTTCCTCAATGAAAGAAGGAGTTCAGCGCATTCGCAACATTAGTACCAGCTTGAGAACCTTTTATCGAGCAGATAGCGATCGCAAAGTTTCTTGCAATATTCATGATGGCATAGATAGTACAATTATGATTCTCAAACACCGTTTAAAAGCATCCGAAGCTCGACCCGATATTCAAGTAATTAGAGATTACGATATATTGCCAGAATTAGAATGTTTTATCGGACAGCTAAATCAGGTATTTATGAATTTATTAGCTAATGCTATTGATGCTTTAGAGGAGTCGAATGTAGGACTTAACTATATGGAGATTGAAGCAAATCCTAATCAAATTTTGATTAAAACTACTCTTACTGAAGATAAATATATCTTGATTAAGATTAAAGATAATGGCATAGGAATGTGTGCTGATATCCAAAAAAAAATCTTTGACTATTTATTCACCACCAAGCCTGTGGGTCAAGGTACAGGATTAGGGTTATCAATTGCCCGTCAAATTGTTGTTGAAAAACATGGAGGAACTCTAGAGGTAAATTCATCAATAGGGCAAGGTTCAGAGTTTATCATTAAACTTCCCATTTAATAATTATAGTAAGTTACGTTTATCAACATAATAAATAAATGTATGTTCAAGGCAGTAGTAGGTCACAGTAACGATCCAGATTCTCTAGCAGCAGTTGAAGAAGTTCTTCAGCAATGTGCCAGTTCTCTTACAGGAGATATACCAAAAGCTGGGATTATTTTTGCTGCAATTGACTTTGATCATTCTCTCATTTTGCAGCAAATCGATCGGGCTTTTCCGGGGATTGAGTTGATTGGTGGAACAACAGATGGAGAAATTTCCTCAGTCTTAGAGTTTCAGCAAGATTCAATCACCTTGATGTTGTTTTGCTCAGACGAAGTTGAAATTCATGCAGGAGTTGGACGCAAAGTTTCAGACAATCCAATAACTGCAACTAAACAAGCTGTGGATCAAGCTAAAGCAAAAAGTATCGCACCTCCAAAGCTATGCTTAACTCATCCAGAAAGCCTCACAACTAGTGGTGTCTCTATATTGAATGGCTTAAAGCTAGCTCTTGGTCAATATGTGCCGATATTCGGTGGTTTAGCAGGCGATCAATCAAGATATCAAAGTACATATCAATTTTTTCAAACAGAAGTATTAAGTGATTCTGTACCAATTCTGCTTTTTTCTGGCACAATATTGTTTTCTCATGCTGTTGCAAGTGGTTGGCATCCTATTGGTCAAACAAGCAAAGTGACTAAGGTAGATAAAAACATAGTCTATGAAATAGATGGTAAACCAGCTTTAGATTTTTATCATCATTATTTAGGTTTGCTTCCTCCTTCAATAGAATATCCACTAGCAGTCTTTGATGAGAATGAAAACAATTTTTATATAAGAGCACCTATTGCTTATAATCAAGAATCTAGTAGCATAACCTTTTTTGGAGATATTCCCGATCGAGCAATTATTCAAATTTCCGAAGCAGGTTATGAAGATATTTTGGCAGCTTCTAAAGCATCATTTATGAATGCTTTAGATAATTATCCTGGTACAGAACCAAGTGCTGTTTTATTTTTTTCATGTGTAGCTCGTCGGCAGATACTTGGTACTAGGGCACAAGAAGAGTATCAGAATACGAAACTTTGTCTGAGTGACTATTTACCTGCCTGTGGATTTTATTCTTATGGAGAAATTGCTCCTCTAGATGGAATTAGCCAGACGCTATTCCATAATGAAACTTTTGTAACTTTAATTTTGGGAAATCATTAAAAGTTAATGGAAATATTAGATTACCAACAAGAAATTAAAAAATTAAAAAAAGCCAATCGAATTCTCCAAAAGAAATTAGATCGGTCTGAATCAGACCGAATAAAACTTGAAGAAACAAATCAAAAAAAAGAATGTTTGCTTAGGAGAGTAATTGATGAATTAAAGGAATATCAAAATAAGTTAGAAGAAAGAAGCCATGAGCTAGAAATAATGCTTCTTAATCTTCAGATAATGGAGAATAAGATGTCTACTTTGGGAAGCATGGTAGCAGATGTAGCTCATGAAATTAACAACCCAGTTGGCTTTATTGCAGCTAATCTGACTCCTGCTAAAGAGTACGTTGATAATTTATTACATCTAATTGATCTCTATCAGCAGACCTATCCCAAAACATCTCAGCAAATTCAAGAAACAATCGAAATGATTGACCTAGAATACGTGCGCGAGGATTTACCTAAACTCATTTCCTCAATGAGAGGAGGGACAGATCGTATTTCCAATATTAGCCATAGCTTACGAACTTTCTCTAGAGCCGATACAGAACAAAAAACTCTGTTTAATATTCATGAGGGTATTAACAGTACTCTCCTCATTCTCAAGCACCGTTTACAAGCGAATAAGATTCGTCCTGCTATTCAAGTAGTTAAATATTACGAAGAATTTCCCCTAGTAAAATGCTTTCCAGGACAATTGAATCAAGTATTTATGAATCTCTTGGCAAATGCTATTGATGCTTTAGATGAGTCTAGTGCTGGACTTAATTTTAATGATATTAAGCTAAATTCCAATCAAATTACAATTCATACTGCCCTCACTGAAGATAAGAATTATGTCTCAATTCGGATTCAAGATAATGGGGTGGGAATATCGGCTGATGTTCAGCAAAAAATATTTGATCATTTATTCACAACAAAACCTGTGGGAAAAGGAACAGGATTAGGATTATCAATTGCTTATCAAATAATTGTCCAAAAACATAAAGGAACTCTAGAAGTAAATTCTGTGTTAGGAAAAGGTTCTGAGTTTATAATCACTACACCTATTTATTAAACTAGCAAAAATATAAAATACGTAACCTATTCAAAAAAAATGTTCAATATATTAGCAAGTTATAGTAAATAAAATTACTTATATTTCCTACCTTGAAATTAATTAGTTTTTAAAGCAACAAAATTGATTTATAGAAAATATAAAATTTGTATACTGATTGCGAACAAATATACTTTTGCGCAGTTTGATAATAAAATATGTTTAGTGTTAACAATATTTTGCCCCAGAAGATTCTCCCAACCCAAGCTCACTACTTATAGGGATAAAACTTAATATTTTGCTGGCTAACCTTTTTAAGATTCGATCTCATTCCCTACTTTTTAAGGAGGGTTGGAAAGGATAAGGGGACGTAATTTAGAAGAGACTATACAAAACCGTAAACTATCACAATGATAAGGCTCATAATTTGTTATAGACATTTTTTATTAGAACCAAAAACAAATATTAAATTCTTAGAATAAAAAGATTAAGTAGTTACTTTAGAGGCATTTTGGGGAACTCTATATATAACTTTACTTCCAAGATTGTATCTTCAAAATTTATGATCGATGCACCTAAGCACTCAATGGCTACGCTTAATTTTTCTTTGGAACGCGATATATTTTTACGTACACTAATCAGAGAATTATCTGGTACTTTGCAGGATGTAGTTGGTTTAGAAGAAGCTTCGGGATTTATTAGCGTTGTTGGTGAAAGGATGGGAAGGCAGATTAACCAAGATTATAAATCTGCCCTGGAAATCTCTAACCTTTCTCGTAAGCAGGTAGCTGATGTCTTGATTGATTTAAAAAAACGAATCCAGGGTGATTTTTATGTTATTGAGCAGAATGATGAAAAAATTGTCTTTGGCAACCGTGTTTGCCCATTTGGCGACAAAGTACTTAATCGCCCTGCCATGTGCATGATGACTTCAAACGTTTTTGGAACGATCGCAGCTAACAATCTAGGATATGCCAAAGTAGAATTGCAAGAAACCATAGCACAAGGTGCTTCTGGATGTAGAGTTATTGTTTACTTAAAACTTACAGAAGAAGCAGAAGATGCACAAGGTCGAGAATACTTTAGGGGAATAGAATCTGTGTAAACCCTTCAGCATCAAACAAAATAACTCCAGAATTAAGCTTAGTGCAGATATGTAAACTAGAGTCAAACCGTGAAAGTTGAAGCCCCATGACTCCTGAACAATTTCTTGAACTTGCCAGAGTTCTACCAGAACCTCTACTCCTGGTGAGTGGAGAAGGTCAGTTGTTAGCTACGAATCAACCAGTAACAGATATGCTGGGATTACGCCGTCAGGAACTGCGCAAAAAAATGCTTTTTGAACTTGTAACTGAGCCTGCCAACGATATTGTAAAGTACCTAGAAGCTTGTTCAAGTAGTAGGGCAATGGTTATTGGCTCCTTGACTTTCCGAAAGAATGATGGACAAACGTTAATATGTCGTAGTCAAGGAGCAGTTATTCAACCTTGGTCTCCTGAATCTTCAGCTTTAATTCTCTTACGCTTGGAAAATAGAGTTGTAGCCAGCAGTAATTTCGTTCTCTTGAACGAAAAAATTGATGAGTTAGCAAAGGAAGTGCAAAAACGAAAACAAGCGGAAGAAGCGCTTTGGAAAGCGAATCAAGAGCTTGAAATTCGGGTTGAGGAACGTACAACTGCTTTACAAGAAACACTAAATGAACTACAACTTACCCAAACTCAACTTATTCAAGCTGAGAAAATGTCTAGTTTAGGTCAGATGGTCGCTGGTATTGCTCATGAAATTAATAACCCCGTGAGTTTTATTTATGGGAACCTTCACCACGCTCATAAATATACTCAAGATTTACTGAAATTAGTGCAAGTTTATCAACAAGCTTTTCCAAATACTCTTCCAGAAATCCAACAGCAAGTAGAAGAAATAGATTTAGATTTTTTGATTCAAGATATAACTAAACTCTTCCAGTCCATGAAAGTGGGAACAGAACGCATTCAGGAAATTGTTAAATCACTACGTAATTTTTCCAGGCTGGATGAAGCAGAACTTAAGCAAGTTAATATTCATGAAGGAATTGATAGTAGTTTAATGATTTTAGAGCATCGCCTGCAAGCTAGGCATGAGTACCCAGAAATCAAAGTCATCAAAAAATACAGTCAACTGCCGAATGTAACTTGCTATCCTGGTCAACTCAACCAAGTGTTTATGAATATTCTTGCTAATGCGATCGATGCACTGGAGGCGTCGGTCAATAATGGTCAGCGTTCAGTAGTAAATTCACAAACTACTGACAATCAAAAACTCGCAGAGAATAATCCTAAAATTCAAATAAAAACTGAGTTAATCGATCAAAACTGGATAGAGGTTACTATTGCTGATAATGGTTTAGGGATAAATGAACAAGTTCGTTCAAAGCTATTCGATCCATTTTTTACCACTAAAACTGTGGGTAAAGGTACTGGACTAGGGCTATATATAAGTTATCAGATTATAGTTGAAAAACATAAGGGAGAACTTAACTGTTTTTCTGTTCCAGCAAAAGGTGCAGAATTTGTAATTAAAATACCTATTCAATCAGCCTCATAAAGTTTCAGTAAGTTTCAGTTAAAAGATATAACAACGCCTGTCTGCTAATTAGCAAACAGGCGTGTCTTTGAGTACAAAGTATAATTGAGAGTCGGTTATATCTTGGCAGTAGAATCAACTGAGGATTGAGACTGACTAACCGAATCTAACTTTGGTAAAAGCAGTAGATTTTCTGCTTTTAGATTCCTGTTGATTGTTGCTTGCAAAAATGGGGTATGGGAAATGGAATTGTTAGCCAATGTAAACAGTGGATTTGACAAAATCCCTGCTATGGAAGTGGCGATTAATGTTACTATCAACCCGACCTGTAAAGGTCTTAGCCCAGGCAAATCCCAACGCACTTGTGGATAATTCTTCACCACGTCGGACATTTCGTGGGGTTCTTTGACTACCATCATCTTAACTACACGAATGTAGTAATAAATGGATACTACGCTGGTGACTAAGCCCAACAAAACTAACCAATAAAGTCCTGCTTGCCAACCAGCCCAGAATAAGTAAATCTTGCCGAAAAACCCAGCCAATGGTGGAATACCACCCAAGGAAAGCAGGGAGATACTCAACGCCAGTGTTAGAAGTGGGTCTTTTTGATATAAGCCAGAGTATTCGGCAATCTGGTCGGTTCCTGTTCGTAGTGAGAACAGGATGATGCAGGTAAAGCCGCACAAGTTCATGAACAGGTAAACCAGTAGGTAAAATATCATACTGGCGTATCCTGCCTGTGTACCAGCAATCAAACCAATCATCACAAACCCAGCTTGGGCAATGGATGAATAAGCTAGCATCCGTTTCATGCTGGTTTGGGCTAGGGCGACTACGTTACCCAAGATCATGCTGAGAACGGCTAGAGCTGTGAAGACAAACCTCCACTCGTCAGCAACAAGAGGGAAGGCTGTTGTCAGCAAGCGGATGGCTAGGGCAAACCCAGCCGCTTTGGAACCGACAGATAAAAAGGCAATCACTGGCGTGGGAGCGCCTTCATAAACGTCTGGTGTCCACTGGTGGAAGGGTGCAGCGGAGATTTTGAAGCCAATACCTGCGATCGCAAAAACCAGGGCAATCACTAAACCTAGAGATTGTCCGACTTTCGCTGTGGCAATGCCATTAGCAATCGCACTAAGTTCAGTTTGTCCTCCAGATAGTCCATACAGCAGTGATACACCGTACAAAAATATTGCCGTACTGGAAGCTCCAATTAACAAGTATTTCAGCGCCGCTTCGTTGGAGCGAGGGTCACGCTTGGTATAACCTGTCAATAGATAAGAGGAGATACTCAGGGTTTCTAGGGAGATGAAAATCATCACCAACTCACTAGCCCCGGATAAAAACATCCCTCCTAATGTAGCACTCAGCAAAATAGCGATGAATTCGGCTAAGGCGGTGCCGCTCTGCTCAACGTAGCGAATTGACATCAGTATAGTCACAATCGCAGACAAGGCAATAATACCGCGAAAGACTATACTCAGGTCATCACTATTAAAGCTACCGGTAAAACCGATGGGATTAGGAGAGTCCCATTGAAAATATAGGGCGACAATCGAAGCAAATAAACCTGCGATCGCTAGATATCCAATCCAGCGTGCGGATGTACGCCCCAAAATCAAATCAACAATCAAAACCCCCAAGAGGGTGAGAATAACAATCCCCTCTGGCAAAATCGTTCCAGCGTTTAGCTGGGATGCAATATTAGCAAAATCCATGAGATGTATAGGTTTTGGGGATTAGACATTAAGGCTAACTCTGTTCACTCTAGCAAGTTTTCTAATCCCCGGACTAGCTCTTTTAACAAGAGCTTAACAGCTTGGGTGCAGATAGCGAACGTACCAACTTCACTGGCTTACCAGCAGCTTTCTCAGTATCTAGGAATTCACCTAACAGCTTTCCTACCTCGTTTTTTAGGCGCGAACTTCAGGGAATATCATAAATAATTATGCCGCAACCAGTGCGATAGTTAGGTACAAATAGCTTATAAAATTAATAAGGGCACAGCAATGCTGTGCCCCAACAATATTTATAACTCCTAAGTTTATTAAAAACTGATTGATGGCAGCTTGCCTTGTAGCGACTGAAATTTAGACTGAACACAGTTGGCACAATTACAACCAACTCGATCAATAATCGGATTAGATGTTTGAATCAAATGTGGTGTTACCAGATCGGGAATTTGTTGTGTAGATACTACCGTCACAATTTGGGTAGCATAAGCAGATTTCAGGCTGGATGCGTTTGCTGGATTGATTACCAGCAGCATGGATACTAGAAATGCAGGACAGGCAAGTAGAATCAGTTTGATAATGTTCATAATTTACAAAGATACCTTTGCTGATACAGCATAGCTAATAAATTCCCCACCTTCAACTTTAATAATTCGTAATTCGTAATTTTTGGGTTTAATTACCTTTTTCTCAAAGGCAGAGGCTAACGCTAACGTCTATCTATAAAGTTGTAGTTTTTCAGTCTGCGTATAATACCTTGATGTAACAGTCTTTAATTACGAATTACGAATTACGAATTACGAATTACAAGTTATTTTAACTACGCCCAAATCCTTGACCCCGTAGAACCTTTGACCATATAAGTAATTCGCCCTGTTCGCCGCCTGCGGCCAGTAACTTGCCTTGGGGATGCCAAGCTAGGCTAGAAAATCCTCCTGAGACACCTGTGATAATTTGGGATACTTCTTTGGCTTTGTTCCACAAACACAACCAGCCATCAGTAGCAGCAGAAGCGAGAAGGAAGCTTTTGGGTGCAAAGGCGATCGCATTAATCACACCCACATGATTAGTTAATACTCGTGCTTCCCAACCTAATGAATCATCCTCTAGCTTCTCCCACACCACAATACCTTCAACGCTAGAAGATGCCAGTATTGGCGCACCCACTTTAGTCATAGCTTCTGACCATGCCAATTGGCGAATTTTACCAGGGAAGCCACGCATTACCCAAGGATCGGGGTTGTTCCATTCCAAAACGGTGACACTACGATCCATATTACCAGAAGCCAGAAATTTGCCATCGGGCGACCAAGCCATAGCTAAACTGACAGTAGTCATATCTAAGCTGTATGGTTCTTCATCCCAGTTTTGACTATGCCAAATCTTCACTCCCTTGTAACCACTAATAGCCAAATACTGTCCGTCAATGCGCCAATCTATACCCAATACTGAAGAGTTGTCGAAATTCAGCGTCACGACAATTTCACGAGTATCTGCATCCCAAACTTGAACGTAACGCCCCAAACTAAAAGCCAGTTGGTTACTGGTGTAATTCCAAGCTAACTTGTCAACCCATGCAGGGGCATTTTCTAACGTGGCGATTAATTCAGTGTCGCACCAAATTTTCACCTGTCCATCTTGTCCGCCGACGGCTAAAAATTTGCCATCGGGCGAAAAAGCGAGACAGTCTACTGATTTACCGTTAGCAGTTTGTAAGGTTATAAGTTCGCCATTATTCCACAATACTACTTCACCGGCGGCGGAAGTTGCTGCTAAAGTTTGACCTTGTGGCGACCAAGCGATCGCAGTTACATAATCTGAAAGTGTCCCCGAATAGTGTTGTTCAAATTCCTTAGATTTGGTTGTGGAGTTCATATTTATTGGGTATTGGGTACTGGGGATTAGCGACTGGGGACTGGGAACTAGGGACTGGGAAATATAAAGTGAATTTTTCCCAATCCCCAATACCCAATCCCCAATCCCCTTTTAAACTAAACAAGCGAGAAAATCTTGCTTGAGTTGGGCTGCATCAAGGTTACGGCCGATGAAGACTAGTTCGTTTTTGGGGGTTTCGCTTGGTTTCCAGGGGCGATCGGGTTTGCCATCAAATATCATGTGTACTCCTTGAAACACAAATCGATTCTCTTCTCCTGCAATATTTAAAATGCCTTTCATCCGAAAAATATCTGGGCCTTGGGTACGCAGTAACTCGGAAATCCAAGCGTTTAATTTTTCTCCATCGACTGCACCTGCTTCTACTAAAGCCACAGAAAAGACAGTTTCATCGTGTACATGAGCATCTTCGCCTAAGAAATCTGGATCAATTTCTAATGCCCGCTCTAAATCAAAGGCTTTCACGCCTAATAAAGCATCCATTCCTAGTTCAGAATTTTGGGTACGGTAGATTTTTGCGATCGCATTCATCGCCCGAATCCGTTTTTCTAACTCATCTAACTCTTCTGGCGCTACTAAATCTGTTTTATTAAGTAAAATTACATCAGCAAAGGCAATCTGTTCTTGGGCTTCGTCTGCATCCCAGTGCTGCGAGATATGCTTGGCATCTACGACTGTCACCACCGCATCTAGAGACAGTTGGCTTTGCAAATCTTCATCAACAAAAAATGTCTGAATCACTGGTGCCGGATCGGCTAATCCAGTCGTTTCAATTACTAAATGGTCAAATTTATCGCGCCGCTTCATCAAATTGCCGATGATCCGAATTAAATCGCCACGGACTGTACAACAGATACAGCCATTGTTCATTTCAAATATTTCTTCATCTGCATCGATAATCAATTGATTATCAATACCCACTTCCCCAAATTCATTGACAATCACAGCAACTTTTTTGCCGTGTTCGTAGGTGAGGATGTGATTGAGTAGAGTCGTTTTACCTGCTCCCAAATAGCCTGTAAGAACAGTAACGGGAACTGAATTGTTGATTACGTCAGCCACCATACTCTAAATTCCTTTTGTCTCACCTTATGGATAATCATTATCACACATCATAAATCTTTTTATATTTTTGTGCTAGCTTGCCTTCTTTTCGGCTTCAGCAAAATCATCACATAATTTAATTAAGAAAGATTTTATTTCTCTGCATCTATAATAAGTAATAAATATTCCCAAATTGGGGTAGCCTGATAGGAATATTGCATACAACCACTAATCGGTTTTCAGTGATTAGTTTTCAGTTATCAGTTAACGCCGATATAATGGGGGACTCTGACTCCCAATTGACTTACAATTTTAACTGACAACTGATAATTATTAAAAAGCTTACTTTATATTAGTTTCAGCCTTAGTGTATAATTTTCCGGTTTTGGCACGGTGATACCACATTCAGCTATGCTGTTTGTTCTTTAGAATTTCTATAAAAGATAAAAGCGGCAAAACTAATAAAGGCAATAGCTATAAATATTGAAGAATATTTCCCTCTACTGCGGTTACTCAAATTAGCTCTAGGGAAGATAGTCCAGTAACTATCAGCAATGGCAACTCCTTGCTTCTCTAACCACGTTCTCACTTCTCCTTCTCCACCCTCAGTCACAAATCCACTCACTGTTACTGTTTCACTTTTTGGATCTTCGTGAATATACTCTTCAATATCACCCTTCTCTAATGAAATAATCAAATGAACCGGGGTGTTCGACTGAGAATTCTCTCTCAATGCAATATAGACTCTGGGTATTCTATTGCCCTTTTGTGTTACTAACGCATTGGGATCTGGATAGCCTGAAATATTAGCATAAAAACTGTGTTCAGCAATTTTGCCGGAACTTAGTTGAGTGACGCTAATCGTACCGATATCTTTGGCGAATGATTGTGCTAATGTACCATTCAGCGCAATAACCCCGATAATTAAAATAATTATCGGCATGAGGGCATTTTTTAGAAGTCGGTTACTTGTCAAATCATCAATTACATTCCACTTAGCAGAAAATTCTTTATCTGGATTTTGACTTTGAACTCGATTGCGTAAATAAGTCCCTAACAATATAACTGGAAGATGAAGGATCATAAAACTTACAGATTGCCACTGTTTACCAAACAGATTCATCTGCATTTCTCCCAAAAATTGCACTAGTCCAGTATAGTGAAAAAGCCAATATGTTGTCAGTGCAAGATACGCACAATACGCTAGAGATAAATATTTTAATTTCTGATTGTTACTCATGTTTAAAATTTTGATTTACGCTCATTTTTTAACCTAAAAAAGATTAAATTGAGATCCGTACTCAAACGGAAATAGGGGCAGATATAGCAGTGCAATGTAGCGATCGCTAATTTCACACCATTTACTACATCACCCTGTAAAATTTAAAGCCTCTCTCCTTTTAAGAGAGAGGTCAGAGTATATTGCATACAAACGAGAAGCGCTATGTGATAATAATGAGCGCAAACAATAAAATTATACTTTGAGGGATAAGTGAGGATTTAATTTTCTGGGGAGAACAAAAAATCTTGAACTGCTTCTAAAACAACTGCTGGGTATTCTTCATGTAGTCCTAGAGAACCAGGTATAACAATGCTTCTCACTCCTGGTAAGGCTACCAAAGCGTTCATTTCTTCTCGTGATTTAGGGGGGCTGGATTCCCCAATTACTACCATGAGCGGTACGGTTAAAGACTGCACAAGTTCCAGAAAATCAGATTGTTCGCGTACAGCATCAAGATTACCAGTTACAAAGGCAGCAGATGCAAATCGCGCTCCTGGTTGTTGAGTCGTGTGCCACTTCTTCTCAATGAAACTGGGTGTAATTTTAGCCGCGTCAGTAAAGACATGACGGCGGTACATAAAACTTAAGAAAGATTGGGTAGTGTTGAGTTTGTAGAGAGTTTGACCAACTATAGGCGATCGCACCAATTCTCTCACAATGCCAGCTATTTGCTGACTTGCCCCCATTGTTGGCAAAGGCCCACGCCAAGTAGGAGCTAACAACAAAATTCGTGAGAAAGCAGCCTGCTGTTTGACAGCTAATTGTAAAACGTAACTAGCAGCATGACCAGCCGCAACTACAGTGATGGGAGTATTAAAAACAGCTTTGACAAAATCTTCCAGAAATTGCTGATATATTTCTGGTCGATAATTCAAACTAGGGCGAGAAGATTCACCAAATCCAGGCCAGTCTACGGCTACAACTTGAAAATGGGGAGCTAGTAACTTGGCAAGTTCGCCTACTTCCAAACGCGTCGAAACACTGCTGAAAGATGGTAGCAGCAATAGTGGTGAACCTTTACCAAGGGTTTCATAAACAACACGCAATTGCTGATTTTCGCAGTTCCAGAGATATTCTTGAACCACTCCACCAAAGCCAGTAGCAGCAGAGGTAGATAATAAATTTGTTGACATTAGACTAAATTTTGGTAGTTGTACCTTATTTGTCATTAGTCATTTGTCATTTGTCCTTTGCTAATGACCAATGAGCAATGACTAATGACTAATAACTAATGACCAATTTTAGATTCCAACGCTTTTTTTTGCATAGTTTTGAAAATGTTGTAAAATCCATTAGCGCGGGAAGGTGTCAGGCTAACATTTAAACCTGTTTCTTGAATAAAATCTGGAGTAAGTTGGACAATCTCACTTGGTGTTAATCCATGTAATCCTTCAACCAGAAGCCCTACTAATCCTTTGGTTAATTGGGAATCGGAATCGCCCTGAAACACAACCTTATCGTCATCCAAAGCTGCTGTGATATAAACTTGAGACACGCAACCAGGAACTTTATTTTCGGGTAATTTATCAGCTTCTGGGAACTCATTGAGCTTCTGAGCATACCAGATTAGCTGTTCGTAGCGTCGCTTCGGTTCGGAAGCGCGTTGAAAGCGCTGGACAATTTTAGCGAGCGCAGGTGGCAAAGAATCTAGAGTTGAAGACATAAACAGAAGCTGAAAACGATCGGTATCTCCTTGAGTGTAGATTATCTTTAGAGCGATGCCTACGGCGGGCTGCGCCTACGCGCCTCCGGTTCTCTTCGCATTACTGACTATAATTTATCAAATCCAGCTAATTACTGCGATCGCATTGATAAAGATCGAGTTTTTTAATGTGTCTAATCACAAAAACTTAATTTTATGTTTTTATAAGCAAGTTTTAACAATAAGTTTACATAAACTATAGTTGCATCAATATATACTTTTATTACGCAAGTATGATAAATTTGTGAAACTTATGTGTCGTTTGATTTGATTGAAATGCAGATAGATTTTGTGGAGCTTGGTCGGTTTGCACGCTCCTAGCTGCTAACTCTCAGCTACGCCTTAGTGTGACTAGTGGCGATGCGATGCCTACGGCGGGTTGCGCCTACGTACTTACAAAATTAGCTGCAAGTTCATTAAACTAAGCAGCTAGATAATTATCAACAATTAAAAATTAAAAATCAAAAAAAATTCTGATTTTTAATTTTTAATTTCTCTCCCTTGAGGATTAATTTGTAGCTTGGGCAGCTAGCATCTGCTTCAGCTTTTCTAATTCCGAAGCCCAACGAGGATCTGGACGAATAGCGTCTGAATCGGTGGTTGTGGTGTTGTTTTCACGAGAACCGCCGCCGCCACCGCCGCCACGACGAGGCTTCTTAGAGCTTTTCTCGCGGCGGCTACCTTCTCTGTTGGGGCTAGGAGTCGGGGTACTATTACTAGCAAGAGTAACTGGTTTAGGAACTTGCTCGTCACCCTCTTCACCTTTTGTCCGAGGTAATGCCTTCTCTAGCTTAATGGGAGTATCTTTGAACATCTGACCATTATACTTTTCAATAATTTCGTCAGCTTGTTCGTCATTGTTGACTGTAAGAAAACCGAAACCACGGCATTTGCCAGTTTTGCGGTCTTTAATTAATTTAGTAGTTACAGCATCACCTTCTGCTGCAAAAACGGCTTGTAGATCTTGACGATCTATTTCATCTTTAGGCAAATTACCTATATATAGGCGAACGGACATGAACTATACCTCCAGAGTTGAATGAACATGGCAAGGCAAGAAAACAATCATTTAGCTTTAGCTTTTAAATAGATGCTATTGACCAAGACTGCCATAAACCAATTTTTTTGCTCGAAACTGTCAACCTATACAACAATACAGTTTTTCGTCGGGATCAAGCTTATTTAATCCAAAGGCTCACACTATGGTGAGCTAATAACACCTTAATTCTAAGAGTTGTAAATTTAATAGCCTATTGCCTGCTAAAGTACACGCTTTCTTCTATGCCCTTATTCGCAGAATCAAATACCATTCCTTACATTACCACGGTATTTTCTACGTAGCTAGTTTAGCGCATACATTTCCGACATTAGTATTACGGCATCGTAACATAAAACACATTTTTTTATTCAAGTGAGCATATTTTGAAACAAAAACCAGCCAGTGGCTGGTTAATTTGCTGCTGTGTTGGGAGGATAAAAAGATATAGAGCGGGGAAAAAGCACCTAAATCCACAACTAAGCGGTGATGATGAGTTATGTCGGTTGCTCTTGTTTGTGTAAATAAATGTAACATTTGTTAAAAAAACCTGCAACTTTTGTTTACATTCCGATTTGTCCTTTGTCCTTTGCTAATGACCAATGACTAACCAGTGAGAAAGACGTATGCGCCCCAAGCCTGTGCTGCAACAGCTAAAAAAGTAGACCAAATGGGATGAGGGCTATGAATGGTTTTACCACTTTGAGTTTCTAGGGTTTGGATATCGATCCAAGGTGTTGCTCCTCGCCGGAACCAACCTGTAACGATAATTTGCCGCCCGATTAGATCCTGGTGATTGACTGACTGTCCTAGCCAAGAAATATGGTGTAATTTCACCAAACCTGCGCTGGATTGAAGAATTAAATCTTGCGCTAGGGAGTTGCTAGTACCTTGACGACCTAATAATTTACCTACAAGACGCACGCTGACGCTATCAATAGGTAAGGCAGAAGGGTCAGCTAACAGGTTGGGTAAGCTATCGTCAGTTTGTACAGTGGCAGGTTTAATATCAGGAAAGAAAGAATTAATCCGCATCACAGTACCAATGCTAAAGCCAATCAGAAGGCAGCCTGTAATGAAAGACCAATCTTCATATATCCACTTTAGATTTAAAAACTTGAGTGTGAATGCTAGTTGCCAGGTTAGCCAGACGAAAGCTGCAAACAGAACCCCTAGAGGAATTCCCAACCAGGGAGCGACTTGTAATAGAAAAGACTGACGCTTAACCTTCAATGGAACGCTTGCAAAATGTAGTTCGGTGTCTAGATGCCAGTGACGGGCTATTTGGCAGAGGCGTTCGAGGCGATCGCCCATTAAAGGATGGCTATTATTAATCGTAAACCATCGGCGATAGGGATTGGCAATATCCCACTTCAAAAAGGATTCAAAAGATAGATTACTGGCAATAGTTCCCAAAGATAAACTCTGTTGGTAGCTGACTGGTGTTAAAAGATTTAAGCTTTCCAGTTGCCAACTGGTGCGTTCTTGTTTTTGGATATCAGCGGCAATGCCAATGGCAATTTTGAGTAAAGCGCGAATCAGGGCATTGGGATTACCAGTAATTTCAGCAGCGATGCGATCGCTATAATAAAGCCGCAACCGCGACAACCACAATGCAGTTCCAGTCAGCAAACACCAAACTCCATAAATTAGACTCGCCAAAATTGTCACCGGCCAGCGCCAAATTTTCGCTGATATTTTGTCTCCCAACTCCGAAACTCGTTGATATAGCTGATGAGTTGGTAATGTCACCAGCAGCAACAAAGACATGACAGCAAAATCCCAGTGAGCAATATGCCCTAGTTGCGTAGCGTAAATAATGGCGATTTCATCATCTGCCAGCTGCTCTAATAGCCCTTGACTGACAACAATCCTGGCATTACGTGGTAAACTACCATAAGTCAGAATAATTGGTGCAGCCGTTGGTAAAATCCGCAGTTTGGGTAACGGCCAGTGTCGTTGTTGGCAACAACGTTGTAGCACCCGAACAGCTTCGCGGCTATGGGTATTCAATACATCTTTCGGAAATTCTCGCTGACCATACAAGTTCGCCAGTAACAGATCCAGCAGCCAAGGTGAGACTCCAATTAAAATCACCAAGACTATTAGCAACAGTTGAGTAGGGTCGGAGTATAAAAGCTGAATCGGTTCCAGATAAGGTAGTTTGACTAAAGTCTGGTTGATGAATCCTAGTGCTAACTTGAGGATTTCTCGCATCACCCAAAACAGGGCGATGAATGTTCCGGCTGACAGTAGCCGCAAAGGAATTAATTTTAGTTTACGTAGTGGTTGCCATGCTCTGGCGCGTTGTGCTTGTCGCCAATAAATAACGCCGAATAATTTGGCTTGGGTGCGGGTAACGGAACCCATGAAGCCGCTTAGGGGCGTAGGTGGTGGTGGTGGTGCTAATGTAGCTTTAAGTCTCGCTAGTGGCACCATCGCCGGGATGTCGTCGCTTTTGGTTTCTATTACTTGCTCGTTTGGCTTTTCCTCTAATGTTGGAGTTTCCGGGGGAGTAACGGGGGTTGAATCTGGAGTTGAATCTGGCGTTGAATTCTCAAAAGCAACAAATCCAGTTTCGATTTTTTTGGATTCTTGCTCAGGTTTTTTACGTTTTGTCAGGTGTTCGAGAGCGCGTGTTGCCCACTCTTGAACTTGCGGATTGTTACTCTTAATGAGATTCTGGGAAATAGCGATCGCTTTGGGAACTTCGCCAGTGCGAGCATAAGCCATCACTAAACCAACTTGGGCTTGTAAGCTAGCAGTTCCATTATTTTGGCTACTAGCAATAGGTTCTAGTTGGGCGATCGCTGTTTGGTAATTTCCCTGCTTGAGGGCAACTAAACCAGCCTCCAAAGACGGTTTGGCATGTGAAGGCATACAAATTCTGGCACTCCAATCTCTTCTAAACGATCCACGTTTGTGCAAAAGCGCGAACCTCGGATGCAGTGGAAATCAACCGCGCTCAAGTTTTGCTTGTCAAGTGAATTATTCCTCCACTGGTTGTTGACTAGAAAATACTGGAGCGATCGCGCTTAATTTTAACTCTGGATGGTCGCCCAATAACTGTTGACAATTCCATTCATTACGGAATAGCAACACTGGTCGTCCCATACTATCTTTAACTGTAGTGGTATTGAATATTCGTCCCACTTTTTCTAATGCTTCCCAACCACCCTCAACCCAACGGGCGACACTGTAGGGCAATAAGTCTAATATGGTTTCTACACCATACTCATTTTGTAAGCGAAACTGTACCACCTCGAATTGCAACTGACCCACCGCCGCCAAAATTGGATCGCGCTTGGCTTCATCAGTTGAATACATAATTTGCACAGCACCTTCTTCTCGCAATTCCGCAACGCCTTTTTGGAATTGTTTAGACTTTGAGGGGTTGGGATTCCTCAGAGACGCGAACAGTTCCGGCGAAAAATACGGAATCCCCTCATATTCGAGCTTTTGTCCCGTGTAAATTGTATCCCCGATCGCAAAAACACCGGGATTGTTCAAACCGATCACATCGCCAGGATAAGCCACATCAATCGATTCTCGCTCTTGAGCAAAGAGTTTTTGCGGGCGAGATAGACGGATAAGTTTACCAATGCGGGCGTGATTCACCATCATATCTTTTTCAAACTTACCAGTGCAAACCCGGATAAATGCGACGCGATCGCGGTGCTTCGGGTCCATATTCGCTTGCAGTTTAAAGACAAACCCCGAAAACTCCGGGTATGTAGGGGGAACTTCGCCAACACTGCTGACATGAGAACCGGGTTTGAGGGCATAGTCGAGGAAATACTTGAGGAATAACTCTACCCCGAAGTTAGTCATGGCGCTACCAAAGAACACAGGCGTCATTTTGCCTTCGTGTATCAACTGTAAATCTAGCTCTGGTCCAACTCCTTCTAACAGTTCTAGATCGTTTTTCAGTTGGTAGTACAGGTTTTGTTCTAGCTGTTCTTCTATTTTCGGATCGCCTAATTCTACTATCGTATCACGGGCTTCTCGGCTACCGTGGGCGCTGCGTTCAAATAGGTGTATTTGTTGCTTGTGTCGGTCAAACACACCTTTAAAGCGATCGCCCATCCCAATCGGCCAGTTTACCGCATAGGTTTGCAATCCCAATTCTTGCTCAATTTCATCCAACAGTTCCAGAGGTTCCCTACCTGGGCGATCGAGCTTATTGATAAATGTAAAAATTGGGATACCCCGCAACTTACACACTTCAAACAATTTGCGGGTTTGGGGTTCCAAACCTTTTGCCGCATCGATCAACATCACGGCATTATCGGCGGCGGCGAGGGTGCGATAGGTATCTTCACTGAAATCTTGGTGTCCGGGAGTGTCTAATAAATTGATTTGACAATTTCGGTATTCAAATTGCAACACTGTAGAGGTAATAGAAATACCCCGTTGTTGCTCCATCGCCATCCAGTCAGAAGTCGCCTTTCGCTGTGCCCGTCGCGCTTTCACTGCCCCAGCTTCGTGAATTGCACCCCCATACAGGAGTAGCTTTTCAGTTAGTGTAGTTTTACCAGCATCGGGGTGAGATATAATCGCAAAGTTGCGGCGAAGTTCAACTGCTTGAATAAGTTCAGACTGAAGTTCAGTAGACATAAATGTATTTGTTTGTTAGCTAGCTTAATTTTTTTTGACTCTGGCAAGTCTTTTAATCTTAAGACAACGATGCTCATGATAGGGTCGTAGTATAACCAACAATCTGACTAAATAGGAGAAAGCAATGTACGACACAGACAAGCGAAAGCTTCTATCTGCCTTGTCTCATGGAGCGATTTTTTTCAGCACAACATTGGTATCTGTAGGCATACCTATCGCCATACTGCTTGTATCTGACGATCTTGTTGTTAAAGAAAACGCCAAAGAATCGATCAATTTCCACTTTAATGTCTGGTTTTATGGTGCAATTCTGGGAGCGCTGTTTTTTTTATTCGGCTGGTTAGTGTTACCTCTATTATTGTTGGGGCCATTAGCAGGTCTGGGATATCTATTACACTGGGGATTAACAATTTGGGCGCTGATCGGAGTTTTCAACGATCCTGATGTACCCTTTCGTTATCCCTATATTTTCCGAGTTTTCTAGCACAAATTATTATTGGGCATAGGGCATTAGGCATTGTAAATTATTTGTTATCAATTACAACATTTCATTAATTTGTAGCGAATTCTCTGCGTGCCTCTGCGTTTACCTCCGCGCCCCTTTGCGTTTAAATTTCAACCCTCAATTCGCCAGGATTTTTGCCAACAGACAGTCTTAGCATTTTGAATTTTAAATTTTGAATTGCTTCATAATGTTGTTTTTTTTCCAGTCCGTCGGATAGGTGCAACCAAGTTGTAGAATACAAAATTGCCCCACAACTTGATTAAGAGTAGGGCAAAGGACAGTTAAGCACTGTTTATAGTCTGTCTGACGGCAGGAAATTTTTAGCCTGCTTTTGTGACGCTTTGTTTTGTGTCTATTTGCGTTGTTTTTCTTCATAAAATTTTATGTTTCCTATACATCGCCCCCGTCGTCTACGTACTCATCCTCAACTGCGCCGGATGGTTCGTGAAACTGTTTTAACAACAAGCGATTTAATCTACCCACTATTTGCTGTACCGGGTGAGGGAATCGCTAATGAAGTGAAATCCATGCCTGGAGTCTACCAACTTTCGGTAGATAAAATTGTTGAAGAAGCAAAAGAAGTTTACGACTTAGGAATTCCTTCTATTATTCTATTTGGGATTCCGGCTGATAAAGATGTGGATGCCACTGGCGCTTGGCATGATTGCGGTATTGTCCAAAAAGCAGCGACGGCGGTAAAAGCAGCAGTGCCAGATTTGATTGTAATTGCTGATACTTGTTTGTGTGAGTATACTAGCCACGGTCATTGTGGTTATCTGCAAGTTGGTGATTTAACAGGACGAGTTTTAAATGACCCAACTTTGGAATTGTTGAAGAAAACAGCAGTTTCTCAAGCGAAAGCTGGTGCCGATATCATCGCGCCTTCAGGGATGATGGATGGGTTTGTGCAGGCAATTCGTCAGGGTTTGGATGAAGCCGGATTTCAAGATACGCCGATTTTATCTTATGCTGCTAAGTATGCTTCGGGTTATTATGGCCCATTTCGGGATGCAGCAGACTCGACACCACAATTTGGGGACAGAAGAACTTACCAAATGGATCCAGGTAACGCCCGTGAAGCGATTAAAGAGATTGAATTAGATATCGCTGAAGGTGCTGATATGCTCATGGTTAAGCCAGCCTTGGCATACATGGATATTATCTGGCGCGTTAAGGAAGCGAGTAACTTACCAGTTGCGGCTTACAATGTTTCTGGTGAATATGCGATGGTAAAAGCTGCGGCTCTCAATGGTTGGATTGATGAAGAGCGAGTGGTTTTGGAAACTTTAACTGGGTTTAAACGGGCTGGTGCAGACTTAATTTTGACTTATCATGCCAAAGATGCGGCGCGATGGTTAAAGTAGGCTAGGCATATTGAATACTAATTTAAAAGCAAATCTCACACAGAGGCGTAAAGATGCAAAGAAAGTTGTATTTTGGTGTCTGGGTGTGAGATTCTTTATTTATGGCTATTGCGATGCTTGCGGTTTTTGCTAGCCTACGCAACTTTGATCGTCAAAAACCTTTCGAGTGGGTGTTATGGGGATAGCGATCGCTAGCGAAACATTGGTGGGTTATGACTCCACCTAACCCACCCTACAAAAACCTAAACTTAATGCCCAGATACCCGACTTCTCACCAGAAGTCGGGATCTATATTGATAAGCTTCGTTTGTCTTGTTGGAGAAGGTTTAAGCTTGCTTTCGTAATCTTTCTAGGTTCTGTTGATGCAACTCTGGGAAGTTTTTTAAATCATCTATTGACTGCGGCGCAAGGAAGATTACAGCATCTTCAGAGGTGAATCGATCTAAATAAGTTTGAAAGGCTTGATCATCTTCTCTGTGGTCAAGGATATATTGACGCAATTGGACACGGGGCATTGTCATAAAATCTGGCTTACTCATATATATCTTCACTTCCCGTCTAGGTAAATTATAATTTCATTTTCTTCGCCAGCGATAATTACAACATTTTTTGTTCGTTCATCGATTCGCACTAAAAATACAGGTAAATACATTTTAGTAGCCCAAAAACTTAAGATAAACAACGTTTTCAATTGTTCTACAGTAGGCATATTTAAATTATTGCTACAACAAATTTTTTATTCTGGGGTGACTGGAATTAAGTTAGTATATTTTAATCATTAAACACGGATATATTTTTAAACATAATTTTACGTTATATTACATAGACAAAACAGTCACATTTGCCAGAGTCAGAGGCGATCGCTCATAAAACCGATAAAATCTAAGTTAAATAGCTTTGATATAGTTATGGCAATAACTCGTTCTATGCTATGAGCAGTTTATTTAAAAAACCTAAACTCTAACTAGTGCGATCGCTCACTGTATTTGCGACAGCAGCACGATAAAATTCTAAAACCATAATCGTACTAAAAGGTCTAAATGGCAGAAACACTATTCTTCAACGCCTTACGGGAAGCCATCGATGAAGAAATGGCGCGTGACTCCAGCGTATTCGTTCTCGGTGAAGATGTCGGGCACTACGGCGGTTCCTATAAAGTTACCAAAGACCTGTACCAAAAATATGGCGAACTCCGCATTCTAGACACCCCTATCGCTGAAAATAGCTTTACTGGGATGGCTGTGGGAGCCGCAATGACTGGGTTGCGCCCGATCATTGAAGGCATGAACATGGGCTTTTTACTGCTCGCCTTCAATCAAATATCTAACAACGCTGGAATGCTGCGCTATACTTCTGGCGGTAATTTTAAAATTCCGATGGTAATTCGCGGCCCTGGAGGTGTAGGACGGCAGCTAGGCGCAGAACATTCCCAGCGACTAGAAACCTACTTCCAAGCTGTGCCGGGGTTGAAGATTGTTGCCTGCTCCACACCAAGAAACGCTAAAGGACTGCTGAAATCCGCTATCCGCGATGATAATCCAGTGTTGTTCTTTGAACACGTTCTACTTTACAACTTGAAAGAAGATTTACCAGAAGAAGAATACCTACTCCCCTTAGATAAAGCAGAAATTGTCCGTCCAGGGAAAGACGTAACAATTATTACTTACTCACGAATGCGCCATCATGTAGTGCAAGCCGTAAAAACTCTTGAAAAACAAGGATACGATCCAGAAGTTATCGATTTAATATCCCTCAAGCCATTAGATTTTGATACCATTGGTGCATCAATACGTAAAACCCATAAAGTCATTGTTGTGGAAGAATCGATGCGAACTGCGGGTATTGCAGCAGAAGTCATCGCCTCAATAAACGATCGCTTATTCGATGAATTGGATGCGCCAGTACTACGACTTTCTTCCCAAGATATCCCCACACCTTACAACGGCAATCTAGAACGACTAACAATCATCCAACCAGAGCAAATAGTAGAAGCTGTGGAAAAAATGGTGGCGTTGCGAGTCTAGGGACTGAAGACTGAGGAGGCAGAGGAGCAGAGGGGCAGAAGGGCAAGAGAAGAATAATAATGCCCAATGACGCCAGTTGCTTCAAGTCGGGCATTGCCCGCCCAACGCACTGGCTCCCCAATGCCCCATCCCCAAACTCCTAACTCATAACTCCTCAAAAGAGCGCTATTATAGCGTTTGTCAGTTGCGAGTTATGATATGCAAAGACAGCGATCGCTATTAATTTTGATTTTAGTCCTGATAATCGCCGCTATTACGGTGATTGCCACAATTCCGATACCTCTTGGGCTGGACTTGCGCGGAGGTTCACAGCTCACAATTCAGGTGAAACCATCAGCGGATATTCCCAAAATCACCGAACGAGAATTAGAAGGTGTAAAGAAAGTTGTCGAAGGCCGGATTAATGGTCTGGGTGTTTCTGAGCCAGTAATCCAAACAGTCGGCACAGATAAAATATTGGTGCAACTACCAGGAGTCAACGATCCAGAACAAGCTGAACGGGTGCTAGGGGGTACAGCACAGTTAGAATTTCGTACCCAAAAGCCGAATACAGAAACTCAACTGCTTGCTTTTCAAGCATCAAGAGCCGAATTGAAATTCAAGCAAGAAGAATTAAGAAAGAGTACCGACAAAGCAGCAATTGTCAAGAATCAAGAAGACTTACAAAAAAATAATCAAGCGATCGCAGAATTGTTTGAAAGCACTAATCCACCACTAATTGGCAAATACCTTAAGGATGCCTATGGTGAACCCACTCAAGGTAACAACTGGAATGTTGCTATTCGCTTCGACCAAAAGGGTGGTGAACTGTTTGCCAATTTGACGAAAAATCTCGCTGGTACTGGGCGTAGTATTGGTGTTTTTCTGGACAATGAAGTGATCAGCGCTCCCACCGTGGGTATAGAATTTGCCGCTACTGGTATTACTGGTGGTTCTGCGGTGATTACAGGACGTTTTACCGCCCAGCAAGCCAATGACTTAGGCGTGCAATTACGCGGTGGCGCATTACCCGTACCAGTAGAAATCGCAGAAAGGCGGACAGTCGGAGCAACCTTGGGTAAAGATAGCATTCAAAGTAGTATTTATGCTGGAGTCGGTGGTTTGACTTTAGTATTAATATTCATGGTGGTTTACTATCGACTACCAGGATTGATTGCGGATATATCACTAGTGATCTACTCTCTCTTAACTTGGGCAACCTTTGCTTTGTTGGGCGTTACCCTAACTTTGCCGGGAATTGCTGGTTTTATTCTCAGTATTGGGATGGCAGTTGATGCCAATGTGCTAATTTTTGAAAGGACGCGGGAAGAATTGCGGGCAGGTAAATCTCTGTATCGTTCTGTGGAATCTGGTTTTTATCGGGCATTTTCTAGTATTTTAGATAGCAACGTCACTACATGGATTGCTTGCGCTGCCCTGTTTTGGCTGGGGTCTGGTTTAGTTAAAGGCTTTGCTCTCACTTTAGCTTTGGGGGTAGCTGTAAGTATGTTTACTGCAATTACCTGTAGTCGGACATTGCTGTTTTTGGCAATTTCAATTCACTCCTTGCGGAAGACAGAACTTTTCTATCCAAACCTGCCAGCATCGAATAAGGCAGAGGTGACTCAATGAAACTGAGTATTAATAAATCGCGATCGCTTTGGTGGACTATTTCTGCTGCTATCATCCTCGCTGGTATCATCTCAATGGTGATTTCTTGGCAACAACCGAATATTCGCGCCCCCTTACGCCCCGGTTTAGATTTTATCGGTGGTACGCGGTTGCAGTTTGTCCGAGATTGCACCAAACCCGGTAACTGTGACAAACCAATTGATATCAACGCTGTCCGAGAAGTAGCAAAAGCACAGGGACTAGGTGATAGCAGTATCCAACTTGTCTCGGAAAATGGTGCAGAAAATGGTGTACTAATTCGGTCAAAAGATTTGAGTGTCGATCAGCGTACCAAATTACAAAACGCTTTAAGCGAAGAAATTGGCGTTTTTGACCCCCAAAAGAACCAGATTGACTCCGTTGGCCCCACCTTGGGAAAAGAACTGTTTACATCCGGGGTGTTAGCTTTGATAGTTTCCTTCATCGGTATTACTATCTACATGAGCTTCCGCTTCCAGTTAGATTATGCTGTGTTTGCGATCGTTGCCCTACTCCACGATATCTTAATCACAGTAGGGGCTTTTTCAATTTTGGGTTTGGTAGCAGGCATCGAAGTAGATAGCCTTTTTATCGTCGCCTTACTTACGATCACAGGTTTCTCAGTCAACGACACAGTAGTAATTTACGATCGCATTCGGGAAACCATTAAAATCCATCCTGACCAGCCGATTGCCGAAATTGTAGATGATGCGGTTAACCAAACATTGACAAGATCGATCAACACTACCTTAACCGTATTACTGACATTATCTGCAATCTTTCTATTTGGCGGAGAAACACTGAAAAACTTTTCCCTCGCTTTGATTATTGGCTTCACAATGGGGGCTTATTCAAGTATTTTCATCGCCAGTACTCTTCTAACTTGGTGGCGAGAGCGTAAAGGGAAATCCCAGGTGTTAGACAACGCTGATTCGATTGATACATCTCCCAGTTCCCAGGATAGTTAAACTTGTGTATATTTCCCAATTGGGTGAAAGCATTTTGAATTGCTCACCCACGCCTTGCAATCTTATTCCCCTATGGAGCAACCGAAAGAACTATTAACTACTGTCCCAGTTTTTGAGAAATCTGACCCATCGTTTGCTCAACAAGTACAAAGGCTACATCAGCTAACAGTATATGGCAGGTGGCTGTTTGTCGGCTGTTTATGGCTGACCATTGCGCCTGTTTCCTTGTGGGGTCTACGTGCAGAAATTGCTCTGTGGCAACAATATTTTACCTGGGTGGCAGTGAGATTTGGATTGTTCTACCATCCACTGTCTACCTTCGGTCTAGCCTTTTGTCTGGGGATGACTGCTGCTGTTTTAGTTTGGCAAAGTCGGAATATTCTACTCGGACTGCCACCGCAAGAAAAACAACGTTTAGAAAAACAAGTTTATCGGATACGTCAACAGGGAGCAACTCATCCTCTATGGAAGTGGGTTTGTCATTAAATTTTCTTTCACCACACGTACAGCAATTTATAGCAAAATATGACTTAACCTTACTAAACATCTGCCCAAAAAGAATGTAGAGGCGTAGCAGTGCTACGTCTCTACGAGATTTCTGGATAATACATATTTAATTTCACCAAATGTCTGCTCAAAGATACTGCCAAAAGTGGATGCCATACATGAACGATCTTCAGATTAAATTTAGCGATCGCAAGTCTGAAATTGACCTTTACCAACTCCAACAACTGTTAAACGTTTCCGCTTTCTGGGCAAAGGGACGCAGTATTGAAGATTTAGATATAGCTATTACCAACAGTGAGCCAGTGATTTGTGTTTGCGATCGCGATCGGCTCATTGGCTTTGCCAGAGCAACATCTGATGGCATCTATCGCGCCACAATTTGGGATGTTGTGATTCATCCAGAGTATCAACATAGTGGCTTGGGAAGCAATTTAGTAGAAACCATTTTGAGACATCCCCGCATGAGGTCGGTTGAGCGTGTTTATCTAATGACTACTCACCGCCAGGGTTTCTACGAAAAGATTGGTTTTCAACCCAACACTACCACTACGATGGTACTACATAACCGAGCTAACCATACTTTCCTTGCTGCTACAGAAGTTCAGCTTCAGGAATCACCGAAACAGTTCCGAGCAATGAGTGCTGAGTGCTGAGTATAAGAACTGTTGTAGTAGTAAGGTAGTCAAGAAGCAAGATATTTTGTCTCTACTATTCAGAACTCAAGACTCAGCACTATTCACTAAGGGGATAGAGATTTGTAGTCTGGTAAGCTGCTGAAGTGTTTCCTTCACAGTGGTTGAGGGCAAGATTTCTAACTTTCCTCCCATAACTTCCAGTAGAGTCTGATTGATTAATAGCCTCATTCCTGGGGAAAGAGCAGTCTTCTTTTGGTCAATCTCGGTCAACGGATCTTCAATTTTGAGCAAATCAATCGGCTCACTCCAGGTCATGGCATGGGTTGGGATATCTAGCCAAATGTTTACAAAATTGTTTGTAGGTAGAGTGCTACTGGAAATACAAATGCTGCCTTCCTCCATCTGAGTAATGGCAGTGTCTATTAAACTGATTAATACTTGGCGGAGCCAGAGGTAATCTGTCAAAACATAAATTTCTGAGTCGGCAGGTAATAATTGTAAGGGAAAATTGCGATTTGCCGCCAGCATATAAGTTAAGTCATGAACCTCATCTAAAATTTGGGCTAAGGGTCTGGGCTGAATATCTAATTTATTGGTGCCGTGTTCAGTTCTAGCAACATTGAGAATTTCATCCATTAGCTTCAACAGCTTCAGTGTTCGCTCGTGAGCTTGGGCAAGAAATTCTCGCTCTTCAGCTGGATTTTCACACAAATCTGACAAAATTAGTTGATGTAAGCCAATCAAACCATTAAAAGGCGATCGCAATTCATGGGTAGTCCGTGCCAAAAAACCAGCTTTAAACTGGCTTATCTCCCTTGCCATCAGGTATGCCAGCTGCGTTTGCTGTAGCTGTTGCGATATTGGTGGTATATCCTGTTCAGCTAATGGCGCTACTGGGGATGAGCTAGATGAAACATTAGGCGATGCCTGCGGCGGGCGTAGCCATCGCCCAAATAAGTGACGGAAAACCATACCTAGTGTTATTCCTACTCCTAGATATATCCAGTTGCTCCAATTCATATCTGGCAATTATTAACTTGCTAATTAAATACAACAGCGCAAACTAAAGTTTCAGATTTCTCTGTTGTTAAAACATGAAAACAACATTATAGCTACCTATACTTGGTTATCAGTTAATAAATCTAACTCAATCGCACCTTGCCGCAAAATCTGCCAATTTATCCCTGTCCATTTAGCAACGGTGGAAGGTATACCCATCCCCAACATTTCACCCTGGTATTCTGTCGCTGCTAAAGTCAGAACCTTGGGAAACTGATTCTCAATTTCTGCCATTGTTTGCAAAGGCGGCTGACCAGAAAAATTGGCGCTAGTGGTGGCAAGAGGGCCTGTTTGCGCCAAAATAGTTTGAGCGATCGCACTGTTTGGGACTCGAATGCCAATTGTTGTGGGATCGATGGGATTCATAACTTTTGGTAGGCGTTGACTCGCTGGCAAAACTAATGTCAGCCCTCCTGGCCAATATTTCTCTGCTACTTTTTGCCAAACTTTATACTCGTTCTCACTACCTTTGACATACAGCCACAAATCTTCAACACTAGCAGCCATCAAAATCAAAGGTTTGTCTTGACTACGTTGCTTCGCCGCAAAAATTAATCCAGCTTTTTCTGGTACTACTGCAAGTGCAGGAACAGTATCAGTCGGAAAGCTCACCAAAAGACCAGCACGTGCGCCAGCTATTAGATTTGTTAGAGAAACTTGTGTCATTTTTATCGGGTTTGGCATGGGACATTTTTCCTATTCCCTATGCCCTATGCCCCATGCCCTATTTCCTAACTTTTGTAGGCCAGGGCAAAGCGTTCAATTCCAGCTAAATCAGCGTGAATTTGAATTTTATAATAGCTACCTTGATTTTGTAAAAATTCTTGCACTGTATCTGCCTGTCCAGCCATCATCTCAATCAGCCATACGCCACCAGGTTGCAAATAACTGGGGGAAATTTCGATCAAATGGCGAATGCTATCTAAGCCATCAACGCCACCATCCAAAGCTAGATGCGGTTCGTGGTTAACTACTTCTGGTTGCAAAGTAGGTAAAGTACTGGTGGGTATGTAAGGGGGATTTGACACCATACCACTGAACTGACCTTTGAGAAATGTCAGTGGCTCCCACCAGGAACCTTGATAAAATTTAATCCGGTCAGCAAGACCCAAATTATGGGCGTTGGATCGAGCGATCGCCAGAGCTTCTAAACTGTAATCAACTGCATGAATTGTTGCTTTTGGCAAGACATCTGCTAATCCCAGTGCGATCGCTCCACTCCCAGTACCCAAATCTGCCCAGTGTCCTGAAGCATTACTAGTAGATGCTTTAGCTAAATCAATTAAACACTCTGTCTCTGGTCTAGGAATCAAAACCGCACTCGACACGGCGATTTGAAACTGACGCCAAGGTGTAACTCCGGCAATATACTGCATTGGTAAGCGGTCATTTAATCGCCTTTGCCACAGAAGTTCTAACTCTTCTAAAGGTAATTGCAGCTGGATTTGCGGCCAGTTTTTAAAAGACTCCAAACGCAGTGCCAAGCGGTCTAACCCAGCAACTTCGAGGAGCAGCCAATCTACCTCCATTGGTGGCACATCAGTGGCGATCGCTGCTTTAAGAGCTGCATTCCGCCACTGCCAAAGTTGTAAACCAGAGACTATTAAATGTTTCTCCCCCATACCTCAACCTTGGAGCGCATATCCGTTATTTTTTCGGAGCGGGGGCAGGTGGCTTGGCAGCTGGTGATTGATTTGGCGCAAGGGAGCGAATAAAGTTGATCGACTCGCGTGATGGATAAAGAACAATTTTATTGATACTAGGATCGCTACTGCTATTGAGAGCCTCCATAACACCGTACAAATCCACCACTTGAATTTCAGTGTTGTTTGCTTCCTTTGGCACGGCTTTTTTGAATTCGTCTAACAGAGCCACTGCTTGTTCTTTCTCAAAAAAGAAAGGGATGTATCGCTCATTACCTTTAGCAAGGGGAATAGTCAGATAGCTATTATCTTTCTTAAATTTGGGTACAAATAAGGGAATACCATTGAATTGCTCTACCTTTTTACCATTTTGATTCAGCATACTTGTTGCCGAGGCTACTTGCTGTTGCGTCGGCACTAAAGTATAAATCACAGAGTCTGATTTCTTTTTGCTTTCTTGGACTATTTTATAGTAGTCAGCCAAGGACAAAGGTCTAACCTGTAGCGTGCCTGCCAACTGGGGGTTTTCTTTTTTGAGTCGGCTGTCAAGGAATTTTTGAGCATCTTGCTTGCTAATAAAAAATCCTACTTGTGAGATCGGCTTGGATGCGTTGTTTCTCGAAAGAACTACGAATTCGCCTTTAGGATTGGTAAGCGTGAATACAGGTACTTCTTGGAGCTTTTTCACAACCTGATCTTGTGGCAACGCGATCGCCTCTAGATTGCCCAGTCCTGGCATATTGCCTATTCCTGAAAGCCCTGTTAAAAATACACTGCCAGCTATACCCAATGTCGCACCTAAGCGAATAAATGATTTCATGACTGCTCCTCGCATCAATAGTCCAATTAAATTAAACAAATGGTTGGATTTGCACAGCACCAACTAGCTTTAGTTATATAGCAATTCATTTTAGTTTTGAAAAATTCATTGTGCGCGTTGGGGTTGAGTGTTAAGCCTCAACGGTTAAAATCCAATGTTCCCTAACTATTTAGAGTTGCTATAGTATCGTTTTCACAAATTGGCTGTGCTAACGTTGTGTTTTTCTAGGTTTTGCTTCGCTATTTACCGCAAAATGCCGTAGATGCCTATTATATGTTTTCTCAAACAGCAAAAAATCTCTCGCTCTCTCCAACCTTGGAGATGATAAATGCTATTTTATCGGCTTTTTCTAATATTGGTTGACGCTATTACTTAATCAATCGTTCCATCTGCGATTGGTTTAATATCTTCTCAAATATATATAAAGCTCAGTGTCAAAAATCACCTTACTACTTAATGACGAAATTTGCCTGTTAGGCTTCAACAGCAGAACAGCTTAATTGGTATTCTCCGTAAAAATATCCAATTAAATAGCAGATTTAGCAAAGAAAGCCTAGCTAATTACCTTAACTGTTAACTATATTAATTAAATCGGGATGACAGGATTTGAACCTGCGGCATCCTGCTCCCAAAGCAGGCGCGCTACCAAGCTGCGCTACATCCCGTTATACTTAATCTACTTTTTTTGGGTTTGGTTTTAGTTTCCCATCAAAGCGATCGCACTTCACAAAAGCGTTAAGGCAATCATATCACATAACACTGCTCATGCCTAATATATTTATATCTTCTGCAAATTCGAGCTAAATTAGATAATTACACTGATAAAGGTTTGGCTGCCGACTTCGTTTTACAAGAGATATTACTTGTTCGTTCGTCGGCTAAACCTTGTCAAACCAAATTAAAATAATAGATTTATACTACTATACCTACCTGATTTTATTGTGCGAATCGGGTTTTATTTGGATTGAGTGTTAGTGAGGATACCAGAACATACCTTTGATGCCTTCTGGATCGGCCATAAACCCCATAGTTCGGTAGAAATCTACAACATGGGGGTCGGCAAAGAGAGTGACATTACTAATTTCTTCACTCCTAAGTTTTTTGAGAACATATTTCATCAGCGCTTTACCCAGTCCTTGACTTTGAAAGTCTGGGTGAACCACTACATCCCAGATAGTGGCATTAAACGCGTGATCTGAAGTAGCACGGGCAAAACCAATGAGCCGCTTTTGGTTTCCTCTCACTTGCCACATTGAGGCAACGAGAAAACTATGCTCAATAGCTTTTTTCACTTTTCTTAGAGGACGACGCGACCAACCAACTGCATCACAGAGTTCTTCTAGCTCATATAGGTCAATATCTCGTTCTGTGCTGAAGACGATCCGAGCCTCCTTTGAGGAAGCTTCGCTAATACTACTAGGGCTAGAGTTGCCCGCAGTTTCTGCTGTATGCTCTTCAAAGAGGTTTGTCCTAGTTGTCCCTACAGATTCAGGAGTACTAAACCAAGTTTTCCAAAAACCCATGCCAACGCGGTTCGGGTAGTATAACTGAATTGGTTTCCACTCTCAGGAGTGTTGATATCACTTTTAACATCGCTACCCCCATTTACTACCCTTTACACTCAAAGTTTTTCGGTTGTTTTCGGGATTTGCAATGGTAACAGCCAGTTAGAGCGTGTTTCACACCAATCATTTTCAACTTTAGCATTTTGTTGTAAAGGCTAGGAGAAATTCATCAAAAGGGTAAGGATATAAACAATTCAAAATTCACGCATTCATAATGGAAAAACCTAATCCTGGCAATTGCTCGTATAGAGCTTAAATGCAAGTTAGCTTAGGAGTGAATTGTATACACAGGATTGGGCATTGGGAATTGGGAATTGGACATTGGGTATCGAGAACACTCTTTTGTTGTCCCCTTGTCCTCCCAGTCCTCAATCTCCAGTCCCCAGTCCCAAACACCTAGCCCCCAGATGACGAAAGCAAGCGAGTTTTACCCTTAACAATGGCTTCTGGTTTAAAATCTTCAACACTGGAACTCCTAAAGCGCTTTAACCGAGCGTTTCCCCAGTTTTATGAGCAATTCGTCAGTAGTGAAATTCAACTGCAAAATTTGCGGCTAGCCTACCGTCTCTATAAAACTAGACGCGCTGTTATTGAACTGAAACCGGAAGGTAGCAAAAGTGCCCTGCATTTTGCTTACCGCAACCAGTCTTTTCTCCTCAGCGATATTTTTGGTGTACTAGCAGCTTATGGGTTGACTATCCACGGTCTGAGTCTATACGGTCAGATCCGTCCGCCAATGTTAGTTTTTATCAAACTTTTGGTATCTCGTGGTAGTAAAGCCTTGACCGAGAAAACCGCAGAAAATGTCTGTCGCGCCATTCGCGAGGCTTTAGGAGGTCGGTTTGAGGTAGAAGAGATGCTGGCAGTAGAATTTAATCTTGACACTGGCTTAGAGCAGGTACAAACTGAGTTCTATGTCGATCCGGTCTTTCATCTCCCTGCTCTAGTGATTGAAGCTGATAATCAACCAGGATTATTCTACAAAGTGATGTACGCTATCTGGCAGGAAGACCTTTTGGTAGTCAATGCCAATTTACTGGTTTGGCGCGGACGTACACGGCTAATTCTGTACTTGTTAGGGCCGAATGAAAGCCTCATTCCTGAATATCTGGGTCACAAAATTGCTGAAGGAGTGCGACAGAGGTTGTTGGGTAAATAAACAAAGTGAAAAGTGAGGAGTTATGAGTTATGAGTTATGAGTTAAAAATTCCTCACTCCTAACTTCTAACTCTTTCCACTTTAGTATTTAGTCGCACCCGTCCTTAAGGGTACGATATAAGTATGGCAACTATCGAAATCTTGGGCGTTCCACACGCATACGAGCTAACGGCTCCCACTTCCTGCCCCGATGCTTTAGTATTTATCCACGGTTGGCTCAATAGCCGTGGATATTGGCAACCTGTGATTTCCCGCCTATCAGATGATTTGCAGTGCCTGTCCTATGATTTGCGGGGTTTTGGTGAATCTCAGTCTCAGGTAAAAACCGATTTTAGTCGAGTACAAACGTCTTTGAGTCTGACGCCCATCTCCAGTAGTGCGGTTGATTCATCTTTCGATTCTCTTTATACTCCTGCTGCGTATACTCAGGATTTAGCGGCTCTTTTGAAACAGTTGAATATTAAAAGTGCTTGGCTAATTGGTCACTCATTAGGCGGGACGATCGCTCTTTGGGGAGCAGATCAAATACCTGAGTGTGTTAAGGGAGTTATCTGTATCAACGCTGGCGGTGGTATTTACCTCAAAGAAGCCTTTGAGCAGTTTCGCTCGGCGGGTCAGAAATTTTTACAAATGCGTCCGCGCTGGCTCTCCCAAGTGCCTTTGATTGATTTGCTGTTTACTAGAGCTAGTGTGGCTCGTCCTTTGGAGCGCTATTGGGCACGTCAGCGGGTAATAGATTTCGTCGTGGCTGACCCAGAAGCGGCTCTGGGAACTCTGTTAGACTCCACAACTGAAGAAGAAATCAATCGTTTACCTGAGCTAGTATCCCAACTGAAGCAGCCAGTTTATTTTTTGGCTGGCGCGGAAGACAAGGTTATGGAACCCAAGTATGTGCGCCATTTAGCCAGCTTTCACAGACTTTTCCAATATTGTGGTGACAATGTTCTGGAAATTCCTAATTGTGGACACCTGGCGATGTTGGAACAGCCGGATGCTGTGGCTGACCATATCCGAGCGATAGTCAAGAGTCTATAGTTATAGGGCATTGGGCATTGGGCAAAATAGTTCCTCTTTTTCGAGTTCCTCGGCTGAGAGTAAAGAAGTGAGATTCCCGACTTAGCACTCAGCACTCAGCACTCAGCACTCCTGAAGGTTGATACAACTTCATCACCTGAGTAAGCCCTAACCTAGACTCAACGCCTAGTGTGAGGGGGGATGTATGACCGCGGGATAGATGGTCAGCGGCGGCACAGCCAATCATGGCGGCGTTATCAGTACAGAATTTTAGAGGTGGGAATAGGACGCGTAGGTTGTGTTTAACGGCGGCGGTTTGGAGGTTTTTTCTCAACCCGCTGTTTGCTGCTACACCGCCACCAATGGCAATTGTGTCTAGACCATAGTCAAGGGCACAGGCGATCGCTCTTTTGGTTAGCGATCGCGCTACCGCATCCTGAAAGCTAGCTGCTACATCTGCCACTGGTACTTGTCCACTATCTTTCTCTAACTGCTGCATTAAACGCAACACAGCCGTTTTTAATCCACTAAAACTCGCATCATAACGATGAACCCCCCCACCGGGTAGAGAAACTCTTCCTTCTGGTAAAGCAAAGGCTTGAGGATTCCCCTCTTGTGCCAACTTGTCAATCACTGGACCACCGGGATAACCCAGCTTTAACAATCGCGCCACTTTATCAAAGGCTTCACCTGCAGCATCATCACGGGTTTGTCCCAGGGTTTCGTATGTACCACAATCTTTGACATGAATCAAGCTTGTATGTCCGCCTGAAACCAGTAAGCTAAGAAAAGGGGGATTTAAAGTTGATTCACTTAAATAAGTTGCGTAAATGTGACCTTCAAGGTGATGAACTCCCAAAAATGGCTTGTTGTGTACCATTGCCAAGGTTTTGGCAGCAGTTAACCCCACTAATAGCGCTCCTACGAGTCCAGGCGCACAAGTGGCGGCAATTGCATCGATTTTTCCCCAGTCTAATTGGGCTTGCTCTAAAGCTTGGGCGATCGCTTCATTTATCGTTTCCAGGTGCTGGCGAGACGCTACTTCTGGCACTACCCCGCCATACTGCTGATGGACTGGAATTTGCGAGGCTACGATACTGCTGCAAACTTTACGATTGTTAACAATTGCGACGGCTGTTTCATCACAACTGGTTTCTATTGCTAAAACGGTTGTCATTGAGAGTAATCAGTGCTGAGTGCTGAGTGCTGAGTGCTGAGTTCCAAACTCAAAGTTCCGAGTTCTGAAGCCCAAGTTCCAAGTTCTGAAGCTCAGTTTTGAGTTTTGAGTCCTAAGTCCTGAATAGTAGAGAGAAAATCTTTCTTCTTTACTACCCTACAACAATTCTTATACTCAGCACTCGGAACTCAGCACTCAGCACTTATTTTGGTTGAGAAGCTTTAACTTTTATTTACTTAAACTTTACTCGGTTCCCACCCAAGAGTATGATGACTTCCTAGTTATGCAAATAAACAACTGTACAAGCCGCTTCGTTTTGTACAAAGAACTTCTTGTTTTGTAATAAAAGGAAACAACTCTATGCGACGATTGTTTGCTTTGATGTTAGCGATTAGTCTTTGGTTCAACTTTGCCCCCCCAGCACAAGCTTTAGGGGCTAATTTGACACCGTGCAAAGACAATCCCGCTTTTCAAGAGCTAGCAGCTAATGCCCGTAACACCACCGCTGACCCCCAATCAGGGATAAAGCGGTTTGAGCGTTATTCTCAGGAGCTGTGCGGCCCTGAAGGATTCCCCCACTTGATTGTTGATGGTAGTCTAAATCATGCTGGTGACTTTTTGATCCCTAGCATTTTGTTTCTATACATTGCTGGTTGGATTGGTTGGGTAGGTCGTGCCTATCTGCAAGCAATCAAAAAGGAATCTAACACTGAACAAAAAGAAATCCAAATCGATCTTGGTTTGGCACTACCTATCATGGCGTCAGGCTTTACTTGGCCAGTAGCAGCAGTCCAAGAATTGCTCTCTGGAAAATTAGCAGCCAAGGATACAGAAATCCCCATTTCCCCACGCTAAATCAGCTTAACTAATTTATTTGTTTTGGAGACTAAATTCATGGCAGACAAAGGCGATCAATCAGCCTATTTGATTAAATTCCTTTCTACAGCCCCCGTGGCAGCTACCATCTGGCTGACCATCACAGCAGTTATCTTGATTGAATTCAACCTCTTTTTCCCCGACCTACTTTTCCACCCACTGCCATAAGTGTCAAATGGGATTTAGGACAGTTGAATCAATGTCTTGTTTTTTGCTTAATATTGTGTAGTTGATGTATTCAGCTTAGTTAGGCAGAATTATCACCAAAATAGACAGCAAAAATAGTTTTTTGAAACTCGCGATTTGTAAACAAAATCGCGAGTTTCACAGTTTTAAAACAAGCTAAATTAATTTTTCTAAACTTCCTAAACAAAATGCTTCTTTAGCTACAATTATTATTAATATGAAAATGCCACCATTTTAATTTTAGAGGCGAACATAAAATATGGCACAAGCAGTAGATGCATCAAAGAATCTTCCCAGCGATCCTAGAAATCGGGAAGTTGTTTTTCCCGCATTCGGCGATCCACAGATAGGCAACCTAGAAACCCCGATTAATGCTTCTCCCTTAAGCAAGTGGTTCATTAATAACTTACCTGCCTATCGCCCAGGTCTGGCTCCTGCTAGACGCGGTTTAGAAGTTGGTATGGCTCATGGTTACTGGCTATTTGGTCCCTTTGCCAAATTGGGCCCACTGCGGGATACAAGTGATGCTAACTTAGCTGGGTTGCTGTCAGCCATTGGGCTGGTTGTAGTTCTCACAGGCGCTCTGTCGCTGTATGCCAATAGCAATCCACCCAAAGCACTTCCTAGTGTTCCCGTACCCAAGCTTCCAGCAGATGCTTTTAACTCTAAAGAAAGCTGGAACAACTTCGCCAGTTCTTTCTTGATTGGTGGTATTGGTGGTGCTGTAGTTGCTTACTTTTTGACTAGTAATTTGGCACTAATTCAAGGTCTATTTGGTTAATTACTAGAAATTAGGAGTTAGGAGTTAGGAGTTAGGAGGTTAAATTCATAACTTCTAACTCTTAACTCCTAACTTATTTAAATAAAACTGCTTCAATATCATTTAAAGCAGTTTCAAAATCGTCATTAACGATTTGAATATCAAATTCATCTGCGGCTTGAATTTCTTCTTGGGCGCGAAGCAGACGGCAGGCGATCGCTTCTTCAGAGTCTTGGGCACGAGAGCGTATTCGTTTCTCTAATTCATCAAAGGAAGGCGGTAAAATAAAAATGCTGAGGGCACTGGGAAAGGAAGCACGAATTTGTCTTGCCCCTTCTAGTTCAATTTCCAGCACCACCAACTTACCGGCATGAATTTGGTTAAGTACAGCTTCACGGGGTGTGCCGTAATAGTTACCAGCAAATTCTGCCGATTCTAAAAATTCACCTTCAGCAACTAATTGTTCAAACTTACTGCGGCTGATGAAATAATAACTTTTGCCATCGATTTCCCCTGGACGGGGAGAGCGAGTTGTTACAGATACAGAATAATAGAGTTTTGGATGACGGTCTAGGAGCGATCGCATTAAAGTGCCTTTACCGACCCCGCTGGGGCCAGTTAAAACAATTAACCTGCCTAAATGGAAGCATTCTTCGGTAGTCACACTACTCTGGATGGGTAAAACTGGCATCATCCCTTCAACCTGTGAATCAATCAATACATATTATTCATTAGTTTTGTGTTCCTGGTCTAGACCACTAGTGACTAAAGAATTTGTAGCAAGAGTAACAGAAAATTTATCTAATTCACATGGTACTACCGATACGGTACAAAGAGAAGTGGGAAAAATCCACTGCTAGTCAATTATCTACAGTTTGATGATCGCGAGAAATTACAAAGCGATTCGCTACCGTTTCCGGCTGAATTGCTGACAGAATTACGTGGCTGGAATCGGTGATAATTACAGCTCTAGTGCGACGACCGTAAGTTGCATCAATCAGTTGACCTCTATCCCGTGCATCGGTAATAATCCGCTTAATCGGGGCAGACTCTGGACTGACAATGGCAACTACTCGGTTGGCAGACACGATGTTACCAAAGCCGATGTTGATTAACTGAATGTCCATAAAAAAAACTGACGCTAAACGCGGTTTGATAAAGCTTGAAATAAACTTATTTCCATGTTATCGCCAAAAAACAGGAGTTACAACGCTTAAATTCAAGCCAGTCTGCGTTTTTAAATAATGTCTGCTTCTTTTAGCTATTTATCAGCTATTTTTCCTGAAAATCTTCCTAAAGATACAGGTGCAATTCCACTGATACAAGCTAATTGGATGATGTACATTTATTTTGTTTGAAATAAGTATCTGACCCGGAAATAGATGGAGAGCAAAATCGATTGGAACGGTCTGGCTCTAACTACGCTAGCTCAATACAATGTCAATGCAACTCAATTGGTATTCTTGGGTCATAGCGAAAATGTGACGTTTTGCGTTGATACTCGCAATAATCAAAATTTTGCTACATCTGGAGAATATGATCAGCAAGCGTTATTTCTTCTCCGTATCCATTATCCGATCGCTCAGTTTTGCGATCGCATCTGGCAACAACATGCCGTCATTGAGTCAGAACTAATCTGGCTTATCGCGTTGCATCAAGATACCCATTTGGTTGTGCCCTACCCCGTGCAGAACCTCAGTGGCAGTTTTATTACCTCTGTAGCAGTTGATGACATCAGCGAAACGCTCAACTGTACACTACTAAAGTGGGTCGATGGTTCCCCTCTCGACACTGAACCTACACCGATACAGGCTAGGCAAATTGGGGAACTTATGGCTCAGTTGCACCAGCACACCAGCCTTTGGGAATTGCCTTCAGGCTTGACGCGACCAAAATACGACTGGGAGCAACTACACGCCTCATTGATAAAGCTGCGATCGCTAGTAGATGCTGGTACGATATCTGTGACTGATTTCGCTGTGCTTGAGAGTGCACTTGTGCGAATTAGTAATGTGATGACAGCACTAAAAAAAACACGCACCAATTGGGGTCTGATTCACGCAGACCTGAATGAAAATAATTACATCTTTTATGCAGGTGAAGCGCGGGCCATCGACTTTTCCTGTTGTGGCTTTGGCTACTACCTTTATGACATTGCTCATACACTGCTACATCTATTTCCCGAAAACCGTAGATCGTTCCTCAGCGGATATCAAAGTGTGTGTCAACTGCCCGATGGGTATCAGAGTATCTTGGAGGCGTTCTTTCTCGGAGCAATGGTAAACAATTTTGCTTTTTTAGCGTTGCAGCCAAATGAACATGATTACTTATTAGAAACTGTACCCTACGTTAATGAAAGCTTCTGTAGCAAATATCTTAAAGGCGAAGCATTTTTGTTTGAGTCATAGCTGTTCTACTTTGATATTAACGGTTCAATTTTTTCTCCTAAATTTACAGCACGCATTCGGCGTACACTTCCAGCTTGACAATCGCGTAACCAAGTTTTAACCCCTTGGGCAACAGTACCTTTACTACTATCGCGTGGCGGAGATAATGGCTGCTGTGTTGAATAGGAACCAGTTTGAGAAAACATCATCACTAGTTGCCAACCACTTTTAGTTTTAGTCAACAACAGCCAGTGGAATTGCTGCAATTCTATCGCTTTCTTTCCTATGTACTGCCGTTCTAAGGTAGTAAAGAAAACTTGCTCAACCCCTGATGCAGAGCTTTTAGGTGTATCTGCACTATATTCTTCAAGGTTAAGCGGCAGAGGAGTAAACTCAGGTCTTCCTGCCACTAACATATAACTGTAAACATCACTGCTTCTTCTAAGGCGACGGGCGCGTTGACTAGCGCGATTGGTATAACTAGGCAAATCTTCCAGTAGCTGTATAGTAAATGTTTCTAAATTTTGCTCAGAACACAAAGATTTTGCCGCGTCGTTGACATTTTCCCTTTCTGCTAGGACAGAGGGTTTAGGGGTGGGATTTATAGAGAACGCTGGATAAGCAAGGTTATTTGATACTAGAACCCAGAAGCCACAAGCTACAAGCCAACTATAATTTTTCTTTCTGAGCGAAGAGGCAAGATTGTTTTCCCCTGCACCTTGCACTCTGTTCCCTAGTTTCTTACTGACTTTTAGCTTCATGCCACCGTGCTTAACTCCTCCGAAATCCTCTTCCAGGCCAACTCAGGTTCTGTAGCAGCGGTAAGCGGACGCCCAATCACTAGATAATCTGCGCCGGCTTTAATGGCTTGTGCTGGAGTGAGCGATCGCTTTTGATCGCCTTTCTCTGCCCAAGTTGGTCTAACCCCCGGACAAACTAGCAAAAAGTCATCTCCACAAGTTTGTCGTAGCTGTACCACCTCTTGAGGCGAACAAACTGCCCCATCTAAACCAGATTCTTGAGCCAGCAGTGCCATTTCTAGAGCATATTCTGGCAATTCTAGGGGTATTTTTAAATCAAATGCCAACTGCCGAGCCGAAATGCTCGTTAACAGAGTAATAGCAATTAACTTTGGTGGTTGTACACCTGCTTTTGCAGCCCCTTCCTGTACCGCCTCAGTTGCGGCTTTCAGGGCATCTCTACCAGCAGTAGCATGAATTGTCAGTAAATCCACTCCGTATCTAGCTGCACTCCGGCAAGCACCAGCAACGGTATTAGGAATATCATCAAACTTTAAATCCAAGAAAATGCGCTTTTGCCGAGACTTTAACACTTCCAGAATTTTCGGGCCAGTGCTAGTAAACAACTCTAAACCGACTTTCCAGAAACTAACTTGTGGTAGCCGATCTATAAGAGCGATCGCACTTTGTTCATCCGGCACATCCAAAGCCACAATAACTCGTTGTTTTACCTGTTCTCCATTCCCCATTCCCGACTCCTCATTCCCCATTTAAGGCACTAAGCGCACAAACTTATTTTTTCCAACTTGTAAAACTTTACCTTGTAATTCACTAGGAGCATCGAAAGTGGTATCAGCATCAGTAATGCGATCGCCATCTAGGCGTACTCCACCTTCTTGAATTTTCCGCTTTCCTTCCCCGGTACTTTTGCACAAGCCAGTGACATTGAGAATATACGCTAACTTAGTAGGAAATTGCTGCACGCCAGCTAAAGAAAATTCTGGAACAGCACCTTCCTTACCGCCGCTTTGGGCTGCTTCTTTCGCCTCTTGGGCTGCTTGTTCGCCATGATACTGTTTGACAACTTCCCATGCTAAGAGTGTTTGGCGATCGCGGGGATTTTCTGGCAGTTGATCCAAAGGTAAATCCGTCAACAGTTCAAAATACTGTGACAGCAGATTATCGGGAATTCCTTGCAACTTTTGATACTTTTGGCCTGGGTGTTCTGACAATCCAATATAATTACCTAAAGATTTAGACATTTTTTGCACGCCATCCGTGCCAATCAAAATTGGCAGCAGCATCCCAAATTGGGGTTTTTGACCAAAATAGCGCTGCAAATCTCTGCCCACAGCAAGGTTAAATTTCTGATCAGTCCCTCCCAATTCCACATCTGCTTCAACTGCAACCGAATCAAAACCTTGCATTAACGGGTACAGGAACTCATGAATAAAAATCGGATTCTCTTTTTTATAGCGATCGGCAAATCCTTCCTTCGCTAACATCTGCCCCACCGTCATCGTGGAGAGTAACTCCAAAATTTTCTCTAAGTTTAAACTAGAGAGCCATTCAGAGTTATAGCGCACCTCTAACCTTCCTGGTGTGTCAAAATCCAAGATAGGACGTACTTGATCTAAATAAGTCTGAGCATTTTTAGCTACATCTGCTTCTGTAAGCTGACGACGCACTTCAGATTTACCAGTTGGATCGCCAATACGTGCTGTAAAATCGCCAATAATTAAAACTGCTGTATGACCTGCATCTTGAAATCCTCGCAGTTTTCGTACTGGTATGCTATGACCAAGATGAATATCAGTACCTGTAGGGTCAATCCCTAATTTGACCCTTAAAGGTTTGTTTGTGGTTAGTAAGAGCCTTTCTAGACTTTCGCTGTTAACATCATCTGATTGTGGGAATACTTCTACTACACCACGACGCAACCAAGCAAAATCTTGCGTCATCCGAAGAGATTCATTATTAGCTATGTTTTGCACACTAGAAGTTAAGTTGGTTATACTCACTGGCAATTTATCCACTTTCTCATCTGCCAAACTACTATAATTGCAAAAAACTAACCGCCTTGCTTCACCCAATCAATTACAGTTAAATTTACAAGTGAGGAAGTGAAATAGCCGTGTCGTCGTCTAGGACTTTTGAAGATAAACAGCCACAGCGTCGGGCTTCATCAGGTTTTGAGTTTTTGAAAGGAGTCGGTCAGGTAACTGGCGGTACTCTCCTCTCAATCACCATGCTGGCAAGTTCCATTGTAGCCGGAGGACTGGTTGGTTTAGCCATCAGTTTCCGTAATTTGCCAGATGTGAGACAGCTACGTAACTTCTTTCCCTCAGAAACGACTTACATTTATGACGTTAAGGGCAAACTCTTAACGAGTATTCACGGGGAAGCCAACCGGGAAGTCGTACCTCTAGACAGAATTTCGCCGAATTTAAAACGGGCAGTATTAGCAAGTGAAGATGACCACTTCTACGATCACCACGGTATTAATCCTACTGGTGTTGGCCGGGCCATAGTAACTAACGCAGCAGCAGGCGGAGTCAAAGAGGGTGGCTCTACTGTCACCATGCAATTGGTAAAAAACTTATTTTTGTCTCGCAAGCGTGCTTTTACCCGCAAGTTAGCAGAGGCTGTGCTAGCAATCCGGTTAGAGCAAATTCTCACTAAAGACCAAATATTAGAAATGTACCTCAATCAAGTTTATTGGGGTCATAACAATTATGGTGTACAAACAGCAGCCCGCAGTTACTTTAATAAGTCAGCAGAATATTTAAGCTTGGGTGAGTCAGCAATGATGGCGGGTCTAATCCAAGCACCAGAAGAATTCAGCCCGTTCGTGAGCATGAAGCTGGCAAAACAGAAACAAAAAGAAGTGCTAGGACGGATGTTGGAATTGAACTGGATCGACCAGTCAGAATACGACAATGCCCTCAAGCAAGAAATCAAACTTGGGAGAATTAAATCCTTTCAAGGTAGTGCCCTACCTTATGTAACCAACACCGTAGCGCAGGAGTTAGCTAAGAAGTTTGGGCGTGAGACACTACTCAAAGGTGGAATGCGGGTGCAAACTACAGTTGATGCCAACTTCCAAATCATGGCAGAAGAAACTGTTAGTAAGTGGCATAAAACACTTTTGGGGCAAGGATTATCTAAGAATCAAATGGCCTTGGTGGCAATTGATCCGCGCACACATTTTATCAAAGCACTGGTGGGTGGTATAGATCCTAAGACCAGTGAGTTCAATCGTGCAACTCAAGCTCAACGGCAACCCGGATCTTCTTTTAAACCGTTTGTATATTATACTGCTTTCGCTAGTGGTAAATATGCGCCAGACTCAACAGTCGTCGATGCCCCAGTTAGCTATCGAGATGGTAACGGTTGGTACTTTCCGAGAAATTATGATGGCGGTTTTAGGGGAGCGATGCCAATCCGCACAGCTTTAGCCCAATCGCGCAACATTCCGGTGATCAAGATTGGTAAAGCTGTGGGGATGAATAGAGTCATAGAAACGTGTCGTACCTTGGGGATTACGAGTCCGATGGAACCTGTGACTTCCTTACCACTTGGGGCAATTGGTGTCACACCTCTGGAAATGGCTAGTGCCTATGCTACTTTTGCTAATTATGGCTGGCAATCTCCACCAACTGTAATTGCCCGTGTCACTGATAGTAGTGGTAATGTGTTGTTAGATAACACCCCTAAACCGCAGCTAGTCCTCGATCAGTGGGCATCAGCAGCAATTATCGATGTAATGCGATCGGTAATCTCTGAGGGTACAGGTAAAGGTGCTGCTATCGGTCGCCCAGCCGCTGGAAAAACGGGAACAACATCATCAGAAAAAGATATTTGGTTTGTTGGTACTGTGCCACAATTGACAACTGCTGTCTGGGTAGGGAGAGATGACAACAGACAATTAGCTGACCATGCCACAGGTGGTGTTATGGTCGCTCCCATTTGGAAAGATTTTATGGATAAGGCACTCAAAAACGTACCAGTAGAAAACTTCAAGCCACCTTCGCAGTTTTCTCGTCCCAAGTCACAATAATTTAGTTTTAGATTTTGAATTTTGGATTGCCAATGAATCCAAAATCTAGCTTGGAAAGTTGGAGTGTCGACTGCGGGCGATCTGACTTTCCACAAAATCTAATATTGACTAGTACAGCACGGCGGAAATAAATATACCATTTCAAATGGTGTAAAAGCCCGAAATACAATTCTTTTGACTTTTGACTTTTGACTTTTGACTTTTGACTTCCGCCTTGCGGTACTAGGGCTGTTTTTCTAGCTCGGCTTTCATCCGTTCTAAAGTGAGGTGCATTTGGTCAAACATTTGTTGTGGGGTGACACCGAACTGACCTAATTGCGTTTTCAGTTGTTCTACTGTCATTTGTGCCATGAAATCTTCTGATAGCTCGAAGCGCTTCATAAAGATGCGATACCGATCCATCATCGCTTCCATTTGCTCAATAAACAGCTTTTTGCCATCGCGGTCAAATTTGCCGTAGCTGTTGCCAAGCTTGATCAGCGCTTGATAATCCTCAAACAGCTGTTTTGCTTCTTGTTGAACTATTTCAGAATCGAAGAATCCCATATTGCTTATATTAAACTGAGTGCCCAGACTCAGTAGCTTAATAGCTTTACTTCTATTTATTATTTTAGTCTAGGGGAGTAATCTAGTCACGAAGCTTCGGTTTTAGTACGGTTTATTACCGAAATTTCAACACTTGACTTGAGAACGTTTTCCCTTGTTAAATCGACTTAATAAAGCCGCAATACTCAGAGCTTTAGCCATTGATTTAGGATTGGTGTTTTCACCCGGTTCAATTTTCAGTATGGTAGCGTATTTTTGAGCTAGTAAATCTTGTGGGTTAAGTTTTAATGCTTGACGAATGTAAACCCTAGCCATCCCGATAAATTTCTGTTTTAGATGTACTAAACCTAATAAGGCATAATATTCGCTGTTATTTGGCTCTAACTTGATGGCATCGCGCAGTTCTTGCACAGCTAGGGGCCAATTAGCTAGCCTGACGTACTCAATCGCTCGCTGGTAGTGGCGTTGAGCGTAGTTTGTCAAAACTGGTTTGATATTAGTTTTTTCATTTAATGTCAATTCAACTGGCTTGACTTCTACTTCAGGGATGATGCAAACGGGTTTTTGCGGGAGAAACAGGTCAGGTTTATGCAACTGTAAATAAACTAAATTCAATATACTAATTTGTTGTGTAACTTGATAAAACTGATGGAGTGATTTGTATTGAGCTTCTGCATAGGAGGCGATCGCTTCTTCATAAAACAATTCTGCTTGGGGTGCAGACATTTCTATAATTTCTTTAGCTATAGCACTTTGTCCACACAAAGCTTGCTGCTGTAACACTCTTGCGTCCGATCGCAGCATGGCTATAGCAATCAAACGCTTGTCTCGATGTTTGAGTTGTTCGTAAGCTGGATTGATTAAATGGCTAAGTATTGCCGTTGCTAATTCTCGATCTGGATTGCAGCTTTTAGCATAGCGATCGGGATGTAGCAGTTTCGCTAAAGTGTGATAGCGTTTAAAAATCTGGCGATCGTCAGCACTCACAGAAATTCCTAGCACAGCGTAAGGATCGCAAAGCTGTTTCAGCCATTTTAGCGGTAGGAAGGTCTGTAACATCGTAGTAATCTAAATCCATTGAAAACTTAAAATTAGCATCAAAGCTCAATTCACAGTCATGTGAAACTTACTCAAATTTCTTTAAATTGGGGATTGGGGATTGGGAAGATTTAGTTAGGGATGAATTGTTTCTGTGCCTTTTGGCTGTCTTATTGTAGGAACTGTGGGATTCGTATATTTATTAGAAATATGTTGACTAAGCGCAAAAGTCGAAGTGTTGCCGCTGTTTTAGCTTTTTCTGGCACGCTGACAATTTCAGGATTACATAAATTCTACCTGGGACAGCCGCTGTGGGGTATTTTGTATGTGTTGCTTTCCTGGACGCCTATCCCCAAGGTAGCTAGTGCGATTGAAGGAGTTTGGTATTTAGCCCAAGACGAAGAAGCTTTTGATCGTAATTTTAATCTAGGCAAGTCAGCAGCAAGGAACTCACAAAAAGCGATTAATCAGGTAGGAGCGATCGCTGACGCAATGCGTGAATTAGATGCTCTGCGCCAGGATGGACTGATTTCAGAGTATGAATTTGAACAAAAGCGCCGCCAATTGTTAGACCAGATTTCTTGAGGTAAGCGACAATCATGAATAACTGGATACCTTTAAATTCCAGACTGCAAAAACTTCGCGCCAAGCTTCTCAATGATCCCTACTATCGCCTACAATCTGGAGAAGAAATTCAGATTGCAGCTCAATTAGGTATCCGCATTGATGCTAATCAAGCGACTGTAGATGATTGGTTACGCTTACCAGGTTTGTCAATTCACCAAGCGCGATCGCTTGTGGAACTTTCACATTCGGGTGTGAAATTTTACTGTATTGAAGATATCGCTGCGGCTTTGGGTATGCCAGCGCCGCGCTTAGAGCCATTAAAGCCTCTACTGAATTTTATTTACTATGACCACGAATCTTTAGAAAATCCTACGCATTTAATTAACCCGAACACAGCAACCGTTGAAAAATTAGCACAAATTCCATTTATAGATTTGTCTGTGGCGCAAGCAGTGGTGCAAAATCGCCAATCAGCCGGGCCTTTCCGTAACCTGGCTGATTTCCAACGACGGCTAGAGTTAACTGGTGATGCGATCGCCCAGATGATGTATTATTTGAGGTTTTAAATTAAAAGTTAGAAGTCTTAAAATAACTTCTAACTCTGGCAATTTTGAATTTTGGATTGAAAGGAAAATCCAAAATTGATTAAATGAACCCAATGCGGTCAAGAGGCCAAAAGCGAAACGTTGCCCGACCGATGACATTTTTTCTGGGTAAAAAGCCCCAATAGCGAGAATCATTACTATCGTTGCGATTATCTCCCATGACGAAAAATTCGTCTTCTGGGACTTTTACTGGTCGATATGGCTGATTTGGAGGTTCAGCGATATAGTCTTCTGCCAAGGGTTGACCGTTGAGGTAGACTTTGCCAGAAGCAACACTAATTACCTCACCCGGCTGCCCAATAACTCGCTTGATAAACGCTTGGTCTTTGGGATATCCTCGACGTTGTAGTTCTGCGGGTGGCTGAAAAACAATAATATCTCCAGTTATCGGAGGGTGAAAATGGTAGGAGATTTTTTCAACTACCAAGCGATCGCCAGTATGTAATGTAGGCAACATCGAATCAGAAGGTATATAGCGCGGTTCGGCGATAAAAGTCCTGATTAAGAATGCCAAACACAGTGCGATCGCAATTAAAATCAGATTTTCTTGCCAACTACGCCATACTTTTAACGACGCACGCTCTTCTTTTGCATCACTTTCGTGAGGAATCATAAAAGTTTCTAGCTAGTTTCAGAAGTGAGACAAATACCTTGATTATTTTGACTCAAAAGGTATATTAATAGGAAAACAGGGTTTAGGGTCAACCTATACAGACATTAAATAATACACTTATCTCTTTACCAAAGATAAGCAAAAGTACTGTAAATAAACTATGACTTGTCTAAGGTAATATAATCTAATAATTAGGATTGCTAAATAGATAATTAAAAATAAAAATTCTAATTTCTGTAATTATAAGGCAAGTTATGATAATTGTAAGCTTTGTTTCTTCCTGCAAAAGAAGCTGGTTACAGACTGCTAGAGCGATACAAGCAGTAGGTTTTTTCCTTAAACAGAAAATTGATCGTAGAGTTGCAAAATAGTCTACCCATGTTTTAGAGTATCTACCTCACTTTACTGAAAAAAGGCAGAGGGCAGTCTTGCTGGAGGTCGAGTTGCAAGAAAATATATTTTGGTCTGTATTATTAAGTGATATTACATAAAATTAGCCAAAACGTGAATGTATTTTTAAATGCATAAGTATGGTTAAAGTAAGCGTTTTTAGTAAGAAATACTACTTTTAAAGATGAAATATAGATTTTATTGCTTCAATGGATAGATACCATATTATTGTGATTTTAATAACTGACCTATACTTACAGAATTAATTTCCGTAATTACACGGTGACAGTGCATATTAAACTGTACTATTAATTAAGATATAAACATACTTAATTATCGAGAAAAACATTCACAGACAGAAAGCTACTAGCAATTTCGGCTAAAGTATCAGCATCCGAAAGAGAAGTAAACTGCTGATAGAATTATTTTTGCTGAATGAGTCAAAAGTGACTAGATTTAAAGAATAAATGCCCCTTGGCAATGAGAAACTATATTGAATCAATTTTCGTCTGGTCTATTTTATAGAAAGTACAAGGTAACATTGTGTCAGTTGAAAATTTAACTTTTTCTTAAAAAGGAAACAATGACAACAGGCAGTAAAATATATTCTATTAAAAATAGGACTAATAGTTTACCAGACTCTTTTTTTAAAGATAACCCGCCCTTGTAAGTAGTTTTGTATGTTAATCAAACAATTTACTTAAGTTGTCAATTATACAGATTTACTATCAGAAAGTCTGGCTATAAAAACTTCAGTCTGCGAAAAGTGCAAATTGTCGGTATGACAGCTTAGTTCATCTTATTTGAAAATCTATAAAACTTGAAAGGATAATGCTGCTTTAGCAGTGAATTCAAAAACAGCGACTAATTCAGAACTCCTATTTAAGAGGATTTTGGGGTGTGGTTAATTATCTGATTGTGTTCCTCTCCTTCTTAGAGCTAGCGGTAAGAATGTGGAAGCGCAGAGCTTACCTTTTATGACTACGTTGAAATTAAACAGTACCAAGTATTGTATATTCAACGCTGTCCAAATCTAGAGCATATAGATTTCAGCTAAAGCAACATAGTCTGTCTTATCAATTCTGAATTTACGTTAGTACCAATTCCAATTTTCATGATTACCAGAAAGCAACTGGTATCTAAATATCTAATAAAAATGTGCTATAACGTACCGCCATAACCGTAGTGATGGTTCGATCTTTGAAGGAGCGTTGAGGTGGAAAACAATAAGTCGTTTCTGTGGCCAGAAGGAATATTAATTGCGCTACTTGCTTTAGGTGGTGTTTTTAGTCTTGCTTTTATGATGCTTCTAAGGCCAAATGCTTCGGAGGCTCAGAGTAGACCAAGTATCAATATCAAGGATGTATCTGCAAACGTAGGAACTCAGCAGCGCATTGATAAATTAAAGGCGACGATGCTTACAAGTTGGCAGCAAGAAGCACAAACAAAGGGTCTAGCCTACCCCATACCATCACGTTTTCAAGGGGAAATCATTAAAGCTGCAAAACTTACTCAGGGTGAGAAAGTGATTGCTCTTACCTTTGATGATGGTCCTTGGCCTCAGACTACAGAACAAGTGCTAAGTATTCTGAAATCAAATAATATCAAAGGGACGTTTTTTGTAGTCGGGCAGAACCTAAAAAATTATCCAGAGATAGGAAGGCAGATTGTTGCTCAAGGTCACGTCATTGCCAACCATACTTGGCATCACTGGTATCACTTCTTTAATCAACAAGCAGCTGCTTTTGAAATTGAGCGGACAACAGACTTAATTTATCAAGTTACAGGTGTTAAAACAAATCTATTCCGACCGCCTGGTGGCATTCTACACAATGGATTAGCTGGTTATGCTAAAGGACAAAAGTATGCTGTGGTGATGTGGTCGGCTGACTCCACAGACTACAAGTTACCAGCTGTACCAAAGTTGATCGATAACGTGATTAAAGATTCTAAACCTGGTGGGATTGTGCTAATGCATGATGGTGGTGGTAATCGTTCCAGAACTGTGCAAGCCTTACCAGAAATTATTAGCAACTTTAAAAAGCAAGGTTATCGCTTTGTGACTATTCCAGAACTTTTAGAAATCGAAGATACAGATCAAAAGTTGCTTGCTAACAAAAAGTAATAATTAATTATCTGTAATTAGTCAATAGTAATTGGCTAAAAACTAAAATTCATTATCATGAATAATTTAGATTATGTGGGAACCAGACGATCTAACATTATCAATATTTCTCACAATAATATTTGGATCGCCTTTTTTTGAACCACCAAGCACTCTAGAGTTCTTAATAATATTTCGCTGGCGCTCATAAATTCATGAACTATAATGCAATACGGTTCAGTTAAAGCCAAAAATTAAAACCAGCGTGGGTTGGGTTTCGTTCCTCAACCCAACCCACTACTTATCGCTAAAATTAGATTTTATTGAGAATAAATAACGAGCAAATAAGGTTTATAAAAAATACGAGAACCATTGTCACAGAAAACAGAGTTTAGCGTTATTACATGAATACTATGAAAGTTGTTCGACGCTGAAAACCTTGTTTTATTAAAAGGCAGGCCTTCTGGCCTGCCTTACAAGATTGAATTTATTTGTTGTCAGTCTCTTAATGACTGCTTACTAAACTGAACTCAGTTGTTTTTTCAGGATTGACTTCTGGACTATCAGCTTCAGAAGGCGGAATTAACTGCCAGAATTTCGGCAAAAATTCTTGCCAGTTTTGCAGAATTTTCTTCGCCTTTGGTGAATTAGTGCGTTCTGCATGAATTTGGATCAATTCTTGCAGTTGCTTTGCACCTACTTCTGTAATCACCCGCTGAATTTTGACAATTTCCAAGTTGACTAACTCACGAAATGAGTCGTCTTCATCCAAAAAGTATGCCAGTCCACCAGTCATTCCCGCTGCTACGTTACGTCCTACTTTGCCGAGGACGACAATCACACCACCTGTCATGTATTCACAGCAGTGATCCCCAGCACCTTCAATCACTGCGATGCCTTTGGAGTTTCTCACAGCAAAGCGCTCTCCTGCTAGACCATTGGCAAATAATATGCCACCAGTAGCACCATAGAGGCAGGTATTGCCAACTATCACATTTTGTGATGGGTTATAGGTAGCATCAGTTGGAGGTTTGATGATGATTTCACCACCATGCATACCTTTACCTACATAGTCGTTTGCTTCTCCTTCTAGGCTCAGAATTATGCCGGGGAGGTTGAAAGCACCAAAGCTTTGCCCAACACTGCCTGTGAAGTTGAGATTAATTTGTCCTTCAAAGCCACTGTCACCGTATTGGGAAGCGATCGCACCCGCTAATCTTGTACCCACTGTTCTGTCAGTATTGATAATTGGGTAAGTCTTGGTGACAGTAGATTGATCCTTAATGGCAGCCTGAATTTCGGGATCGGCAAGAAACTTGTCATCTAAAACCACGCCATTGCTGTGAACTTCTTCATGCACCAACCAGCTACGATTGTCTTTGCTATTTGGTAGTTGAAGTAAACAGTCGAGATTTAGCGATCGCGTTTTGGTGAGTTTTGCCTCTTGGCGCAGTTTTAACAAATCTGCACGTCCAATGATTTCTGACAAAGAACGATAGCCAAGTCGGGCTAACAAACTACGTACTTCTTCAGCAATGAAGTAGAAGAAGTTGACAACCTGTTCCGGTATTCCCGTAAACCGCTTGCGGAGTTCTTCTTTCTGAGTAGTAACACCCACAGGACACGTATTCAGATGGCAAACTCGCGCCATAATACAGCCTTCAGCAATCATGGCGATGGAGCCGAAACCAAATTCTTCACCACCCATCAATGCACCTATTACCACATCCCAGCCACTCTTGAGTCCGCCATCTACGCGCAAAATCACGCGATCGCGCAGACTATTTTCCATCAAAACGCGATGCACTTCACTTAAACCCAGTTCCCAAGGCGAACCAGCGTGTTTAATCGAGCTGAGTGGTGATGCACCTGTACCACCATCATGGCCAGAAATCTGGATGATATCAGCGTTTGCCTTGGCTACACCAGCCGCGATCGTGCCAATGCCAACTTCTGCAACTAGCTTCACCGACACCTTTGCTTTGGGATTAATTTGGTGCAGATCAAAAATCAGTTGTGCTAGGTCTTCAATAGAATAAATATCATGGTGCGGTGGTGGCGATATCAGCGTTACACCTGGTTTGGAGCGCCTTAACATCGCAATGTATTGGCTCACCTTGGGCCCTGGCAGTTGTCCACCTTCCCCAGGCTTGGCACCTTGGGCAATTTTGATTTCAATTTGTTTGGCGTTAACTAGGTACTCTGGGGTGACACCAAAGCGTCCCGATGCAACTTGCTTAATGGCACTATAAGCTCGATCGCCATTCTGCAATCCTTTTAAATGAGGTAGGGTTGGCGAGTGTCCAGACTCATCTACATCATCTAGAACTGTGTAGCGCACTGGATCTTCGCCGCCTTCTCCAGAATTTGATTTACCGCCAATGCGGTTCATGGCGATCGCTAGAGTTTCATGAGCTTCTCTTGACAAAGCACCTAAAGACATGCCACCGGTGCAGAAGCGCTTGACAATTTCATATACCGACTCGACTTCTTCTAGAGGAACCGACGGGCGATCGCCTTGGAAATCCAGCAAGTCCCGCAAGGCTGTTACTGGTCTGCCTTGAAGGTGCTTTTTATAAACTTCGTAGTGGTCGTAGTTTTTGCCATCTAGAGCCTTATGCAGCGCCTTAACCATTTCTGGGCTATTCATGTGGTACTCGCCGCCAGGACGGTACTGCACAAAGCCCAGGTTTTCTAACTTCTTGGTCGTTAGTTCTGGGAAAGCTTTAACGTGGAAGGAAAGCACTTCATCAGCGAGTTCGGTAACACTCAAACCACCGATGCGGGAAGTCGTACCACGAAATCCCAGTTCGATTAAATCTCCACCAATGCCAATCGCTTCAAAAATTTGGGCTGCTTGATAGCTGGAGAGCAGAGAAATTCCCATTTTGGAGAGAATTTTTAGTAGTCCTGACTCTACTGCTTTGCGATAATTTCCTAAAGCTTGTTTTAGGGTGAGGGTGGGAATTTTTTGTACCCCCATTAACTTTTGAGTTTTGGGATCAGACCACCAATCACGCACCGTATCTAAAGCCATATACGGGCAAACTGCGCCAGCACCATAGCCAATCAGACAAGCAAAGTGATGGGTACTCCAGCATTGAGCAGTATTCACAATCAGGGATGTTTTCATTCGCAACCCCTCACGAATCAGATGGTGATGCACAGCGCCCACTGCTAGCAGGGGGGGAATGTAGGTGTATTCTGTGCTGATACCCGCATCAAGAGAGCTTGAGGGGATCTGGTCGCTTAATATTAAAATCTTTGCACCTGCGCGGACTGATTCAGCTGCTTGTGCTTGTAAAGATTGGACTGCGGACTTTAATCCTTCCGGGCCATTAGCGATCGCAAATAGGGTTGACAGCTCAGCCGTCGCAAATCCTGACAGCTTAATCGTCTCTAATTCCGCATCCGTTAACACTGGCGATTCGAGTTTCAATCTCCGAGCATATTCTGCCTTGGGTTCTAATAAGTTACCCCGTTCACCCAGTTCAACTTTCAGAGACATTACTAGCTTTTCCCGCAGGGGATCGATCGCCGGGTTTGTCACCTGAGCAAAGCGTTGTTTGAAATAGTCATAAAGCAGGTGTGGCTTTTGTGATAGCACCGCTAAGGGAATATCATCACCCATGCAGAAAGTCGGCTCAGAACCTGCGATCGCCATTGGATGAATCACCATTTCTACATCTTCTGTGGTGTAGCCAAAGGCAGTTTGACGCTGAAGTAAGGTTTGCTTATCAATTTTGTCACTTGGACTATGCCCGTTACCATTTTCAGCAGCCAAATGTCCATTTCCATTCACATCTGACGATTGACTACTAACAATTTCTTTGAGTTCTTGACGGTACTGTTGCAACCATTCCCCGTAAGGGTGCTGCTTGGCGATGCGCCCCTTTATATCCCAATTCTTCAACACTTCATGATTTTCTAAATCCACGGCGATCATTTGCCCTGGGCCGAGTCTACCTTTCTCGACAATATCGGCTTCTGGGAAGTCCACCACACCAGCTTCGGAAGCTACAACAATGTAATCATCTTTAGTGATCGCGTAACGAGCGGGTCTTAAACCATTACGATCTAGTGTTGCACCAACTTTTTTGCCATCGCTGAATACTAAAAGTGCTGGCCCGTCCCACGCTTCTTGCAAACCACTGTAATATTCGTAGAAATCAACAATTTCTGGAAATTTATGTAAAGAAGGCTGATTTTGGTAAGCCTCTGGAACCATAATCATTAAAGCTTCCAAGGGGCTGCGTCCAGAGCACACCAGTAATTCCACTACGTTGTCTAGGGTGGCTGAGTCACTGTTATCAATATGAACTAATGGCTTGAGTTCTTCAATGCGATCGCCCCATACAGGATGATTCAGGCTAGCTTCTCGTGCCATCATCCAATTGATGTTACCCAACAAAGTATTGATTTCGCCGTTGTGACCCAAAAGCCGCATCGGTTGCGCTAGGGGCCACTTGGGCATGGTATTGGTACTAAAACGGCGGTGATAAACAGCAAAGGCGCTTTTGTAAGCTGGATTTTTTAAATCGTCGTAAAAGCTGCCCAAGACAGCAGAACGCACCATACCTTTGTAGACAATTGTGCGACTTGACAACGAACAGATATAAAATTCTTCTAAGATATTGGTTGCAGCTTTACTAATTCGGCGGCGGGTAATGTACAATTGGCGTTCCAATTCATCGCCGCTTTTGTCAACAGAAGCTAATAAAACTTGTTCAATCTGGGGTTGATTTTCTCTTGCTTGTACCCCCAGCAAATCAGGTTGCACTGGCACTACTCGCCAACCCAATACAATTAATTTTTCTTCAGCAGCTACTTGCTCAACTATTGCTCTAGCTTTTTGTGCAGCTTGCTGGTCTTGTGGTAGAAATATCATCCCCACAGCTGTGCGATCGGTAGATGGAAATTCCTTCCCCCTTTGGGCAAAGTCTTGTTGGAACAACTCCCAAGGTATTGCTGTCAATACTCCAGCACCATCACCAGAGTCGCGATCGGCGCTACAACCTCCCCGATGTTCTAAGCAGGTTAAAGCAGCTAAGGCTTTTTCGACAATTTCGTGGCTGGTATGATTCTGGCGATGAACAATAAAACCTACACCACAGGCATCTCGTTCTTCTACTAACCACTTTTGCCCCTGATAGGTATCTCTTGAGTTGATATCCGCTGTGATTTTCTGGTCTTGATTCATCGGTTTATTATTCATACCCTGTTCCTGAAGTATTGAGTTACCAATTTTGCCACTACATTGTGGGAAAAAATTTCTAATTTCAGTGATGGAAAAATATATAAGCACCGAAAATTTAGGGAAAAAAAATTTTAACTTCGGTTTTACTTTATCAGTTCCCCCGTGTTAAAATGATTGCGTGTTTTTTATGTATTTATGCGGTGTTAGACAAGTTACCTCCGCCAAGACATTATTTTTGCCCTGACAGTTTCTTTTTTATATTTTGAAGTTAAGTATTTTCTCAATCCCTTTTTTCCAGATGCACACTAGCTACTTACTGAGCCTATTTTTTTGGCTCACCTGAAACAAAACTAAAACTAAACGCTGTACTATGTTCTAAAGCCAAAATAATCCCGATCCAGCAATAAAATCAGCGTATTACAATATATACCCATTTGACAATTCCCAAATATTTTTGTTGTCTAGAATTTTGCCGCTTACTAGTTGCCGCTTGTATTACTATTAACTAGACATTACTGAAGTAATCATATTAGCAACCTTCAGCTAGGATTAAATATATTAATCCAGTTTTGATAACCAAAACTACCGTATATGGTGTGGTTAGAATTAGTGGGAGTTAAAACACTTGATTGCAGTGGCTTTAGCGTCTAAATAAATTAATGTGTGTTTAAAAGAGATAACTAGCCAACATATAGATTACCATATTTATTCAAAAATAAAGTCATGCTTTTTTTATATTTCCAAATAATTGATTAGTTTATACCTTGGGTGATAGTTTTCAAAAGTACCTAGTAAATTATGGTAAAAATGCCGAATTGTTGCCAATCAGGGATTAGCGATGGCTCCGTCAACGCCAAGGGCGAACGCAAATTTTTTCTGGCTACTGTGTCACCAATACTTTTGACAATACTGTGCTTAATTACTACCTATCCTATCAACGCTCAGGAGTCCCTAAAAACCACCAAATCAACACCCAAGTTAATCTCACAGTCACCTACACCTCCTTTAACAGGCACGGCATTTTCTGGTAATCAAATTTCCCTCAATGGTCGTACTTTACCAGGAACTTGGTTGCAGCAACCTGGAAAATCTGGTCAGGTGACAACTCATCTCAGTGACGGGGCATTCAGGCAATTAATTGGAGTAAATTTCTTAAACAGTAGTAATTCAGCGAGGCAACCAATACAGTGGTTTTCGCCGATAACAACGCCACAAGTTTTAGCCGCCAGGCTAGTAGGAGCATATCGCTATCTGGATATTACTAATTTTGCTCGAACATCAGGATGGCAAATCCAAGCTAATGGCAACACCTTGGAAATTGCCACCCCAAAAGCACAAGTCACAAATATTGTTCAGAGTCAGGAACCTCCAGAAGCGAGTACCCCTTTGCAACAGGCTCGGATTCTTGTCGATTTAGATCATCCCACTCCCTGGCAAGTTGCACAAGGGTCAGCGATCGCCAAACTGCAAACTCCATCTTCCGATCCAGATACACCAACTCCCAAATCCACTGTACCGCCAAATAGACAGTGGACAATTACTCTGGATGGAATAGCTGACCCTGTTTTGATAGAACGCTATACCCCTGAGCCACCAGTAGCACCACCAACATTGCTGCCAAACCTGCTCAAACAATTATCACCAGCGACACCAACACAACCAATACTACCAGCCCCTGAACCACTGATTCAAAAAGTGGAGGTGGTGAAAAACCAAACGATTATTAGTCTGAGCGTTCCTTTTGGCCTATCGCCTCAAGTTAGTACTGTCGCTAACCCCAATCGCCTGATTATCGATATTCGACCCGATCCTTTAGAAGAGCGGGATATTACTTGGGCCCCAGGATTGCGCTGGCGACAGCATTATGTCAACTTAGGCACAGAACGCTTTCCGGTGGTCTGGTTAGAAGTTAATCCCCGCAAATTTGGGCTAATTTTGAAACCTATGTGGGCTAGTCCTGATGGACTTGCAGGTACTGCTCCCTTAATTCAAACAGCACAACGCTACTTAGCAGTAGCTGGAATTAATGGTGGTTATTTTAACCGTAAGAACAGATTGCCATTAGGTGCGATTCGTCGGGATAGTCAGTGGTTATCAGGCCCGATTCTTAACCGGGGTGCGATCGCTTGGAATGATTCAGGCCAATTTTACTTCGGTCGTTTCACCTTGGAAGAAACTTTAATTACAGCAAATGACCAGCGCCTACCAATTCTGTTTCTCAACAGTGGTTACGTCCAAAGTGGCATTGCTCGTTACACTCCAGCTTGGGGATCAACTTACACACCCCTGACAGATAACGAAATTATCTTAGTAGTACAGAAAGACCAAATTACTAATCAGTTACCAGGCGGCAAAGTTGGTGCGATAGCGGTTCCAATTCCCCAAGATGGCTACCTGCTAACTTTACGCGCTAACGCTGTTAGTGCTGCCTCACAACTACCTATTGGAAGCGCAGTAAGTATTTCCAGCGCTACTACTCCAGCTGATTTTAGTCGTTATCCCCACATTATTGGTGCTGGGCCGCTATTAGTCCAAAATCGTCAAATTGTCCTTGATGCCAAAGGCGAAAAATTCAGTAATGCCTTTATTGCCGAAAAAGCTATTCGTAGTGGTATTTGCATAACAGAAACAGGCACAGTGATGATTACTGCCACACATAATCGTGCCGGCGGTTATGGCCCTAATTTGGCAGAACACGCCCAATTGATGCAACTCATGGGCTGTGTGGATGCTTTAAATTTAGATGGGGGTAGTTCTACCAGCCTTTATTTAGGAGGGCAACTACTTGATCGATCGCCCAGTACTGCTGCTCGTGTTCATAACGGAATTGGTATTTTCCTGAAATCACGATAATCGGGAATAGGGAATAGGTGGGTAATAGGATATAGAGAAAAAACTCAATCCCTAATCCCCCTTATCCCTAGAGGGGGCCCCACCTTCCCCAATTACCAGTCCCCCAATCCCCAATCACATTTTAAAGTTTTGAACAAGCTATCATTTTGCTTGATGAAGACTTGGTGTAGACATCAGAATTTTAGTAGTGATGGTTTACACCATAAGGTTTGATTTTGCTATGTTTATCAAAGTGCGACAAAATTGCTGATTTCAAGGTTGCAATATAGCGCCAGATTTTTTATCAATAGTTAAGAGTACCAACGGTTTGTTATTTGTTATGTCTTCCAATGAGGTAACTATGGCTCGATATCAAGAAACTACACAGACTGAAACTCTACACCTCCCTCCAAACATAACTTCTAGGGGCGTTGCTGCAACTGAATTACGTCCTTGGGGTGCTTTTACAGTTTTGGAAGAAGGGCGCGGATACAAAATTAAGCGCATCGAAGTTAAGCCAGGACACCGCCTCAGTCTACAAATGCACCATCACCGCAGCGAACATTGGATTGTCGTCTCTGGTACAGCTAGAGTAGTTTGTGGCGAGAAAGAAGTCTTACTGAGTAATAATGAGTCAACCTATGTACCTCAATGTACATCTCATCGTTTAGAGAATCCTGGCGTGATCCCCTTGGTATTGATCGAAGTCCAAAATGGCGAATACTTAGGAGAGGATGATATTATCCGCTACCAAGATGACTATGCCCGTACCAAAGATTAAAACCAAAAGAATGCTATTAAAGCTCTAATGCCAAAGCTGAATACATTTTTATATAAACCATCTTTGTAAACGAACTATTGCACCCCAGAAGTCCCTACCTTGTTAAAGTGGGGACTGAAGCATATTAGTGTTATAAATGTAGTAATAGCGATCGCGCTCATACCTTCGGTGATTTGGAATTTTGCAAAAGCAAAGGTCAACCCATCTGTAAAATGAAAGATGGGGTATTCAATTGCAAAAAACGAGTTCCATGATTCATCTGAGTCAAGCAGCCATAAGTGAGATTGGGCGAATTAAGTCCAAGCAGCCAAATGTCTTGTTTCGATTGGCAGTAAAACCAGGTGGTTGTTCTGGATTCTTTTATGATATGTCCTTCGATGAAGCAATAAAAGTTGGCGACCAGGTTTTCGACTTGGATGAGATTCAAGTAGTCATCGATGCCACAAGTTTAAATTACCTCAACGGTTTGAGAGTTGATTATTCAGAAGACTTAATGGGTGGTGGTTTTCGCTTCCACAATCCCCAGGCGATCGCTACCTGTGGTTGTGGCAATTCCTTCTCCTTGAGTCATTAGTGATTGAGCATTAGTCAAAAAACAGATGTTTAATCGACTAAGGAAAAATAACAATTGACATAAAACCGTAAAAAAAGATATAATCAGGATTTGTTAAAACTTAGACCATAAGCAGCTTTACGCGCTGTAACTCATGCCAACAATACAGCAGCTAATACGAAATGAGCGCGAACAAGCGCGTCAGAAAACCAAGTCCCCTGCTCTGAAACAATGTCCCCAACGTCGGGGAGTTTGTACCAGAGTATACACGACCACACCCAAAAAGCCTAACTCAGCCCTACGCAAAGTAGCAAGAGTCAGACTTACCTCTGGATTTGAAGTCACAGCTTACATTCCAGGCATTGGTCACAACTTACAAGAACACTCAGTTGTGATGATTCGTGGCGGTCGGGTTAAGGATCTACCAGGCGTGAGATACCACATTATCCGTGGCACCCTAGATACAGCCGGAGTCAAAGACCGCAAGCAAGGCCGTTCCAAGTATGGAACCAAGCGTCCCAAAGAAGCGAAAAAATAGGATTGGGCGATTAATCGCATCCAACACGATTAATCGTCTACCTTGAAAGCGTTAAAGGGCAAAAAAGGATCGCCGTCTGTGTTCTAACAGTAGTTATAAAGGCTGCTAAAGTCTGTTTGAAAAAATCAAGCAAGCTACATCTACACTAAGCGAGCAAGTGTAGAAGTTCTGAGGAAAATGCTGTAATATACAGCGAGTTTCTCATCTGAACATTAAAGTTTATAATCTTGTGCCTTGAGTATTTAGTTGCAGGTAGCAAGTCAATGAATTTTAGATTTTAGGTTTGCGATCGCGTAGCTTTAGCGATTTATCGAGGATCTTTTGGATTGGTCGAACCCACAAGGGAATGAGGCTTATAGATTTTTGATTTGTTCAGATCCTTGTAGTCAGAACATATACCGAAAACTTTTAATCCAAAATTCGGCGTTGCGCTGGAAGGGCAACAAAAGGTGCGACCAAAATCCAAAATTGCCAGTTAAGAAGTCAGCCTTGCTGCAACGGTCGAAAAAATTGAGGAAGTCTGAGGGTTGGGTTCTACCACTTTTAGTTTCCGGTGTCTGATAGCATATAATTTCGTTGCCAATTCCGAATTAAAGGTGAAGTATGTCTCGTCGTGGTGTTATTCAAAGGCGCCCAGTTCCGTCTGACTCCGTATATAACAGTCGCCTTGTGAGCATGATTATCAGACGGATCATGCGTCATGGCAAAAAATCACTTGCCGCACGCATAGTTTATGATGCATTAAAAACTATTGAAGAACGCACTGGTGCTGGTGCTTTGGAAACTTTTGAAAGAGCAGTGCGAAATGCCACGCCTTTAGTAGAAGTAAAGGCTCGGCGAGTTGGTGGAGCAACCTACCAAGTACCAATGGAAGTGCGTACAGAACGGGGTACTACCCTAGCACTGCGTTGGTTAGTGCAATATTCCCGGTCTAGACCAGGCCGGACAATGGCAAGCAAATTGGCAAATGAGTTAATGGATGCTGCCAACGAAACAGGCAATGCCATTCGCAAACGTGAAGAGACGCATCGGATGGCGGAAGCTAACAAAGCATTCGCACATTATCGTTACTAAGTAAAAAAGCGATATATCGCCTTGCCGAAGCGGTATATCGTGGATTTACAAAGAAAGACGGTTTTCCGTAAAAGTATAGAATCTTAACAAAGAGTAATATACAAGATATCATGAGGCAAAAACTATAGGAGGTAGCTGTGGCACGCACGATCCCGCTAGAGAAAGTACGCAACATTGGTATTGCGGCGCATATAGATGCGGGCAAAACAACAACAACAGAGAGAATATTATTTTACTCTGGGATAATTCATAAAATTGGCGAAGTTCATGAAGGAACTGCCGTCACAGACTGGATGGAGCAGGAGCGGGAGCGGGGAATTACCATTACTGCTGCTGCTATCAGTACCAGTTGGAAAGATCATCAAATAAACATTATCGATACTCCGGGTCACGTAGACTTCACAATTGAAGTTGAGCGTTCCATGCGCGTGTTGGATGGTGTGATCGCAGTATTTTGTTCTGTGGGCGGCGTGCAACCGCAGTCTGAGACAGTGTGGCGGCAAGCAGAACGCTACAAAGTTCCTCGGATAGCCTTTATCAACAAGATGGATCGCACCGGAGCGAACTTTTATAAAGTTCACGACCAAATCCGCGATCGCCTGCGGGCGAATGCGATCGCCATTCAACTACCAATTGGTAGTGAAAATGACTTCCAAGGTATTGTTGACCTAGTAAGGCAACGTGCGTATATTTACGCCAATGACCAAGGAACCGATATCCAGGAAACCGATATCCCGGAAGAATTGCAAGCGCAGGTAGACGAATTCCGCACCAAGCTCATAGAAGCCGCAGCAGAAACCGATGATGCTCTGATGGCTAAGTACTTCGATGGTGAAGAACTTACAGAACAGGAAGTTCGGACTGCCCTGCGTAAAGGCACAATTGCGGGGACAATTGTACCAGTACTTTGCGGTTCAGCATTCAAAAACAAAGGCGTGCAGTTGATGCTGGATGCCGTTGTAGATTACCTGCCAGCGCCAAGTGAAGTACCGCCAATTCAAGGCTTACTACCCAATGGCGATACTGTTGAGCGGCAAGCTGATGACAACGAACCCCTAGCAGCTCTGGCATTCAAGATTATGGCTGACCCTTACGGTCGCCTGACATTTGTTCGCGTTTATTCTGGTGTCCTGAAAAAAGGCAGCTACGTTCTCAACGCTAGTAAGAATAAAAAAGAACGGATTTCCCGCTTAGTTCTAATGAAGGCAGACGATCGGCAAGATGTCGATGAACTACGAGCGGGTGATTTAGGAGCAGCTCTTGGATTGAAAGACACCTTGACAGGTGACACGCTCTGTGATGATGGATCGCCAGTAATTCTAGAATCCCTATTCATTCCTGAGCCTGTGATCTCGGTAGCGGTTGAACCCAAAACCAAGAACGATATGGACAAGCTGTCCAAGGCTCTGCAATCTCTCTCAGAAGAAGACCCCACCTTCCGTGTCCGCGTCGATCCGGAAACAAACCAGACCGTAATCGCGGGAATGGGAGAGCTACACCTAGAAATTCTAGTAGACCGGATGTTACGAGAATTCAAGGTGGAAGCGAATGTAGGTGCGCCACAAGTAGCTTACCGAGAAACAATTCGGAAAGCTGTGAACAAAGTTGAGGGCAAATTCATCCGCCAAAGTGGTGGTAAAGGTCAATATGGTCACGTTGTGATCAATTTGGAGCCTGGAGAACCCGGTACTGGCTTTGAATTCGTTTCCAAAATTGCTGGCGGTACAGTACCTAAAGAGTACGTTGGCCCCGCAGAACAAGGAATGAAAGAAAGCTGCGAATCGGGTGTTCTAGCTGGATATCCGTTGATTGACGTTAAAGCGACGCTAATTGATGGGTCATACCACGATGTAGACTCTTCAGAAATGGCTTTCAAAATCGCTGGCTCAATGGCGATGAAAGAGGCTGTGCTGAAAGCTTCACCTGTCATCTTAGAGCCTATGATGAAAGTTGAAGTTGAAGTTCCTGAAGATTATATGGGGAACGTCATTGGCGACCTCAACACTCGCCGAGGGCAGATTGAAAGCCAAAGCACCGAAAAGGGACTCGCTAAGGTAACATCCAAAGTTCCACTGGCGAGCATGTTTGGCTACGCCACTGATATCCGGTCAAAAACGCAAGGTCGGGGTACCTTCACGATGGAGTTCAGCCACTACGAAGAGGTGCCTCGCAGCGTAGCTGAAACTATCATTGCAAAAAGCAAAGGGAACGCTTAGTTAAAATAAGGAAATGAGCATTCATGGCACGCGCAAAGTTTGAAAGGAATAAACCCCACATTAATATCGGTACAGTTGGCCACGTTGACCACGGTAAAACTACCTTGACAGCAGCCATCACCATGACCTTGGCAGCTATGGGTCAGGCTATAGCTAAAGGCTACGATCAAATTGATAATGCCCCAGAAGAAAAGGCACGGGGTATTACCATAAATACCGCTCACGTAGAGTATGAAACTGCAAGTAGGCACTATGCTCACGTAGACTGTCCAGGACACGCTGACTATGTGAAGAACATGATCACCGGTGCTGCCCAGATGGACGGAGGTATCCTGGTAGTTGCTGCTACCGATGGTCCTATGCCCCAAACCCGCGAACACATTCTGTTGGCAAAACAGGTTGGCGTTCCCAGTCTGGTTGTCTTCTTGAACAAAGAAGACTTGATGGATGACCCAGAACTCTTGGAACTAGTGGAACTAGAACTCAGAGAACTGTTAAGCAGCTATGATTTCCCTGGTGACGATATCCCTATTATCAAAGGTTCTGGTCTGCAAGCTCTAGAAGCAATGACCAAGAATCCCAAGACCCAACGAGGAGAAAATCCTTGGGTAGACAAAATCTATGAACTGATGGATGCTGTAGATTCTTACATTCCCACACCTGAGCGGGATGTTGATAAACCCTTCCTGATGGCTGTAGAAGACGTGTTCTCAATTACAGGTCGTGGTACTGTCGCCACCGGTCGGATTGAGCGGGGTGTAGTCAAAGTTGGCGATAACGTTGAACTAGTCGGTATCAGAGATACTCGCGCCACTACCGTAACTGGTATTGAGATGTTCAAGAAGAGTCTCGACCAAGGTATGGCTGGGGATAACGCTGGCGTACTACTCCGGGGTATCCAGAAGGCTGATATTGAACGGGGTATGGTCATCGCCAAACCTGGTTCGATTAAACCTCACAATGAATTTGAAGGTGAGGTTTATGTCTTAACAGAAAAAGAAGGTGGTCGTAAGACTCCATTTTTCGCTGGCTACCGTCCCCAGTTCTACGTGCGGACAACCGATGTAACTGGTACTATCAAAGCCTACACTTCCGATGAAGGCAAAGAAGTAGAAATGGTAATGCCAGGCGATCGCATCAAGATGACAGTAGAATTGATCAACGCGATCGCGATTGAACAAGGAATGCGCTTCGCTATCCGCGAAGGTGGTCGCACCATCGGTGCTGGTGTCGTCTCCAAAATTATCAAGTAGCACCTTTTTGCTCATAACAAAGGAGCAGAGATGGTATGTATTTTGCCTCTCTGCTCCTTTCTCTTCCCTCTATTCTAGGTACTGGTGATTGGGGATTAGGGATTGGGTATTAAGTTCCCAGTCCCCAGTTCCTAGTCCCCAGTACCCTAATTACGCAGAACCTGGAAAATTAAAGATGGCAACTCTACAGCAGCAGAAGATTAGAATTCGCTTACAAGCCTTTGACAGGCGCTTATTAGATACATCTTGCGAGAAGATTGTAGACACGGCTAACCGCACCAACGCTACAGCTATAGGTCCAATTCCTTTACCAACAAAACGCCGGATCTATTGTGTGCTGCGATCGCCCCACGTAGATAAAGATTCACGGGAGCATTTTGAAACCCGTACTCATCGCCGGATTATTGACATTTACCAGCCCTCTTCTAAGACTATTGATGCCCTAATGAAATTGGATCTACCATCGGGTGTAGATATTGAAGTCAAACTTTAATTTAGTCATTAGTCATTGGTCATTTGTCATTGGTCATTTGTCATTAGCAAAGGACGAAGGACAAAGGATAAAAGACAAATGACATTAGTATAAATATTTACATAGCCCTGAAGAAATATATCTCAGGGCTTTTATTTAGCTAAGAAACAAATGATAGAATGTAGATAAAGTACGGGAAAAGCAGAGAAAAAGAAATTTTAAAGATTAAGTTTATCCCAAAGCAACAATGACATCATCTTCTAAAATTGCAGTTCGCGAACTACCTCTGTTCCCGTTACCCGAAGTAGTTCTGTTTCCTACCAGGCCATTACCCCTGCACATCTTTGAATTTCGCTACCGAATCATGATGAACACGATTTTGGAAAGCGATCGCAGGTTCGGTGTTTTAATGTTTGATCCAGTCAAAGGTACAATTGCAAACACTGGTTGTTGTGCCGAAATAGTTCATCATCAACGGCTGCCAGACGATCGGATCAAGATGATGACTTTAGGACAGCAAAGATTTCGTGTATTAGAGTATGTTCGTGAAAAGCCATACCGGGTTGGCTTAGTTGAGTGGATTGAAGACCAACCACCGACTAAAGATTTGCGACCTTTATCAACTGAAGTAGAACAACTACTGCGAGATGTTGTGCGTCTGTCAGCCAAATTAACCGAACAAAATATCGAACTGCCAGAAGATTTGCCCGATCTACCAACAGAATTATCTTATTGGGTAGCCAGTAACCTTTATGGTGTCGCCGCAGAGCAGCAATTATTGTTAGAAATGCAAGATACTGTAACTCGTCTAGAGCGGGAAGCAGAAATTTTAACTTCTACTCGGAATCACTTGGCAGCTCGCGCTGTTCTCAAAGACACATTTAGTGAAAAGTGAGAAATTAGGAAGAAATAACAAAAAATCAAAGATTAACAACTTAGAATTTATAGTCCCAAACAGATAACTCTTAACTTTTCAAGCAAGGGTATTGATTGCTAAAACATTGTAAGCGCCAAGAATTTTTAAAATCTCTGTGTGAGTAATTAATTCTGCTAAAGCAGATTGCATTTGTGCTTCCTTGGCATCTGCTTCTAAATCCATGAAAAACAAGTATTCGCCTAGTGATCGCTTTGTCGGACGAGATTCAATCCGACTGAGGTTAATTCCTAGTTGAGCAAATATTTGCAAAGGTTTTACCAATGCTCCGGGTGTGTTGGCAGGCATACTAAAAGCCAGTGATGTGTGACTAGCAGGCGCTTTTGTTGCCTGGTATCCAGCGTCCACTTTACCCTGACTTATTACCCAAAAACGAGTAAAGTTTTCTGGATTGTCGTTGATACCACTAGCAAGTATCGGCAGATTGTAGAGTTGAGCTGCTCTACTAGAAGCGATCGCTGCCGTTGTTGTATCTTGCTGCAATCGCTGTAGTGCTTCGGTTGTGGAATTACTGGGAATAATTTGTACTGTTGGGAGAAACCGCTCTAACCATCCTTGACATTGTGCCAAAGCTTGCGGGTGGGAGTAAACAGTTTTAATTCTGTCTAAATTAGACGCGCAAGAAATTAACGTATGGACAATAGGTAATACCAAAGCCAACTGAATTCGCAAACTGTCCAACTGCCATAGTGTATCCATTGTTGTAGTCACACTCCCTTCAATAGAATTTTCTGCAGGCACAACAGCCAAGTGAGCTTGACCATTAGCAACGGCGTGCAGTGATTGAGGGATAGTGGGATAGGGGCATAATATAGCTTCAGTTCCCGTACTTTTACTCAACCAGTTGACATAAAAAACAGCTGCTTGTTCTGTGTAAGTGCCGGGAGGCCCTAAATGTGCGATCGATAAAGTCATGTTTTTAGCCTTGAGTTGCTAGTTTAATGCGTAAACAGAGATTATGATATTTTGGTTTGGCAAATATATCCAACATCTACTCTTACTAACACTGTTATCTCTAAAATTTACGCACTAAAGGGATAGAAGGAAATATGTATCCAAGAAAACAAGTTATGGAAATCAGTCTTTTAGCAGATAGATTTCCTTGCAGTTTTTTTGCTAAATCTTTCTGAAGATTTAAGAGTAATTATGTTGGTTTCTAACCAACCAAATAAGCATATTCTTGATTTTGTGTCAAGAATTAAATTTTAATCTATATTTCTTGAACTAAAGATAGAATGAACCTACCAACTTTTTGCTAATGATGTATAGCTGATAAGCAACAATCATTTTTAGAGTCAATAAATTTTGTACTTTTCTAATAATCAGAACTAAGTTGTTAAAAAATATTAAAATTAAGAAACAGATATTTTTATCAGCTCATGGCTACCCGGTTTACTGCCTCTCAATCGGTTGAAATCGCTGTTCCAGAGCAGCCTATTCCCATTCAGCACTACTTGCGTCAGCCTCAACGTCTGGTTAAGGCTTTGGTTGACAATAGCCGGATTCAGCAACTTTCTGAGGAAGTATTTCGCTTGAAAATGCGTCCGCTGACTTTTATGTCATTGAGTATTCAACCTACTGTAGACATGAGAGTCTGGGCAGAATCAAATGGAATAATTTATTTGCGATCGCTAAAGTGTGAAATTTTAGGTTTCGAGTATATTAACCAGCGCTTTGCTCTCAATTTAGAAGGGTATTTGTCTCCCAAAGACTTTAGTACTGGCACTCGCCTGCAAGGAAAAGCTGATTTAGAAGTGCTGGTGGATTTCCCACCGCCATTTTCCTTCACTCCTAAGCCGATTTTAGAAGCTACTGGCAATGGTTTGCTCAAAAGCGTGCTGTTGTCGGTCAAGCAACGTTTATTAAATCAACTTTTGACGGATTATCGTTACTGGGTAATATCACAAACTAAAGATAAAGGGCTTGACAGTGATACTACTGAATTACCAATCCTGAATGCTGAGTAATTATTAATCACTTAACACCCAGACCTTTGATTTGACAAGGACGAAAAGACTGACGATGTAGGGGCGAAGGGCCGTATTGTTGCAAAGCCAGCAAATGCCGCTGGCTACCATAACCCTTATTACACTCCAGGTTGTACATAGAGTATTTTAGTGCTAGACGCATTATCAGATCGTCACGCCAAACCTTAGCGACAATACTAGCAGAGGCAATAGCGAGCGATCGCTCGTCCCCTTTAACTATTGTTTGTTGCGGCAATAGCAAATCTTTGATTGACTGATTGCCGTCAATCAAGCAAAGTACAGGCTGTACCTTTAACTTCAGTACAGCCCGTCTCATTGCTAACAGCGTTGCTTGCAAAATATTTATCTTGTCAATTTCGGCAGTAGAAGCAAACCCTATTTTCCAGTCTATAGCTAGCTCACAAATTTGCTGCGCTAGCTGAGTTCTCCGAGAACTAGACAACTTTTTACTGTCTTTAATTTTAGCTGCTATCAGTATTGGCAAAGCGCGATCTGGTAGGATCACTGCTGCCGCCACCACAGGGCCAAACAGAGCGCCTCGCCCTACTTCATCCACACCTGCAACCAACCCTGGAATCCCTGACAAGGTAGAAAACTCCAGCCAAGTGGATTGTTCCAAAGGCGTTGGCGATATTTCTACCATAAAGTAAATTAATTATCCTCGATCGCTGAGGAACGACGGCGGCGGCGACGGCTGGCAGTGGCGCTGCTATTAGCTTCGCTTTCATCGGCGATCTCGTTCTCAGCAGCTTTCGCAGACAAGCGTCCCGAAGGATTCACAGTCAACTCCGATGGTTCAGTTGTCTCTTCGATCAAAGATTTTTGTTCTGGCTCAATAACTTTTGGTGTCGGTATTTTGCTTGTAGTTATTTCAGGTGTGGCCTTTTGGGGAATAGTGATTATTTCAGGTGTTGCTTTTTGGACAATAGTTGATTCTGAGGTTGATTCAGTTGGGGTCGTTGGCTGTTGACCGGGCTGAATCACATTAATAATCACAGACTTGGTATTTTTAACCTCTTGCTCTAACTTCACCAAAGGAGATATTCCCATCAAAGCAAATATATCCTGTTCTTGGAGGCTCATTTCTACAGTTCTAATCTCCGGTGGTTCTACCACTGGCTTAACTGGTTCTGCCTTGATAATTTTAGTGCGCTCTACTCTTTCACTCCAACCTGGTTTACCAAGAGTGGGTGAGGGAATTTCTGGTGTAACTCCTATTTCTGGTTCCACATCCAGGTCTAGGTCTGGCTCGTTAACAAAAGCTAGGGGATTGGGAACAATCCGAGATTCATCTTTCCCGTTTAACCCATTAACACCAATTCGACTGCGGCGAGTCCGGGTACGGCGCTTATCATTAAGTTCTTGATAACTAGGATGATTGATCAGATTGAGGTTGCTCAATTCTGAGTCGCCATCAAATGCTTCCCCAAATCCATCATAGGTTTCTCGTGGTTCCGGGATGCGGGCAGATGGCTGACGTGGTTCTCGGTGAGGCAAGGATACAAAACGCTCGCGCTCTGGTGTCTCTGCCGGTATCGGTAATCGATTTTCGAGTTCTCCAGGCAGACGCACGGTATGTCCTAAACCGCCACAGGTGGGGCAAGTTTCACCAAACAATTCATAAATATTTTGACCCTGACGTTTGCGGGTCAATTCTACTAAACCTAGTTCGGTAAGTTGGGCAATCTGAGGACGAGCTTTGTCTGCTTTGAGTGCTTTATTAAAGTGTTCGAGAACTTGCAGTTGGTCGCGTCGCGATTCCATATCGATAAAATCAACGACGATTACTCCGGCGATATTTCGCAGACGCAACTGGCGAGCAATTTCTGTTGCTGCTTCGCAGTTTGTCCACAAAACTGTTTCTCTAGCTGTTGCCGATCGCGTGAAGGAACCTGAGTTAACATCGATTACGGTTAATGCCTCCGTCGGTTCGATGATAATGTAACCGCCAGAAGGGAGGTCTACCCTTGGTTTTAGGGCTTCTCGAATGGCAGCAGTGATGCGGAAGTACTCTAAAATTGGGGAGCGATCGCGATGATGGTCAATCAACAATCCCTGCGGTGTTTGACCGCCACTCCAATTCTGCAAGTACTGTTTGACACGCTTCAAACCAGTACTAGAATCTACGACAATCCGATTGACATCCGCGCCGTACATATCCCGCAATACACGCTGGATAAAGTCATCGTCCCGGTTAAGTAGTGCTGGAGCACGGGTGGAATGAGCTTCCTGCTGGATAGCCTCCCATTGCTTTTGCAGTAACTCCAAATCTTCCATAATCGCTTCTTCGGGTTTGCCTTCTGCTTCTGTACGCACAAGCAAACCCATTCCCGCCGGCTTGACCAAAATCGCCAGCGCTCGTAAACGGTTGCGCTCACTTTCACTTTTAATCCGTCGGGATAAATTTACGCCCCGACCATAAGGCATTAGTACTACGTAGCGTCCGGGTAGAGTAATATTACCCGTGAGCCTGGGCCCTTTTGTCCCCGTTGGCTCTTTCATTACTTGCACCAAAACTTTCTGTTGTGGTGTCAGTAGTTCTGTAATTGCAGCTGCGGTACGCTTGAGCTTCAATGGCCCCAAGTCGGTGACGTGAATAAAACCGTTGCGCTCTGGGTCGCCAATATTGACAAAAGCCGCATCTATCCCAGGTAATACGTTTTCTACTACTCCTAAATAGATATCACCTATTTGATGATGACCTGTAGCAACAACAAGTTCCTGTATTTGATCTTCAGAAAAAACCGCAGCAATTTGGTGCTGCTCCGCAATGATAATTTGTTTTGGCATTCAATTTCCTCAAAAATTGGCAGCACTTACAGGTTTGAGGTTTGTTGTATCAAGTCCGGTTAATTACTTAATAATTCAAAACTACCTGCGTCTCCGCGTCAGTTTTAATTACCAGTGCTTCTCGGTTTGATATTATACTTCTGCTGCCCTCACAACCCTCAAAAGGCGCTACTGATAATAAAAATCGCAAATCTGAGCTTCTAAGTTAAATAGCTATTGGCGCTCTTAAGAGCGTTTTTATGGCTGATTATTCCAGAACTGCTGCATATCGTTTAAGCAATTAAATCAACCGTCGCGGTTGATTTGTGATGCAATACCCTCAATCAAGAGAGTTTTGAGTTGAAAGTTCTAAATCCTGAGTGAGCATTTTAACTCAGGATGCTTTATTTGAGAGTAACCTACTGAATTCGTTAAGAAAAAGAAACTATTTCTATTTTCCATTCCCCGGATTTATCTTAGGGTTATACTCAGCAGCGCCAGTTACTACCCTACCTTGAGCCGCTCTAGCCTAAGACAAGCAGCGCTTTGCGCGTCTGGTAAACGTCTACAAGTCAGCAAAACCGACAGTAGTTGCTTTAACTCTAAAAAAAGTAATGCACTAGCTCTTGGGCACTACGTGGATTAGACATTCAGCAGTTGTTTAAAAAGCATGGATTTAGAGAAGCTAACCGAGCCTGTTGTTAGTTACTGATTCACAAGGTAGCTATAGAGAGAGTGTGCATTCTTTAATCTGCTTTTTGATTTGTCTAGGATAAAATCCTAGAAGTTGCACTCTAATATCTTTGCTTTCGCCCCCTGAATACCAGGGTAGTGAACCAGCTAATTCAATGCAGCGCCAGAAAATTTCTCTTCACCCTATTCTAACGCAACCTTGCTAAAAATCAATTCCTACGAGCTGCCATCTTTGGACAACTACTAGCAAGTTGCCCTATAGGGATTATACCCTTAAAATTAGCCGATTGCGGTGGATATGCAGCAGTTGAAATTCTACATTAGCCACTGTCTCTAGCATAAATAGGATTTGTTCGGGACGCAATAGCAAACCGTCCTGGCGATAGCTACCTAGATAACGGATTACAGACGACATAGATTCTGCAACGCTTTTGTGGGTTTCTACTAACTCCAGTTTAAATAAGCGATCGCGCAGATTTATTAACTGGCTCTTGCCTGATTTAGTTATTTGCTCGTACCAAAGTTCCTCTTTTGCTTTGATTGTATCAATCCAGTTTTGCCATTGTATGGGTGTTGTTTCTGCAAGTGCTGCTACAGTAATTAAATACTCTGCGGACTCTAGCAGTTGGGTAGCGGCACTAGCTTTTAAATCTATCTGCTCCACATTATATATAGGTATATCTGTGGGCATTTCACGAGTCAACTTTTCTCGGAAAGTATTAACTTCCACTGGCACAGTTAACTCAAAATCTGCAATTTCACCGCTGCTAGTAGCCCCTAGAGCCAAAGCAGTTGCTAGAGAAATCCGTGGCATTGGGTGAAACCCACCAGTAAAAGCAATTGGTAAGCTTGCTCGCCGCACAACTCGGTCAAACAGACGGATTAAATCGAGATGGCTCATCAAAGCCATATTACCTTGTTTTCCAAACCAAACTCGCAGTCTTTGCGCCTTAGTTGTGTTGGGGACAAACTCACCAGCAAATTTTGGGATGGCAGGTGATTCAATCACGATATTATGCCCAAAATCGGTGCCACAGACGCCACAATGAGAACAACCTTCAAAAGAGCAGTCGGGTACAATTGCAGCTTCTAGAGCGCGTTGCAAGTCTTCTTGAAGCCACTTTTTGTCAATCCCGGTATCAATATGATCCCAAGGTAAGGGAATATCGAGGGAGGGAGTGCTGAGTAGGGTATTCTCCTGTGCTTCTCTGCCCTTCTTTGCTTCTGCGTGAAACAAATTCCATTCGCCATTTTCTACTTGGCGATATTTCCAATCTAAATCGGCTTGGGCGATCGCAGACCCCCAAGCACTAAAAGCCCGATCTAAATTTTCATACCAGGAATCCATACCTGCACCCAATTCCCAGGCACGGCGGACTACTTTGCTCAAATTGCGATCGCCTCGTCCCACAAAATCTTCCATTGCCGAAATGCGGACATCGGTAAAATTTACCTTCACTGCCTTGATTCGGCGGAATTCTTGCCGCAACAGGTTTTGTTTTCGCTTAAATTCAGCGGTAGAAACTGAGTGCCACTGGAATGGTGTATGCGGCTTGGGCGTAAAGTTAGAAATTGTCAGGTTAAAGTTTAGGGGTTTTCTGCCCTTACCTCGACATTCTCGCTGTAACCAGCTTACTGTTTCGGCAATGCCTAAAACGTCAGCATCCGTTTCACCCGGCAAGCCAATCATAAAATACAACTTGATTTTATCCCAGCCTTGTTCCCAAGCGGTTTTTACTCCCCGCAACAATTCTTCATTTGTCAACCCCTTATTCACAATGTCTCGCATCCGCTGAGTACCAGCTTCTGGAGCAAAAGTTAGTCCACCTTGCCGCGTACCTCCCAGAATATTGGCAATATTCTCATCAAATCTGTCTACCCGTTGGCTTGGTAGAGTCAGAGAAATATTTTCATTTTTTAAGCGATTTTTGATTTCCATCCCCACTGCTGGTAGGGACAAATAATCAGAACAACTCAGAGATAGGAGGGAAAACTCATTGTAACCAGTTGCCCGCATCCCTTGTTCAATTGCTTCTACAACCTTATCGGGTTCTACATCCCGTGCTGGTCGAGTTAGCATTCCTGGTTGACAGAAGCGACAGCCACGAGTGCAACCACGCCGAATCTCAATACTCAAGCGGTCATGAACTGTTTCTACATAGGGAACTAACCCGATAGAATATGCTGGTATGGGAGTTGCAACCCGTCGCAGAATTCGTTTTGGCACATCCGGGCGACCATGATGAACTGAGCCATCCTCTGCCATATCGTAAAACTGAGGGACATATACGCCAGGTATCTGTGCCAAATCAAGTAACAGATGTTCTCGACTCAATCCTGCTTGTTTGCCTTCTTCCAACACCAAACCAATTTCTGGCAGTAGTTCTTCTCCATCTCCAAGGGCAAAAAAGTCGAAGAAGTCAGCATAAGGCTCAGGATTCGATGTCGCTGTCTGCCCACCAGCAAAAATCAACGGAAAGCATGACTGGGTATCGGTAAGTTTCCCCCTGCCCCCCTGCCTTTCTTGCCACGTCAATGGAATTCCAGCCAAATCCAACATTTGGAGGATGTTAGTTGCACCCAGCTCGTAACTGAGGCTAAAGCCTAAAATGTCGAATTCTGTCAGCGATCGCTTTGACTCTACCGCAAACAATGGCGTATTAGTTTCGCGTAGTTTGGCTGCCAGGTCTTTTCCTGGGAGGTAGGCGCGATCGCACAATTGACGCGGTTGGGCATTCAAGATGTTATAAAGAATGATGTGCCCTAAATTAGATGCACCGACTTCATATACTTCTGGGTAGGTTAAAACCCAACGTATTGCTGCCGGATTCCAAGGTTTGTGTACTGCTAACAGCTCGTTACCCAAGTAACGGGCTGGTTTTAAAATATCTGACGTTATTAATCTTTCAACTGCAACAACCACTGTGCTATCTTCTAGCTACCTTAATTACAGCTACCCAACCCCAACATTAGCATTGAATTTGGTCTTATAACAAAGTTTATCGTTGCAACTTACAACTCCTTTACAAAAAGCCCATTTATTGCGCGAACCTTTGTGCTTTTACATAAAGTTATGTTTGGCCCAATTCGGCTTCAGTGTCTAATATTTCAAATACCCTATCGAGTTGCGTCAGTTCAAAAATAATTCTAATTTGTGGAGCAACAGCGCAAAGTTGGCAACTTCTTCCTAAAGTAAGAGCCAGCTTGTGTGTAGATAACAATGCCATCAACCCCGCGCTGTCTAACGATTCTACTGCCGCGAGGTCTACTACCAAGATGGAAATACCATTTTGTGCCAACGCTGTAGTCATATCTCGTTCAAATTCCAAGGCGTTTGCAGCATTTAAACACCCTTGGGGGCGAATAACTGCAATCTTGGGATAGTTAAGCACTGCTTGCATAGTTACATCCTATTAAGAATTTTGAAGCGTCAAGCTAAGGATTATTTGAACATAAACTCTATTTTGTTGCATCGACCATACGTCTTAGCTCTCTTTGCTGAATCTTTATTGCTTTAGTATGTCTGTTTAAAGATTGTTATAATTCCAGGTTAAAATGTGTTTATATATACTTTTTTTTTATGTCAGTTCAAAAACAATCAACTATAGACGGTCATAGAGCAGATAAATTATCAGTAACTATGCTGGTAAACCTTGCTTAGTCTATAACTAAAGCTAATTTAGCCAAGTCTTAACGGTAGGTTAAATCTCCCACTTTAGCGTTGCTGATGGTATACAGCAAAGTCATAGTGAATTATCTAGTTAACTAATTAATTTGTGATATATATCACTACTAAGTTAGTATTTGGATCGCTCTTTATACTGAGACCGATCTGGGATGATTAGTGTCATATTACAGTTGGGTTATTATTTATGAGAACTCAGTACGCTATTCGTAAATTAGTAGAAAAAGCTCTTGACATTAAAAAACTAACTCCTGAGATAGAGAATGAAATCAACTCAGAACTGACGGAACTGGGTTACATTTCTGATGTTGATTACGAAGCCCTAGAATTATTAATGGCAGAGATGGATGCTGGACGAATCCAGTTGGTTCCTAGCCTGGGATTTTAAAATAATTCATAATGACGCTCTCTACCAGACGCTGCACTAACGTAATGACACTCTCTACGAGAAGTTGTGTATAGCTTGCTTCTCTTTAAGGGTACGAGAACTCCCTAACATAATTCGTAATTAAATTTAGCAAGGGGACAAGGAAGACAAGAAAGAATTATTGAAGAAGTCTCTACGTTGTCTATTCTCCATGCTCAATGCCCAATGCCTTCCAGAAGTGCTGAGTGGGGAATCTCACTTCTTTACTCGCTTGCCGAGGAACTCGAAACGGGCTAAACGCCCCGCTGACGCTAACGGAACTGTTTTGCCCGATGCCCAATGCCCAATGCCCAATACCTGATGCCCAATCACTAATCCCCAATCCCTAACCCCTCTTGATATGCTTGCCAAAGTTGGTGAATAAACTGATTGAGTTGCTGCTTGGCGACTGAATCAGGTTCAGTTTTTGGCTCTTTTGCTAAAAGTTGGCTCAAGAAGATAATTACTTCTGTGTCTAATGCTGGGCGAAATAAATTGGCAGGCCAAAGTAAGTCAGATGCATCTCGCAAATCAGTAATTAGGGGTGATTCTTCTATGAAAGTAACCATTAATAAAGGACGCACCCAGCACAACTGCCGGGAAACTACAAATTGAATGACTTCTGCATACAGGTTCCTGTCGCCATACTCTAAAGACACAATTTGTCCCGCTTGAAGAAAATCTAGGCTCATGTCCATCTTGGGCAGGGGCAAGGATTATTTTGCTTGCAACTTCCTTAATCTTAAAAGGGAAAATGCGCTACGTTTAAGGAAAGCTTCTGTAAGATTAGGGTAGCACTCTTATGGCAGCCATGTCTTAGACGTGTGCCTTATCAAGTGGCTACGCAAAACTAATACAACCAATCCCTGGCAGCCAAGGGTTTTCCTAGCATAGTATCTGAGCAGAAATACTATAGAATAGGAAAATAACTATTGAGCGATCGCTAGACAGAGATTTTGTTGTAGTGAAGTAACGAGAAAAGAGCAAAGAGCCGTGTCAGTTGAAACCATTGAAAAGCGTTCCACATCCCGCAAGCTCGCGCCTCGCTATCGCGTTTTGCTCCATAACGATGACTACAACTCTATGGAGCATGTTGTACAGTCACTAATAGCCACTGTACCTAGCCTTACCCAACCCCAAGCTGTGAGCATCATGATGGAAGCCCATACTAACGGGCTGGCTTTAGTCATTACTTGCGCTCTGGAACACGCTGAGTTTTATTGCGAAACATTGAAAAGTCACGGTTTAAGTAGCACGATTGAACCTGATGAATAGTTAAATAATTCGTAATTCGTAATTCGTAATTCGTAATTAAAGAGGGTACAGCAGCCCACGCTGAATTTTTAATTTAGTAGACAGTAAGACAGTGGAAAGTTCAGAGCTAACACTGATTGTAATTACGAATTACGAATGATTTTGATCTGTTTGGTATGAAAAAAAACCTTGTCCGTTTAGCTGAACGCCCTGCCCCTATTAGGCTGGGTGCTTTTATTTTGACTTTATTGTTGCTATGGTTGCCATTGGCTACACCAATATACTTACTAGTGCATGATTCAAACTTAGAAAGTATATTGACACTGGTATTGTTATATGCAGTATTTATTTTTATTCTGAGATTATGGGGTAAATATGTCTACCAGCAGCCTCAAATTCTGCGGCATTATGGCTTAGAATTCACGCGGCAAAACGGTATGGATTTGCTGCGTGGCTTGGCTCTGGGGATAATTAATATTCTGATACTTTTTGGGGTAGAAAGTTTGTTGGGTTGGTTGGTGTGGCAACAACCGAAAGTTTTTTTGCTGAAAGTGATTTTAGAGGGTTTACTTGTTGGCTTAGGTGTTGGATTTGCTGAAGAATTGTTATTCCGAGGCTGGTTGCTAGATGAATTACAACGAGATTACAGTCCGCGTGTGGCACTGTGGATAGATGCAACTGCGTTTGCTACATTGCACTTTATTAAACCTTTGGAGGCAATTATTCATACACTGCCGCAATTTCCAGCTTTAGTACTGCTGGGGTTAACGCAAGTATGGGGAAAGCGTTGGCGTAGGGGACGCTTGGGTTTACCAATTGGTTTACATAGTGGTTTAGTTTGGGGTTACTACATTATTAATGTGGGTAAATTAGTGAAATATTCTGGCCAAGTTCCTGATTGGGTAACTGGTGTGAATAATAATCCCCTGCAAGGAGTGATGGGGGTGTTGTTAATGAGTGTACTGGCTTTGTGGATACGAGGGCGAACAGCAAATTGATAAAATATTTAAAAGATAAACATTATTTATCCGTGCCAATACTGCTTTTATAATATTAGGGTAAAGTCAGCATAACTTTTATTGACAGTAAGTATTTGTTCTAAATACTATTATCTAGTAGAACAATTATTAAATATTGCTGGTTTACTATGAAATGGAAGCAAGAATTAACAAGATTGTCTTTTAAATTTACATCAAAATTGTGTGTTCAAGTTATATGCACATGTGTTGGGTCTGTTGTAGGTGGTTTCGCAGGTGGAGCAGTTGGATTGACTTTAGGAGAATTTATTGTTTCCGGACTGATTAAAGGGATAGCAGATACTGCTGGTGAAGCTGCCTTTGAGTCTGCTGGTGAATTAATTGGAGCTACATTTGGTGTGTTAGTAGGTGAGGAACTCGCGGAAGTTATTAACAGCGATAACAGCAATATAGAAGATGGTAGTGAGCCAGATGCTGTAGTCTAATTATGATTTAAAACAAGCAATTAATAAGGGAATACTGAGGTTTTATATTCAAAGCAGCTAGAGAGGCATTAACTAAACTCAGCCGGATAGTTATTTCTCCGACTGAGTTTTAACTAAATACACTGCTTTGCATATAAATGCAGCAATTCCAAATTCAAAAATTTAAGAGGAATCAGTCGCCGGAGAGCGTG
>NZ_CAXTTT010000008.1:0-94421 GCF_964247315.1 uncultured Nostoc sp.
AAATCATCTAGCTGTGCTTGGGATAATACTGAATCTGAATTTTCCTCAAAACTGACGGTTTCTGATAGTTCATCCACAGTATTCTCTGTGGTTTCTATCTGAATATAGGTCAATTCATTTGTAGCGACATCTTCAAACAGCAGGTGCGGGTTCTCATCGAAAGAGCCGAATAAATCACCTGCCTGTGCTTCTGGTGGTGCTGAATTTGAACTTTCCCCAAAACTGATAGTTTCTGATAGTTCATCCACAGTATTCTCTGTGGTTTCTATCTGAATATAGGTCAATTCATTTGTAGCGACATCTTCAAACAGCAGGTGCGGGTTCTCATCGAAAGAGCCGAATAAATCACCTGCCTGTGCTTCTGGTGGTGCTGAATTTGAACTTTCCCCAAAACTGATAGTTTCTGATAGTTCATCCACAGTATTCTCTGTAGTTTCCATTTGAATATAGATAGAATCATTTGTCGCAACATCTTCAAACAGAAATTGCGGATTCTCATCAAAAGTGCCTAATGAATTAACTTCCAGATCAACAGCAGATATATCTTGGGTCTGAGTAGTAAATTCTGGAACAAAATCTAAAGATTCTGGTTGTTGTGGTCTAAGAATTTCTTCCCCCGGATGCTGCGCTAACAAAGGCATTTCAGGCGTGGAGGTATCGTTGATTATAGGAGAAATAGCTGAGCTACTTGATGTTAATTCATCAAATAAATTATCTCCAGAATCTGATGATAATATTAAATCTAGCTGTTCTTGATGCTGGAAATTGATATCAAAATCTTCTTCTATATCAAAACTGGCTATAGAAGAAGGTATGGACTGCTGATTATCAGCAAAAATATTATCAGCCGCCGCAGTAAACAAACTTTCATCTAACGCCCTTTCCACATTCTGCTCAATTAAGGAATCGAATTCGTCCTTTTCTTCTGTGGTTTCCTGGTTCCAGAAGTTGCTCAAATCATTTTCTGATTGAGAAAACTCAGGTTCCGTTACCGGAGGTGTATCAAATAAATTATTGATTTCTGGTTCACTTGTCGATAGTTGTAGCTGTTCTTCCATTTCAGCAAACAAGTTGTCCAAAGACAAGTCTGTTGGCTCAGGTAATTCTATATAGTCACTAGGGGTAATTTGTTCTACCCAATTTGCATTTTTAGTTTCTAAGAATAAGTTATCAAAATTGTTTTGTTGGTTGATAGATAGTTCCACACTAGTGAACGGCTCAGTTTCTGATTGAGTGACTTTGCTTGTTGGCAATAGTTCATCATCATCTAACTCCTCTGTCAAGAAATCTTTGACTACACTATTTTGGACAATCTCGCTAATAGTCTGGTTTGTATCACTAGGAATATCAATAAATTCTTGTAAAATTTCGCAAGAAGATGAGTCTAAATTTATCTCAACTTCGTTAATATCGCTAAACTCTAGAGGCGTAGCAGATGTTTGTTGATTTTGAGGTTCTGAATTATCTTTTTCTAGGAAATGGTCGCCAAATAACAAGGATAAATCTTCTGTTGTGGCTGTGCTTGTTGGGTGCAGCGCGTTGCTTATATCTTCATTAAAGGAGAGTAAGTCAGATAAATCGTTATGAGCGTCTTCAGCCTCAGTGCTGCTCAAATCAATTCCCAAGTCATCGATAGCAACAATATCTAAGGTTTCTTCTTGATGCCAACTTTCATCTAGTTCGGGAGTTTCACCGTCAAATAAATCAGCAAGGGTATTTAACTCAGCTATTCCTACCTCTGGGCCATTGGGGTCAAGATTGTTACTGATTGGATGTGCTTCGTCATGTGTGGTGAAAGTAAGACTAGTGTTTCTACTTTCGTTTAGTGGTGTTCCTTGTAACTGAAAAGCGGAGCGTTCGTCGGAGACGTTAGAGTAGCTATCGCTACTATCATTGTCTAGATTCAGTTCTTCAGTTGTCTGGGCTAGGTTATTTATGACAAAAGGCTCGATGTTACCAGATAGAATTGGCTCTGATTCTGTGAAAGCCGCAGATTGTTCATCAAACAAATCAGGGGTAATTTCTAATAACTCAATTTCTGCAAAGCTCAAAAGTGCTTCTAGTTGCTGACTAATTGCAATTTCGGCTTCTCTACCTTGCAATACTAATTCTTGAGCTTGTTTGATTTCGGTAATGACAATTTTAGCTAAAGTCAGATAAGTATTTTCAGGATTGCCGATCGCACTGGCTGCTGCTTGACATAAACCACACCATTTGGACAAATTCCAAGTTTCACCAAGTTTGACTAACTGGTGACAGCATTGCTGGAGGTTTTGCCGAGTTGAAGGTGTTGTCGTTTGCTTAAATAGTTGCAACATTTCCCGCAGTGTTTGCAGCACTTGGGCTTGAAACTCGCTCCAGTTATTATTTTCTTTAGCAGTGACTGGCGATCGCGTTTCTTGAGGTGCTACTGAGTCTGGAGATTCCTGATGGGTGTCTTCTGCCAGATCGGGAATATCTCGCCGCAGGAAAAGTTCTGTAAGTGTGGAGACATTCTCTACAGAGGTTGTAAGTTTTGTTGCGTCAGGACTGCTGGCTGCTCCACTCTTTCCTTGTTCTACAAGTAGTTCCAGATGCTGATACAGCCATTGAAAGACTGGCTCAGTTTCTGACATCAAAGTATTAGCTGCATCTTCAGAAAGACCATAAGGCCCACTCAAATGCTCTAACAGCGATTTTAGGGTATCAGATACACCAAGAAATAAAGACTCTAACTTTTGGTCAATCTGAACCGGATTATCTTTAAGAACTTTAAAACAATCTTCCAGACGGTGGGAGGTATGCTGGATGCTAGTCAATCCAAGCATCGCCGCTCCTCCTTTGATGGAGTGAGCCGCCCGGAAGACCTCACTGATCATTTCCGGGTCGTTCAGGGTACCCTCTAAATTCAGTAAGCCCTGCTCAATGGTATTCAGGTGATCCCTGGCTTCTTCAATAAAGTAACCCAAAATCCGCTGTTGTTGTTCCGGCAGCATAGTTTTTTAGTCAAGAGTCATTAGTCATTAGTTATTAGTCATTAGTCATTGGTCATTGGTCATTAGCAAATAACAAAGACAAAGGACAAATGACAATTTATCTGGTTTCCATAGTTTCCACTCGGAAACGTTCAACGGAGGCGATCAAGTCACGGGATACACCTACTAAGTGTTGTAAGGCGCCTGAAACTCGCTGCGCTTCTTGGGAAGTTTCTTGGGCGGTTAGCTCTACTGATTGCATTACATGAGCGACGGCGCGGGAAGTTTCCGTTTGTTCCACAGTGTCACTGGTAATGGAGCGCACAAGAATATCGATGCGATTCGCCACTTGAATAATGTTTTCGAGCGATCGCTTGGCTTCTTCTGCCAATTTTGTCCCTTTAATTACTTGTTGTGTGCCTTCTTCCATCGCAGTCATTACTGAGCCTGTTTCGCTTTGGATTTGCATCACAATTTGTTCAATTTCCTTGAGGGATTTAGCAGATTTATCTGCTAGCTGGCGCACTTCATCTGCAACGATCGCAAACCCACGTCCAGCTTCTCCGGCTCTTGCCGCCTCAATACTAGCATTGAGCGCTAACAAGTTTGTTCTGGAAGCAATTTGAGAAATCAACGCCACAATTTTAGAAATTTCTTGGGAAGATTCCGCCAATCGCTTTACTTTGCGAGTGGTTTCGGCAACGGTTTCTCGAATTTCTAAAATCCCTGCCACGGTATTTTCTACTGCTTCGCCACCTTTAAGAGCGATCGTACTAGCATCACGCGCAACGGTTTCGGCTTCCCGCGCCGCCTCTGCTACCCGCTGAATCGAGTCGGTCATCACCTGTACAGAATTCAGCGTCACCGCTAACTCTTCTGCTTGCCGCAAAGCATCACTAGATAAGGCTCTGGCAAAGGTTTCGGAGTTGGTTGCACCTTTTGTTACATCCTTCGCCGCCACTTTTACCTGTTGCACAATATCCCGCAGGTTTTGAATCGTCAGGTTAAAGGCGTCAGCTACGGCTCCCAGTACGTCGGCTGTCACTTCCGCTTGGACTGTTAAATCGCCTCTAGCAGCTCCTTCCACATCATCCAATAAACGAATCACTTGACGTTGCAGGTTTTCTTTGGCTTCCTCTTGTTCATCGGCTTTGCGTTGGGCTTCACTTGTGGTTGTGAAAATTACCCGCGCCATTTCATTAAAGCCAGTAGCTAAATGCCCCAATTCATCTTCGGAAAACACTGTGGCTTGAGCGTTCAGATTTCCTTGACGTACAGCCTCAAACTGAGCTTGCAGGTCATCAGTTGTGCGCCGAATTTGTTTAAGCGCCAGATTTCCCATGAAGCCTGCGGTCGCAAAACCTGCAATCCCTGCGGCTAGTGACATTGCCCAACCTGTGTTTCTTACTGATTCTCGCTGTTGGGGTGGCGAAAATGTGGTGGCGACAAAGCTAACTGTGGCTACAACCAGCGCTGAGACAATGCCTACACTTCCAGCAATTAGCCATTGTTTCCGTTCGATGGAGGCATTTTCTAGTGGTGCTAACCATCCTTGCTCAATGCTGACATTGGGTTCTAGTTTCGAGATATCTGCTTGGCTAAAGACTGGAACGGCTTCATGGGAACCAGTCATTGAGAACAGTTCCTCTTCGCGATCGCTAGCAGCTGTATTACTTAAAAAAGCCTCCGCGCTTTGAAGGCGTCCAGTATCACTAGTTTCTACTGGAGCAGAATGCATTGCGGCATTACCGAAGTTAGAATCTCCTTCGATCAGGTCAAACCCTGGAATATTGCCTAAATCGTCAAATTCCTCAAAGTCATCTAAAAACTCGATATTGCTCTTATAATTTTCTCCATTCAGTATATTGCTTGAGTCTTCATAAGAGTTTAAACTCTCTGAGCCAAAGGCAGACTCAAATGCTTCCATATCAAAATTTTCATCGTCATCAAACTTATTTTGACTGATGAATTCACTTGACTTAGACTGCTTTTCTTTTCGAGGTAAATTGCTATTAAAAGATAAATCCTTCTCCGGCAAATTCGACTGAAAAGCTGATTCTACTTCCAAATCTGTTGGTGCTAACCAACTATCTGCTTCGGTTTCAGATAAGTTATCTTTACTGCCGTATTCCAACTTATTTGTTGTTGTCGAATCATTTCTCAGTTCTTCTGCAACAATCAGTAAAGTTTCGTCTCCAAAAGGAGATTTTTTATATTCTAAATTTCCAATCCTCTCCTCTGGAAACTTTGGCTCACTCAACAATAAATCAGGAGAGTTATTCTCGCTATTACCAGTTTGTAAATTAGAAGATGAATAGTTATTATTGTCAATAGGTGAATTTTCGTGAGGATAATTTATCTCATGATCTGAGAATTGACTATTTGCTAATGATTCTTCCAGAATTTCTTCTGAGATCCCTTCCTGCCAAAAAGCAGGCAACTCTAATTCTGTATTATCCTCCCAGTTTTTATTTGACTCTTGTTCCTGTGATTCTTCATTGACGGCAAAAGGGTCATCACCAAAAGGTGTAGAATAATCTGATATTTTTTTTGTTCCAATACTATCTTCTGTGGGTATATCAAATGGGCCTTTTGAAGATATATCTTCAACGCCATTTACACTTTCTTGATGCTCTCCAAAAAAGTTCAAATCAAGGTTATCGCTGTCAAACTCTTGATTAGTACCCAAATTTTCTAATTCTGGTTCGCTATCTGCCAGTACATCCGATATCTCTGAAGAATTTATTTCCTCTTGATTTTCTAATGGATCGATCTGCCCACCGAATGACTGTAAATATTGATTGATATTGTCAATTCCATTCTTGGCAAAACCAATAATTTCTTGATCGTTAGTCAAGCCTAATACCTGTTGATATTCTTCTTTTGCTACATCGTACTGCTGTAAAACATAGTAGATGTGACCCCGTAACAAATGGGTATTGGGGTCATCTGGTAAATTTTGCACCACTTGGTCAACTAAAGTGGCCGCAACCTCATAATTTCTTTGAACATAGGCGGTCATTGCCTGTTGATATGTTGGCTCGTAATTATCAATACTTGCTGCCATTTCCTCCTCCAATTTCATCCTGCCCACCTAGCACTCCGTACAATTGCCATTTGATCGAGCAGTCGTAGACACTGGTTGCTTTTAGCACCTAATAGCCACTCTCCACGTAAAAAGGGAGCCATAGTATCTGGAACACTAGTTGGTGGCATAAGATTCTGGACATCCAACCAGTCCATGCCACCGATTTCCTCTACTGCTAAACCGACTATTGTGTCTTGCTCTTCAATAGCAATCACCGAAATTTCAGCTCTATCCGTGTTTAACACACTTGCTTCCCCCAGAAATTGACCCAAATCGGCCACCCAAATAACTCGACCTCGTAAATTTAGAGTACCCAAAAGTAAAGGAGAAGCATTAGGAATCGGGGTGATTCTATCAGGACTTAGTTCAATTACCTCCCGGATACCAGTTGCTTGTAGTGCAAACTCCTGATGCGAGGGAATGTAAAACCTCAAATGTAACTCACCTTCAGGACTTTCTACTTGTAATTCTGGTCGAAAGTGGTCTTGACCGCTGCCACTTAAAAAGTCCGGTTTGCTGACCATGTTGTTTTTATCCTTATCCTCGCAGCAGTTGTTTGACTGTTCCTACCAACTCGGTTGGTTGAAACGGTTTGGCTATGTAAGCGTCTGCCCCCTGCTTCATGCCCCAATAACGATCAAATTCTTCGCCTTTGGAAGAACACATAACCACTGGGACATTTTGGGTTTTTGGATCGGATTTTAACCGCCGACAAACTTCGTAGCCGTTCATTCGGGGCATGACAATATCTAATACCACTAAATCTGGAGGTGCTATTTGAATTGCCTCTAATGCTTCTAATCCATCACTAGCATGGGTAACTGTTAGGCCAGTTGCTTTCAGGAGGTCTGTAATCATCTCCCTTTGCGCGATACTGTCTTCCACAATCAGAACTGTACTCATAAGTGTCTATTTACCTCCTGATTTAGACGTTCCTAATTGGAACATTCCCTGATTCCTCCGCAAGTATTAACTGTATAAATTAATTTTAGGTTCTCACTATTTTCCTGGATGTTGACGTTTCACTAAGTTAGCTGACTCTGTGATAACATCTTTTTACTCATCTTTTAGTAGATCAACAAATCTTCGATCTCTTTTTATGCTCCATAGATAAGAGAAATAATCAATGCCCCATGCCCTTCAGGAGTGCTGATACCATTTGTTTATGAAGATGCACAGAATATTAAACGAACCGCCAAGTACGCCAAGAGCGCCAAGAATAGAGAGTTACTCATTTAGTGCAGCTTCACATTAAATTGGTATGAGTGCTGAGTGCTGAGTGCTGACTGGGGAATCTCACTTCTTTACTCGCTTGCCGAGGAACTCGAAACGGGCTAAACGCCCCGCTTGACGCTAACGGAACTGTTTTGCCCCATGCCCCATGCCCTATTTTCATTGATTGTTGATATATTTCTCTACGAGCATGAGTAACTCAGTGTCTGTAAACGGTTTTGTTAAATAATCTGTTGCCCCGACCATCTTAGCTTTGACTCGATCCATAAACCCATCTTTCCCAGTAAGCATGATAATCGGTGTGAGCCGAAATGCTGTTGAATGTCGCAGCATGGCGCAAACCTCGTATCCTTCCAATTCCGACATGGCAATGTCGCATAAAATTAAATCAGGTTTGAGTTGAAAAACTAGACTTAGTGCCTCTAAGGGATTGGTGAGAGCGATCGCTTCATAACCTTGTGGTTGTAAGATGGAATTTATAGTCTTACCGATGGCGATCGCATCGTCAATACATACTATCCGCCCCGTCGGTTTTCCCTGCAATTCCCAGCTATCCGTGTGTGTATCTGGTTGATTAGTTTCTGAATATACTAGTTGTAGCCAACTTTGTTGTACATAAGGATATATTGCCTTAGCGACTGTCAAAATGTCTCGGTTGAGATGGCGAGCCAGTTGTCGCAAGGATGTTTTACCATCAGCCCAATGTTGTAGCTTATTCACGGTTGCTTCTGGTAAAGAAGATTGTAGCTAAACTTTGTCAGATAGCGCTGGCAATTGTTCTGGAGACTGAATGTGTGGATAGAGTTGCTTCCACTCTTGCAGCTGCTTGGTAATTTTTGTCACAAATGGAGCAATCTCAAAAGTGTTTAATTGCGGGGCAAGTGCCGCACCCTGATGGAAAATGAAGTTACCTTGGCGTAAACTCAGCAGATCAAAGAGAGTTTCATGCACTAAACCGTAAATGATACTACCAGCTATTTTTGGGTTGATGATATTCCGCTCCAAGAGTGCCCAAAGATAGGCATACTCTGGCGCGTCGGTTGGTGGCAAAGAAACAATTTGTTTGTCGGTGAGTCGCATCTCAACTCGATAATGACGTAAATAATCGCTAATTCTCGATAAACTACTCTCGCCTTCTTGGCAATAAATAATTTGACCATTAAGGAAAAAGACGAACCAAGACTGTTGTTTAGGGCGATAAATGCTCGCTCCATCTCCACCCAGTTTGTTGTTCTGGTGAGAGCTATAAGCTTCCACCCATAGTTGCCCAGTTCGCTGTCCCAATTCAATCAATTGCAGAATACTGCAAATATCAATTTCATTTAAATTTCCCTGCATTTAGCTAAAAAGTACTCCTTAGTATTGCTGAATTCTGAATCGTGAATTATGACTTCTTCTTTAAGTACTGATTATGGAGTATTGAAAAGATTTTTACTCTGTTCTGATTTTCATTAAGGAATACATTAAACTATAAACCTTCATCTTTCGTAATACACTTTGACAAAGCTAGTGTTAACACGGAAGTCATCATCACTGTCATCAGTACAAAATATAAAGGCGCGACCAGATCGCTTCTATAAGTATCAAGACGTAACATCTTGCGTCTATAGTTTTGTCAGTCTTGTTCTCCTAAACCCTGGTTAAGTAAGACAAGTTAACAGAATTATTTAAGGTATATCTCAAAACACGAACTTTAAGTGCATCAATAAAGGACTAACGGTGTGCTGTATTTAGCAGAAGTACAAAAACAGAAAGGTGGTTTACTCAGTGGCGGTGGCAAAACCGAACTGAAACTGCTAGCTTGTCAGCGAACTGACCAGAATTGGAGTACTGTGTCGGAAGAAGTGATTGCCGCTGAGGACGCAAGCAAATTAAATGATGGTGCTTTGGTACTGGTTGAACTGAATCCGAATCGTCAAGTGCAACGGATTCAAGAAGCAGGGCGTCCACTCGTCAACATTTTGCAGAATTTTTCCCGCCAGTTGGAGAAATTTAAACTCAAGGAAGATGAGATCGATCAGTGGAAACAGTCACTAACATTTCAGGCGCAAGAGTTGAATCGCCGTGAAATGGACATGGAGGTACGAGCAGAACAGTTGCAAGAATTGGAGGATGAGGTACAACATCTTGAGGAGCAAAAACAGGAAGTTGACACCTCCCGCCAGGAAATTGAACGATTACAAGGAGAAATTGAGCGCAACCGCCAAGAGTTGGAAGGCGCTTGGGAGCATTTACGGGGTGAGCAGCGTCGCCTAGAAGAACGCCAAGCGGATTTTCAACAAGGGACGGTTTTGGATGAGGAGCAAAGTCGAGTAATGAGTGAGTTACTCGATCGGTTGTCTAGTCGTGTTACTCCTACGGAAACAGTTAGAGAACATTTACATCTAGCCTTTGAATTAGTCGAAAAGCAGCAAGCGACTTTGACTCCGCATTGGCAAAAATTGGAGGAGCATAAAAGTGCGATCGCACAACAGCAAGAAGAAGTTGAGCGCTTATCACAAACTTTTAGCGATCGCCAAAATGCATTGCAACAAGCACAAAATTCTCTAGTTCAGCAAACAGCCCAATTGCAAATAAATACAGCAGACCTTACCAGCAAGCAAGAGTATGCTCGGCTCGTCAAAGAGCAGTTACGAAACGCCGAAGAGTTATATCAACAGATGCACTCTTTAGCTGCAACATCTGGTGATGTAGTTCTCGGTAAGCAAGCTGATGTGGAAGCTTTGAATAAAATGCCTTTAGAAGAACTACAAAAGATAGTGCAAGACTTGCAGCATAAGTTAGAAATCGACGCTAGCTTTGTTCACGATCAAGAACAAGAACTGAAATATAAACAAGAAGCTATAGAAGAACTTCAAACTAAATTAAATCACGCATCTGACCATGACCACATCAATTTAGAACTAGAACTAACGGATGAAAAAGACCTTTATCAGATGCTAAATTCCAGTTTGGTGGGACAACGCCGCAATATGCTACAGCACCAGAAGTTTCTCAAGCAACATCAAGCTGTACTGCTACGGCGGCAAGGACGTGCTGTTACTGAAGAAGAAGAAAGCAACAACAAAATTAATTTAGAACCGATTCTCTTACAAATTGAAACCCAGCGACAACAATATTCACAGGAAATTCAAAAGCTGGAACGTGAAATTGAGCAGATTCGTTCTAGTGTTGAGCTAAATCAGGGAATGATTGACAATCAAACTCACGATCTAGATGAAAAGCGCCAAGAACTGAAAGCGATGGAGGAAAATTTGCTATCCCTACGAAGAACAACTGCTGAATACTATGGTCGAGTGAATCTTTATCAAGAAGCACTACAACCAATTCAGGATTCTCTAGATGGATTAAGGCAAAAGCTGCAAGCAATTGGAGAATCTTTGGATCAATTCCAGGAAACTGCTGATTATCAAATTCAAGCGATCGCTCAGTTGCGTCACACTCTCCAAAGTTTAATGCCTCAGCCAGAATTACTAGCATCTTAACAAGTACTTGGGCTTTAGCCTAGCTAAAGTCCAATTACGAACTATGAGCTTAGTTATTACTCTATAAATAAACTAGAGTCTACATGAGACCTCTTGCATAAGTCGAATAGACCCCCCTTAATCCCCCCTTATAAAGGGGGGAAACTTGAAATCTTGCCCCCTCCCCTTCACAAGGGGAGGTTGGGGAGGGGTAATTCAAGGATTTTTGCAAGAGGTCTATGAAAAAACTCTCCCAGCTTACGAGCTTGTTCTGTATTTATCTTCTCTTGTCCATTTAAAATATTATTAACCAAATTTTCTGTTTCTAAAACTGATAATAAATCATCTCTACTTCTCTCAGATTCTTATAAAATAAATAACCACATAGATGTAGGATTATTTTGCTGGCTTGCTTGATAATATTCTTGTTCAAACTTTTCAATTAAAGTAATTAATAACTGATAAAGTTCGTCTTCTTCTGGGCTGCGTTACCGGTGCATTAAATCTTCCACTATCCCCAAAGCTTGCTCATTTTCGGCTTGACTCTTTATAAGTTTGGGAAGATAAGCTGTTAATAATTCTTTATATTTATCTGGATTAAAAGTAAGGGTCATTTTTCCAGTTCTCCCTATCATATTCTGCATGGTTGAGGATATATTTAATATAAATTAACTGTCCTTCATAATCTATACTAACAATCAAGCGATATTTCTTTCCTTTAATATTGAAAACTGTAAAATTACCAACAGCTTCAGCTTTAGGAAAAACCTGCTGTACTTCAACTAAATTTGACCATTTCGCTTTAGTGGTAACTTTATACCAATTGCTTAATGCTTCTTGGCAATCTAAATGGATTTCTGCATATTATCTTAATATTCTGAAACTAATAATGTGCATCGTTCCCGATCGCAAAAAGTCTTTAAATAACTATTTAAAACAGATCCAATCACCTTCTACTTGAGCGATCGCACCACCAGGAAATGGATCGGTTTGCGATCGGTTGGGCGCTATAATTAAAGCCGTTAATTTTTCGATGTGTTCAAAACTGGGCGCATCAGTCAGTATTTGCTGCAATACCTGACGCATCACCCGACGTTGCAACGCCAATGGTGCTTTCTGCAATACCCGACGATTTAACCTCAAGGGAAGAAAAGAAGTAAGAGAATCTTCTTCATGCCCCATGCTCCATGCCTCATCCCGCAATTCCTGGGCAGCTTTTTCTAAATATTCCACTTCTGCTTGTAAAAGTTCTGCCGTTTGGGCTAAGGCTGATTCTACTTGGTGGTTGAAATTATCTCGCAAATATGGTAGTAATTCTTGGCGAATGCGGTTGCGGGCATATTGCAAATCTTGATTGGTGGAATCTTCCCAAATTGGTAATTTAAATTCTTGACAAAATTGCTCTGTTTGTATTCGAGTAATTTCTAAAAGTGGACGCACTAGCATAATGCCTGTAGTTAGAGGGCGTTGCCAAGTTAGGGCTTGCAAGCCATCAGCACCAGTACCGCGAATTAAATTGTAAAGGAGAGTTTCGGCGCGATCGCTGGCGGTGTGTCCTGTAACTATATATTGATAATTATTTGCCTGAGCGATCGCACTTAAAGCTTGATAGCGCCAATCGCGTGCAGCAGCTTCACTATTTATCGGCTTGTTCGCTGTTTCTAAATAAAAAGATATACCCCAAGTTTTAGCTAAGTTTTCGACGTGATGAGCATTAGCCTCAGAGTCAGAACGCCAGCGATGATCGCAGTGAGCGATACCTAAATCCCATCCCCATTTGGATTGTAAATCTAAAAGTAATTTTATTAAACATAGAGAATCTTGTCCGCCGGAGACAGCAACTAATAGCTGTTGCTTGCGCTCAAATAAGTGGCGCGATCGGATTGTGCGATGTATTTTTGCATGTAGGGAAGTCCATACCATTTTGTTTTTTTCAGCGCACACAGACACATATAATTTTATATTATATCTGTGTATATCAAATTGGGTATTAGTTTTTACCTTCCTTTAGTTGCTGCCGAAGGTCGTCAAGAGGAGAGTTTTCCTGTTTAATATCTAATCGATTATCTTCGATTTCAGTTTCATCAGGGCAAAATTCTAGACATACTCTAATTTTACCTGTTCGCCATTGTTGACCAGGTATTAAAACACAACATTCAAATCCTTCTCCAAATACTCTTGATCCTGACGAGGTACAGTGTTCTGCCCAAATTTTACTAATTTCCTTTAATAACTGAAAAACTATTTGAGTGCGGGGTAAATTTTCAAATGCTTCTTGATAAAAATGCACAACATCATCATTAGGATTTAGAGGCTCCCATTCATTATTCATAATCAATTTCCTGTAACTAAATTTATAGTTCCCAAGAGACTGGAATTAATTGTTTGGATTTAACTTACAGCCATAACTTATTTAACTATCACTGCTAGTTGAGGGAAAGTAATGAAGAGTCCTGAGTACCATTAGCGGTAGCGGTGCGTTGAGCCAGTACTGAGTAGCGATCATCAGCCTGAAGATGGGGCGAAAGAGATAATTTACTTAAAATATATAGTGCTAATTAAAACTTAGTATTTATATTCTACTCAAGGGTAGGGTACATTATACATCATAAATTTCTGTTGTAATTAGTGCAGGGTAGAGGTAGCGTAAAGTGGACAATTTGACAATCTTTAATACTAAAACTACTTGGCGTATAGTCATAATCTGTCCGCACACAAGACACTTGATATATGGTTCAGAATCTCGAAAGAATACGCCAGAGTGCAAGGTTTCCAGAAACTGCACCGGCTGCTAATCCCGTATTTTTTAGAACCTATAGCCGCCGGACAAAGGCGGGACTAAGGGAAACATGGGATGAGGTATGCGATCGCACTCTACTCGGCTTAGTTGAGTTGGGAAAGCTAACTCAAGAAGAAGTTGCCATACTGGATAAGATGCAGCGCAAGTTGAAAGCTATGCCCAGTGGACGCTGGCTATGGGTTGGTGGTACAGACTGGATAACCAAGCCAAAGAATTTTTCCGGGGCTTATAATTGCACCTCTACTAATCTCGAAGACTGGAGTGCCTTCGGATTAATGATGGATCTGGCAATGATGGGCTGTGGCACTGGAGCTATTCTAGAACCACAATTTATTAACCAGTTGCCGCCCATTCGTAATCAACTGAATGTCACTGTACAAGGCGAAATTGGCAGCACTCCTGTCCAACAGCGACGTGAATATACTGAAACTCATATAGAAGGCAATAACGTCATTATTCACGTTGGAGATAGCCGTGAAGGTTGGGTTGAATCATATCAAGCCCTATTAGAACTCTCTACTGATGAACAATTTTCAGCAGAAGTTGAAGTATTAGTTGATATCAGCGATGTCCGTAGATCAGGAGAAACTCTTAACGGCTTTGGAGGAGTTGCTAATCCTGTAAAATTGCCCGGACTTTATCAGCGTTGTGCATCTATTTTGAATAAAGCTGTAGGACGACAATTAAATTCAGTTGAATGCTGTCTATTAATCGATCAAGCTGCTGTCACAATTGTTGCCGGTAATATTAGGCGATCAGCTGGCATGAGGCAAGGTTCGAGTGAAGATAATTTGTTCGCCGATGCCAAAGATAACTTATGGCAGCAAGATGAAAATGGCAACTGGCGAATTGATCCAGAGCGTGATGCACTTAGGATGGCAAATCATACCAGAGTTTTTCACTGCAAGCCAACTTTAGAAGAATGTATTGGTGCTGTCCGCAAACAATATTATAGTGGCGAGGGAGCGATTCAATGGGCTGGTGAAGCCGTAGCGCGATCAAACATTGATTTGCTGCCAACACAGGCTGTGAAAGTAAGTTTTTTGCAAGCTTATGAACAAGGAACAGCAAAACAATGGTTAAAAGAACGTTATCCAAATCTGGATGCTAATGAGTTAGAACATCGTTTAGCTCGTTATGGTTTAAATCCGTGTGGTAATTGATTTTGCCTCACGTTAAAAACCTCGCAAAAACGGGGAAAGCTGAGATGCTAATCCCGTGGTAATCAAAGGAAGTAAAAAGCCTTTGACACCGTACAGCGTAGAGAGTGAAACTAGATTACATCGAAAATTGGTGTCTAGAATATAATCTCTCCAAGAGTGCGGGGGCAGATGTAACAAGTCAAAAGTCAAAAGTCAAAAGTCAAAAGCCAATTTGAACTTTGACCTTTGACTTACCCAAAGGGGGTGTCACATCTGCAAAATGTACGCGGAGCTACTGCAAATAATCAAGCAGTAGAACTAGGGGATAAAAAGCCTCTAGGGTAACAAAAAAAGGAAATCATCGGTAGTAACTTCCACTGCAATTTGTCTGAGGTTCATCTCAATCAAATCGACCCACATAACTACAAAGAACAAAAGGAGGCTTTCACTGCTGGGGCGCTATCTGTAGCAGCACTTTTAAATCACAAATTCCTGGAACCACGCTATCAATACAGCCGGGAATTAGACCCGATTGTGGGAGTTTCTTTTACAGGTTTATTTGATTTCTTTGTCCATGCTTTTGGTGTTGATTGGCTACGCTGGTGGGAACAAGGAAGACCTGCAACTTCACAAGGATTAGCTTTCAAGTGTCAGGAAGAGAAATACCTCAGTTCTTGGAGAGATATTGTACATCGGGTGGTTTGGGATTACTGCGATCGCCACAATCTCAAGCGCCCAAATCGTTGCACCACAGTCCAACCTAGTGGCACTAAAGCTTTATTAACTAATGCTAGTTCAGGGTGGCATCCTCCCAAAGCCCAAAGATTCATTCGTCGAATCACCTTCGGCAAAAATGACCCAGTAGCCTTAGCTTGTATTGACTATGGTTACAACGTCATTCCCTCTCAATCAGACAAAGATGAACACGGCAATTTGCTTAACGATCCCTTTGATCCACGGGTGAGTGAATGGCTAGTGGAAATCCCTGTTTCTGTGACTTGGGCTGATTTACCAGGTGCTGATGAAATTGATGTTTCTAAGTTTTCAGTCTTAGCCCAATTTGATTTTGTCCTCCAGGTTCAACGTTGGTACGTTACTCACAACACATCAGCCACTTTGGAACTTCGCTCTGATGAAATCGAGACTTTGGGAGAACGCATCTATGAAACCATCCAGAATGATGAGGGATATATTTCAGCAGCTCTGTTAGCACGTTTTGACGATTTGCAATCATTCCCACGTTTGCCATTTGAACCAATCAATAAATCAACCTACGATCGCTTAACTCAAGAGGTGAAAGCGCGGCGCAAAACAGATGATTTCTGTGCAGTACTAAGCCGTTACGATTTAGGCGAAATGACAGAGGCTGGCCCTAGTGGTTGTGATTCTGATAAGTGTATGTTTCCCGATCAGCAACCAAGCTCATAAGGCAAAATGACGGGAGATTGGGGATGAAAGAGCAGGGGACAAGGGAGAATTATTGAACAAATCTCTCCCTTGTCTCCCCCCTCTTCTTTATTTACCTTGTCTCTTCCCCATGCCCAATGCCCAATCCTTTAACACGTTACGATCAATTAAGAAGTAATAATTTTTTACGGCAGTGCCAGGAGTCTTTTTATGTTCATTGATGAATTGTCACCTATATTCAGAGAACTTACTCGGCATCCAGTCTCATTTGTGGGTGGTTTTTTCTCTGGTGTGCTTCGACTCAATCTTGCAGACGATCCAGTTAAAAGCTGGCTAGATAAACAGACTCGCTCAAATAGTTACATCAGCAGCACTATAACGGATGCACATAACGGCAAAGCCACTGGCCCTCAGCAGATTTCGATTGACTAAAAACTCCAACCATAGATAGTTGAATTTACTACAAAATAGGGGGTCAGTGCTACCGACAGCAGCACTGACCCCCTATTTTCTACAATAATTATTTTTACTTTGATTTTTATACCAATTCAATTAATGATTGCAACACATCTTTCGGTAAAGACGCGATTCATCGCGTCTCTACAAATGGTCTATTTGTCGCATTCTTTTTTCAAATTGGTATTACTTCGGGGATTGAGATGGTAACGAGCAAACAATATCATTAATTTGGAATGGTGAGGCAGTCGCTCAGAGGGGGTTTCCCCATGAGGAACTGCCGTTAGCGCAGCGTTAGCGAGCCTGCGTTCGCGGAGCGTCTCGTAGAGAGCGTCACCCGTTAGCGAGTCCTCAAGCGTCAGGGGTGGTTTATTTCCGCCGTACACTAGTTGGTTGTTCCTCTATTAAGGGATACTAAAGCCAGGTACATAGGCAAGGAAATATGGAATCCTTAACCTCTCGTATGCAGGCGGTACAGTCGCCAATTATTCCTGTGGTTGGGGAACTGATTAAAAACTCTCCTGGAACAATCTCTCTAGGACAAGGCGTTGTTTCTTACAACCCACCACCGGAAGCCATAGAATTTTTAGCCAAATTCTTAGCCGAACCTGCCAATAATTTATACAAATCAGTTGAAGGAATTCCTCCTTTACTGACAGCACTTGCAGGAAAATTACAAGCCTTCAACGAGATTGAAATCAACGAGGAAAACTGCATCGTCGTGACAGCAGGGAGCAATATGGGATTTATGAATGCTATTCTTGCTATCACTAACCCAGGCGACGAAATTATTCTGAATACGCCCTACTATTTCAATCATGAAATGGCGATCGCAATGGCTGGTTGTCGTGCAGTGTTAGTGGCGACAGGTGAAAATTACCAACTGCGCCCAGAAGCGATCGCTCAAGCAATTACTCCCAAAACACGGGCTGTGGTGACAATTTCCCCAAATAATCCGACTGGAGTTGTCTATTCTGAAGCCGCATTGCGCCAAGTAAATCAAATTTGTGCTACTCGTAGTATTTACCACATCAGCGATGAAGCTTATGAATACTTTACCTATAACGGGGTAAAACACGTTTCACCTGGCTCATTTGGTAATAGTAGCGAGTACACCATTTCTCTCTATAGCCTTTCCAAAGCATACGGTTTTGCCAGTTGGCGCATTGGCTACATGGTGATTCCCAAACACTTACTTGTCGCTGTTAAAAAAGTCCAGGATACAATTTTGATTTGTCCGCCAGTCATTTCTCAATATGCAGCTTTAGGGGCATTGCAGGCAAAAGATGAGTATTTGAAGAGTAATATAGGAGCTATTGCTCAAGTACGCCAACTAGTATTAGACTCCCTTAACCGTCTACAAAGCTTATGTAGCATTATTCCTGCCAATGGCGCTTTCTATTTTTTCCTCAAAGTTTATACCCAGATGGATGCTTTTAAGTTAGTCAAAAGACTGATCAAAGAACATAAAGTAGCAGTTATTCCAGGTACAACCTTTGGCATAGATGACGGATGCTACCTACGCGTTGCTTATGGGGCGCTGCAAAAAGAGACGGTAAAAGAAGGTATAGAGAGATTAGTGCAAGGTTTGGAAACTATAATTAAGAGTTAGCAGTCATTCGTTTTTGGATTTTAGATTCTTTTTTAAATTGATGAGGGCGTTAACCTGTATTCGCGTACCTCGTCCACAATCCTAAATATAAAATTCAAAAAATGCCAATTATTAATAAGCTGATTGAAATTGAAACTGCTCCAAAAATAAATATTCATAATCTTACCCCACAAATTCAAGATTTTATTGCCTCAACATCAATTAAAAATGGACAAGCTTTAGTATTTTCTCGACACACTACAACAGCATTAGCTATCAACGAAAATGAAGTCAGATTATTAGAAGATATAAAAGTGTTCTTGCAAAATTTAGCACCTGAGTCAGATAGCTATTTGCATAATGATTTGCATTTAAGAGATGTTCCAGAAGATGAGCCAATTAATGCTCACTCTCATTTGATGGCAATGATGCTGACCACAAGTGAGATAATTCCCATTGTGGATGGTAAATTAGCTCTGGGAACCTGGCAATCTGTGTTGTTTTTTGAGTTAGATGGCCCACGAAAAAGAACGGTATCTGTACAAATTTCTGGCGAATAATGCAACTTAACACCCGCAGTTCTCCCAGAACAACCTAAATCTGAGAAAATTACGAACGCGATCGATAAATGTATCAGTTGAATTTATCTACAGTAATTTAAAACCTGAAAGAATGTTTTCTAACATAACCTTCCTTTCCACAAACCAGGACTTTCGTTGTGTCAAAGGTAGACACTATTAAGTTATGAAAAATAACGATAACTTTGTATTACGTAATACTTGGTACTATGCTTTGCCCAGCAATCAAATCAAGCCAGGTATGATGATCAGCCGCATTTTTTTAGGAGAACCAGTGCTGCTAGTTCGTAGCCAGGATGGCAAAGTGTCTGCAATGACGGACATTTGTCCCCATCGTGGTGTGCCCTTGAGTTGTGGGAGATTCAATGGGGAGGAAGTTGAATGCTGTTATCACGGTTGGCGCTTTAACTCTGTTGGGCGCTGTACTGCGATACCTTCTCTTGTAGAGGAGCAGCAAATGGATTTGAGTCGCTTTGATGTGCAGTCATATAGTGTTCGCGAAGCCCAAGGAAATATCTGGATATATATGCCCGATCCCGATAACCCTCAACCAGCTTCTGAGATGGAAATTCCGGTAATTCCAGGGTTTGATGAGCGATCGCACCAGTTTGTAGAAGTGGTAAAATTCCCTTGTTTTATAGATCATGCGGTAGTAGGTCTGATGGACCCTGCTCATTCACCTTATGTTCATCGCGCTTGGTGGTGGCGAAATGAGCAATTGCATGAGGAAGTAAAGCAATTCGATGCTTCGCCCTACGGCTTTACGATGCGACGACACCGATTACCAGCAAATGGGGGTCGATTATACTGGCTGATTGGCGGTGGTGTCCCGGAAACGGAGATTTCTTTTCGTTTACCTGGAGTCAGAATTGAAGAAACCACTATTGGTAATAATCGAGTCGTTAATTTAACGGCAGTTACACCGATTTCAGATATAGAAACAGAGGTAACTTTTGCTCTTTACTGGACACTTCCTTGGGTGGGATTTTTTAAGCCACTGTTACACTTGCTGGCGCGGACTTTTATTGGCCAAGACCGAACGGTTGTGGAAAAGCAGCAAATTGGTCTGAAATATAATCCTGTGCTGCGACTGATTAAAGATTCAGATATGCAGGCGCAGTGGTACTACCAGTTAAAGCGTGAGTATGCTCGGTCTGTAGCTGAAAAACGAGAATTTGTCAATCCTGTCAAAGGTCAAATACTCCGCTGGCGTGCTTAAAATTGAGATTTACAGCGTTGCTCGCTTTGCGGGATGATTTAGCAACTAAGGCTCATCTCTCCCCCTGTTTGCCCTGCTTGCCCAAATTAATCCCACTGTTCTGCAACGCCAGATTTATTTCTCTTGCCACGTCGTAGACATCGCCTAAAAACCAAAACTGAGAATTTAGCCTCAAATAGACATTTGAACCCAAGACAAAATATTTCGTTTTGTTAAGAAATACTGAGTGAACGATCGCTCTAGTAAATAGAGGTGGGACAAACAGCAATATTATGCTAAATCCACGGCTGAGAGGACGATCCAGCTATTTTGGGAAGCCTACTTTGTCTGATTTTTTCCTTATTTCCCCATACTCTTACCTGCACTCAACCTTAATTATGTACACAATACTAAATAGCTATGCATATCCCTAAGTTCTCAGAATTACCGGATTATTCAATCTAGAAGTAGGAATTATGGAACACAAAAAAAGGGCAGAAATAACATCTCAACCCGGTTTTTTGGGACAGGCACTGACTGGTACAGGAACAGCTATAGCGGCTCCCTCATTACTCAATCAGGCAACTATAGCAAAGGAGGCTAGCCAAAGTAACCCAGGTGAGATGAATGTGAAACTTACTGTTAACGGTGAGCAGCAAACCCTTGAGCTTGAGCCGCGTGTCACACTCTTAGATGCCCTGCGCGATCGCTTGGGGCTAGTGGGCAGCAAAAAGGGATGCGATCACGGACAGTGTGGGGCCTGTACTGTTCTGATCGATGGTGAGCGAGTTTATTCCTGCCTGACTCTGGCAGTGATGCAAGAAGACAAAGCGATCGTCACCATTGAAGGGCTGGCCAAGGGCGATACTCTCCATCCAGTGCAAGCAGCATTCATTGATAACGATGGCTTCCAGTGCGGCTATTGTACCCCAGGACAGATTTGTGCTTCTGTTGCCTTACTTGATGAAGTCAAACGCGGCTGTGCTAGCGTTGTCACCCCAGATTTGACTCGTCCCCCACAGTTGGCTGAACTCTCTGAAGCTGAAATTCAAGAGCGACTGAGTGGTAATCTCTGCCGATGTAGCGCTTACAACGGCATTGTCGCAGCAGTCCAGCAGGTAACGGGACAGAAACCGCCCTCTCCTGCCGCAACTGTGATGGTCAATGAACCTCAGGAGATGCTCAGATGAACAACTTCACTTACACCCGTGCTACCTCTGTGAAAGATGCGGTTGAACGGGCAACAAATGACCAAAATGCGATATTGATTGCAGGCGGTACGAATTTGGTTGACCGTCTCAAAGTCTTTCTGGATGAGCCATCGCAACTTATCGATATCTCTCGATTAGAGATGAAGCGCATTGAACGCACAAGTGAGGGTGGTCTGAGTCTTGGAGCGCTAGTAACTAACACAGCAGTGGCAGACCATCCTGATGTTCGCCGCGATTATCCAGTACTGTCTCGGGCGATTCTTTCTGGTGCGTCTCAGCAAATCCGCAATATGGCAACCGTAGGGGGCAACCTACTGCAACGCACTCGTTGTCCTTACTACTACGATACCGCCTTCCCTTGCAACAAACGGCAACCGGGAAGCGGCTGTCCGGGAGCAACGGGGATCAACCGGATGCACGCCATCCTTGGGGCCAGTGACCAATGCGTGGCAGTTCAACCCTCGGATATGTGTGTCCCTCTTGCGGCTCTGGATGCTGTTGTTGTTGTGGAAGGCCCCAAAGGTAAGCGGCAGATACCATTGACAGACTTTCACCGACTACCAGGGAACACACCCCAGCGAGATACAAACTTAGAGCCAGGTGAGTTGATTACCTCTGTGGTTCTGCCCCCAGTGCCGTTTGCCAAATCAGGGGTTTACCTAAAGTTACGCGATCGCACTTCCTATGCCTTTGCGTTAGTCTCTGTGGCAGCTGCGGTTGACTTAGCGGGTGAGCAGATTCAGAATGTGCGCTTGGCAATGGGTGGCGTAGCCCATAAACCTTGGCGCTCAAAGGAAGCAGAAAAGTTTTTGCTCGGCAAGAGTGCCAATACTGCAACGTTTCAACAGGCGGCAGAAATTGCACTTCAAGAAGCTAAACCATTAACTTATAACAGTTTCAAAGTTGACTTGGCAAAGCGGGCAATTCGTCGCGCACTCGCGGTGTCAGCCAAAGGAGGAGGCGTAGTATGAACAAAGTAATTGGGACTGCCGTCAACCGCAAGGATGGACGGGCAAAGGTTACGGGCACGGCAACCTACGCCGCAGAACATGAAATTCCAGGTCTGGTTCACGGTTATCTTGTCACCGCCAGCATTGCCAATGGGCAAATTAAAAGCATCGACACCAGTGTGGCAGAAAAGGCAATAGGTGTGATAGATGTTTTCACGCATAAAAACTCGCCGAAAGTGTTTATGCCAGCCAACGACTTTAAGACCTCGAAAATCTACGAGGCTCGTCTGCCGTTGTCGGATGACAAAATTCACTATGCAGGACAAATTATCGGTTTAGTAGTAGCAGACACCTTCGAGCGGGCGCGTGATGCGGCGCATTTGGTCAAGGTGGAATACACAAGCCAAAAGCCAGTCGTGGAAGCTGCACTCGCCACCTTCAAGGAGGCACCACCGCAGTTGGGTCAAGAGCTAAAGTTTGAAAAGGGGAATTTTGCGGCAGGGGTGGCAAGTGCAACAACGAAACTTATAGCCACCTACAAGACAGCCATCGAACTGCACGCGGCGATGGAACCTCATGCGATCATTGCTCACTGGCAAGATGCAAATTCTCTTACTGTTTACGAACCGTCTCAGTGGGTGTTGGGAACTCAGCGCACCTATGCAGAACTCTTTGGACTCCCAACTGAACAGGTTCATGTCGTCACACCTTTTTTGGGTGGAGCTTTCGGCTCTAAAGCCTTTCCCTGGCCCCACGGTATTCTCTGTGCTGCGGCTGCCCGTGAACTTCAGCGTCCTCTCAGAGTCGTCCTCAGCCGACGGCAAATGACAGCGAACGCCGGACACCGCTCCGAAACCGAGCAAACTATGCGCTTGGGAGCAACTGCTGATGGTAGTTTAACTGCGATCGCCCATGAGGTAAAATCCTGTACCTCACCAGTGGATGTCTTTACAGAACCCTGTACCTCGGTCACGCCAGTTATGTACACAGCACCGAATTTGCAACTGAAGCAGGAACTAGCAGTGCTGAACATCGGTACACCAACATTCATGCGCGCGCCAGGAGAGAATCCTGGGATGTGGGCGATGGAGTCAGCGATGGACGAGTTGGCCTGGATGCTAAAGATTGACCCGGTAGAACTGCGCCTGAAAAATGAAACTAAAGAACACCAGCGCAATGGTCAGCCATTCTCAGCCAAACATTTTGCTGACTGTTTGCTCTTGGGTGCGGAACAATTTGGCTGGAAAGACAGACCAAAACAGCCTCGTTCTTTGACACGCGATGGTAAACTCGTTGGTTGGGGGATGGCGGCAGCAACCTACCCTGGCAGGCGGGGGAAAGCATCAGCCAAGGTAAGGCTGCTACCAGATGGTACTGCCCATGTTCTCACCGCCGGAAATGACATGGGCACTGGCGCATATACCGTTGTTGCGGCCACAGCAGCAGATGCATTGGGGCTACCCGTCGAACAGATACATGTAGAGTTAGGCGACTCCTTACTACCAGATGGAGGCATGGCGGGTGGTTCCATGATGACAGCATCTCTCCTCCCGGCGGTCATGTCAGCTTGTGAGCAAGTTCTGAAAACTGCTAATGCTAAGACCGCACAGGAGGCGTTTGCAAATCTGAGTCAGTCCGGCCAAGCAGCAATTGAGGCCACAGCATCCTCTGCTCCTGGTGATGAAACTAAGAAATGGGCGTTCCAATCTTGGGGCGCACATTTTTGTGAAGTCAGCGTGGATGAAGAAATCGGGCGTTTGCGGGTGACGCGCTGGGTGTCAGTGATGGATATCGGGCGAATCATCAACTCTAAAACAGTAGCCAGTCAAGTCCGTGGTGGCGTGATCATGGGTATTGGGCAAGCCTTAATGGAGGAGTGCCAAGTCGATCCAAACATCGGCTATCCCGTGGTTTATGACCTTGCTACCTATCACTTCCCAGCCCATGCAGATATTCCTCGTATTCAGGTGAGCTTCGTCGGTGAACCTGATTTCAACTTTAACCCAGCAGGTGTACGAGGTGTAGGTGAAATTGGGATTACAGGTGTTTCAGCTGCGATCGCCAATGCAGTTTACCATGCCACAGGTAAGCGCATCCGTGATTTACCTATTACACCTGACAAGTTGATCTAAAAGGCATTGGGCATTGAAAAAAAGCTCTAGGGGCACTAACCCAAACTAAATTCTGTAAATTCTCTTTGCCCAAACAGCATGTTTCGGTCTACGGCTGACAAAATTTTATTATTGGCGCGATCGCTATTTAAACAGCGACCAACTAACTGCGCGACATCTACACGATTGATGCTACCAATAATTTGCGGATCTTCGGTTAAAACGCCATTACCCGTTGCTGGTTCTGACTTGAGTCCACCAGGACGGATGATTGTATAGGTGAGTCCACTGGCAATTAAGTGTTGTTCAGCTTTGTCTTTCTCAGCTAAAACTTTTCCCAGTACCTCTAAAACTTGGGGTGAAGCAGCAACAACACTATTACCAGCACCTATGGAAGACACAAGAATAAACTTTTGTACCCCAGCTTTAATTGCTGCATCGATCAGATTTCTATTACCAGGGTAATCCGGCCTTTCTACATCTGATGGTAAACCGCCAATTGTACTGATAACGGCGTGAATAGGTGCATCTGTTACCATTGCGCGTTCTATATCGCCAACATTCAAGGCATCTCCCTGAACTACTTCAATACCCATTGTTTCTAGTTCACTAGCAACTGCTGCCGTTCTCAGGAGTGCTTTAACTTTTAGCTGTTGCGCTGTGAGATATTGAGCAATTTCTCGACCAACACCCCGACTTGCTCCAGCCAGAAAAATATAAGATGCACTTGTCATAATAAATTTAACTACTTACGCTCAAAGGATTTTATCAGAGGATTGGCAGTATTCAATAATTGATCAAGCAACTGAGATGCTTCTGGTTGGTGGCGAACATAAGTGTCAATAAAGAGACTAATAATTTCACTCATCAGCAAACGCAAGTTTTCTTGGGATTGAGTAGCTTCTAAGTCGAGAGAGGATCTAACTATAGTGGAGTCTGGCTCATCAACTATCGAAAAGTGATTTGCTCCTTCTAAAATTACCAGATAGGTGTCATTTCGTCCCCCAGTAATTGCTTCTTGAAATGTACGGATGACTGGGGTGTTAGCATCCTCAGTTCCTCCCATCAGTAGAAGTGGTAGAGAATCTGGTAAAGGTAAGATGGTTCCTGGTTGATACCCGATGATTGGAAATCCTCTGCTACTTGCGCCATAAGCAAAAGATGCAGCAACTTCAGGGATAAAACCGAGGGTCAGCATTTTCGATAGATACCATACCACCCGCAGAGTGTCCACCGAGAATGATCCGTTGTAAATCCAGCATTCCTGCTAAAATTCCCTGATTTTGTAACTGTTCGAGTTTAGTTAGGAGTGCTGGCAAAGCCGAAGCTGTAGGAGCAGTACGATAAATTGTGGGCTTCATCTTTTCAAGATCAATCCCAGGTGTGAGGCTAATTACGCCTGGTTGACTTTCGGTAATCCAATTAAACAGAACCACTACCAATCCACGTTCAGCCAATTTAACCGCTAACCATTGGTATTGTTGAGCATCACAGTTAAAGCCGTTGAATAAAATCACTACTGGAAAAGGTGCTTTTTCTGGATTAGCTGGCTCACTTTCGGTACTTTTTTCTAGCTGATTTGGTATCTATGCTGGATAGAGAATTTTCAGGTGAATGGTGTCGTAAGGTGACTGGACACCCTCAACTTTGGTAGCTTCAAAAAAGCACGAACTGTCATCTGTACCTTCTCTTACTATGACTTCAAGAAAATCTTCCTCTCAGTGTACAACTGCTTCTCACAAGCAAAATCTAATGATCTAAAATAACAAAGTAACTAAGTAGAAGGCAGAAGGCAGCAGTAGAGATGCGATTAATCGCGTCTGTATAGGAGTCAGGAAAATCATTTCACTGATTGGCATTTTACGTTGAATTATGTTTACCTACTGGTAATTAAAAAACATTAGCACAAAATTATACTTAAGCTAATAACAGTAAGTATTGGAATAAATAATTGTGCCAATCCAGCAAATAAATTTTCAAGGATAAACTTCAAGGATAAATTTATGGCTAAAAAATCTCAACCCAATCTAGAACAATACCAAGATGTCAGATTATCTGCCACCACAAGAATTTGGGTAATTACAGTCGCCATTCTTGGAGTTTGCGTCCCACTGTCAGCCGTTACTAGAAGCGGTGCTATTCTTCCTTTGGTTGCTATTGGTGGCGCAGCTGTCGGTACGGTTGCTGTTTGGCGTTCTGATGAGCGAAAATCAAAAACTAACTATTTGCAACAGCAGCAAATAGAACTGCTAGAGCAAAGATTAGCGAATTTAGAAACAATTGTTAGCAGTGATGACTTGAACTTGCAAATGAAAATTAAACAGATCGAAGCAAGGGATACTTTTGGTGACTCCTCTAATGTAAGTACTACACCCAGACAACCAAAACGCAAAGGTTAAAATTAGCCCATCTTCACCATTTATGTCGATTTCAGATGATATTTCCGAGAATTATCGTTAATAGGTTATTTTATGTAGCTGTTTGCTGACTTAACGTTACTATAATCTTTTAAATCCGTCTCAAATTCAACTTTCCTTTGCAACAAGAACTGTTTCTAGGGAAACAGTATCTCGTTCTCCATCTCCGTTAGAATTGACTGATATCATCTAATTCTATATACTGCAACTGCATCAGTTCATGAAATGTCTAAGTTATATCCATCTGTCTCTTTCCCGGAAACATTTGTCAATGGCTGTGTTTTATTAGACTGTTGATATTACTGAATTTTTAATTAACTAAGGTTATAAACTTGAGTAATTGCATTTGTATAGCTTACCGTAGGTATGCAATAGTTTGCCGTAGGAATGCAGATGGATTGGATTAGCTTACTCAAAGCTCAACAAACTGACTTCCTTCAACGTGTGAAAAAACCTAAAACTTATGACTTATCTTTGCTAGAAAGTCAAGTTAAAGGTTGTCACACTGAAGTTATCGCCTTTTGGGGCAAGCCATTGGCTAGACTCCAAGAACTTTCTCGCCAACAAGCAGAAGTTCTCGCCAAAAACCCGCCGCCGACACCGCCGGAATATCCTGAGCCTCCTGACTGGACGATACCTTTTCCCAAATACTTCCAACAACAAGCTCAAGATTATCTCTTGCGGGAAAAAATCGTTGACTTGATGATAGCTGAACGTTTGGGTAAGTTGGTAAAAAAAGTGTCTTGTGATACTTTGCAAAACATGATTTTAGATGATGAGGGAAATTTGTGTGGCGAAAGCAAATTTTCTTATGTACTAAAAGATAATCCTCAGCTAAGTGTTCAAGTTTACGTTGCTGATGGAGAAAGTTTTAATGGTATTAAGAAAGACAAAATTAAGTGGTCGGTTACTCAAGAAGATTTAAAAAATCACCAAGTATTAATTTTTCTGTGTTTGTTTTATCCATCTACAGGTAATTTAGGTTACGAGAAGCAAAGCATAATAACAGGATTTTTACCTACAAATCAAGTTGAATTTAGCGAACCAAAACTGTATGTGACTCCGAGTAATTTGTTATATGCAGGGGGATTGAGTTGGTATTTAGAATCACTTATGGGCAAAAAAGACACGTCGCCAGTAATAAATGAGAAAGCGATCGCACATACAATACAGACTCTACCATCAGAGCATTGTCTCAAGGATATAGTCGGTGACTGGGAATGCTGGCAGACTTTGCAAGGACACACCAGAGGCATTAATTGCCTAGCTTTCAGTTCTGGGTGTAACAATGGCAAAGCCTTACCCATATTGGCAAGTGGTAGTCGTGGAGAGACGAAACTCTGGGATTTAAGCAAGGGTGAATTAATAGAGACATTATCAGAGTATCCTTGGGTAATATCTGGGCTAGTGGATGAAGTGAATTCCCTAGCTTTTAGTTCAGATGGACAGACTTTAGTGAGTTGCGGTGCAGATTCGACAATTAAGCTTTGGCACGTAGGCGCTTTAGACTTAATAGATATTTTGCACAAACATAATGGGGTAGTGCGGTGTGCTGCTTTCACCCCAGATGGGAGAATGTTAGCGACAGGCGGAGATGACAGAAAAATTCTCTTTTGGGATTTGATGCATCGTCAGGTTGCGATCGCCCTTTCTTTAGATGATACAGCTGCTCATTCCCTAGTTTTGAGTCGAGACGGCGAAACTCTAGTTACAGGTAGCTACCGCAAAATCAAAGTTTGGCGCACCTCACCCCAAACGGGAATTAAAAGTTTAAAAGATGCACAACCACTGCATACCCTCATGGGTCATTCTCACATCGTTTGTTCTTTAGCAATCAGTGCAGATGGTAAACTGCTTGTGAGTGGTAGCTGGGATCAAACGATTAAAGTTTGGCAATTGGAGACTGGAAAATTACTTCATACCCTTAAAGGGCATAGAGATAGAGTATATGCGATCGCTTTGAGTCCCGATGCACAAATTATCGCTAGCGGTAGTGCTGATAAAACCATAAAGTTGTGGCATTTACAAACCGGGGAATTGCTGGGTACGTTTACAGGTCATACTCATATAGTCACAGCATTAGCTTTCACAGCTTCCGGCGAGATGTTGGTTAGCGGGAGTTTGGATAAGACTATTAAAATTTGGCAACGGAGTTAAGACTAATTCGTAATTCGTAATTGTGGAGTCTTTGATACTCGTTAATGAAGCTCAGAACTTCTTTAATGAGTGTTTGAGCTTCATTAATGAGTCTTGGAACTCCTTTAATGAGTGTTTGAGCTTCATTAATGAGTCTTGGAACTCCTTTAATGAGTGTTTGAGCTTCATTAATGAGTCTTGGAACTCCTTTAATGAGTATTGGAACTCCTTTAATGAGTGTTTGAGCTTCATTAATGAGTCTTGGAACTGGATGAATCCACCTTTGATACTCGTTAACGAGTTTTTGAATTCGGTTTATTCACCTCAGAACTCCGTTGACGAGTCTTTGATACTTCTAGACAACAAACTTTAAAAACTTTCTGCGCCAACAGAGGTTAATAACAGGGCGTTCGCCATTCGGCTTTAGTCCCTTTTTGCAATCGTATGATCTATGGCAGTGTCTTCATGGGTGCGATCGTAGCCTTTACCTTTGGTTACAGTTTGACCAGCTTTTTATCTTGAGTGCTAACTGGTGAATTAGCGTTACAAATTAGAATCAAGGGTGAATGTTTCGCGATCGCAATCTTGTTAATGTTACTATCCGAGCTTCAGGAAAGAGGTATCTGGCTGATTTTCAACGTGTAGGCTGGTGATTTTTTCCCTACACACATATCCGGTAACGTGACAAATAAATTCTGTCCGTATTGTTGCCACTCAAGTTTACCTTTTGCCCCTAGCATTGTAATTTTTGCATTTTTCGGCAGAATTAGCCCTGGGATTGTCAGCGTCTGATTCATAGGAGTATCAAGCAAGACAGCATACAAATTACCTTTATTTGTGGTGTAGCGCACTCGGATGCCTTGAGTGGATACATCTTCTGAGCGTATCCAATAGCGCGAACCAAAGATGGCTTCACCATTTACATCTAGCCATTTGCCTAAGCCGAGTAACCGTTCAATTTGCAGTTTGGAGATTGAACCATCGGCATTTGGGCCAATGTTGAGCAGTAAGTTGCCGTTTTTACTAACAATGTCAACGAATGAGTCAACCAGTTCATCTACTGAAATCATGTTCAAGTCGGTATCATTTTGGTTGTAACCAAACGAGTAACCTAAACCCCTTGTGCTTTCCCATTTCTTTGGTTCGATTTGTTTGAGTTGACTGTATTCAGGTGTGGAGAAGTCGAAGTGTAAACCGAATTGCCCATTTAAATCAAAGCGGTCATTAACGACACCGTTAGGTACATGATTGTAAAAGTAAGCCATAATCTCGTTCGCCTGACCAACAGGGTAGCCAAGGTCATTCCATAAGATAGACGGCTGATAGCGGTCAATGAGTTCGCGCCAGTGAGCGTTAGCATATTCAGCGTAAGCTTTATCTTGGATAATGGCTGCGATCAAGGTGTTAAAGTCTGTTACCGTTGTATCTTGTTGTGACCAATCAATACCGCCAGAGTAGTACAGACCCATACGTATACCTTGTTTACGAACAGCTTGTGTCAGTTCGCCTACAAGATCCCGCGCCGCCACTCGTCCTGACTGATTTGTGGTTTTGCTAGGCCATAACAGGAAGCCATCATGATGTTTGGTCGTCAGCACAACGTACCGCGCACCTACTTGAGAAAACAGTTTTGCCCATTCGGATGGATTCCACTTTGTGATGGCTGCGTTGAAGGTGGGGATGAAGTCGTCATAGGTGAAATTTTCACCGTAAGTCGCACGGTGATACTTATAGGTGTCACTGCCCTCAAGTTTCATGGAGTTGTAGTACCATTCAGCATAAGGGTTATGTTGGAACCAATATTCCCAACCGCGTTCTGCAACTACCTTGTTCAGTTCACCAGTCAGTGGTGCCCAACCAGGTACGGAGTACACGCCCCAGTGAATGAAAATGCCGAGTTTAGCATCTTTGAACCACTCTGGAACTTCATGCTTTGATAGCGACTCAGTTGTTGGTTCATATCTCTGTTGTGCAAAAGCAGTAGAGGCTGTCAGATTCAAAAAGCTACTTAGAATTACTGTACTAATTAGTATGGGTAGTAGACGCCTAAACATCACAATGCTCTTGACTGGAGGATATATAATTTTACAACTGTATCTCGTCAGTGGAGAATGGAGAATAAAGAAGTAATTAGAGTAGCAGTAGGGTGTGTTATGCCGTTCGCTTTTAGCGTTCCCAGAGGGTAGCGTAACGCACCCTGAGTTTTTGATGGTGCGTTACGCTAAAACGATAACACCTTCTACTGACGTAGCAAGACAAAAATGTTTGTTAGTTAGCGATCGCACTCTCTGCAAAAATCTTTGTAACTTAGCAATCAACTAAAATCAAACTAAAGCTATTGTCGAAACGGTAGAAAAAAGGCGGCTATGACGGTAACTACCTATAAATGGACAATTGAGCGCTATCACCGAGCAATAGAAGCAGGGATTTTTGATGACCAACCCATTGAACTATTGCGCGGCGACCTCATAGTTATGCCCCCAGAGCGAGAACCCCATGCCTATTACAATACCGAAGCAGCCGATTATCTCCTCACACTGCTAGGTGAACGCGCAAAAATCCGCGATGCCAAACCCATCACCCTACCCAACGACTCAGAACCCGTCCCCGATGTTGCTATTGTCAAACCTTTAGGCGAGGTCTACCTAGAATACCACCCTTACCCTGAAGATATTTTCTGGATTATCGAATTTTCTCAGTCCACCTTGAGCAAAGATTTAGGTGAGAAAAAAGACATCTATGCACAAGCAGGCATTGCTGAATATTGGGTTGTCAATCTTAAAAATTCTCAGTTGCAAGTATTTCGAGACTTAAAAAATGGGCAATACACAACTGAACTGACATTAACCACAGGTACTATTGTCCCCCTAGCCTTTGGTGATGTATCCGTCCAAGTTAATCGCCTCGTAGGTTTCCCAAAAATATAATTTCTAGCACCTGTCAGAAACGAAGGATACGAGGCGTAGCAAGCTTTAAGAGTAGGCGATCGCTAACGCACATAATAAAACCATCCCCCTCTATTTGACTCACTATGACTATTGCCAGTCAACCCCAACTAACTTTAGACGATTTCCTCAAACTGCCGGAAACTGAACCAGCATCAGATTTTATCAACGGGGAAATCATTCAAAAACCAATGCCTCAAGGTGAACATAGCTTACTCCAAACTACTCTTTGCGAAACAATTAACGGCATAGCTAAAAGCCAAAAAGTTGCTTACGCTTTCCCAGAACTACGCTGCACTTTTGGCGGCGCTGCGATCGTCACTGATGTGTCTGTGTTTCGCTGGGATAGAATTCCTAAAACTCCATCTGGCAGAATTGTTAATCGCTTTGAAATTCATCCCGACTGGGCAATTGAAATTCTTTCCCCAGAGCAAAGGTTAAAAAAAGTATTGAGTAAATTATTGCATTGTTCACGCAATGGTACTGAACTAGGCTGGTTAATTAACCCAGAAGACGAAAGTGTGCTGGGGATTTTTCCTGGACAGCGATTGGAATTATACGAAACTGCTGATAAATTACCCATTTTTGAGGGTATCGAATTGGAACTGACTGTTGAACAAGTTTTTGGCTGGTTGAGTTTGATGTAAAAAAGCGTTCCGTAAAGTTGCTGGATTCTGACTTTTCAGGTCATCTGGAAAGACCCATGAAAAACCTAACCCCCTTCCCGTTGCAGTCAGGGAAAAATTCAGAGTCTCTGACGATGGATGAAGCTTGGCAAGCAGCCCAGATGGCAGGTTTCGCGGATGATGTTGCCGCAATGCCAATGCAAATCCCTACAGTGGTAAGTCAAGGAGATAGTAATCTCTCTGGCGGACAACGACAACGGCTGTTGATTGCGAGGGCGTTGGCGTTCAAACCCAGGATTTTGCTATTTGATGAAGCGACTAGTGCCTTAGATAATAGAACCCAGGCAATTGTCAGTCAAAGCTTAGAGCAGTTAAAGGTAACGAGAATTGCGATCGCTCATCGTCTTAGTACCATCCAAAATGCTGACCGAATTTATGTACTCCAAGCTGGCAAGGTAGTGCAGCAAGGTAGTTTCACTGATTTGGCAAATCAGCCAGGGTTGTTTGCCCAACTCATGTTAAGACAGATGCTTTAGCGACTTCTAGTCGTCGGGTGCTTGCAGCTGTGGAAGTTTCAAAATTTATATGTAAATTTTAATCACAAAAATAAAATTTAGACTAGATTTTACGGGCACTTTAATATATGATTTAGGCGTCTACTATTATTAAATATTTATCATTTGGCGTGTAAATTAAAATCCAGCTAGATAACTCAAGCTAAAATACTGTTAATTAATAAAAACAATGGTTATTTCACAACGTGGTATTATCACTTATGCCTACGGAGCATCTTAACTATCTCGAAATGGCAAAATCCTTGGCGCGTTCTCTGCGCCTTCATTCACCAAATGTTTCGCGTGCTATTGTTACTGACAATCAAAACGATCAAGAGTTACTCGAACTTTATGATTACGTCATAGACCTTAAACAGGAATACGGTTCTAACGTCAAACAAAAGCTTCATGTCTATGAATATTCTCCATTTGAATATACACTTTGTATTGATAGTGATTGCATAGCAGTAAGAAATATTGACTTTATTTTTGATGATTTTAAAGGTAGAAGTTTTAGTGTGGCAGGTAATGTATATCTTCAAGCAGGCGATAAAGATAAGTTCATTGATGTAGATGACACACTCAAACAATTTAATCTCACAAAACTACCTAGATTTAATGGAGGCCTCTATTATTTTGAAAAAAACGATACTGCTAAGGCATTTTTTGAAAAGGCACTAGAATTTTCAAGAGATTGGAGAAAGCTAGGTATTAGTGAATTTCGTGGTGATGGCCCTAATGATGAACGTATTTTTGGTCTAGCTATGATGCTACACAATCAAAATATGTTTGAAGATAATGGTCAGATGATGCGAACACCGATCGGTCTTCGTGGTTCTTTTGATATAGATGCGATTACAGGTAAATCTACTTTTCAAAAATACAATCAGGTGGTATCTCCTGCTCTTGTACACTTTGCCTGCGTTTGGGGAGAGCATCCCGTATATCATCGTGAAGTATCAAAATTAAAAAACCTAGATAAAGGTTCAGCTAACCAAGTCAAGTCTAATATATTTTCCGCAATTCAATATAAGTTTGGCTATCAGATTGCTTTCTTAAGGTATATAGCTAAACGTGTACCTAAAAATCCTAAATATATTCAAGCTAGAGTGAAAAAATTTTTGATAGAATTGCCTGAGTTGATCAAAGCTAAATATAGAATTGACTTAGTTCGGAGCAAATAAAGTTTGCTAAAACTCTGCATTTATTTGTGCTTAGTTTAAATTACTCAAAGGCTGCTTTGATTACTTTCTGTATAGCTTTAATAGTGTAGAATGTGCTGTCTGTGGTTCAGGCAGCACTCGCAAAGTTCATTAGCGATCGCGCCTCACTCCTTCGTTTCAGGTACTCAAAATTATATTTTTGTGAACGTACAAGGATTGTATCTGTGGGTTTATTGTAGAAACTAGACGGTACAGCGCAAATTTGTGCGTACCACAAAAATTTGTATTGCCGTACTTTTATGGAAAATCAACTAGGATTAATTCTGAAACTGCTTTTACTCTCGGCTTTGTTATCAATATTGATTAAGTATGCAGGGCCAAGTCTACCTATTCCGGCGACAGCAAGCAACGCGCTGATTATAGTATTATTGCCGATTGCGATCGTAGCGATCGCTCTACTGTGGCGATTTCAAGCACAAAAACAAAATTAACTCAAACCATTTACGCACAAGTTCCTAAAATCAGCTAACCTAGCTTAATTACAATAAAATTGCATCTCGCCAACCGTTGGGAGTTAGCCTGTGAACCTGGGTCAATGGATCGGCTTAATCGCCATAGTTCTTTCTTTATACATCTTGTGGCAAATTCGAGAAGTGCTTTTGCTCATGTTTGCCGCAGTTGTGTTAGCCACCACCTTAAATCGGCTAGCGAAACGCTTCCAAAAGTTTGGGATGAGGCGCGGATTTGCCGTCCTCCTAGCAGTAGCTATCTTTTTCGCAGGTGTCGTGGGCTTTTTCTGGCTAATTGTGCCGCCATTTGCCCAGCAGTTTCAAGAACTAACCTATCAAGTTCCTAAAGGGTTTGGACGCTTTAATAGTTGGCTTGATGCCCTGAGAACTCGTATTCCTGACCAGTTAATTCCTTACATCCCAGATATCAATAGCCTCATTCAACAAATACAGCCCTTCGTCAATCGGCTACTGGGAAACTCCTTTGCTTTTGTATCTGGTTCTTTAGAAGTCGTCCTCAAGATTTTGCTAGTGTTGGTTTTAACAGGAATGATGTTAGCCGACCCCGTGGCTTACCGCAAAGTATTTGTGCGGCTTTTCCCTTCATTTTATCGGCGGCGGGTAGATGGAATTTTAGATAAATGTGAAGTCTCTTTAGAGGGATGGATTACAGGCGCTTTCATTGCCATCTTTGTAGTGGGTCTAATGAGTCTGATCGGCTTATCAATTTTGCATGTCAAGGCAGCACTAGCTTTAGCGGTTTTAGCGGGATTTTTTAACTTGATTCCCAATCTGGGGCCAACGATGAGTGTAATCCCAGCAATGGCGATCGCCTTCTTGGATGAACCTTGGAAAGCGATCGCTGTCTTGATTCTCTACTTTATCATTCAACAGGTTGAGAGTAATTTCATCACGCCCGTTGTCATGGCGCATCAAGTATCATTGCTGCCAGCCATAACCTTAATTGCCCAGCTATTTTTTGTGACTTTCTTTGGCTTTTTAGGATTATTTCTAGCGCTACCTCTAACTGTTGTCGCTAAAATTTGGTTGCAAGAAGTGTTAATTAAAGATGTTTTGGATGAATGGGGGAATAACAATAGAAAAGAGACTGAGTTTGTGATAGTTTCTAAATCTCTTGAAACAGATAATAATTGGACGGCAGAAAATCCAGATATAAATGAGAATCCGTCGATTGATAATGATATCTTGAAAAAATAATCGCATCTCTCCCCATTCCCTACTCACCTGGAAGCGCAAACACTGATAAGATGCGAACAATTGCAGAAATTAACGAGAAAATTAAGCGCCAACGTGCAGTGGTGTTGACAGCTGAAGAATTAAAAGCACGAGTTGTAGAAATCGGTGTTACTAAAGCTGCTAAAGAAGTTGATGTAATTACCACTGGTACTTTTGAGCCGATGGAATCAAGTGGTGCAATTATCAATCTGGGACATACTGACCCCCCGATAAAAATTCGCCGTTGTTGGTTAGATGGCGTGCCAGCATACTCTGGTTTTGGAGCAGTAGATTTATATTTGGGTGCGAGTTGTGCTGTGGAGACGACAGATGGGGAAGAAGTGCGAGAACGTGGTGGCGGTCATGTAATCGAAGATTTAATCGCTGGTAAATCTATACACGTGAAAGCACAAGGACAAGTAACAGATTGTTACCCCAGAGCAAATTTTGAAACTACAATTACCAGTGACACAATTAATCAGTTTTATTTATTCAATCCGCGCAATCTTTATCAAAATTTTATTGTTGGTGTAAATGGTGGCGATCGCCCCCTCTTCACCTATCTCGGCCCTTTACAACCGCGTCTAGGGAATGCTGTTTATTCTAATCCCGGTGCTATTTCCCCCTTACTCAACGACCCTGATTTGCAACTCGTTGGTATAGGTACTCGAATTTTTTTAGGCGGTGGTGTTGGCTATGTTGCCTGGGAAGGCACTCAGCACTTCCCCTTACAAAAGCGTTTAGCTAATCGTACACCGATTGGGCCTTCCGCCACTTTAGCTTTAATTGGTGATGCCAAGCAAATGGATGCCCATTGGGTGCGGGGATGTTACTTCAAAAGTTACGGCCCCTCATTAATGTTAGGGGTTGGTGTACCACTACCTGTATTAAATGAACAAGTAATTGAACACTGTGCCGTGCAAGATCGAGACTTAGTAGCCCCAATAGTAGATTTTTCCATTCCCCGGCGCGTCCGTCCCACTTTTGGTTTAGTGAGTTACGCCCAACTCAAATCTGGGTGGATCGCCATAGAGGGCAAAGCAGTACGCTCTGCCCCTTTAGCGAGTTTGCTTTTTTCTAGGCAAGTCGCCCTAGAGTTGAAAAAGTGGATCGAAGCAGGTACGTTTACCCTTACAGAACCAGTTTCTCCAATTCCGATGGAGCGATCTTTTCTACCCCAAGATCGTCGGACGGATTTTTGATTGGGGGGAGTAGGGGAGTGCGGGAGCAGAGGAGAAGACAAGTAGCAGTGAATCTTTCCCCCCTGCCCATCCGCACTTCTGCCTTTTGTGCCCAATGCCCTATTCCCTACTCTTGAGTCGGTTTCGGTCGCTTGATGGGTTTAGGAGCGGGTGTTCTTGGTATAGGTTTTGACACCACTGAGGGATCGCCGCTTGTACTTGTTTTCTTGATGGGGCGAGGAGTTTCGCCAGTGCGTCTGGGGGGGAATGGTTTTCTACCACCAGCACCACCACCGCTGCCAGCACGAGGTCCACCTTTAAATGGTGGTTTGCGTTTTTTGGGCAAATCAGCGATCGCCTCGGCTTTTTCTACTACTAAAACGTCTGCTTCCCGCTTGGCTTGGAAGTCCCAGAATTTGCCCACTGCTTTGGTAGTTAGCACACCCCTCAATTTCAACTTAAAATACTTCGGTTTGTCAGTTGATTTGCGTGGAGCCTGCCTAATTTTGACTACCAAGCTTTTAGCATCAAAAGATTGGTATACTACTTCACCGCGAACAGAAAAACCACCATCTGCAACTTCTGATGAAGGTTTTAGGGCAGTTGTACTTAGTTCAGAGTTCTCGGATAAGCCATCATCGAGTGTCTGTAATTGCAACTCAAAATCCGATTCGTCCTCATCTGTTGAGTTTTTAGCCAAGTTTTCTGGCTCCCAAACTCCGACGATTTGGATGTGCAAGGTATCATTTTCTTGTCTAGTACGTGGATATACTACCCATAGGTGTTCTTTTTCTAAGTCTAAATGATTCTTGACTAAGCTCATAATCCGGCCTAGGAGGACGGCATTGAGTTCTACACCGTCTGGAGTCAGCAACGTACCTTGAGTAAATTGTTCGCTGCTAGCATGATAGCGACCCCGAACTAACCCGATCGCTCGATACTGCATCGGTTCACTGGGAGGCGGAATCGGTTGCTGGCGATTAATCAAGTTCCCATTTGAGTCAGTCTCGCTGGGGTTGACAGGCAAATTGTCAACTTTTTTAGAGGACTGGGCTGCTATGTGAACATTAGCGGCTGCCTCTACGTTAGTTGGGCCCTGCTTAGAGGCAGAAGAATTGGAAGATTCAGGCAACGGCATCAGGTCGGAATTCATAAAAACTCCTTGCGGCGGAGACACATCCCATTGTGGGATTTTACAAAGGCAGCTGGAAAGAGCATTTGTGCGACTGATGAAAGTATATTGGCTTTTCACAAAATCACACTAGGGTACTCTATACAATCCTAAAAGCGCTAAATTTAATGTATAAACACTAAATGTCTAATTTAGCGGCTTTACACTAGTTTCGGAAGCATATCATAGCTACAATTCTGACGGCTCCTCCTAAAGTCATCACTTACTTTAGCAGTGTGGATAGTTAATTGTTATAAAATTCACAGGCAATTGGCGGTATTCCGCAAAGTTTTGGAAATTTTTAACTTTACGATTTGTGTAAATGATAATGTCATTAAAGTTCAGGAGAAAGACAAAACTGTGTCTCAACCGCGCAATCGTTGGATAGTTCAAGTCGTCTTAGCGGTGGCAATTCTTGCTTTTGTGGGTGTTTCGGTGATTCCCATAATTGGAGCATTTAATAATACGCCACCCTCAAGTCAGAATACCGCTAGTACCAGAGGTAGTTTGCCCTCTGCTGACCAAAAATCAAAACTGGAAGACGAAGTACGAGGTTATGAACAGGTTTTGCAAAGGGAACCAGAAAATCAGACTGCGCTTAAGGGTCTGTTACAAGCACGGCTGCAATTACTGAGTCAAAAAGATAAAAGCGAGGTTAAACCGGCTGATATCCAAGTTGTCATTGAACCCCTAGAAAAGCTAGCAAAGCTAAATCCCGAACAGTCAGAATATTCAGTGTTACTAGCTCAAGCCAAACAGCAAATTGGCGATCGCGAAGGAGCCGCTCAAGCTTATCGCTCGATTTTGTCCACGAAACCAGGGGATTTGAAGGCTTTGCAAGGAATGGTGGCTCTATTGATCAGTCAGCAACGCCCCGAAGCAGCCATTGGTTTGTTGCAAGAAACCCTCACTAACGCAGCCCAAGCAAATACAATTCAGCCTGGAAGTGTAGATATAGTAGCCGTGCAGGTGCTGTTAGGTTCTGTTCATGCTTCCCAGAAACGCTACGCTCAAGCTAGCTCTGTTTATGACCAGGCAATTAAGAAAGATCCCAAGGATTTTCGTCCCGTCGTGGCAAAAGCGATGCTCCTAAAACAACAGGGCAAAGACGCAGATGCAAAATCTTTGTTTGATAGTGCCGTAGCTTTAGCACCTGCTCAGTACAAAGACGGAATTAAAAAGGCAGCAACGGCTTCCCCCACACCTAATCCTATTGCATCTCCCGCGCCTTCACCGGAAAGTACGCCCAAGTAAGGGTATTGGGCATTGGGCATGGGGCAAAACAGTTCCGTTAGTGGAAAGCTAGGGTTTAGCCCGTTTCGAGTTCCTCGGCTTAGAGTAAACAAGTGAGATTCCCCACTCAGCACTCCTGAAGGGCATGGGGCATTGGGCATTGGGAAGAGAAAAGATAGACAAGAAAGAGGGGGGAGACAAGGAAGAGATTTGTTTAATAATTCCCCCTTGTCCCCTCCTCCCCTCATGCTCCTTCAATGGCAGCAACGACACCAAAGACTAAAAACAAACATCCGCCAATAAAGGTTAGTTGACGCTCAGAAATGCGTCCGGCAATCATTTTGCCGCCGATAACTGCGATCGCAGCACATAAAGAATGTCCTAAAATTGCACCTATTGTGACTCCAATGGGGTTATTACCTGCTGCTAGGGCAATGGTAGCAATTTGGGTGCGATCGCCCCACTCTGCCATAAATGTCAACACAAAAGCTTCTATGACAATTGCTAAGGAAGTTTTTTGCTTTGGTAACTGCAAATCTGCCTTTTTCACCGCAGCTTGGGCTTCTTCTACAACTTCTGTATCACAAGCAGCAGCTGACATCTTACTAGCGTCATACAACAGCTTGATACCAAAGGCTATAAATAAAGCTATTTCAGCGTAATGAATATAAACTTTTGGTAACAAAGATACTGCTTGTCCAAATAGCACCGAAAGGATTGTCATCGCAGCTAAAGCAGTTGTCACACCTACAAACACCAGCCGTCGTGGGTGGTGCATTGCCAAAATCACAGCAATAAAAAATGTTTTATCGCCTAATTCTGAAACTGTAATTAGTAATAAACCTGCGGTAAAAGCTGTTAACACTCTCTCAAGCTCCTGAAGATATCGTTTACCGATGTGAAGCTTGATGAGAGCCAAAAGACCTCACCAAGTTTACACTTTTCGGTGTGAACTTAGTGAAGGTCTCGCTTTCAAATATTGATTACTTGCCACCTGAACCAGGCTCATCGCCAGTATGTTGATTCAGATGTACTGGCTTTTATATTTTTTGCCAGCAGCTACTCCCCTTCTATGCGATCCGAATTATACATATTTCCCATGTATAAGTCAAGGTGGTAGGGAATGGAGAGGTATAACTTTAGAGTAAACTACCCACACTGTACCTAGCGGTCAGTGTAGGTAGTTCAGATCGTGTTAAGTTAATTAAAACAAGTCCAAATCTGTCACAGCACCAACACTGCTAGAAGATACTAATTTGGCATATTTCGCCAACACGCCTTTAGTGTAACGTGGAGCCGGAGGTTGCCAGTTGGCACGACGACGGGCCAATTCTTCTTCGGATACGTTTAGCTGCAATAAACGGGCGGGTGCATCAATAGTAATACTATCGCCTTCTTCTACAAGCGCGATCGCACCACCAACTGCGGCTTCTGGAGCAACATGACCAACCACCATGCCGTAAGTACCGCCAGAAAAGCGTCCGTCGGTAATTAATCCTACAGCATCACCCAAACCAGCACCGATAATTGCTGAGGTGGGAGCCAACATTTCTCGCATTCCAGGGCCGCCTTTAGGCCCTTCGTAGCGAATGATCAGAATATCGCCAGCTTGAATTTTACCGGCTAAAATTGCATCTAAAGAAGCTTCTTCCGATTCAAATACCCTTGCGGGCCCGGTAATTACTGGTTTTTTCACTCCGGTAATTTTGGCGACAGCCCCTTCTGTTGCCAGATTACCTCTGAGGATGGCTAAATGTCCTTGAGCATACATCGGGTTATTCCAAGTCCGAATCACATCTTGATTGGCAGATGGTTCTTCTGGTATGTCTGCTAATATCTCTGCAATGGTTTGACCGCTGATGGTGAGGCTATCACCATGTAATAAATCATGCACAAGTAACATCTTCATTACTTGCGGAATACCACCAGCTTTGTGCAAATCTGTAGCGACATATTTACCACTTGGTTTCAAATCACACAAAACGGGAACGCGAGCGCGGATAGTTTCAAAGTCGTCTATAGTTAACTCTACATCAGCAGCGCGGGCGATCGCTAAAAAGTGCAGTACTGCATTGGTCGACCCACCGACTGCCATAATCACAGAGATGGCATTCTCTATAGATTTGCGGGTGATAATTTGGCGGGGTAAGATTTGTTTGCGAATCGCTTCGACTAACACAAATGCTGATTTTTCCGTGCTGTCGGCTTTTTCGGCATCTTCTGCCGCCATTGTCGAGGAATAAGGTAAACTCATCCCCAGCGCTTCAAATGCTGAAGACATGGTGTTAGCTGTGAACATTCCTCCGCAGGAACCCGCACCAGGACAAGCTCTCTCTTCAACTTCTAATAATTCCTTTTCGTCAATTTTTCCAGCACTGTATTGACCAACAGCTTCAAAAGAACTGACAACAGTTAAATCGCGTCCGTTGTAGTGACCGGGTTTGATTGTGCCACCGTAAACGAATATTGCAGGGATATTCATCCGAGCGATCGCCAGCATTGCCCCTGGCATATTTTTATCACAACCGCCAATGGCCAGCACACCATCCATACTTTGTCCAGTACAAGCGGTTTCAATGGAATCGGCAATCACTTCCCGCGACACTAGGGAATATTTCATCCCTTCAGTTCCCATCGAAATCCCATCGCTAATGGTAATTGTGCCGAACACTTGCGGCATCGCCCCGGCGGTTTTAATCCCAGCCTCTGCTATGAGCGCCAGTTGATTTATCCCCATATTACAGGGAGTAATCGTACTGTAGCCATTGGCAATGCCCACAATGGCTTTATTGAAATCTTCATCTTTAAAACCAACTGCACGCAGCATAGCTCGATTAGGCGATCGCTGCACCCCTTGCGTTACAATTTGGCTTCTCAAATTCTCCGACATTTTTTTTCCTTCCGTGCCATCATCACAACAGTTGCGATTGTATTACCTGATTTTCTCATGCCTGGGCGATGCGATCGAATATGAGTAATTCTCTATGTTTCACGGTGTCTTTTGGTCAGTCCTAATGAGAATAAATCTTCATCTAAGCGTTTGTATAAAATCGGGATGATTTTTGTATGTTATACCAATTCTGTATAAAGATGCGCCAAATTATACAGCAGTTTTCTTTTGCATGAAGTACAAAGTTACGGGTTTTGAGGCAGGAGGTAGAAACTATTTTTATCTGATGTTGAGTCTTGCATTTTTTACCTGATTTATTTACAAACTATTGTATAAGGAAGAACCGCAAAGGGCGCATTCGCGCAGTGTCTCGTCAGAGAAGGATACAAAGGAATAAAGAAAATTTGGCGCCGCCTTACAAAGAAATGGTATTAGGCATCTAGAGTGCCGGAAATATTAGGATAGCAATACGAATTTAAATATGAAAAAAAGTCATTGCCGCAAGTTGAAGCTCTGACTTTCTACGTTTATAGCTCAGTATATTGATATTGATTCCGGTGCAAAGTGGAGACACTCTAGCTTTGCAGTAGAGTTCTTCTTCCAAATTATATCTGCCTTGAAAATAGTGACTAGGGACTAAGGGCTAAAAAGAGATATTTTCATTCTCTAGTACCTTCTGCCTTCTGCCTCCTGCCTTATTTTCAAGGCAGGAATATTAAATTAAAGGATGAGGTCACTTGACCCTAATGGTGGTGCTCCTATAAGCCGAATTTCAAAATTAGCTGACAGATTCCCATCAGTGTTACCTTGCAGAATACCTCCGGAATAACGGATTTGACCGGGTGCGGAGAATTGACCACTTCCAATGAAAGTGAAAGCTTGGTTGCCCCCAATAGTGGAGTTGGCATCGATAGTAAATAGATCGATTCGATCGCCTGGCAAGGTACCGTTTCCACGAAAGTCAACGATTAAGTCACGTGACGAAAGTAGACTATCAGAAGTTGAGTTGTACTCGAAAATATCATTACCCGATCCTCCAGTGAGAACGTCTTTGCCAGTACCGCCAGTCAGGGTATCGTTGCCGGCACCACCGATAAGAGTATCGTTGCCACCATTACCAAAGATGTTATCGTTGCCACTACCACCGTTAAGGAGACTGTTGCCACTACCACCTATAAGGGTACTGTTATTACCACTAACGCTACCGCTATCGTTCTGACCATTATTGCTACTACTGCTATGACTACTAGAGCTGGCACTAACACTGCCGCTACCAGATGAGATTGATATTGAAGTTGCCATTGATGAGTTTCTCCTAAACTTAGAGGAAAAAAAATTACGTCTTTACTTCCCCATTATAAAACGGCATTGCTGAATGAAGAGTATAAATTTGGTTTCCTTTAAAGGCATAAAATAAACAATTTTAAACATAGAATTTGAGAATTTCACACTTTCATTTAGCAATGCTGACAAAACAAGGTCAAAAGCTTGCGAGTAGCAATATATTATTGAACCAAACCTGATTGCAACAGGTCTTGACTATTAAGTTTGAATATTTGAGAATATTTGAGAATATTTAAGAAGTACTGGACGTATTTAATGATGTTTACATCAAAATTGCACTAAAACTCCTTTGATGTGCTAATAACTTATGTTTTTAGTCGTTACATCTGGAAAATACTAATGAATAAGTAGATTCTATTCTACGTAATTATATAGATTTAAATAAAATATTATTGTATTCATAATAACAACACTATAGTATTACCTTCCAGCATAATTTTTCCTTGATAAAAAATAATAGTTAACTTTTTTATCCTCTCACCAGAATAAAATCGGAAACCTTTGTTCAGATAGGGTTAATTTTGCATATTGATATTTGTTTAGTGGTTTTTGTAGTTAGATATAACAAATAATTGCCAATAAGTTAAAAGCTTTGTTAGACGTATGATCCTAAGAAAAGCCCAAAGATTTGTGTAACTTGAATTCGTTCCCAGTCTTAAGACTGGAAATGTATTTCAAGAGGGCTGCTGCCTATGGTAAAGTCACTGGAGGTGAAGCCTCCTAAGATCGGGACTGTATTTTAACTTAGTGCCATTCCCTTATTAGACCAGTGCGATCGCTGTACCCCTGGCGTTACAATTTGGCTATTTATTATGTATGGCATCATTACAACTGTTGCGATTGTAAACCGCGCCTACCTTGAAAACTATAGTTTTTTGGAATTAGAGTGAAGCTCAGAACTCAAGCCACAACCGAATAATACACTCTCCTTAAAAACTCCAGGTTTCAAAATGAACCGGGTTTATTAACTGATTTTCTCATGCATACGCAGCACGATCGAACCCTGGCAAGCATTGGTAATTTATGGCTTTTGTGTTCACATTGCTGCCAAAATTGCTTCTCATACACTACATTTATTGCTTCGTTGTTTTGGTATTAATATTTATATTCTCACTTTCCAGTCTTAACTTATTTACAGCTATTTTTAGTTAAATAGACCACGCAGTAGGGGCGTAAGGCCTTGCGCTCCTATGACAGGTGTGGTTCAAATACATGAAAACTGCTGTAATTCACATTAGGTGTAAATCATAAATAAGAACCCTACTTCTAAGCGCTTGCTCTTAGAAGTAGGGTGTGAAGCGCTTTTGCAAGAGGTCTATTTTAGATTAAAGGATGATGTCGCTTGCCACTAGTGGTGGTGCTCCTGTTAGTCCAATCTCAAACTCAGCCGACAGATCCCCATCAATGTTAGCTTGAAGAATACCTCCTGAATAACGAACCTGACGGGCTGCTGAGAATGCGCTAGCCCCGATGAAAGTGAAGGCTTGGTTGCCCGCTACACTAGAGTTAGCATCAATGCTAGATAGATTGATCTGATCGCCTATAAAAATACCGTTTCCAACGAAGTCAGTGATAACATCCCGCAACAAACCAGTAGGACTATCTGAAACTGAGTTGAAATCGAAAATATCGTTGCCAGCACCGCCAATAAGAGAATCAGTCCCAGCACCGCCAGTAAGGATATCGCTGCTAGCACCCCCATTTAGGGTATCATTGCCAGCATTGCCGTTAAGGATATCGTTGCCAGCACCGCCAGTAAGGATATCGTTGCCAGCATTGCCGTTAAGAGTATCGCTGCCGACGTTGCCGTTAAGGATATCCTTGCCAGCACCACCATTTAAGATATCGTCGTCGGCATTGCCGTTGAGAATATCACTGCCAGCATCCCCATTTAGGGTATCGTTGCCAGCATTGCCGTTAAGGATATCGCTGCCAGCACCACCATTTAAGATATCGTCGCCGGCATCGGCGTTAAGGATATCGCTGCCAGCACCACCATTTAGGGCAGGACGAAAGATAAGTGGGGAACCGTTGATGGTATTGTTGTCATTAAAAATGGTACCGTTGACAATTGCCATTAGTAAATTTCTCCTGAACTTAGAGCATAAAAATAACCTCGTCACTTTCCCATCAGAAAACGGTGTTGCTGATTAAGAGTATGAATTTGGTTTCCTTCAAAGGTGTAAAGGAAACAGTTTCAAAGATTGAATTTTTCAATTTCACACTATCATTCAGCAACGCCGAGAAAATAAGGCAAAGAAATAACGAGTGGGAAGAGATAACTGACGCACATTTAATTGCAACAGGTCTTTGCTGTTAAGTTTGAAGATTTGACAAGCACAGTATGTATTGATGACGTTAGCATCAAAATTATGCCAAGAGTGATGTGATGTCCTTATGTCTTTACTGGTTGCAGTAGTAGGCTACCATAACACAAGCAAACTTCCTCTTACAGAAGCGCGTAGATTTTAGAACGTTTTGATTCTATTCATAATCACAAGACTATAGTATTACTTTCAAGCCTAATTTTTTCTATCTATAAGAAAAAGTAATTAACCTGATTTTATTCCTCTCGCTAAAACAAAATCTGAAACCTTTGTTCAGATAGGGTTGATTTTGTTTCTTGAGATTTATTTGGTGATTGATCTATAGCAATCCGAATTGAAACGCGAGAAAATACGGAAACAAAAAGTACGTATATATAAGCATTACAGCTATTTTCTATCTCACGAATGATTTAGGATTGCTATAGTTATATATAAGGAAATAATTACCAATAACTTAAAAGCCTTATTAACCAGTGCGATCGCTACATCCCTTGCGTCACAACTTGCCTTCTCAAATTCTCTGATATCTTTTTCATTAAGTGGCATCATCGCAACAGTTGCGATTGTATTACCTGATTTTCTGATGTAAATGCGGCGCAATTTAATAACTATAAACTATAGGAGAGGCAAGCTAAACTTATCTTTCTTTGCAACTATTCAATTATCAAAATTCTGCATTCTGCCTTATTTTCAAAGCAGATAATATTAAATCAAAGGATAATGTCGCTTTCCACTAGTTGTGGCGCTCTTGCAAGCCTAATTTCAAACTCAGCCGACAGATCCCCATCATTGCTGCCTTGGAGAATACCTCCTGAATAACCGATTTGACCGATTCCAGAGAATGCGCGACTGCTGATAAAAGTGAAGGCTTGGTTGCCCTCTTTAATGGAGTTGGCATCGATGGTAGATAAATCGATTCGATCCCCTGCGAGGATACCGTTTCCAACAAAATCAGCGATCGCATCCCGTAATAAACCAGGTTGACTCTCTGAAACGAAGTTGAAATCGAAAACATCGTTACTCGATCCTCCAGTGAGAACATCAGTTCCACCAACACCAGTGAGGATACCACCGTTACCAAAGTCACCGTTAATCGTATCATTGCCAGATCCACCAACTAGGCTGTCGTTGCCAAATCCCCCTACAAGGCTATCGTCTCCAGATCCGCCGTCAATCGTATCGTTGCCAAATCTGCCATCAATCCGATTGTTTCCCGCTCCGGCGTTAATCGTATCGCTACCCTTTCCACCAGTAATTGTATCGTCGCCAGATCCGGCGTTAATGATATCGTTGCCAGATACACTGTCAATCCGATTGTTCACTTGTTTTTATAAATAAAAAAAGTGGCATTCATTTATAAATACTGAATACCACTTTATATTTCTCTAAATTCCTGATGATGAAGATATTTTACCCAGGTAAAGTTATCCCACTCACAGCGATCGCACCTGCGATCGCACTGGCGCAAAGGGAAGTAATCGCTGTCCCAAATATCCACCACGCAGCATTTGCAACGGTTTTCTTGGTTTCTTCGGCTTGCTTTTTAGTTTGCTCTTGAATCGCTTTCAAGCGTTTTTGGGTTTCTTTCTGGATGCGTTCGGCTCGTTGCAAGACGCCATCTCGCGCCGCTTCTATTTGATTAATTATCCGGTTAGCATCCGCCTCGGAAATATCTTCACGAGAACTCAATACAGCAACTAAGGTGTCACGATCGAATTCACTGAGGCGATCACGCAACGCTTCAAATCCGGCTTGCGGATCGTCGAACACTTTGGCAAAGTCTTGCTTAATCCCTTCATAGTTGAGTTCTGAACGATCCAGGGAGTTGAGATAGTTGCGAACTTTGGCAAAAACTCCATCTAGCACTGATTGCACTCTTTGCTGAATCTGCTGGAATTGTTCGACAATCGAGCTGCGAACAGAATCGATTTGATCCACAATTCGGTTAGCTTCCTCTTCTGAGATATCCTCACGTTGGGATAATAGCGCCACAATTGTCGAACGGTCAAATTTTGAGGCGCGATCGCTTAAACTCCCGATTCCAGCGCGGGGAGAAGACAGCAGCAATTGTAAATCGCGTTTGATTCCTTCGGGATTCAGTTCTTCTTTGTTGGTATTACGCAGATATTCTTCGAGATTGGCTTCAAAATCTAAAGCTTGTTGAGTGGTACGCTTCGCTAAACGTCGTGGCGCTTTCAGGATATCACCAATGGCATCTTGAGCGCGATCAATGATCTGATTAACCTGCTCTTGGCTCAAGTCTCCGCGTTGACTGACGAGTTTAACCAAGGTTTCTCGATCGACATTAGACAAGCGATCGCGCAGTGCTAAGGCTCCAGCTTGAGGATCGTCGAGTAATTTTTCCAAATCTGCTTTAATACCTTCTGGATTAAGTTCTTCCAAGTTGGTATTGCGGAGATATTCAGCGATCGCTTTTGTAGTTTTTTCGTACTGTTCTTTCGCTTGTTGCGGTACTTGCAAAATATTATCTCGGACTGCTTCGAGCTGATCGAGAGTTTGGTTCACTTGTTCTTCGCTCAAATCTTGACGCTGACTGAGCAATTGTACTAGTGTATCGCGGTCAAATTGCGATAGGCGCGATTGTAAAAGGCTAATTCCGGCTTGGGGATCGTCTAGTAAAACTTTAAACTCACGTTTGATAGCTTCGGGATTGAGTTCGTCTTTATTAGTATTCCGCAAATAGTCTTCAACTCTTTGGCGCAGTTCATCGGCTTTTGCTTTTGCTTGTTCTTGCAATTCTCTTGCACGATTCAAGAAATTATCGCGGTTGCGTTCGAGTTGACTAACAATATTATTAGCTTCCTCTTCGCTGATATCTTGACGCTGTTGGAGCAATTGTACAAAAGTATCGTGGTCAAATTGCTCAAAGCGGCTACTTAAATCTTCAAACCCAGCTTGTGGATCGTCCAGCAACTTGCCAAAGTCTCGTTCAATACCTTCAGGATTGAGTTCGTCTTTACCTGTCGAACGCAGATAATCTTCGATGCGGCTGCGGAAATCTTGCTCTTTTTCTCGCGTTTGAGCCTGTTTGACAGTTTCTAAGACTTCCAGGCGATCGCTTTCCATTTGTTCAGAAATTTCTTTCACCCTAGCTTCGCTAATATCACCACGTTGCTTTAGTAAGTGGGTGAAATATTCTTGATTAATTTCTTCCAACTCCCGTCTCACAGTTGTTGGATCTGCATTTACGTCATAGATGACTTCTTTAAATTCATCTACTAAAGTAATTCGGTTAAAGTGCCAAGGGAACGAATGCAATATGTACTCTTCTACATCTCCCTTAATCGTGTTTTCTAGTGATATTGGTAATTTTGCAGATACTTGCTCAGTTGCTTGCTTTATAAACTTTTGAAGTTGTTCTGTGATTTGCTCAACATCGACATCTTTAACTTTCTCTTTCAGCTTTTGCAACTGAGTTGTAATTTTATTTACATCGATATTAGAAAGGTTTACTCCTTCCAGAATTGCTGGTGCAGCTGCACTTAAGCCATACCTAATAGCTTGCTTGATTACACCATTGCCATTACCGCCTCCGATTGTAACCAGTTCTTGAAGCCGTTCGCCCAATTGCTCAGAATTAAGTTCTTCAGGAGTAGCAGACTTGAGTAAATTAATTACTTGTTCTGTGGGATTCTTGCGATTTAAAGTTTGTTGCCATGCACCTTCAAACTGGTCAGCAATGCTATTGATATCTTCTTTAGACAAATCGCCACGGCTGCTGATTAAATCAACAAATGTTTGGCGATCAATGTTTTGTAAAAGGTCGCTGTTAGCAACAGATTGCAAATCTGTATCCTTAAGAAGCTGGTCAAATTGACTCCGAATTTCTTTAATATCTAGCTTTGGTAATTGCAGAGAGCTTAAAGAACTTTGGAGCGTATTTTTAATACCTTCAGAATCAAAACCTGAAGTTAATTCCTGGCGGACTGCGGCTGTAATATCTTCAACAGTAGAAACTAACTGTTTTTTCGCAATATTAGCACCGATGCCAGCAGTTGCCGTACCCATCAGAGTTTGAAAACCAGAAGTGACAGTATTAGATATAGAACCAATTAAAGAGCCTACCGCCGACGAACCCAACCAAATTACTAGTGAAAAATAGGTAGACCAAATGACTACACCAATAATTGCTCCTAAAAATGCGCTTTCGATTAGGCTCAGTTTTACTGCTAAAAAACAAGCAATAAATAATGCAATGCTAACGGTTATTAACGCCCAAGTACCAACTTTAGCTTGACCTTTACGAATTGTCTTACCTAAACTTTCGGACTCATCATCAGAATCTGAATCAATTTCCCAAGATGAAATTCCGACAGCAACTGAAAAGTTTGTCAATAACAATTGAAAAGCAAATGCCATCAAAACCCCAGCTAGCAGCGCCACCAACAATTTAGGCCCAGAAAAAACAACTGACGCTTCTTCTGGAGTTAGTAATTCCTGAGCTAAAGTTATTGGCGCTAATCCTAAAGGTAGCCAATTCCATCCCCAAATAATTAAAACACCTTGAAACATAAGATTTTCTCACTTTTACTCAATTAGAGGACGTTTGAAAAGGGTCGGCTTGAGCCTCAAGTGTAACTCCGGGGTGCGATCTTAAATGCTAAAACTCCGACTCTCTGGTAGCAGCTTCTCTGTAGCTAGTACAGCTTGGCGTAAATAAACATACCATTTCAAATGGCGCAAGAGCTTAAAATACAATTCTTTTGACTTCTGCCTTGCGGTACTAGGGTAGTGAAACACATGCTGAAGAACTTTTCAAACAACCTCTTACAATACCCATTTATAAAATGGCTTATTTATCAGCTTAATTATAATTTATGTAAGCTGGCACTTTCTTAGGTAATAGGTTAGTTTTCCAAAAGTCGTATTTATAAAGATAAATATTTTTCTTGTATATTTTCCAATAAAACTTAATAATTTATTTAATATTTTATTAAATAAATTATTAGGCAAAAGTAAATTTAATCAAACTGTATCTATCTATATAGCAGGTTTTGAGTAGGTGAGTTATAGTAGCCAACGCTAGAAAATAATGCTTTTTGGTATCAATTTTATTGAGTAAACTGAAAACATCGAATAATTGTTATATAAACTTCATAAAAGGAAACATGTTTTCTAGCTGAGATTTAGTTACTAACTTTAGATAAAATCACCTATATCTAATGATAGAGAGAAAAATTCTTCCAAGCGATTGATGAAAAATAAATAGAAACATGCATTAATTAGGGTTATTAGGAGCTATAAATTAGTAAATAATTGATTTTGGCTGAGGAGCAAGAATAATGGTTGTAGGTGTACATAAACGTGCTGTAGGTGTCTTTTCTCATCGTCGAGATGTTGAACATGCCCTACATGAATTAAAAAAAGTTGGCTTTGACATGAACAGAGTTTCTGTCATTACACAAGATGGAGACAGAGACGATATTGCTGGTGCGGATGTGAGCGATCGCGTCGGCGATCAATCTGATGAAGGTGCTAAAGTCGGAGCCGCTACAGGCGGTGCTTTAGGCGGATTAGCTGGCTTATTAGTCGGTCTTGGCACTTTAGCAATTCCTGGAATTGGGCCAATTATGTTGGCTGGAGCCGCAGCAACTACCCTAGCTACAACTCTTGCTGGCGCTGGTATTGGTGCAGTAGCTGGTAGTTTGCTTGGTGCGTTAATTGGTCTAGGAATTCCTGAAGAACGAGCTAGAGTTTATGACGAACGTGTTAAACGAGGACACTATTTAGTCATTGTCGATGGTACAGATGCAGAAATCCTAAGAGCAGAAGCAATTTTAAATAATCAGGGTGTAGAAGAGTTTGGCGTTTACCCCCACCCAGATGCGACAAATGCAACCACAGGTTATGTGACTCCAACTCCGGCTGCGGGTTATAGTGGTGTTGCTAAACGTGCGATCGGGGTATTTTCTCATCGTCGAGATGCTGAAGCAGCAATTACAGAATTACGAGATGCAGGTTTTTCTTTGAATCAAGTCTCCATCATTGCTAAAGATGCAAACGGTCAAGGGATCGGTGGTGTACATGTAGACAGAAATGTTGGTACTGGTAATAAAGCAGATGATGGTGCAAAAGCTGGAGCCGCTACAGGTGGTGTTCTAGGCGGCTTGACTGGCTTATTAGTTGGACTTGGAACTTTAGCAATTCCTGGGATTGGGCCTGTAATTGCAGGTGGCGCAGTTGCAACAGCTTTAGCCACAACATTAACTGGTGGTGCGATCGGTGCAGCCGCCGGGAGTATTGTAGGCGCACTCGCTGGCTTGGGAATTCCTGAAGATAGGGCGCGAGTATATGGCGATCGCTTCCAAAGAGGCGACTACTTAGTAATTCTTGATGGTACGGAAGCCGAAATCCACCAAGCTGAAGCGATTCTCAAACATCGAGGGATTGAAGAATTTGCAATTTATGATGCCACAGAGATTAGTGAATATCGCCCAGGTTCCAACCGAGTAAGCGATCGTGATGCAGCAGTAGTCGATCCCATTCGTCCCAATTACTCAACAGAGACTAATAGAAACGATCCTTCTGTAGTTATTGTCGATCGTCGTGATGAAGTACTTTAATCGAAAGTAGTTTTCACTTACACTAATTAGACAAAATTGCAGGAGCAATAATTTAAAAACTTTGCTCCTGACTAAAAAAAACTTGCTCCTCCCTTTTGCCGTAAATATTAACAGATTTCACTTTCTGATCCAGAATTAAATCAATGAAAAAGCTAACCCCCTTCGTAATTAGTTGCCTTTTAGTGTTTGGTGTTGCTGCTTGTGATAACGCTTCTAAAACAAGTGAATCTGCACCCAATAATCCTAACGAAGCTCCCCAAACACCGACTGCAAAAATAACGCAAGCTTCTCAACAAGACGCACAAAGTGAAGTTCGCAGAAAGCAAGCTAATTCTGATATCCGCGCCCGCGAACAGCGCAATAATACTACGGGTGGCGATACACAACGAGCCAAAGGTGACTTAGCAAGTGAAGTTCGCTCTAAGCTGGAGGTTAACATACCTAAGAGCCAACTAACAGTTAATGCCGCAGATGGTGGCATTGTGACTGTCTCAGGAACTGTCACCAATCAGCAGGAATTGGCTAAAATTGAAAAATTAGCTAAAGAAATTAAAGGTGTCAAGAGTGTAGTTGTCAAAGCAACAGTTGCTGCACCAAAACAATAGGGCAGCTAACAACAAAGCGAGCAGGTAGGCATAAACAGATTTAAATATTCCTGCTAAGTTTGAGTGGTCAGTTAAACTTATTACTGACCACTAATAATTAACAACTGACAACCTTAATAATTATATTTATTGATGCTCAGTTCAGTTATACAAAGTCTTGTAGTTACCGAACATAAAAACTATGGAAACCGAACAACAGCAACGTGAATCGATTGATGCTTCCTTATCACAAGGTACGCTAGCACTTGAAGGTACTGATACTGCAAACTTGCCAAAGTTACCGCCAGCACCTGAACCTGAATCTCAATGGCAGCAAATTAGCAGACAAATTTCTCAATTTTTAGAGCAACTGCCCCAATACTTAAGTGACTTTTTTCAAGACTACAAGCAGCCTTTAATAACCGTTGCTTTAATTTTGGCAGCAATTATTACAGCCAGGCTAGTACTAGCATTACTAGCTGCAATTCATGATATTCCATTAGTATCACCACTTTTTGAGTTAGTTGGAATTAGTTACAGCAGTTGGTTTATTTTCCATTATCTACTCAAGGCTTCAACTCGCCAAGAATTAGCCGATGAAATTCAATTACTGAAAAGCCAATTCGTGGGCAAGTAAATTTACTAACTATTAAACTAGGATTTACACGGGCAAATAGAATTTGCAGCTAGATAAACTTTCGTCTGTCTGTGTGGGCTTGGGTAAAGCTTTGTATAGTTGCAGTTTCTAATTGCCCTTTTAATGTTAAGTTGACTTCAACTAAAACCTTCTTAATACCAATACATGTAAATTCACAGTATTTAACCGGACTCAATTTTATTCTTTTGGATACATCAAAAGACAGAGAATATAACATTATTTTAAATTTAAGTCACTTCTCAAGATAGTAGCTCGGAAATAAAAAACAGCCTAATCTGGTTTTTGAAGTTATTTAATAGATTCTTTAACGAGGACATAAATTATGGCTAATGAAGCAGTTAAGAGAGATACAGATTCATCCGATAGAGCAGAAGTCGATACTTATGATCGCGGCATCATCCCAGCTGAAACTGCTGCTCGAATGGAAAGAGAAGGAGATAAGTACAAAACACTCCCCACAGAAGAACGGGAGGCAGATGCACCTACAGATGACCAAACCGATTCAGAAAGTATACGCACCACTGACGGCTATACCATAGACAGAGAAGGTTTGTCTAATAACTATGCAATTGAACCGGAAATGTATTACGAAGAACCGGGTGATGCACGCCAACAAGCGGCAGAAGATAGGGAAGAACGTATTGAAGAACTTGGAGAAGTTAATCAGGACGAGGAAGGCAAGTTGACAGATAGGGGTGACAGCCGAGGTAGAGGCCCAGGAATAATTTAATTAACAACTTCCTTTTGCTGGGTGCAATTACACGTAAGAAGGCTAAATAAGTGGTTTCTAGAGACGCAATAATCGCGTCTCTAATTTTATGGGCGAATAGCGGTGCGATTAAACGGACTTCTTCGCGAATGCTGGATACGGTGCGAGTGGCAATATCTGGTAGTCAGCGTAATCAACCTTGATCGGCGGAAAGCTGTCGATTATCTTTTGCAGATGCTCCGGTGACTCCGCTTCAAAGAGAAGGGTTGTGTTGCCTCAACTCTTTAATTTCCATCTGTTTGTCCGGGACTGTCCTGGATACTCAACGAACACGCTGCTGACCCCAAAAAGAGAGCGTGTCCGAAGGAAGAGTCCTTAGCTATTTGCGATAGTAACGGCTTGATGGAGGTATTCGTTATTGTCAAGCTGGGCAAGCATAAAGTCAGCCAGGTCGGCACGTGTAATTTTATGGGCTTTCTCGGTCGTTTCGGCATCGAAGACTCGAACGTCTCCCTTGGCAGGGTCGTCGTTAAGGATGGCTGGGCGAAGAATTACCCAGTCCAGACCGCTCGATTCAACAGCGGACTCCATTGCTGCTTTATCCTTGTCCGCGCCGCGCAACAAGGTCGAAACAAGTAAGCGCTCATACAGGGTGGCATTTGCCTCACTCTCCCCTTCGCCAATCATGGAAGTTACTACGAGACGGCGCACGCCGTTTCGCTGCATGGCAGCGATGATTGTGTTCGCAGCACTCGATTCGAGCGTAGTTTCCTTGTAAGGCGTTTTGCCGCCAATTGTATCAACAACAGCATCTTGACCGACTACTGCTGCGTCCATCGTGGCACCGTCGGTAGCGTCACCTTCAATAACACGAACGTTTGAGACCTCGTATTCGTCAGCTTTGTGAACGAATGCCGTGACCTGATGTCCAGCGGCCACAGCCTGTTCAACTACAGCTCTACCGGTCTTGCCAGCGGCTCCTATGACTAATACTTTCATGTTTTAACGCTCCTATGTAACACTTAGTGGGTTTTCCGATCGGAGAAATGCGGTCTTGATCAGGACTTCTCTGCAAAAATTTATAGCTGAAATCTTTGGAGTAGCTAAACTGAGCAATTTCTCTTGTAGGGAGTTTTCTGTTCTCAATAACTTTTTGCAACACAACCCGGAATCATGTCTGGATTAGGCTCCACTTGCTTGGGAACGTTGGGCAAATAGGTTTGTAAGACTTGTCCAGTTCACATCGGGATAGCGATCGTTGTCAAACGATTCATGGTGCACACTGAACATGCTGTGTTCATACTGCGTCTGCTGCCACTGCGGATACAGCTCGTTTTCTCCCTCTGGATGGGCCGCCCGTTCACTTTTGTTACGTCTACTTAGCTCCTCGATACTTCCCAAGCGAACCAGCTGAAACGGAGTCTTCAGCACTTCGTCGGTGAACTTTGCAAGCTCACGTGGAGTAACACTAAAGCTTGCAATCCCAAGGGCGACCGGAGTCGTTGGGTCGAGAGCAGCGGCGGCAGTATACGCTGCGGTGTCATCCATTGTGGTGAAGTCGAGCCGCCAGTCGGGATCCTCCCAGTACCCGACCATTTTCTTTTCAAAATTCAGATAAGGTACGTTTTGCGTCAAGACCTCGCCGAAGACGCCATTGAAGATCGATGTCGACGCGATCGGCTCGACGTCGAGCCGCTGGTGGAACTCGCGCCTTAGATCGTAATTCCGATTTTCACCTGGTGCTAACGATCGAAAGTCAGTAGAAAAGTCGGATGGAATGAACCGTGCAACGCCTGCCTTAAGTGCCGCCTCCAACAGTACGGTTTGAGTATCGACAATCACGTCGCGCAGGCCTTGCAGGGCAGATACGATGCAAGCTGCTCCTTCGCATGCACTGGCTAGCTCAGAAACACTCGCCATATCGACTGTCCTGACCTTCACGCCAAGGCTTTCCAATGCTTTCCGTTTCGTCTCGTCCGAAGTTCCACTCCGAGTAAGTGCGACGACGTTGGCTTTGCGATTCGACAAAGCACGCGCAATGCGCCCGCCCAGATTGCCGGTCGCCCCTGCTAACACAACATTATCCGCCATTTATCACCTTCCTGATAGCTTCCGTATTTTTCCTTCAAGACTTGATTTCATAATGCGTTGCTGGTTCGACTTCCAAGTCTCTTTATGTTTGACATCACTAGTATGATTTATCAATTCATGCAGATAAAGATAGTTTTTATGGATTGATTGTTTATAATGCTGGACAATAAGTTTTGATAATCTCAACGCAGCGAGTGCAAGGTATGGATGACGTGAACGCTGTTTTAATATTTCTCAAAGTCGCACAACTGGGAGGATTTATTGCAGCAGCACGATCGCTGGACTTGCCTAAATCTACCGTCAGTCTGAAGGTGAATGAGCTAGAGCAACGGCTAGGAGTCCGATTATTTCATCGCACTACGCGGCGGGTTTCTTTAACTGAAGAAGGACAGCTGTATTACGAAAACTGTTTACCCATTGTCGATGCGTTACATGACGGTGATGATGCGATCGCTAGCTTACAGGGGCATTTGCAAGGCACTGTGCGAGTGACAGCCACCGTGTTGTTTGTGCAGTCTATTCTCGCACCCAATTTGCCGGAGTTTCTGCTGACCTACCCCGATATTCAAGTGATTCTCCATGCAACGACTGAATACAAAGATATTGTCAAAGAAGGGTACGATCTAGCGATTCGGATTGGGGAATTGCACGATTCATCCCTGATCGTGCGGCGGATTAGCACAGATCGCATGAAACTCTTTGCCAGCCCGACCTATCTCAAAACCGCTGGCGAACCAAGAGCAATTGCTGATTTGACCAGTCATACGCTGCTTTGTATGGCTCATCGTCAGAACAATGTGACCTGGACATTGCACAATCAACAGCAGGAAACAGTAATGCTCTCCTTTCGTCCACGACTACTCAGCAATGACGTTGCCCCCATTTATCAAGCAATCGTTGCTGGAGTAGGAATTGGACTGATGCCGGAATTTCTATTTCAGCAGGAGTTACAGAGTGGGAATATAGTAAACGTCTTGTCTCAATGGTCACTGGCTCCAGTCCCAATTAACGCACTTTATCCTAGCCGAAAATATATTCCCATGAAAGTCAAGGTCTTCGTAGAGTTCCTTGAGCAAAAGATGCGATCGCGTGACTTCCAGAAAATAAACTGATACTGTTGGTGAAATTAATAATTTGCCCAAAAGTGTGAGAATTGCAGAGTAATATCAATTCGCAATTCGCAATGGGCTACGCCCCGCTACGCTAATGCAATTCGCAATTGAGAAATTTAGATGCAGTAAGGCAATCCCTGCTTACATGTGTTGCCTTATTTTAGAGAATTAGTGTAATGAAACTAAGCCTTTTGCCTAACACTTCTCTATAAGACGCACTCGCGTTAGCTCAGTACAAATGCCCAATTTCCAATGCACATTGCTTAAATGATTAGTGGCTCAAGTTCACGATTATGCCATTGCCGCTGATGCCATTCGGCAACCAAAGGACGGACAATAAACTTGGGCTGTCCATCGCCTTTAACGTCAATACGTAAACCTGAATAAGGTCGTCGCTTTTGAAAACCTTGACCATTGCGACCGATGAACAGATGCGATCGCGCCACTAATTTTTTCTCTTCCATCAAATCTGCTCCCTCAATCCGCTGGCGTCGCAAACTAAACCCGCTACCGCCACAAACAATCCAGTGGATATGAGAATCAGCGTGTCCTGTATCCATTGTCTCCAGGTGTTCCAAGCAGTGCGCGTGACCGTTTAATACCAAATCGACCAAAGGACGCCCCTGAGTCAGGGAACCGATTTCTTTCGCTACCGCATCCAGTACACCACGCAGGCGATCGCGAACGATCAGAGTTTGTGCTTGTTGCCACTTTGTCGCCTCAGTTACATAAGGTGGATGATGAAAATAAATCACCCTTCCCCGAACTTCACTATTATTCCAAGATTCAATTAATCTTTGCTTGAGCCAGTCTAGTTGTTCAGTATCAGTCAGCGTTGTTTTATTCGTAGCTAGTTGCTTATCGATATCAACAATAATTTCTTCAATTTGTGATAGTTTGGCGTGGAAGTCGTCTAATTGATCGGCTTCATTGGGATTTTCAGGACGAAGCTTTGATGAATTTTCAATGATTTCTAGCTTTTCTTGCTCTAAATCCTCACGACGTTTTTCTAAGAGTTTGCGATCGGCATCACCTTCTTTTGTTCTAGGCAGCGGTGGTGGATCGTTAAATGTATTAGAATCTAAAGCAAAGAAATCAATACCGCCATAGCGAAAAGTGTAATAGCGATTGGGAAGACGGGTAAATTGTCCAGGTTGATAAGAGAGACAACGACCTGTATCTGTCTTGGCTGTATAGTACCGATCTAAATGACTGGCTAACTCTCCTGGAAGCTGAAACGCCTTCAGATAGTCGAGAAAAGCCTTTGCGTAAGCGTCACCGCATCCTGAGCCATGCAAGCCCACATCTAGGTCTAACCGCGATCGCAACAGGTGACGAATGGGTAATGTTGTTAGGGATGCCAAGCTCAATAAAATCGGCAAGTTATAGTAATCGTGATTTCCCGGCACAGGTAAAATGGGCAGCTTAAAAACCATCTGGTCAAAAGCAATCTGTTTGCGATGCTCTGTGCCCAAGATAAACTCTCGGTAAGGCTGGATGAAGTTTTGCTGGTAGTATTCACTCGATCCCACTAAATAAATCACATCCCCCGTATGCAGCATAAACCGGGATTCATTGTGATGGGGCAGCATGAGTTCGGCCACCTGTCGCTGGGGATTGTGTCCCCGATGCGCACCGGAACCACTATCACCGACAACTAAAAATGAGAACTCAGAATTGTCTGTTTGACCATCTTCTAAAACCAGCCGAGTTTGGTCGATATTCCGTTCTACAATCAACGGATCTTGCCACCGTACCCGCTGATTCATTTTCCGAATTTTATTAGCGATCGTTGGATCAGATACAAGTTTCAATGCAACCTACTCCTGAGTTTTCAATTGAAGGGGAGCAGAGGATACAAGGGGACAACAGGTGAGAACTTGCAACAAATCTTTCTCCTTTTCCCCAATGCCCAATGCTCCATGCCCCCTGCCCTTATTCTCCTGCTGTATCTTTCATCTCAATAGTCAGATTAGGAAGTCCCTCTAGTTTTTCGGTAGGCTCAACTTCTTCTACTAATGGCACGAAAATTCTTAAGCCTGCTGGTACACACTTAATTTCTACAGGTGTTTTGCCTACTATTTCACCATCTAGAACAACTTTTTGTGGTGGCTCAGTTGTAATTTTAAATTGTTTGGCTCGCAGGAAGCCAATATCATCTCGTTCTACGGCGTTACCTGTAGAAGCTGTTTGAAATAGATGAAATGTGGCGGCGATCGCTCCTGCCTTGTTAGTTGGAGCGACAATTGTTAAATCTAGTAACCCATCATCATAAATTAGACCTGCTGGGCCTTGAGCCAAAACGGAAGTGGGAGGCGCGGCATTTGCTACTGTGACTGCACAGGCGCTAGTTTTAATTATCCTATCTTCAGTTTCAATTTCGACATCAAAGTTTTTTAAATTTCTTAATTGCTGGATTCCTGCCAAAACGTAGGCCATCATCCCGAAACGATTCTTGGCATCTCGGTCTGCCAATTCTACAGTTTCAGCTTCAAAGCCAATCCCTGCCAAGAGTACCATTGGCCGATCGTTGCAATAGGCTACATCTACATGGGTGGTTGCTCCCTGTAAAATTGTTTGACACGCACCTGCGATCGTGTCAGGAATTCCTAAGGCTGTGGCAAAAGCATTCGCTGTTCCTCTGGAAATGATCCCAAACGGGATATCAGTTCCCACTAACGCTGCCGCCGCTATTGAGAGAGTACCATCCCCCCCGGAAGCAATGATTGCCTCTACTCCTCGCTCTAACGCTTGATATGCCAGTTGGTCAGCATCGATTTCTTCAGTTGTAAAATAAATATCTAGATCGATATCTGGCTCTAATATTGCCCGAATTTCTGCTAGCTCTGTATCTGGGTCGCCCTGACCCGCAACTGGATTGAAGATGAGACAGGCGGAACGATTCATAAAATATAAAAGCTAAACTTAGATTGCTAAAATACCAAATTCTTTTTAGCATTCTTGTGAAATTTAAACTTCCTTCTGACGGCTGGTTTACCTTTTCGTCACAAGTTTAGAAGTCTTCTGCGTTGAAACATACTGATGCTGATACGTATTGTGGTATTTTTTGTCTATACTTAAAGAAAAATTTTACCATGCGTCAATTATTACTATTTTTGGCAAGTATGCTAACTCTCAGCAGTTTAGATACCCGCACTATTACCATAGCAGTTACAGCGCCTAATTTACCTCAGATACTTGTAACTCAAAAGCTCAACTGTAATAATCCTCTCTTTTTCAAATAGCAATTAATGAATGCACAAAGTTATCTTATCAGAATGCAGATAAAAAACTGAATCAAGTTCAACAATTACTAACTACGTTAAAAAGCTTTAGGAAACAGAAATTAATTGCTGCACAGCTAGCATGGATCAAGTTTCGAGATACCAATTGTGAGTTTCAGAGAAGCAGATATGAGGGAGGAAGTATTGCCTTTACCATTTATTTTGGTTGTCTGGAAAATATCACAAAACTGCGTACCCAACAATTACAGGAATTAAAGATCAAAGTCTATGCTGAAGTAGAGATTCCTGAATATTGGGTAGTTAATCTTAGAAAGCGATAAGTTGTAGTATTTGGAGATCCTCAAGATGGAGAGTATGCCTCAAAAACAACCTTAACTAGAGGTACAATTTCCCCAAAAGCATTTCCAGATTTGGCTATATCAGTAAGTTCGATTGTTAACATTTAGAGATAGAAACTAAAAAATTTATAAATTTGATAAAAATTGTTAATGTTTTTGATGTATACCTACTTCTATAATTGGGTTTATAATGATGAAGTTGAGTGGTAATAGTAAGCTTTGAATGCCTCACCAATATCTTGCGATCATTCACTACATTTGATTTATTAAGTTGCCCTTCATCAAACATTTCAAATTTTCGCTTGATTATTTGAGACAGTTAAAATAGCTCCTCTAAGCTTTTGCTGCATTCAAAGTGAATCGACTGACCAAGCCAAAGCGTAACTCATATTGCCATTGATCTTTGAAACAGCTATTTGAAAGTGAGGATCACAAATTTTAAATCTGACTCCTTGCCAAACAGGCATAGCTCCAGGTATTGAATAGTTTTTAGAATACAAATTTACAATAAATGCCTTATCACCTATCTGTAAATTTTGCTCTGATTGGAATTTCAAACCACCATTATTGATAATTATAAGCTGTTTATCAAAGAATAAACGCGCTATCTAGTACATCGCTGTAGCTATAAATTCATTTGTTATAAGCGCATTCAAGGTAATTAGCTTTGAGAATTCTTTATATTCTTAAAATTCAATATCAACTGGATTACTTTCCAAGTCAAATTGAAGTGATAGAGATATAGAACCATGTCGTGCAGACTTCGTGAAACAGTTCGGTATCAAAGCAAAGTTGGTAATGCCAATTCTCCAAAAGAATCGGCAAGCTGATAAACAACGAGATAGCAAAATACCTGCTCTTACCCTTTATCTTTAGGGATTATTGATTGCCGATCAGTGCGATCGCATCCGCAGATGGGAATCTTGAGAAATTGAGTTGATGAACAATAGCTTTGCCAAAAAAAGAGGATGAAAAATAGGGCTGATGTAGTAGAGTTATTGTCTTGCACAACGACAACTCAAAAGCTACAAGCAGCCCATGTTCGACAACAAGGGCACTATTACATCGACTTCATTAAATTGCGGGTTAGCCTTTTGAAACAGCACTCTTGTACGTTAAGGCTGAAACTAAGATAGGGTAAGCTTTTCAGCAAGTGCTTTCTACCATAAAATTGGTGAGATAACTATGTTATTGTGCTAGTTTTGATCTAGTTTGAACCAAAAATCGTCGTTTCAGGCACTTAAAAATTTCTTAGCGTACAAAAACCCCGGATTGGTGCCATGAAGTCTATATTAGCTTTTCAGCCAACATTCTAAAAACTACAGGTTTTAATCTAAATGAGGTTTAACTCTAAGTTGAAGACTTACCTGTTGCTATAGCTAGAGCTTCATTTGCTTTAACAATAACTTGAGTTATTGCTTGCACAGTACCAGTATCCGCTACGGCGTCAGCTCGAGCCTCACCCAGAAACGTTACTGCTATAGATAGCGCCCTAGCCACTTGAGTGTTATCTCCCTTCTGAGCTGAACTTTCAGCTCTAGCTAGAGATTGTACGGCTTGTTGAAGCTTCGGTAAGACAATATCTCTGTACTCTGATGGGACGTTTACTGGTATGCTCCTTGCCACCGTTTGAGATTTAACTACTACTGTATCTAATGCTTTCGCCGCAACGCTAATAGCAAAACCTAGCGATATATTGTCTTGAGCGCTCGCTAACTCGGCCTTACCTAGTCCATCCCCATGACTTAAGTCTTTGTTGTTAGATGACAATGATAATGCCTGACCTGAGGAAATTACCAGCAAGCTGATCGCTAGAAGAGGTACTTTACTAAAGCAATTGTTTTTCATCCTGCTCATCTCCTGATTTAAAAAACTAGAGGATGGGTTCATCCTCGCTGAACTCAAGGGTTTTGAGCGCCAGGGGAAACCCTCCTGTCAAGAGAACGCTTTCTAGTACAGCACGGCGTAAATAAACCACTCATTCAAAATCAATGAAACGTTTATGTTGTATTCATTTTAAATTTTGCGTCAAGTCTGAGCAAAGGAAACCACTGCTCATAACTTTCCAAGACGAATGCAAAAATTTTGAATTCTGCCTTGCGGTACTAGGTTGAATTGTGCTGACAAAAGTTGCTCTTCAATTCAACTGTCTCTTCATCTTCAACTATGTCACTTATTAACTCAACTTTATCCATTTTCACAAGACAAGTTTACATAGCCTAAAATTTTTATGAAACTTAGGTTTTGACTTTTTTGATTTCATCAAAACTAGTCATGTAGGAAAAAATTTTTGCCACAAAGCCAGAACTTTTCTCCGATTTCAAGGCTTACGTTCTTGGATTTGGATAAAGTCGAGATTAGAGGATATTTTAAAAGTTGATTTTATCTATCTTGGCGATTATAAATTGCATCTCACTTGCTTCTCCTGTCAGAGACGCTACGCTAACAAGTGGGGAAACTTGCTCAACGCAGTGGCTTGGTTACACAAAACAAAACCTGCCGAAGGTTAGCAAATCCTTGATTTTGCATACTTTCCACGGAGGTGGACGAGAGCTTGTGTAGTAGCGAATTATATTCGCCAATGATTTTTAAAACATCCTCTTAGTTTTATGAGGCAGAGCTCAGAGCAACAGCCGCCGCAGCGCCCACAGCTGTTTCTGCACTGGCTAGTGATTTAGCAATAGCTGGTTTGCCAGGACCACTAATAGCATCTGAATTCGCTATAGCCAGCGCATCACCAAGGGTTGTTTCTGCTTTGGATAGCGAAAGAGCAGTTGCCTTTATGTCACTTGTAGCAGTTGAATCAGAAGTAGCAACAGCACTCCCTATCAATGTTGTGGCTTTAGCAATAGACTCAGCTAAAGCTTGTTTTTTAGGTCCAGCAATAGCTGCTGAACTAGCAGCAGCTTGAGCTGGACCCAATGCAGATTTCGCAAGGGCTATCGATCTTGCGAACGCCATATTATCTTTTAGAGGTGGTAGGGTAGCAGTAAGGAGCTCGGAGTTACCCAAACGTGTTGCATGGTTTATTACTTTAACATTAGATGTACTTGCAAATGTCGAACTAGAGAAAGTAAGCAGAGATCCGAGAGTTAAAGCGGCAACTTTTTTGAAATGTGCGTTAATCATGTTTTTAGCTCTTGAGGGTAGAACTTGATTCTATGTAAAACTACTTGCGCTATCGACTCCACTAGTTTTTTGACCCGAACTGGAGTTTTATCCCAATCAACAGCAGTTATTTGCTCTCAATAGGCAGTGCGCTAACACAATAGTACCATCTTTTCATCAGTAGATGTGCATAAAAAAATTAAATTAATCTAATGTAATACAGCATAATTCCGGAGTCATAATTACTTTCTTCAGAAGAAAAATAGGCTTTTTACCTAGCTTTAAAACCTAAATTGTGTACTTCGTTACCTTTAAATAGATGTATAAGATTAATAATTAAGTCTGCGTAAAATTTTAGTTAAGATAAAACAGGAGCCAAGAGGCAAAAGGGAAGAGGGTTTTAGCCTAGTACATCTTTCTTCACATAGTCTTGAGAGTTGAACCTTGGTTTATGTAAAACTACTTTCGCCATCTCATCCACCAGTTTTTTAACCCTGGCTGGAGTTTTCTCTTAATCAAAAGCAAATATTTGCTGTCAATAGACAGGACGTTAACCTGATAATACTATCCTTTCAACGATTACTACGAATGATTAATTTTCGATGGTTACTTGCCAAGTGTTTAATGTAGTGCCAAGTAATAAGTCAAGGTTGGTCAAAGTATTGAGATAGTTAATAGTTGCATCGAGTTCAGCATTTCTTGCTTCTACTAAAGCAGTTTGCTGTTGAATAATCTGGAATATTCCTGAACCCCTGCCCAATTTCTGTTTTTGTTGCTCAACATCAAGTTGTTTTTCAGATAATTCCGTAGCTTGTTGAGCAAGTTTAACTTGAGAAAAACTCAAATTAACATCTCTAATTATGTCTGCTAATTGAATTTCTAAAGTTGACCGTGAATCCTCTAAAGAGATTTGTGCTTTGCGTAATTCAATGCGCGATCGCTCCGGTCTTTGTTCTCGACTTAAATCACCAAATGATCGGCTTAAACTTATTCCGGTTCTAACATCAGTTGATGTATTAGTAGTATTATTTAAACTAACATTAAAATTTAAATCCCAGCGTTTATCATTGTCTGCCAGCAACACTTCAATTTTACTTCTTTCCAGGTTTAGCTGTGATTGCAAATAACTGGGTTGATTTTTTAATGCTATTTCCTTGAGGTTGTTAAATTCCAGAATCGTCGGTTTGATCGTCGGAAGTTCAGCCGCAAAAATCTTGGTATTTTGATCGATATCAAGAATTTGCAAAAGAGCTAACTTTCTCCCCTCAAGCTGATTCTGAGCGGCTAATACACTTACTTCCTGATTAGCTACAGATGCCTGATTTTGGATAATGGCGATCGGTGCTTCTCTACCTGCGTTGATTAAAGCTTGCGTGATTTGTAATGAATCTTCGGCATTTTTTAGTGCCAGTTGCTGAATTTTCAGTCTTTCCTGTGCCTGAAGTAACTCACGGTATGCCAGGATGGCATTCGTAATCGTTTCACTTAATATAGATTTTAAACCGAGAATATTATTTTGTTCATTTAATTGAGCAGCTTTAATATCAGCTTTATTGATTTGAGTCCCGGCTCCCCTTAATAAAGGTTGGCTAAAACCTAGATTTAAACTCTGTAGGAAGCTATTGTCATTAAGATTTGAAAATTGATTATTGTTTGTCCATCCAAAACTAACCTCTCCACCTGTGGGAATTTTTACAGAAATTTGTGTATCTAGATCCACTCCCGGATTACCTGATGTGATTCCATTATTACCAAGTTGATCCACCGTAAATGACAAACTTGGTGTGAAGTAAGGTGCAAATTTATTTTCTGCAACCTGCAAGTCTTTTCTTTGAATAATTCTATCGAGATAGGCATTTTTAATTGTTCTGTTATTCGCTAAAACCAGGACAATAACATCTGCAAGTTTCAGTTTAATTTCTTGCGGATTTGGTGGTTGATTAATAGGTAAATTTGATTGAGGATTAGTTTCATTAATTATTTGACTTTCTATTTGATTTTGAGGTGCTGACCGCTGTTGAGCTAGCTTGAAAGAACTCTTCTGAGCTAATAGTGAAACTGGATCTGAAAAAGCTGGCGTTATTTGTGGTTGGCTGTGGGGATTCAAAATCAGAGCTTGGGAATTGGTAAGTGGTAGTAAAGACGTTTTTGGTGGAGGTATTTTGGATAGCTCCCTTTGGTTGTTCGAGGAATCAGCAAGGGCAAATATTTGATTAAATGGTATAACTTCTTTAGCAAAGGGGATAGCCTTTCTTTCAGAGGTTTTAGGTTGCTGACTTTGGCTAATATTATTTTTTTCAATAATAGGCGGCACTGTTAATTGCTGCTGAATTTGAATTTGATTTTTTTTTGTTTCAATTTGGTTAGATTTAATAATTAATTGTGTCCGAACAGCAGGAATAAACACTACTGCAACGCCTAAAGTTGTAGCAAGAACACCTACCCAATTAAGACTGCAAAACAAAATAGAAATAAAAGACCAACGGGTTGAGGATTTGGAATTTTCTTGAGAATGCCGATGCATATTAATACCATTTCGGATTGCTAATTACTAATTGTGAATTGCTTTCCTTGTCTTTTTGCTGATTTTCTACGCCTCACGTAATGCTTTAACTGGATCGAGTTGACTAGCGCGTAAAGCGGGGAGAAAACAAGCACCTACGCCTACCACCAAAGCTGCACCCAATGATAATGCAGCGGTTTCGCTCTCAAATTGGTAAGGCAACTCAAACGCATTAACAACCATCAATGTCAAACTATATACTGTGATGATAGCGGCAATTCCCCCCACCAGGCTTAAAATTGCTGCTTCCAAAATAAATTGCGACAAAATATTAGTTTTAGTTGCACCGAGCGCTCGTCTTAAACCAATTTCTGAAGTCCGCTCAATGATGGCGGCTATGGTAATATTGGCAATACCCACACCGCCAATTAGTAGTGCGATTACCCCCACAACAGTTAGTGCCTGCGTTGCCAAATCCAAAGTTTCTTTTTGCTTAAAGATTGCTTCCACATTGCTTGTAGCGTAGACTTCTCCACCTGGAAAACGTTCTTTTAATATTTTCTCTGCTTGCTCTTTGATGTTTTTCATGTCTTCGAGGTTTCGCGGACGTATTGAGATTGAGTTAATAGTTTGCTTGCCCGTCATAGCGCTGTAAGTTGATATAGGCATCAGTAAAGCACCTGTAGGTTTCTCGCCACTCATCTGTGATTTGCTCTCCATAACTCCCACAACCAAACAGGGTCTTGCTGTAGTATAAATCAGTTTACCTATAGGATTTTGACCTTGAAAAAGTTGCTGTGATAAAAATTCATCAATCACCGCTACGGAGCGGTAGTTGGCAAAATCAGCAGTTGAAAAGGCGCGACCTGCTTTGAGTTTTCGGCCTGAAGTCAGCAAGTAATCTTTGGTAACAGCCTGTATATTAGGCTGGGCTTGTCGACCGTAAAATGAAACTTGTTGAGAAGACACATAACTAGAAGCACTAACTCCTTGCAAACCTTTAAGTCGTTGGCGCAAGAATTCCATGTCTTCTAAGTTTGGTCCCCTGATTTGTTCTCCCAGCACAATAACAAAGATTTGAGGCGCTTCTGTTTCTGACAACTGCTTGGCAATCATCGCCCGACTAATGCTACCCACCTGTAGCGTTGCATTCACCGCCGCCACACCCATGAATACGCCGAGGGTGGTAAGGAAAGAACGCAGTAGATTACTACGTAGTGAGTTACTGGTGAGTCTGATCAGGTCTAGGGGAGAAAGGCTCATAAGCAGAATGGGGAGATGGGGAGATGAGATAAAAAGATGGAGAGATCCCGATTTCAAGCCATCTTTTTTTTTCCAACCTCACAGGAAACCTCTAAGCCCTGGTGATTGGGGACTCATGGAATTTTTGTAACTGGCATTCCTGGTTGAAGTTCAATTTCAGGTGGGGAAAGAATGATTTTTTCACCTAGTTTTAAGCCGGATTTTATTTCTACCTTGGTTGGTCCTTCTAGTCCAAGGGTGACTTTCCGCTTTTGAACCAAGCCTTGGTTGTCCTGTACCCAGACAAAAGGCTCTGGTTCGGAGCGTTGAATTGCTTCTATGTTTACAGCTACTACCTTCTGCCGTTGCTGTACGATAATTTCAACACTGACTTGGCTACCAGGGATTAAAGTACCACTAGGTTTGTCTAACTTGATAGTGGCGGGGACTTTAGCTGAACCTGATAAACCAAAACTTAATCCGCTGCCCCCAGAACCAATCGCCTGGGGATACAAACTGGTGACTCGTCCACTAAATTCCTGAGCATTGGGACCAAGAACTTTGATCTGCACTGGTTGGTTGATTTTGACTTTGGCAGCATCTAGAGTCACTAGCTCTAGTTTCACAATTTCTTGCGTCGGATCGCCTAAGGTAAGTAACGGATCACCAGATTTTACACCGTCCCCATCCTGGATTTTTAAATCAAGGACTTTACCAGCGAAGGGTGCGGTGAGTATGTTTTTTTGTAGTTCCTTCTGAAGATTTTGTCTCTCTACTTGTAGGCGTCGGAGTTCCTCACTTTCAGTGTTGAGTGTTGAGAGAGTTTCTCGCAGCTGTGAGTGTGCATCCACAACCTTCTGTTGCTCTTCTGTTTGGTGCTTCAACTCCAAATTCAGACGCTGGAGTTTAAGCGTTTCGCTAGTGATTGTTAATTCAGCCTGTTTGACGGTAGACCTTGTTTCACGGACTTTTTCTTGTTGCTGTTCGAGTTCATTGCTCGAAATAAAGCCTTTTGCTGCCAAAACTTCCACATCCTGAAGTTCCTTGATCGCCGCAACCTGTTTTTCTTTTGCATCAACAACTTGATCGCGGCTACGTGCTAAGTTTAGCTCCTGTTCTTGGATTTCTAGCTGTTTTTGTGTTAAGGGCTCCTGCAGCTCCTTTTGCTCTGTGGCAAGCTTGTTCTGCGCTTCCACAACTTTCTCCCGACTGCGTACTACGATGAGTTCCTGTTTGCGAATTCTTAAATCAGAGTCAGTAAGATTTTTTTGTCCTTCTGGGTTGCGAAAAATCACTAATTGCTGACTAGACTTAACACGATCGCCCAGTTTTATTAACACCCTTTCTATCGTCACTTCTCCAGGAGACTTCAGGGCTTTTTGATTTCCCAATTCTAAGGTGCCACTTTCATTAATTGTAATTTCTACGTCATCAGAGTCTACGCTGATTGTAGGCACTGCTACGGGTTGAGTTGATTTATTGAAACTTTTGATATACATAAACCAACCACCAGTACCTACCAAAGTTAGAATTGCAGACCAAACTAACCATTTAACTCCGGTTTGAAATTTATTTTTACTTTTACCGGGAAAATACATTATGAGTTATGAGTTTGAGCGCAACCATATAATCCGCTTTCTTGTCAATAATCTTTTGGGTAATGTCGAGCTGTATTAAGAACGTCGCCGTTGGGGTTCTAAACAGAGTAATAATAATAACATTGCCCAAGTTGCTCTAACACTAGAACGAAGAATTAAAAATAATAATTGTTACCTTTGCAAAAGTATACCATAACACTATTGGTACTTTCTTTATATGCTGATAGCGATCGCTCTTTTTTACCAGCGAATCAAGGGCGATCGCTAGTGCTACCAACCTCAATCCCCGCGAGGTGATGGGCTATTTAAGCACACATATTTTAGTGCAATAAACAAACGTCCCCAACTTTCTTCTTATTATGGCGATTGAATGCAAGCGATCGCAATATAGCTTCTTAACCTACGCATTTGTTGCAGTTTTAGCGTTTTGATAGGCGTGAAATTGGATAATTTATTTTTTGGAGTTTCCTTAATATTCGCACTCAAAAGTCTAGTTTTCTTGCTTTTTTCCTACCCCACACACCACTGAATATTAGGTGTTTTTTAATACACCCTTTTTTGATGGGCTTTAAACTCACCCCGGGCATGAACTTTTCTTTTCCTTACACCCTATCTCCTACACCCCTAATTCCGCTAAGTATTATCAGTAGCATTAAAACACTTTTAATCAGAGATGGGATGTTACGTATCTAACGTACCCTACGGGATTCAAAGTTTTGCACTCTATTAAATCCACCTTCCTTAGTATTATTTAAGATTCCTAAAACAAGCTTTTGGTAAAGAATTGTAATCCAAAATCCCAAATCCAAAACCCAAAATTCGTATGAGTCACTGACTACGGTAGTCTAGATGAGAGTGAATTTATCGCCTGCGATATTATATTGTTTTATGACTTCAGTTATTTCTAGTCCCCCACGCACTATTCGGATTGGTTCGCGCAAAAGCCAACTTGCTCTGGTTCAGACCTACTGGGTACAAGAGCAACTCAAGAATTGCTATCCAGATATCACTTTTGAAGTCCATACCATGTCTACCCAAGGCGATAAAATCTTGGATGTAGCCTTAGCTAAGATTGGCGATAAAGGTCTTTTTACTAAAGAACTTGAGATCGGAATGCTCAATCAAGAGATTGACTTTGCGGTTCATTCTCTCAAGGATTTGCCGACTCACTTACCAGAAGGGTTAACGTTAGCAGCAATTACTGAACGAGAAAACCCAGCAGATGCATTAGTGGTGCATGAAAAGCACAAAGATAAACAAATCGATACGTTGCCAGAAGGTGCAGTAATTGGTACATCTTCGCTGCGGCGGTTAGCACAGTTACGCCATCACTTTCCCCACTTTACCTTTAAGGATGTGCGGGGAAACTTAATTACACGGTTGGCAAAACTGGATGCAGGTGAATACGATGCTTTGATTTTGGCAGCAGCAGGGTTAGAGAGATTGGGAATGAGCGATCGCACTCACCAAATTCTCCCCAAAGAAATCTCCCTCCACGCTGTGGGACAAGGTGCTTTAGGGATAGAATGCCGTGCTGATGATAGTGAATTGCTATCTCTACTCAAAGCGATCGAACATCCCCAAACACGCGATCGCTGTCTCGCCGAACGATCTTTCCTCCGCTCTTTAGAGGGCGGCTGTCAAGTACCTATCGGTGTAAATACAGAAATATCTGGTGAGAATTTGACCTTAACCGGGATAGTCGCCAGTGTAGATGGTCAAAAGTTCGTCAAAGATACCGTTACCGGGATTGCCAATAACGCCGAAGCATTAGGTCAAGAACTAGCAGAACTGTTGCGACAACAGGGAGCGCAAGAAATTTTATCAGAAATTTTTGCGGTGATTCAGCGCGGTTCCTAAGCAATTGGGCAAGGCGATGTGATTAGATAAGAATTGATCGCCATTGCACTGATGTGCCAGACGCGACAAGTCGCGTTGGTCGGGATTTCACAAAGTTAATTTGACAATATAGACTCAGGGAAGCAAAAATTACCATGCGGATTCTATTTGTTGCAGCAGAGGCAGCACCAGTTGCGAAAGTAGGAGGAATGGGTGATGTTGTCGGGGCATTACCCAAAGTTCTGAGAGAAATGGGGCATGATGTGCGGATATTCTTGCCTTACTACGGCTTCCTGCCAGACAAAATGGAAATTCCCTATGAACCCATCTGGTGGGGAGATGCGATGTTCCAGCATTTTGCAGTGTATGAAAGTATTCTGCCTGGTACTGATGTTCCCTTGTACTTATTTGGACATCCGGCCTTCATGCCACGCCGCATCTATTCTGGAGATGATGAAGATTGGCGGTTCACATTGTTTGCTAATGGTGCAGCCGAGTTTGCCTGGAATTACTGGAAGCCAGATATTATCCATTGCCACGATTGGCATACGGGGATGATTCCGGTGTGGATGCACCAAGATCCTGATATCACCACAGTGTTTACTATCCATAACCTAGCTTATCAAGGGCCGTGGCGTTGGTATTTAGAGAAAATTACTTGGTGTCCCTGGTATATGCAAGGACACAACACAATGGCGGCGGCGGTACAATTTGCCAATCAGGTAAATACAGTTTCGCCTACATACGCCGAGCAAATCAAGACACCTACTTACGGTGAAACATTAGAAGGTTTGCTGTCTTTTATTAGCGGTAAATTATCTGGGATTATTAACGGTATTGATACCGAAGTTTATAATCCAGAAAATGACAAATATATTGCCCAAACCTTCACTGCTGATACTTTAGAAAAACGCAAAGCCAACAAAATTGCTTTGCAAGAAGAACTAGGGTTAGAAGTCAACTCCAAAGCCTTTTTCATTGGGATTGTGACGCGATTAGTGGAACAAAAAGGCATTGATTTGATATTACAAATCCTTGATCGCTTTTTATCTTATACAGATGCACAGTTTGTGCTGTTGGGTACAGGCGATCGCTACTATGAAACTCAGATGTGGCAGTTAGCATCCCGCTTTCCCGGACGTATAGCAACTTACTTGCTGTATAACGATGCCTTGTCTCGTCGGATCTACGCTGGGACTGATGCCTTTTTGATGCCCAGTCGTTTTGAACCATGCGGTATTAGCCAAATGATGGCTTTGCGCTATGGTTCTGTGCCGATTGTTCGCCGCACAGGTGGATTAGTTGACACCGTAACCCATCACGACCCTGAAAATGCTGCTGGTACTGGTTATTGCTTTGATCGTTATGAACCGTTAGACCTTTTCACCTCTATGATCCGGGCTTGGGAAGGCTTCCGTTTCAAACCGCAATGGCAAGAACTACAAAAACGGGGCATGAGTCAAGATTTTAGTTGGTATCAATCTGCCAAGCAGTATGTGAAGTTGTACAGGTCAATTTTCGGTTTGCCAGAAGAAGAAGAGAAGACACCAGAACCGGAGTTAGTTTTAAACGAAGCAGTCACCAGTAGCAAGTCCTAAACCACCAGTAGAGACGTACAGATGTGCGTTTCTACTCCTAACTTTGAATAACTCAAGTTACTAGTTATGGATTCGAGCGATATCTTCTCTTCGAGACGTTACGCGAACGCTAACGCAAAACTTTTCGGTCTACTGAAATTGAAATCTGGTTTAGTATTGTACTTTATGAACCTGCAATCTGCTGTAAAGAGGCGTTATTGTGCTTAGTGAACGCGAGAAGATGTTGGCGGGATATCTGTATAACAAGCTTGACCCTGAACTAATCTGCGCCGAGCGGGCGCGGAACTTGTGTCAAGACCTCAATGCCATACCCACGACATTCCCCGCCGGGATGTTAGCTGCCGACAACCCCTGCCGTGTTATCCGCGAACTAACGGATATCTAGACTTAATATAACTCCTGAATTCTAACTTCTAACTATTGAGTACTTGTTGCTTTCGCCCGAATTAACCAATCACGATCGCGATCGCAAATTTCTCGACCGGACGAGTCTCCTAAGCGGTCTAGTGCTAATAAACAAGCGTATTTCAAATCCCAAATTGGCGTATTGAGGCAAATTTTAATTTCAGGAATTGCTCGTGAATCACCTAATTCACAAAGAGCGATCGCACACGCCGCACGAGATTTCTGAAACTGAGGTTCGCGATTGTGCAGGTTTTCTACTAATAAATCGTAGGCGGGAGCATATTTCAGCCACCCGAAAAGTTTCATCACATGATAATGAGCGCCATAATCGTTATATGCTTTGTCCGAATAAGTTGCTAATAGTGCTGCTGGTGCTTCTTGTGCATAGATATCCAATAAAGTTTTTGTGGCTAAATAGCAACGTCCAAAATCGGTTTCGTAGAGTTCGTTAATTACAAAATCTAGACTAGGAGTAGCATCATACTCATGTACTAGATCGAGGTCGTTGGGGCGATCGTAGAGTACTTGCTCTAAGTAAGGTTGAATTTCTGTAAAGGTAATTTCACCACTGGGAACCCCTACATCCAAAAGCATCCGCAATGCTCGTAACCGGAACACCAAAGATACAGGACAACGGGCAATTTCTGGGATGGCTTTGTAGTAGCAAGAATCAATCAGGTCTTGAATACAACCGCGCCGTGCATTGACGCTAGAACTTTGCAGCAGCGCCATTACTTCAGTAATTTGGGAGTAGTCATTTGTGAAACGACAAACTGTAGCGATCGCAGCACTACGGGTAGGTTCATCTTCAACTTGAGTAAATTTATTTACACGCTCTAGGGACGGCTGATAATCAGCATTAGCTAAGGTGTGAATAATGACTCGATAGATTTGACCTGGTTTATCCAACAGCTGCGCCACTTCTTCGAGAATTTCTGGATCTTTAGTCCCAATTTCCCCAATCGCCCACACGCTATTTTCAACAGTATAAATATCATCATCTTTAAGACATTGCCGAATTACAGGTAAAGCTGATTGTGCCTGCAATCGCCCCAGACTTTCCACAGCTTTGCGTCGGACAATCCGGTGGTCTAACTCATCAGGGTTGCTGGTTTCAATCGCCCTCACCAAAGCCGCGATTGATTGCTCAGTCGGAAAGTTAATTAGATGGGAAACAGCAATATACTTATCAGAAGCGTCTTCGAGTTGTTCTAATGGTGTATCAATAATTGCGATCGCTTCTTCTTCTGTTAACCCAAACATTTTAAAAAAACGTTTATCCATTGATCTGTAAATTGCTCTTGGATAATTGCTCAGATGTCACGTTTACTATCGTACTAGGGACTGGGGACTGGGAAATAGCGATAAATATATGTTTGGGGATTGATTAGAAGCATCAAAAGTCTCTGTATAGCTATTTGAGGATAATTAGTTGGGTTTGACTTTGAAGATTTCCGTCAAAAAGCTTTACCAGTGGTAACGCAATCTGAGAAGATCGAAACATATACATTTGTCAGCTATTAGTTAGTTGCCTCTCTTTAACGAGTAACCAAATACAAACATTCTTGGGAACACTAACCACACATTATTCAAATAAACACGCATTTAGGAAACAAAACTTATGGATGAAACTTCAGAACTCACAACAACCGATAACGTAAGCGCTCAAGATGTCGCAGAAGTTATTGCAGAACTTGAGCAGTATCGGGAACGTTTAGTCCAAGAAACTATGGAAACAGCAAAACGGGCTAAGTTGATGAAAGTAAATGTTATGGCAAAACTAGAGCCTGAGCTTGCCAAGATTGATTCTGCCCTCCAGGATCTCCGTAATCAGCAAGCTGCCCTGAGCGTCAGCAACTAGTAATTTATCTTGATAATTTAGCTATAAGTTATATGCTCAACTCCAAAACTCAATCCAAGGAAGATTCGTTAAATCTGTCTCAGGCAGAAACTGATGCTTTATTTGCAGCGGTGAGTGAGCAATTAAGCTTAAACACCTTCAACCCTGATGACCAAGACCGACTCAAGCAGATGATTGAGAGTATGGGAGACTCACGGGGGATGGTTAGGTTGAGTTTTGCAGAGGCATTGGGGAAAATCGGTAAACCAGCGGCCCCTTTATTGATGGAAGCTGTGGCAAATCACCCAAACCCAGTTGTGCGGCGAGCTAGCACCAAAACCCTGACACTGATCGCTGACCCGATCGCAATTCCAACCTTGGTCAAGGCTCTGTTAAATGATGAAGATACGGTGGTCAAAGCCTCGTCGGTGGGAGCGCTGGCCAAGATAGGTAAGCCCGCTGTGCCAGCATTACTAAAAATCTTAGCATCAAACGAGTATCCAGAAAGTGCCAAAGGATATGCAGTATGGGCGTTAGGATTTATTGGAGCAGAGGCGAAGGAATATTTATATCAAGAGATTAACTCAGACTCGGCTGAGGTTCGCGCTGCGGTGGTGGGAGCGATCGCTAAAATAGCTGAAGAAGGTACTGAAGAAGGAGCATTTAATATTTTAGTTAATGCCCTCACCGATCCATCTGAAATTGTGCGGTGTGAAGCTGCTGCTGCTTTGGGCAGTCTAACCTATCAACCAGCAATTCCTAACCTCGTCGAGTTACTGCATCATGCCGATTGGGAAACTCGAAAAGCGGCGGCTTTGGCATTGATGAAAATTGGCGATGACGCTGCTTTAGAACCCCTGCAAGCTGCATTGACTCAAGAAGGGGAAGGAGGGGTTCAGGCAGTGTTCAAGTTGGCAATTTCTCAAATTGAAAGACAATTAGAGGAAGATGCTTGGGAATAGGGCGATGTTTGCAAGAGGTCTAATGTATCCGCCCTACTGGCATTGATAAAGGTAGTTGTAAGAGCGATCGCGCTACCCTCTCTTATAATTAATCACCTGATCTAATCGTGGTAAAGCACTCACTGCTGACTCACGAACGTATGGATCGACAGATTGATCGTTTGTCAATGCCCTCAACACTTCCACTCCTCGGATATCACCCATTGAACCGAGTGCATTCACAATTGCCACAGCCACCGCAACATTATCTGTTGTTTTCAGAGCTTCAGTTAAAATTTCAAAGGCAGGGGAACCAATCTCACCCAGAGCCATCACAGATGCAATATAAACAACACCATTTTGGTCATTGAGCGCTGTTTTTAATGCCTCTAAACCTTCAGTTGGGAAGGGTACATCTGAATGGTTAGCGGCGACTTGTGCTAGGGCTTTGGCACAACTGCCGCGAATGGTTGCATTATCGCTGTTCAGCAATGACTCTACTAGTGGCGGTACAGCATCTATACCAATGGCACCCAGTGCCTTTACCGCAGCTCGACGGTAGGTTACATCTTCTTCATCCAAAATACTCATCAGTCGAGGAATAGTATTTTCATCACGGACATCAGCCAGTTCCCACATGGCTCGTTCCCGCAGATTGGGATTGGGGTGTTTCAATTGGTCAAATAGAGAATCTATTGTCATAAGAGAAAATTTCGCTGTTTAAATTTCTTGAGTTCAAGATAGAGATAAATGATAAATATTAATCACAACTGAGGGACTCTAAGTCGATTACTCAACCTAATTTAGGCAAAGCAACAGACTGAGAGTCCCTAGTTCTAGAGTATGACAATCGCTCGTCTACCCAATCCGTGTCATTATGACAGGGAGTTGATTACATAGTCGAGAAGATTGCGGAACTCAACTAACGCTTGAGGAGACAAATCACGAGGAGCGCAAGCGCGATCACGGGTGTAAGTCATTGCGGTAACGTAGGGAGCAGTAGGCAGATTCAAAGAGCGATACACTTCACGAGCACCTGCAATACCCCACTCATCCAAAGGCCCAGTACCACCCACAACTAAGCTGTAGTTGATTAGGCGCAGGTAGTGCTTGATGTCGCGGAGGCACTTATCTTTTTTAACTTGGGTGTCGCCAGCTTCACCGTCTTGGTTCAAGTAAGGATATTTCTTGAAGGCAGCATCATAACCTTCTTTAGCTACAGCATCAATACCAGAAGCTAGCTTTTCAGCAGCTTCTAAACGAGCGTTAGCACGTTGAATGCTACCTTGGACGGATTCTAGGTCAGAGGTAGATGGGAAACGACCTGCTGCATCAGCAGATGTAATAACCGTGGTGATAACTGATTTCATTACTTTTTATACTCCAGATGGGATTTGATCGGGTTTGAATTTCAGTTCGTTTGGCTAATAGCCGTTAGCCATGAGCTATTAGCTCAGAGCAGAAATAATGCGATCAAAGTAGCTAGCAGCTTCAGAAGCTAGAGCAGAGCAGTCGCCTTGAACTACTTCTTGCTTGCGGAACCTTTTACCAGCGTTAGCTTCAGTGTTGGTGTTGGTGATGTGAGCGACGCTGATAGCCTTCAGGAGCTGTACAGCACGTACAGAAGAACCGGTGGGGACGCCCAAAGCTGTGTAGGTTTCTTTTAGCCCATTCAGAGCACGATCGTCCAAAACAGAAGAATCACCAGCCAATAGCGCATAGGTCACGTAACGCAGCATGATTTCGGCATCACGTAGGCAAGCAGCATGGCGACGAGTTGGGTACAAGTTACCACCAGCTTGAATTAAACCTTGGTTTTCACAGGCAATTCCAGCAATGGCATCAGAAACGGCACAGCTAGAGTTGCTAGCGATCGCGTTTACAGCATCAAGGCGCTTGTTGCCTTCAGCAATGAAAGACTTGAGGGCTGCTAAATCAGCACCACCAATAGGAGCAGTTTTGGCGTCTGCTGTAATTACAGCTTTAGAAAAAGCGTCAAGAACCATGAGTTCTCCTTAATATTCACAAATGGCGGATATTATTTTTGGCGTGTTCTCGATCAGATTAACTGCGAGTAGCCAAAGAAAAACATAGGGGATTAATAGTACCCTAGTCTTTACTATGAGAGACAAAGTAATAATCTGTAATATTTACCTTGGGCATGGGGCATTGGGAATTGGGCATTGGTAAAGAAGCTTTGTGTGCGGGGTGCTCTTATAAGAGAGTAAAACTCTTCTCCCTTGCTCTCTGCTAAGAGCTTATTAGACCTCTTGCACAAATGCAAAATTCGCCCTCATCCCCAACCCCTTCTCCCTAAATTCGGAGAAGGGGAGCCAATTTCAAAGTCCCTCTCCCAAGCTTGGGAGACAGATTTAGGGTGAGTCTATTCTTTAGCCCCCATTCCCAATGCCCAATGCCCAAAAAATTAAGACTTACGCGTTTGACTGGAACTCTGCCACTGCGTAAGTCTTAAGGAAAAAATCTTATTTTTTACTTGATTAAGCTTGTTTTAGCAGATGTTTGACCAAATTATCTTTCACCATCATCTGCCGTAAAATTTCTAACAAAAATTCCTGAGCCTCTTCTTGGCTCAAATTTTTTACCTGGCCTTTCAAATTTTGTAAGCGAAACTGTTGTTCTAAGGTTAATTCGACTGGAAAGTCCATCATTCACTCCTGTGATTGATTGAATCGAAGGGTATTTGTTTTTGTAGAAGACGATCGCTTTCTATTAGTTTAGCACTCAAATATTAAAATGTCTACATTGTCAAGCGATAACAAATCACACTCATAAAAGTTTACAATCAGATAACAACACGTCTCTCCCTCCCTTTCTAGGGTGTTTATTGAAGCTGACCACTAATCGCTGTAATGTTTAGAATGTTTATATACCAACTACTCTAAAAACAAAGAACTCGTAAAACATCATCCGCAGGAGTAATTAAGTAGGAGTCAGAAGATTGATAGACGCAATGGAATTTTTTCAGCTAAGTGCTGGTAAGTGGCGATCGCAACGTGCAACTCATCATCTGGCGTTCAAGCGCTCAGAGACGGGAGAATCGGATATACAGGTAGAAACTCTGGATGCCGATCATCCAGAAATCATTGAACTGTGCCGATATCATGAGATTGACCCCAGCCTTTCAGTCGGTGGCTCGCGTGTGCGTTGGCTAGGCACAATGGCTTGGGATCGAGAGGATGAGGAGAATCATCAGGGGAAAACCATATTTGCGATCGTGCCTGATGGCGATAACCCAAGGCAAGGCAAATTACTCCGTGAAAGAGGTTACGCCGAAATAGTGCCTGTAGTCGGTCTTTTTCACATGGATGATGAAGATGGACTGGTGTTGACAACTGAATATGAAACAATGAGTTCCATTGAGCGATTTTGGTTCGCCAGCCCAAATATGCGAATGCGAACCAGTACAGTCAAACGGTTTGGCGGCTTTAGCACCGCATCGTTTTGTACTGAAAGCCGCATTGAAACTTCTGGTGAGGCTTCCAGCACAGAAGAAGTAACAGAAAGACAAGGAGCGGATGTTTTAGAAAAAAGACAGTTTTATTCAGTTTTGGGCTGGTGAATGATTCTCAAGCAGAGTGATGCTTTTACTCGTGGGCAAGATTATCTGCATCTGGTACAGAGACTTGCCCTAGAACCGGGTATGGTGAATGTGTTTGATAACCTGCGCGATCGCATCCCAATTTGCACTTGGATTGGCGAGAATATTAACGCCGTAAACTCTCAGATCAACACCTATCTAGAGGTTTGTCATCAGTGCTTTCATCCCCAAGAGCGTCGCCACATCCAAATTTTTGCAGTTCCCATAGCTCAATCCTTCGGCATAGATGGGCTGTGCAACATTCTCACCAACCCAATCACTATTCTGATAGATGTTGGTCGAGTTGCACCTAGAGACTGGTTTGGTATAGTTGTCCATGAATACGCCCATGCCCATGTAGGAGACTTTGGTCACAATGAGCAATTTGCTAGCATCCTATCTCATTTATGCTTAGGGCTAGGATTGGAACCACCCTACTGGCAGACAGGAATGGAAGCAACTTTGCGTAGCTGGCCTCACTGTAAATCAACCATAGATCCCCTGAAATTTTGGATAGGTCGCTGAAGGCAGCAGAGGACAAGGGGGATAAGGGAAATGCTCCATGTCCTTCAAGAGTGCTGAGTGCTGAGTACTGAGTGCTGAGTAGGGAATCTCACTTCTTTACTTTAAGCCGAAGAACTCGGAACTGTTTTGCCCCATGCCCCATTAATTTCTTTTGCTAAATGTTAAAAATTATTACTTTGGTTTAAAAAGGTGAAACTGAATCTCCTAATCTAAAATATGTGAATAAAATTTTTTAGTCATTTACGTTAGTCATTAAGCTGGAAGCCAAACTCCCTATTTATTGATTAGCTGTGGGTTGGATCCAGTAGGCTAACCATTTATCCTACGAATACTTAAAATTCCCCTTAGTTAAGTTTCGTGAAATTTTATCAGAATCTGAGGTTCTGATACAACTACTCCTTTAATATGTGATTAAAAGTTGTTAACTTTAATTAAGAACATGGAGGCTTTAGAGTGGCAATTCCTCTGTTAGAATATGACCCTTCAAGTCAAAATCAGCGTGTAGCTGCATACGAAGTACCGGGTGATGAACAGCCCAGGATTTTTACTACCGACAATATACTTTCTCCGTCAGATTTAGGTGATTTGATCGAAGCAGCATATCGTCAACTTTTCTTTTATGCTTTTGCTGCCGATCGCGAAACATATTTAGAGTCTCAACTCCGTAATGGACAAATTACAGTACGGGACTTTATTCGTGGGTTGGTGCTTTCTAATACCTTTAAGAAAAGCTTCTACGACCTCAACAATAATTATCGCTTTGTTGAGCAAGTAATTCAGCGGGTTCTAGGGCGCGATCCCTACAACGAGCGGGAAAAAATCGCCTGGTCTATTGTAGTCGCTACCAAGGGTATTGTAGGCTTTATTGATGAAGTACTCAACACTGAAGAGTACCTGAGCAATTTTGGATACTCCACAGTGCCTTATCAGCGCCGTCGGATACTGCCATCCCAATCTGAGGGTGAGTTGCCATTCAACATCAAATCCCCACGATACGAAGATTACCACCGTGCTAAACTGGGTTTCCCCCAAATCATTTGGCAGGTCGAAGTACGCAGATTCCTCCCACAAGAGCAAAAAGTAAAGGCTGGAGATCCATCTCTATTCCTGAGTATGGCACAAAATATCAATGCAACTGGCAATGCTCCACAACGGATCTCGCCATACAACATCGATATCGAAAAGTCTGTACCTTATCGACAACTGTCAGGAATTAAATAATTTTTGGTCGGTGGCTGGCTAGCACATCCATTTGATCGCTTTATAGCGTGCATAAGTCTTGGGTTATGTAGGAGTTTTATTTAGATATAACTAAGTGAAACAGACTCTATCCCATGTCTAATGCACGCTAGTTGTTAATGGGTATTAGGCATTGCGCATAGGGAATTGGGCATTGGGCAAAACAGTTCCGAGTTCCGAATAAATAAGTGAGATTCTCAACTCAGCACTCAGCACTTAGCACTCCTGAAGGGCATTGGGTATAGTTTTTTATCAATGCTTCGATGTGTTTAAAATTGGGGTAGTTTCAGGCGTGGATGAGGTTAAAGTGTAGCTCGTCTTTTTAGCATCTCTAAAAGTTTTGTAAAGTGGGCGGGAGGAGTAGCTGTCACCTCAATCAACTCCTCAGATAGGGGATGCTGTAATTTGAGTCGCCAAGCGTGTAGTGCTTGACCAGGCAAATTTACCCCGACGGAATGGCCAGAACTATAAACTGGATCGCCGACAATGGGATGACCAATTTTGCTGCTGTGGACACGAATTTGGTGGGTGCGTCCAGTTTCTAATTGAAAGTGAACTAAGGTGAAATTACCAAGACGTTCTAATACTTTCCAGTGAGTGACGGCGACTCGTCCGCCATCTTCAACAGGCATAACAGCCATTTTTTTGCGGTCTTGGGGATGGCGACCAATGGGCAAGTCTATAGTGCCACTTTCAGTTTTTGGCGCACCGTAAACTATGCCCAAGTATTCTCGTCGTGCAGTTTTTGCTTTCAGTTGTGCTTGTAGATGATGATGGGCAATATCTGTTTTAGCGATCGCGATCGCACCCGTAGTATCCTTATCCAATCGATGAACGATTCCCGGACGTTGGACTCCGCCAATTCCTGGTAAATTGGGACAGTGAGCCAATAGAGCATTTACCAAAGTGCCATCAGGATGACCGGGCGCTGGATGGACAACTAAGCCTGCGGGTTTGTTGAGAATAAGTAACTGGTCATCTTCGTAAAGGATATCTAAGGGAATGTCTTCTGCTTGCAATTCTAGAGGTTGAACTTCTGGTATTTCGAGAGTGATGCGATCGCCTACCTTGACATTGATCTTCTTAGAAGTGCAAACTTGGTCGTTAAGTTGGACGTTACCCTGTTCGATTAACTGTTGGATGCGAGAACGGGATAAGTCTGGTAATTCTTGGGAAAGGTAACGGTCGAGACGATCGCCTTTGGTGTTGACGCAGTGTATCGTACTCTTAAGGGAAAGCAAGCTAGGTGTAGCATCCTCATGTGGAGTTGACAAGCGATCGCCCTTGGCGTTGGCGAAGCCATCGCTATTTTCTTGGATTTGTAAATTAAATTCGGTCACAATTGCTCTAGATGAATTCCCATTCTTTAAGTAAAGCGCGGAATTTCTTTATTTGGGCAGTTAGAAACTGTTGTCTACACAAGCAAAACCCACAAAGCTGAGTTTCAAAACCTTGATTTGACCTTAGAGGGTGTTTGTATAGCCACGAACGCGCTAGCCAAAAGCGATCGCTTAAATTCTCTCCATCTCTCCTCTGTGTTCTCTGCGCCTCTGTGGTTGATTATTCTAAATTTATAACTTCTTGCGGCAACTCAAATAAACCATCTTCCCCAGCTTCAAAATTAATCACCTGATACACAGCATCAATATTTAACTCACCATAAATATGAGGAAATAGTTCCCCTATTTCAGCAGGTTCATAGCGAATTTCAGCTTGTACTTTTTCAGAATCAATAAAAAGTAGTACCAATTCTCTTTGATTATCAAAAAATCTCTTTGCAACTTTGAGTATTTGCGTTGATTTTGAACAATGTATAAAACCTTCACTGTCTAACGAATCAGCACGATATGTTCCAATATTTTTTGCTTGTTCCCATTGTTGGCGTTTGGTAATGTGGAGAATGGTGTTCATGTTGCTTGTATCAAAACGATTTTCTCTCGATATCTTCATCTGGGTAAAATTCAAGACATACACTATTTGGCTGATGGCTATTAGGATATATAGATATCTTAATTTTTAATTTTCCTTTTTGTAAGTTTTTACCACTTTGAAGAAATTGACAATCTTTTACAGTATTTAAGTTAAATTCACTGATTGTAATTAACTCATCACGAACAGATATATTGCTAAATAGATTTCCCACTGAAGCATCCAAAATTTTAGCTTTGTAATTTGAAATTTTATGATGCCATTTGTTTACAATTTCTCGTATAACTAGCTCTCTTAATTTACTCACTTTAAAGGTATCACTTTCAAAAAAGATAACATCATCTCCACACTCTAAAGGAATAAATTTATTTTTCATATCAACACCTAGAATATCAACTCAGAGTCAGTAGTAATTACTTTTGATTTTCTACCCAATATGGATTGTAATGTAATATTTTTAATATAAATTATGTGAAAATACTGAATAAAAAGTATAATTAAATATCTCAAAAAATTATCCTTTAAAATTTTACGCACAGGTGTTGAGAAAAACTCCGTATCTATGCGCTTTTTTGTGAGGTAATCATTCTAGAAACTAGGCGGAATACATACATCTGGCGCACATAAGCCAGAAAACTCTAACATTGTCACCTCAAGAGTATTCAAATCTACGCAGCGGATGGCATGATTATTGGTATCGGCAATATATAAATGTGAAGTGATCGCACTCAATCCCGAAGGTTCAAAAAAACGAGTGTTCTTACCCTGACCATCTTGTAAACCAGCAGAACCATCTCCCAAAACTGTTTGACAATTGCCACTGGGACTTACTAATTTAATTTTATGATTATAAGTATCTGCCACCCACAAAAAATTTTGAGCATATTCTACTCCTAAACAGTGTTGTAAACGGACATCTTCACCTTGTCCATCTACATCGCCAAAACCAAATAAACCCCCACTACCGCAAACAGTTCTTACTTGGTATGGTTCGACAATTCCCACACCACGAATTGAACTAACTTCACTGTCAGCAATATATAATTCTTGCCCATTATTAGTAATACCACTAGGTTGAGCAAAGGCAGATTCAGTAAGTGAACCATCAATACACGCTTCTGCACCAGTACCAGCATAAGTTTTGATCATGCCAGTTTCTAAATCCATTTGCCAAATTTGATGCGGCCCAGCCATTGCAATAAATAGGGTATTTCCTACTTTCACTAAATCCCAAGGGGAATTCAGTGCTGTTTGTAATCCAGCACCGCCATGAGGATGGATATTACGGCTTTGTTCGCCAGTTCCCGCAATAGTTTCGACTACTTGGCGCTTTAAATCAACTCGCCGCAGCGCATGATTTTCTGTATCAGCAACGTAAAGAATCTGATTTTTGGCATCATAAGCCATTCCTTGCGGTGCAAAAAATTGTGCTTCGTTAAAAGCACCATCGGTTAAGCCAGATTTTCCAGTACCAATTAAATGTAGAATTTCTCCGTCGAAACTACTCATAACTAGGCGGTGATGTCCAGAATCAGCAATGAATAAACCCATTGGAGTAGCTAGAACTTTACCAGGAAAAGCTAAAGGTGTGATTAATGGTTGACGCTGTTTTTCTAAAGTCAAGCTGATTTCTTGGAAATTAATTGTGCCTTTGTCTTGGTGTTGCTCAATTAACTTTTGAATCAACTCGTCTAAAGTGTCACGGTTTCCTTCACCAGAAATCTGGCCAATCACATAACCTTCTGGATCAATAATGATTAACGTAGGCCAAGCACGCACAGCATATTCTTCCCAAATCCGAAAACCACTATCAACGACAACTGGATGTTCGATGTCATAGCGTAGGATAGCTTGGCGAATATTTTCTGTTTCCTTTTCGTTGTCAAATTTGGCAGAATGTACGCCAATAACGATAAGACTATCTTTATATTTTTGTTCTAAATATTTCAGGTTTGGCAAAATATGCAAACAATTGATACAGCAGTATGTCCAAAAGTCCAAGATTACGACTCTACCTTTAAATTGTTTAATAGACAAAGGTTTATCAGTGTTGAGCCAAGAGTAATTTTGTGGTAATTCTGGCGCTCTGACACGGGGAATCATGAGGTATACTTTGCTCTTAAAGGATGTTTATACTAAATTTTCTGAAATAGGCCGATGAGAAACAATGATATATTACCGTGTGTTGCTACCAGGGGCTTAAATAAAACAAAATCTAAGTTTAAAGTTTAATTGCAGGAGAGTTAAATATTTAACCAGTCAAGATGAAGTCAGAAACCCGTAATGTATTATTACAAGCTTACGTACAATTACAAGAAATCATTGATGAGTTGTACGAAGCTCATGACAGAGCAATAGCAAACAATGATTTTGATGATGCTAGCTTGCTGGCTAGTAGAGCAGATATACTTTATGAAGAAGCCGAAAATTTGGAAATTGTGATTTCAGAACAGGAGCAAAGATGAAAACAATTGAAGAATTAAAGACTCGTATTCAGGAACTCAGTAAACAAGCTGTTGATCTCAGGCAAAAAGCATCTGAAGTATATTTAACTAACCAAGAGCAAGCTAAACAGTTCAGGCAACAGGCAAGAGAAGCCAGTAAGCGCTGCCAAGTATTGATACAAGAGTTAAAACGCCAACAAGTCTAAAGCTGAAAACTGCCTAGTGTTGAGAACTGTCAGTTTCTAGCTTTCAGGAACTGCATAAATTAGAAATGTTTTTAGCGTTGCCCCCTATAACAGCGACCCGATGAAGCCAACTGCGATCGCTGTAGGCTTTTTTAAATTAAGTTTGACAAGTTTTTCTCCTTGATTTATTGTTTTTACGTATTATAAAGCCTTGAAAAATATCACAGCATACTGTTAATTGCTATTTAATAAATAAAATTTACAATTTGAAAGTATTTGACAAACTAACTACTACGAAGTTATCAGCTTGGGTGCAACTAGCCAAAACCCAAGTTGAACGAGGACAAGTTATCGATCGCATTCCGCAATTAGCTTTAGCCGATCCTGGTTGGTTTGCAGTTCACATCTGCTGTGAATCGGGGAAAAATATCAGCTTTGGAGATACTGCTTGTGTCTTCCCGTTAATGAGTGTGATTAAGACATTCTCTCTATTTTATCTGCTAGAACATCTAGGAGCAGAAACGGTTTTCGGTTGGGTTGGAGTGGAACCATCAGATGCACCCTTCAATTCTTTAGAACAATTAATTAGCGATCGCGGTCATCCCCGCAACCCGATGATTAATAGTGGGGCAATTACCCTGTCTGATAAATTACCAGGAAAGGACGCTAGCCAACGTACTCTTTTATTTTGTCAATGGCTCAACCAATTAGCAGGTTGCCAACTAAGCTTAGATGAGGTAATGCTGGCTTCAGTAAGATTAACCCGCTCAAAAGCCAATGAAGCGATCGCTAATTATCTCGCCAAAGCCGGTCATCTCGAAAATATTGAAGCAGCACTTGACACTTATGAACAAATATGCTGTTTATCTGGGCGAGTTGAAGATTTAGCTCTATTAGGAAAACTGCTAGCTTGTGAAAATAGCTATTTTTCAGCACAAAACCGTCGGATTGTCAACGCTGTAATGTTAACTTGTGGACTGTATGAAGCTTCTGCCGAGTTTGCAGTCAGAGTTGGTTTACCGATGAAATCAGGGATTGGTGGTGGGCTTGTAGCAATAGTACCAGGTGAGGGAGCGATCGCTTGTTACAGTCCTGGATTGGATAATATCGGAAATCCTGTAGGTGCGATCGCATTTGTTGAAGTTTTAGCGCAAGAGTTACAGTTGAGTATTTTTGGTTAATTCTGATTTTTCTGAATCGGGAACGGTTGTTTTAGATAACGACGTAGATTCAGGAGTTGGCATTACTTCTAGTTGTGGTTCTGCTGGTGGCGTAATTATTTTTGGTGTCGGAGCCTCGATAATCTCTGGCAGCGTGGGTGGCAAACTAGGAGATGGCATAATTGTTACTTCTGGAGTAGGTGTCTTATTCGTTAGACGGTTAAAAAATCCGCCAAATCTAGATTTCGTTGGCTGAGGCGTAATTTTTTCGGGTAACGGCGTTGATTCAAGAGTTGGCGTTAGCTCTGGCTGTGGTTCTGGTGTTGGTGTAATTATTTCTGGTGCTGGAGACTCAATAATCTCTGGCAGCGTGGGTGGCAAACTAGGAGATGGTGCAACTGGTGCTTGTGGGGTGGGAACTTTACCAGCCCCACGGTTAAAAAATCCGCCAAATCTAGGTTTTGTTGGCTGAGGCGCAATTTTTTCGGGTAACGGCGTTGATTCAGGAGTTGGTATTACCTCTGGCTGTGGTTCTGGTATTGGCGACTCAATAATTTTTGGTGGTGTCGGAGAGAAAGTGGGAGATGGTGCAGCCATTGGAACTTCCAATTTTGGCTGTTCTGGCTGAATTTTGGAATCTTCTGGAACTTCAATTTCAGGAATCGGCTGTTTTTCTACCTTTGGTTGTATTTGGGGTATTTTTTCAACGGATGGCGTGGGTGTAGGTTTAGGTGCAATTCTATAATTCTGGTCTACAATCGGGCGCACCTCATCTACTGTGAGTTCTCCTCTGACAATTCTTGATAGAGTGTCTTTACCCTTTGGCTGATAGTCAATCAATCTAACTGTAGTATTAAAGGCATTTTTGACAGCATTTCCCTGGTTATCGAGAAATTCCAGCTTTATCCAGTTTTTCCCTGGACGGAAGCCCTTAAGGTAAACTGCTTGCCAGCGATCAAAAATAAAGCTTTCACCATTAATAGTGGAGCGGATGCGCCAATCACTGAACTTGTCGTTGGGGTTTTCCTTACCAACGAGGTGCAGAGGAGCGTTAGTTAGGTAAAAGTCCAGTAAGATTGGTTCTGCTCCGTAGCTACTTTGAGGACGACTGTAAGTTAGTAGGGGCAATTTAGCATCTGGGGTGTTGTCATCGGTTTTGGTAAAGACGTGAAATGTTGTTTCGGCATAAGCACCTTCATTCTTAAAGCTTTCATGCCAAGGACGAGAAGCAAAAACACGCAGGGTATGACTACCTGGAGATAAGTCTGGCAAAACCAAGGGCTGATTTAGATCGTAAACAGGTATATAAGGTTGATTATCCAGAATTACGTGTAGATGTGGGCCCAGTTGTAATTGTGGGTCTTTAAATATTGGTAGATCCTTAACCTGAAAACTGGCTGTGACTTTGTTGTCTTGAAGAACTTCATCAATTTTTGGAGTAACAATTGTCACTTGTGGCTGATAAACTTCCAAAATTGGACGCAGTTCTTGAATAACAGATGGAGGGGAAACTTCCGAAAATTCCTTGGAAATTTGAGAAATCTGTGGGGAGTTTTCTCTATAGCCAGAAGATACTTCCTGACTATCGGCTTTTTCGCCGCAACTGGTCAAGCTTAATACCAGCACCAATGTTATTACCCACCTGAAAATTGGGAACCTCTCAGGGAGGAGTTTCTCTAACACCCTTTTCTGCCACAAGTTCATGCGTTGCACCAGTAATAGTCTTCGACAATTGACAGATTATTTTGGCTCAAACTGTCCATCTGGAACTATAGCCCAAAGGGTGAAATCTGCCTCACATCCCATAAGTTTTCCTTTGTATTTCAGAAAATTTTAAAAAAAGTCATATTTTTTACATCGTTTTACTCGCAAAAATTGAGATATGACATAAATGTTCATAAATAATAGCGGTAAAAGTTGGGACATCGACTACACACAGCCAAACCATAAATTTTACGAATTGTTATTCTTTGTAAATTAAATAGATAAACTATTGACTTTTGCACAAAGAGTTTGAAGTTAAAAGCCAGTTAAGACATGAATTTCAGCAATATTCGAGCAAGTTTGAATTATTGTTAAAATATCTCTAACAAAGTACAAGTGAAGACTTTATAATTCAACGAGAAACAACTCTCCACATCGAGTCTCGATCGCGGCTTCAGTAAAATTCTGGAGTATACGGTAATGGTTCACTTTGTGGTATACATGATTCCTCATTCCTTATCAAGAGAGGAGGTCGAATGACAATAAGTCCTCCGGAGCGAGAGGAAAAGAAGGCAAGAGTAATCGTCGATAACGATCCAGTTCCAACCTCTTTCGAGAGATGGTCGCAACCTGGACACTTTGACAGATCCTTAGCCAGAGGTCCCAAAACCACCACATGGATTTGGAACCTGCACGCACTCGCCCATGATTTTGATACACATACAAGCGATTTAGAAGACATTTCCCGCAAGATATTCTCAGCCCACTTCGGCCACCTCGCCGTAGTGACAATCTGGTTGAGCGGGATGATTTTCCACGGCGCGAAGTTTTCTAACTATGAAGCTTGGCTAACCGACCCGTTAAACGTTAAGCCTAGTGCTCAGGTCGTTTGGCCTATTGTGGGACAAGACATTTTAAACGGTGATGTTGGCGGTGGTTTCCACGGCATTCAAATCACCTCCGGTTTGTTCCAAGTATGGCGTGGTTGGGGGATTACAAACTCCTTCCAGCTTTACTGCACTGCGATCGGTGGATTGGTATTAGCAGGCTTGTTCCTATTTGCCGGCTGGTTCCACTACCACAAACGCGCTCCCAAACTGGAATGGTTCCAGAATGTGGAGTCGATGTTGAATCACCACTTGCAAGTATTGCTAGGTTGTGGTTCCTTGGGATGGGCAGGTCACTTAATCCACGTGTCCGCACCGACCAACAAGCTTTTGGATGCAGGCGTTGCTCTCAAAGACATACCCTTGCCCCACGAGTTCATCTTGAACAAAGACTTGTTGACCGAGTTGTATCCCGGCTTTGCTGCTGGTTTAGCACCTTTCTTCACTTTGAACTGGGGTCAGTATGCTGACTTCCTGACGTTCAAGGGCGGTCTGAACCCAGTAACAGGCGGCTTGTGGATGACTGATATTTCTCATCACCATTTAGCGATCGCAGTTCTGTTTATCGTTGCTGGTCATCAATACCGTACCAACTGGGGTATTGGTCACAGTATTAAAGAGATCCTGGAAAACCACAAAGGTCCTTTCACAGGTGAAGGTCACAAAGGTCTCTACGAAAACCTGACCTCATCCTGGCACGCTCAGTTGGCTACTAACCTAGCCTTCTTGGGTTCGCTAACCATCATCATCGCGCATCACATGTACGCGATGCCCCCCTATCCATATTTGGCAACTGACTACGCTACGCAGTTGTGCATTTTCACCCACCATATGTGGATTGGTGCATTCTGTATAGTCGGCGGTGCGGCTCACGCTGCCATATTCATGGTGCGGGATTACGATCCAGTTGTGAATCAAAATAACTTGCTGGATCGGGTGATTCGTCACCGTGACGCGATTATTTCTCACCTGAACTGGGTATGTATTTTCCTTGGTTTCCATAGCTTTGGACTTTACATCCACAACGACACAATGCGTGCATTGGGTCGTCCTCAAGACTTGTTCTCTGATACAGGGATTCAATTGCAGCCAGTATTTGCCCAGTGGATACAAAATATCCATGCCTTGGCTCCTGGTACAACTGCACCCAATGCCCTAGAACCAGTTAGCTATGTCTTTGGCGGCGGTGTCTTGGCTGTTGGCGGAAAAGTGGCAGCTGCACCCATTGTTTTGGGGACAGCGGACTTCCTAATTCACCACATTCACGCTTTCACCATTCACGTCACCGTCCTAATTCTGCTTAAAGGTGTGCTGTACGCCCGTAGCTCTCGTCTGATTCCAGACAAGGCAAACTTGGGCTTCCGCTTCCCTTGCGACGGCCCCGGTCGTGGCGGTACCTGTCAAGTCTCTGGTTGGGATCATGTATTCCTGGGACTCTTCTGGATGTACAACTCCTTGTCTATTGTAATTTTCCACTTCAGTTGGAAGATGCAATCAGATGTCTGGGGAACCGTAGATGCAGATGGTACTGTAACTCACATCACTGGTGGTAACTTCGCCCAAAGTGCAATTACCATCAACGGTTGGTTGCGAGACTTCTTGTGGGCACAAGCTACACAAGTCATCAATTCCTACGGCAGTGCGCTATCTGCCTATGGACTCATGTTCTTAGGCGCTCACTTTGTTTGGGCATTCAGCTTGATGTTCCTGTTCAGTGGTCGCGGCTACTGGCAAGAACTGATTGAGTCCATTGTTTGGGCACATAATAAACTGAAGGTAGCTCCAGCAATTCAGCCTCGCGCTCTGAGCATTATTCAGGGTCGGGCCGTAGGGGTAGCTCATTACCTCTTGGGAGGAATTGCCACAACTTGGGCGTTCTTCCATGCACACATCCTTTCAGTAGGGTAGCAATCAGCAAAATTTTGGGTTTTGGATTTGAGATTTTAGATTCAATCCAAAATCCAAAATCTAAAATCCGAAATTGAACTGATACTTGATGGCTAAAGGTCAGAGGATTTATTAAACCTATGGCGACAAAATTTCCCAAATTTAGCCAGGATCTCGCACAGGACCCGACGACTCGTCGGATATGGTATGCGATCGCTACAGGCAACGACTTTGAAACCCATGATGGCATGACGGAAGAAAATCTTTACCAAAAGATTTTCGCAACTCACTTCGGTCACTTGGCAATCATCTTCCTGTGGGCATCCAGCCTCCTGTTCCACGTAGCCTGGCAAGGTAACTTTGAACAGTGGATTAAAGATCCCCTTCACATCCGTCCCATCGCTCATGCGATTTGGGATCCCCACTTCGGTAAACCAGCGATCGAAGCTTTTACCCAAGCTGGCGCTAGCAATCCGGTAAACATTACCTACTCTGGTCTCTACCATTGGTGGTATACCATCGGAATGCGGACGAATGGTGAACTGTACAACGGTTCAGTGTTCTTGCTGTTATTCGCAGCTGTACTGTTATTTGCTGGTTGGCTGCACTTGCAACCCAAGTTCCGTCCCAGCTTGGCATGGTTTAAGAGTGCTGAACATCGCCTAAACCACCACTTAGCAGGTTTGTTTGGTGTTAGTTCTTTGGCTTGGGCTGGTCACTTAATTCACGTTGCTGTTCCCGAAGCTCGCGGTCAGCACGTAGGTTGGGATAACTTTTTGAGTACCCCACCCCACCCAGCAGGTTTGACACCATTCTTTACAGGTAACTGGGGTGTTTACTCTCAAAACCCTGACACACCTGGACATATCTTCGGGACATCGCAAGGTGCAGGAACTGCAATTCTGAGTTTCTTGGGTGGTTTCCATCCCCAGACAGAAGCTTTGTGGTTGACTGACATAGCTCATCACCACCTAGCGATCGCAGTTTTATTCATCGTTGCTGGTCACATGTACCGGACAAACTTTGGGATTGGTCACAGCATGAAAGAAATGCTGAACTCCAAATCCGGTTTAGTACCTGGTACTAATAGTGAAGGTCAGTTCAACCTGCCTCACCAAGGGTTGTACGACACCTATAACAATTCGTTGCACTTCCAGTTGGGTATTCACCTAGCTGCTCTGGGAACCGTTACCTCTTTGGTAGCGCAGCACATGTACGCCATGCCTTCCTACGCATTTATTGCGAAGGACTACACGACTCAGGCAGCGCTATACACGCACCATCAATACATTGCTGGTTTCCTGATACTTGGTGCTTTTGCTCACGGAGCAATATTCTGGGTACGTGATTACGACCCAGAGCAAAATAAGGGCAACGTCCTTGAGCGCGTGTTGAAGCACAAAGAAGCGATTATTTCCCACCTTAGCTGGGTATCCCTTTTCTTGGGCTTCCACACTCTTGGTCTGTACGTACACAACGACGTAGTAGTTGCTTTTGGAACTCCTGAAAAGCAAATCTTAATTGAGCCAGTGTTTGCTCAATTCGTCCAAGCTGCTAACGGTAAAGTACTGTACGGTTTAGATGCCTTGCTATCTAACCCAGATAGTATTGCTTACACAGCATGGCCCAACTACGCTAACGTTTGGTTGCCAGGCTGGTTAGATGCCATCAATGCTGGTACTAACTCTCTGTTCTTAACAATTGGTCCTGGCGACTTCTTGGTACACCATGCGATCGCTTTAGGTCTGCACACCACCACCTTGATCTTGGTCAAAGGTGCTTTGGATGCCCGTGGTTCTAAGCTGATGCCCGATAAAAAGGACTTCGGCTATGCCTTCCCTTGCGACGGCCCCGGTCGTGGCGGTACTTGCGACATCTCAGCATGGGATTCGTTCTACCTCGCTACATTCTGGATGCTCAACACCATTGGTTGGTTGACCTTCTACTGGCATTGGAAGCATCTAGGTATTTGGCAAGGCAACGTAGCTCAGTTCAATGAGAACTCTACATACCTTATGGGCTGGTTCCGCGATTACCTCTGGGCTAACTCTGCTCAGTTGATTAACGGTTACAACCCCTATGGCGTGAATAACCTGTCTGTCTGGGCTTGGATGTTCCTGTTTGGACACCTAGTTTGGGCAACTGGCTTCATGTTCTTAATCTCCTGGAGAGGTTACTGGCAAGAGTTGATTGAAACCCTTGTTTGGGCACACGAACGCACTCCCCTAGCTAACCTAGTTCGCTGGAAAGACAAGCCCGTGGCTCTGTCTATCGTTCAAGCTCGTGTAGTTGGTCTAGCTCACTTCACTGTTGGCTATGTCGTAACTTACGCTGCATTCTTGATTGCTTCTACTGCTGGTAAGTTCGGTTAATTCGGCTGCTAGTTTTATAGGTAAGTAATAAAAATCCCCTGCCGCGAGGTGGGGGATTTTTTTATCGTATTGGCTATTGTTTGCTTATAAATAATCTGTGGAGATGGGAGTAATAGATTTGGTACTCAGGGCAAACGCATCTTATTTACTAATAAAAACTAAGAAAGATTTCAAAATAACA
>NZ_CAXTTT010000009.1:0-92314 GCF_964247315.1 uncultured Nostoc sp.
TGGTTTACCCACTGCTGTTACTATATTTCACCCAACTGAGAACCGCTATAGTTACTGCGGTTTATCTTCTTAATTATGCAAAAAACAAAGAGCATCTACTACAGATGCTTTGTAATATCCGCAGGAATCTAGCGTCAAACGGGCGTTTTGTTGCCATGACGATTAATCCGAGTTTCTCTTGGAAGAAATCAAATACGACAAAGTATGGACTTACCGTACTCAAACAAGAACCTCTATCAGAAGGCTTTTATTCGGAAGCTGAACTTCACACAAATCCACCATTTATTCTTAAATACTTTGGATTGAGTCAATCTATTTATGAATGGGCTGTAACAGAAGCTGGGTTTAAGAAGTTTTCATGGCATACTATAGAAATTCCAAAGCAAGCAATAGAACAGTACACAGAAGATTACTGGCAAGATTTTTTAGATAATTGCTTAATCATAGGTCTAAGTTGTGAGAATTAACCTGATTTTTCATGGGAAGTTCTCATCTTAGTACTTTGTCACATCAACTTTAAATGAAAATCAAGATTTAGGAGTAGTCACGCCCCTTCTCTACAGGACGCTGCACGTAGCTTGCTTCCCCGCAGGGGTACGGGGAAGTCAAAAGTCAAAAGTCAAAAGCAACCCCACCAGTCGCTGTATCCTTTTGACAAATGTGCAATTACTTTAACCTCTCACGAATGCAATAGAGAGTGAGTATCAGCCTTCATGCGTAGGCTAGCAAGAACCGCAGGCATCGCACTCGATTACGATCAACATTCCTATATACAATTATTTACATTCCCAGTACATTCAAAATCGTGTTCAATGTGTCGCTCAACGATGTGCTAGCGAGAATCGAGTTGGGTAGTACCTATGGTGTAAGCCTATAGTTTAGCTACCTTGCTAACTAAATAATCTAGAATCATATTAGGGTGCTTATGGCACTAGTAACAGCAGTATTTCCGATCGTCGCGCTCTGTTATCAAATAGCGCAATTTTAATTTCTTTCTAGAAAGAGAAATATATCTTTATCAATGGTTTAGATTAGCGATTATGAACCTTAAAAACATATCCCCAAATTTTCCCCGTCGTCAAATCCTCAAAACTGCTCTCACTTTTGTGACTGGTTTAACCACGACATCACTGTTATCTTTTTTGATGACCAAATCTATAAAGCCAGCACAAGCAATTGTTGTACAACGACCAAATGAATTTGAACTTGAGGGTAAAGGTACTTCTATCAAGTATTCAATGGTCAATGGAGTTCCACAACTTGATTACAAAACTAAAAATAATTCTGAGCATTTCAGTGGCGATCAAATTCAGACATTAGCTACTGATATCGGTACACTACTGACGATAATTATTAGCAGACCACCAAACCCTGATTTGGGAGGAAAGATAGTTAAACTGAGCTTACTCATACCAAGTATCAACCTACCTATTGGGACTCGAGAAACTCCTGTTCAAACCGAAGCCATTTTAACTACTGAAAGAACATCAGGAGTTATTCGTACTCCCTTGTTTGGACAATTACAGTCATATCAAATTATAGTACTCACCGGAACCGCTAGATACCGCTAGATACGGTCTAATTTCTGAAATTAATTCTTTAGGAAAACAAATTATCAATTATCCCTTGACTAAGATTTCCTATTTGTGAAAAATCCAAGAACAGATCCCAAGTCTGTTATCTATCTAAGTAATGCTTCTTTTTAACACTGCTCTGGTGCAACTCCAGAGCATATTTATCTTGTACGCACCAAATTGATGCCACACAACAGTTGTAGTTCAAATTTTAGCAGCGATCGCTTTCTCTCTTCTTCTTCCTTCGTGCCCTTTGCGTCCTTCTCCCTTGGCGCTAGCCTCTCCCTTTGGGAGAAGGGGAGACGCTAACGCGAATGCGGTTCGATACTTATGTCCCGTCATATCTAAAGTGAAAAATAGAGCGTAGGCGTAGCCCATCGTAGACATCGCATATCCATTTTGAGTACAAAACTCAAAACTTGAACTTCAAAGGCTCAAATAGCGATACCTAACGGCAGGCACTGTTTTTTAATATTTATATACAAATGGTATTTTTACCTCAAACAGAGAAGATTTTTCCATGAGACAAAGCTAGAATAAAAATAAACTTCACAAGCTGTTTATGCAATGGGCTAATTTTATAGCCAAAGAAGCTGCTACGAATGGCTTACCTCTAGAGCAAACGGCAGCTTTTGTAAAATATTTTCAGACAGAAAACTTAGGTAAAAGTAAAGCTAAACTTGCCAGGGAATTAAACGTTGATATTGCTGCTTTCACAAAGTGGGTGGGTGAGGTATATGACAAGTTTGCCCAGAATAATCCTGAGTTAGCGACTTTCAACAATCGAGACAAACTAGAAAAGTTACAAGCTTATCTGAGCGCAAAATATAATAGCGAATTGGATGTCCTCAAACCATTAGCGGCGATGAAATTATTAAAATCGCTAGTGGTTCGGGAACGACTGCAACAAGAAGCTAGGGTTGCCAGAAGAATTTGTAAATTTTTGGGATATTTACCTTTAGCGTTAGAGTTAGTGGGACGATATCTAAATAAAATACCAGATTTGTCTCTGGAAACACTGCTGAAGCGGCTAGAGAAGAAACGAGTGGAACATGAACCAGTAGTCAATGCTAACTCATTGATGCTTGATGAATACGGTGTAGCTGAAGTTTTTGAATTGAGTTGGGAAGAGTTGGATGAAAATGCCCAAAGCTTTGGCTGTTTGCTAAGTTTGTGTGCTTTAGCTGACATTCCCCTATCTATTGAGACAATAGAAGATGACAAAAAACAAGAACTCAACGAGAAAGCCATAGCCGATTTACTAAAGTTGCATTTGCTACAACAGAAAAGTAAAGAAATTTATCGTCTAAATCCACAGATTCGGCAACTTTTGCGAATGAAGTTGGATAAGTCAAGTGAAGCGGATGAAGCAAAAACTAAATTTGCAGCCATGATGTTAGAGGTAGCAAAGCTAATTCCGCAACAGCTTAACCCTGAAGACATTCTCAACATCACTCCACATATCCCGCATATTACAGAAGTTGCAACCCACCTATCTGAATATCTGGGCGATGAAAATCTAATCACTCTATTTACCAAATTAGCCTGGTTTTATCAAGCTCAAGGACTTTATCAGCAAGCAGAATCTTGGTTGCAACGGTGTGTAGAACTAACTCAAAATCGTCTTGGTTTAGAACATAGCGATGTTGCCACTAGTCTGAACAATTTAGCATTACTCTACGAATCTACAGGACGCTACAGCGAAGCCGAACCCTTGCTTGAGCAAACTTTAGCACTGAGAAAGCGCCTGCTAGGAGAAGAACATACCGATGTCGCCACTAGCCTGAGCTATTTAGGATTAATCTACGAATCTACAGGACGCTATAGCGAAGCCGAACCTTTGTATCAGCAAGCTTTAGAACTGTGGAAACGCCTAGTGGGAGAAGAACATCCCCATGTTGCCACGAGTCTGAATAATTTAGGAGCATTGTACTGTTATACAAAACGCTACAATGAAGCTGAACCCTTACTCAAGCAAGCATTAAAACTGAGAAAATGCCTGCTGGGAGATAACCATCCCGATGTTGCCACCAGCCTGAACAATTTAGCACAACTTTACGAATCTACAGGAAGTTACAAGCAAGCCGAACCTTTGTATCAACAAGCTTTAGAACTCAGTAAACGCCTGCTGGGAAATAACCATCCCGATGTCGCCATTAGCCTGAACAATCTAGCAGCACTTTACCGTTATACAAAACGCTACAGGAAAGCCAAACCCTTATTTGAGAAAGCTTTGAAAATTTGTGAACGGAGTTTAGGTATAAGTCATCCGACAACTATGACGGTTCGGGCAAATTATGCCAGCTTTTTAAGAGAAGCATATCATTAGCGATCGCTGTGCGTAATTCGTAATTCGTAATTCGTAATTCGTTAAAAAAATATCCCCTTCTCCACTAGCGAAGAAGGGGTTATGATTTACTTACATCCTAAAGATTTGCGAGTCTCCACACCAGTTTTAGAATTCACACCACTTGCCTTAACACAAAGCTTTTTCACTTGTATTCCATCTAAAATTGCATTTGTAAAATCAGTACCTGTGATATCCACGCCATCAAAAGTAGAACGCAACATCATTGCATCAGTCAACACAGCATCACTTAAATCAGCATCCTTAAACCTTGTTAGATAGGCTATGCCTTCACTAAAATCAGCACCATGCAGATTTACTCCCTCCAATACGCTACTGTTAAATACGCCACCACGTAAGTCAGCATTGCTAAAATTAGCATTTTCTAATTTGAGATTGGTAAACTCAGTACCAATTAAGCTTTGACCAGAGTAATCCTTGCTCTTAAGTTCATCATTACCCACAGAACGGCTAATACTGGAAGAACTTGCAGCTTGCGCCGATAGGGGAAACAAAAAAAGAACCATCGCTAAGACAAAGCTAGTTAAGAGTTGCCAATATTTCATAATCTCTTCTTAATAAATCTCAACACTTTCACCATTAACTATTAAACCTTACAGAAGGGGACAAGGGAGTGAAGAAGGGAATAGAGTGCAGGTTACAGAGTAGAGATTATTCCCTATCACCTGTCCTTTGTCACCTCTTCCCTAATCTCTCGTAGGATGATAGATGTTGAGGTGCGATCGCAATAATTACCTGTGGCTAATCAAGAAGACAACGCCCAATCTCTGGCGCGAACCCATTTATATCAACTGGGTGTAGAACTCAAAGCACGCCTTACCAGCTTTGGCGGCTGGGAAATGCCCGTGCAATTTAGTGGAATTAGCCGCGAACACGAGGCTGTAAGAAATACAGCCGGAATGTTCGATATTTCCCACATGGGCAAATTTACTTTCCAAGGTAAAAACCTGATTTCCCAACTCCAGCCACTAGTGCCTTCCGACTTGAGTCGTTTGCAACCTGGCCAAGCACAATACACCGTATTGTTAAATCCCCAAGCCGGAATTATTGACGACATCATTGTTTATTATCAAGGTGAAGACACCACTGGTATACAAAAGGCATTTATCATAGTCAATGCAGCAACTTCTGGTAAAGATAAAGCATGGCTATTGCAACACCTTGACCTAGATAAATTACAATTCCAAGACCTTTCACCAGATAAAGTCTTAATTGCCGTGCAAGGGCCAAAAGCGATTAAATATCTCCAGCCATTAGTGCAAGAAGACTTACAACCAATTAAAGCCTTCGGACATTTAGAAGCAACCCTACTAGGTAAACCTGCCTTTTTGGCCCGCACAGGTTACACCGGAGAAGATGGTTTTGAGGTGATGGTAGACCCAAATGTGGGAGTAGAATTGTGGCAAACTCTCCATAAAAATGGTGTTATCCCCTGTGGACTCGGTGCGAGAGACACTCTGCGGCTAGAAGCAGCAATGGCACTTTACGGACAAGATATCGATGACATCACCACACCCTTAGAAGCAGGTTTGGGGTGGCTAGTTCATTTAGATACTAAAGGCGATTTTATTGGTCGGGAAGTTTTAGCACAACAAAAAGCCACTGGAGTGCAGCGCCGATTGGTAGGTTTGCAAACCCAAGGACGCAACATAGCCCGTCACGGCTATCAAGTGTTATCCGCAGGTAAAGTTGTGGGAGAAGTTACTAGTGGTACTTTGTCACCTACACTTGGTTATCCCATTGCCTTAGCTTACATTTCCACCCAGCTAGCAACTGTCGGTCAGCAGCTAGAAGTCGAAATTCGTGGTAAAGCTTATCCAGCAGTTGTAGTTAAACGTCCCTTTTATCGGTCAAAAAATCGTGTTATCAACTGATAAGCGCCGAGGTTTTTGAGGAATAATGTGTTGTGAGTTATTCAATTTACACTAAGGTTCATTACCAGATATGACTTGGATGACTGTTAGGGAAATAATTTTTTTGATAAGGGAGAGGAAGTGATATGTCTTTTGAATATCCTCAAGATTTCAGATACCTGGATTCTCATGAATACGTGCGAATCGATGGTGAAATTGCCACCATTGGCATTACTGAGTTTGCCGTACATGAATTGGGTGATATCGTCTTTTTGGAACTGCCAGAAATTGGCGATGCTCTTACCAGAGGAGAAAACTTTGGCACAATTGAATCAGTGAAAGCCGTTGAAGAACTGAATTCACCAGTAACAGGCACTGTTATAGAACGCAACGAAGCTTTAATTAATTCTCCCGAAGAAGTGTCAGAAGACCCCTATGGGGAAGGGTGGTTTTTGAAAGTGCGCGTCAATGACCCTGGCGAAGTTGAGGATGCCTTGACAGCAGATGAGTATCGCGCCCAAGTAGAAGGGGAGTAGGAGTGCTGAGTGCTGAGTACTGAGTGCTGAGTGGGGGCGTGGAAGAGTAAGGAAGTAGGTGAGTGGAGGAGGTAATTAACAATTACTCTTATTCACCTATCCAATATCTTCCGAATCCCCAGTCCCCAGCCCCCAGTTTAAGAGTATTTATTGCAAAATATGAAATAGTACCATCTGGAGAGTAATTTGTGGTATTAAACGCCCCTATTCTCAAGTCTAATGAGCAGCAAGTGCTGGACGAAAAAAGTCAAAAGTTAAGTAGTTTTGTGCCAAGACACATTGGCCCTAACTCCGATGACATCCAGCAAATGCTTAAGGTATTGGGGTTTCCCAGTCTGGATGCTCTAATCGACCAAACAGTTCCACAGGCAATTCGGCTGAAGCAACCGCTAAAGTTACCAGAAGCAGAAAGTGAGTATGCAGCACTGGCATCGTTAAAAAAAGTTGCTGCCAAAAATCAGGTTTTCCGTTCATACATTGGTATGGGCTATTACGACAGTATTACCCCACCTGTGATTGGGCGTAATATTCTAGAAAACCCCGGTTGGTATACTGCCTACACTCCTTATCAGCCAGAAATTGCCCAAGGGCGATTAGAAGCGCTGCTAAATTTTCAAACTCTGATTATTGACCTCACAGGTTTAGAAATTGCCAATGCTTCGTTACTTGATGAAGCCACAGCCGCCGCTGAAGCGATGAGTCTAAGCTATGGTGTTTGTAAAAATCACGCAGATGCCTACTTTGTCTCTAGTGACTGCCATCCTCAAACTATCGACGTGTTGCAAACACGCGCTCAACCATTAGGGATTAAGATTATTGTTGGCGATCATCAAACATTTGATTTTGATCAACCAATTTTTGGGGCTGTTCTGCAATACCCTGCAAGTGATGGCACTATTTACGACTACCGCGCTTTTATAGAAAAAGCCCATGCTAAGGGTGCATTGGTGACGGTAGCAGCAGATCCTTTAAGTCTAACTTTACTGACCCCTCCTGGGGAATTTGGCGCTGATATTGCTGTAGGAAGCACTCAGCGATTCGGTATTCCTTTGGGGTTTGGGGGGCCTCATGCGGCATACTTTGCGACGAAGGAAGAGTATAAACGGCTGGTTCCGGGGCGAATTGTGGGTGTATCAAAAGATGCTCAAGGTAAGCCTGCATTGCGTCTCGCCTTGCAAACCCGCGAACAACACATCCGCCGCGAAAAAGCTACTAGTAATATCTGTACTGCACAGGTATTGCTGGCGGTGATGGCGAGTATGTACGCCGTATATCATGGCCCTGCTGGACTGAAGCAAATTGCCGAAAATATCCATTCTTTGACGGTGTTATTGGCTGAAGGACTGAAGCGTTTGGGTTACAGCATCAGTTCCAAAGATTTCTTTGATACGCTGCGAGTAGAACTGGGAAGACGCAATTTAAAAGATATTCTGACAGTTAGCGAACAACTTCAAATTAACCTACGGGTTTTTGATGCCACTACTGTTGGTATTTCGTTGGATGAAACAACTACACCAGAAGACTTAATCGACCTCTGGCAGATTTTCGCTGGTACAGATGATTTACCCTTCACTTTAGAAGAATTAACTTCTGACTCATGCTCTCATCTTCCTCTCTCGCGTACAAGTACATATCTCACCCACCCAGTTTTTAACCGCTATCACTCAGAAACTGAGTTGTTGCGCTATCTGCACAGGCTAGAAAGCAAGGACTTGTCGCTAACAACATCGATGATTCCTTTGGGTTCTTGCACAATGAAGTTGAATGCAACAGCTGAGATGATTCCGGTAAGTTGGGAGGAATTTGGCAAGATTCATCCATTTGCCCCTGCATCCCAAACTCAAGGTTATCAAATCCTGTTTAAGCAACTTGAGACATGGTTAGCTGAAATTACTGGGTTTGCGGGAATTTCTCTGCAACCAAATGCTGGTTCTCAGGGCGAATATGCTGGACTTTTAGTAATTCGTCAATATCACGAAAATCGTGGCGAAGGACACCGAAATGTTTGTTTGATTCCCACCTCTGCACACGGGACAAACCCTGCGAGTGCAGTAATGTGCGGCATGAAGGTGGTGGCAGTCGCCTGTGACTCACAAGGTAATATTGACGTTGATGACCTGAAGGCTAAGGCAGAAAAACACAGCAATGAACTCGCCGCCTTGATGGTGACATATCCTTCAACTCACGGTGTCTTTGAGGAACCGATTCAGGAAATCTGCGCTGTTGTCCATAGTCACGGCGGACAAGTTTACATGGATGGGGCAAATATGAACGCCCAAGTGGGAATTTGCCGTCCTGGAGATATTGGCGCGGATGTCTGCCATTTAAATTTGCACAAAACCTTCTGTATTCCGCATGGTGGTGGTGGCCCTGGTATGGGGCCTATTGGCGTTGCATCTCATCTCGTGCCTTTTCTGCCCGGACATCCTGTTGTGACTATTGACAACTCAACTCAGCACTCAGCACGGGCTAAACGCCCCGCTACCGCTAACAGCACTCAGCACTCTAATATTGGTGCTGTGGCAGCTGCACCTTGGGGTAGTGCTAGTATCTTGGTGATTTCTTGGATGTACATTGCCATGATGGGTACAGCAGGTTTAACCCAAGCAACTAAGGTGGCAATTCTCAACGCTAACTACATCGCCAAGAAACTGGAATCGTACTATCCGGTTCTGTATCAGGGGAAAAATGGTCTAGTTGCCCATGAATGTATTTTAGATTTGCGATCGCTCAAAAAATCAGCTGCGATCGAAATTGATGATGTAGCCAAGCGTCTCATAGATTATGGTTTCCATGCGCCGACTGTCTCCTGGCCTGTAGGGGGTACAATCATGGTGGAACCTACAGAAAGTGAATCTAAACAAGAGTTGGATCGTTTCTGTGATGCGTTGATTTCTATTCGCCAAGAGATTGCCGAAATAGAAGTTGGCAAGGTGGATGCCCAAGATAATGTTTTGAAGAACGCACCCCACACCGCCGAAAGTCTCATCGCTGGAGAATGGCAACATCCTTATTCTCGCGAACAAGCTGCCTATCCTGCACCTTGGACTCGTGAGTATAAATTCTGGCCTGCTGTTGGTCGCATTGACTCAGCTTTTGGCGATCGGAATTTTGTTTGTTCTTGTCTGCCAATGGATGCTTATTAAACTGAAGTGAAGAGTTAGGAGTTAGAAATTAAAACTTCTAACTCCCGCCTTCGATAAACACTGATGATTTAACTATTTCTATCTGTGATTGTCTGGTTGTGATACCTGGGAATTAAACGATTAGGCTTGTTGTATTTCTGGACGACCATCTTCAACTACAAATGAAGCCCGCTTACTAAGCGTGCCATTCGGGGTTGTGACGTTTGATAAAACTAGATAATCTGTCTTGCAGGTTGTGGGAGTCAGCGCACAACGAACATACCCCCGTTGACCGTTAAAGAATTTAATGTGTGGATTATCGGGTAAGTAAGCTTCAACATTTGGGCTGGTATCTGCCCCATCTCCACCGGAAGTTATTGAGGTACAGACGAATTCACTCCCGACCGCAGCAGATTTTGGGTTATTAAAGTCAGCCTTTAAATTCATTGCCCAGTTGGAATGGATATCGCCTGACAAGACTACTGGATTAGATGGCTTGCGCTGTTCTAAAAAACGCATCAGGCGATCGCGGGAAGCCACATAACCATCCCACTTATCCATGCTGTAAGTTTCGCCTTCCCCTGGTTTTGTATCTATCTGAGCAACTACAACTTGCTGGGCTAAAACGTTCCACTTAGCCTGTGAGCTATCTAAACCATCATATAGCCAATTTTCCTGACGCTTACCAGTAATCGTTGCATTCGGATCTTCTCCACAAGGACGTTCGTTAGTGCCATCACCACAGGGCTGATCGGTGCGATATTGGCGGGTATCTAGGACATGGAAGGTGGCTAAGTTACCAAAGGAGAGCCGACGGAAAAGTTGCATATCGGGGCCAACGGGACGCGAGAAGGGGCGCAGTGGCATGTGTTCGTAGTAAGCCTGATAGGCAGCAGCCCTTCGTTGAAGGAAGATTGCCCGATTTTGATCTGGTTCAGTATCAACTTCCGAAATGTCGTTGGCGTAGTTGTTTTCTACTTCGTGGTCATCCCACGTGACAATCCAGGGAAAGGCTGCATGAGCTGCTTGCAGATTGGTATCGGTTTTATAGAGGGCGTGACGGTTGCGGTAATCTTCCAAGGTGAGAATTTCGGCACTGTTGTGCTTTCTGGGGCGATTGTTTGATATTCCTCCTTCATAGATGTAGTCTCCAACATGCACTACTAAGCTGAGATCATCTTGGGCAATATATTTGTAGGCAGTATAGTATCCCTGCTCATAGTGCTGACAGGAGACAAGGGCAAAGTTTAATTTATTTAAGTAGCCACCTGCTAAAGGAGCTGTACGAGTGCGACCAATGGGGCTAGCGTCTTGGCCGACAAGAAACCGATACCAGTACCAAGTATCAGATTGCAGTCCTTCTACCACAACTCGAACAGAGTGAGCTAGTTGTGGAGTTGCAAGTACCGTACCTCTGGAGACAATACGCCTCATATCAGGATCGGTTGCTACTTCCCAGCGAATTGGCACATTAGCAGGTGGCATTCCACCTCCGTTTAAGGGTTCAGGAGCGAGACGAGTCCAAATCACTACGCTGGTAGGATAGGGATCGCCCGACGCTACACCCAAAGTGAAAGGATAATTGGAAAATCTGCTTGTGGCGATCGCTCTTTGAGGAGAAAATTGGTTAGCGATCGCCAAACCAGACAATGCTCCTGCCCCCATAATTAAGTTGCGTCGTTTGATTCGACTGTGCAGGAACTGCTCAAAATTCCGGTAATTTACCATTCTCTACTCCTGGCTAACAGGTAAGTTAAAGTACAGCAACAGCTAACACAAAGAAGGCAGGGTAATCTTAGGAAAACTTCGTAACTAATTCCCTTAGCAAAATCAGATTTTAATTTCCAATTTTTGATTCTGCTATCAATGTGTTAGATATTGTTTTCCTACAGAAAATCCTACTAATAAGAGATTAATCCTGGGCAAAGAAAGCGTTAATATCAACTTAACCAAGGTTAGATTTTAACCTTTTTCATTGATGCTACCTTTCTCTTCATCATCCAGCCAAGGCTACAAGTAAAAAGAGCGCCAACTAAAGGTGTAGGTTCAGGTACTTGTCTATAAGAAACTGTACCTGATATAAGTTCAGCATCTGGAGAAGTTTTAGAGTAAATTGTAAAATCCTCACCAATAATTTCATAACTTCTAGAACTGGAAGGATTAGCTTTATCATTGAACTGATAATCTAACGCAAAATATTGTTTTCCTGTTAAAGATGTGCTTGAAAATATCAGAGGAAAATCTGGGTAGTTGGCATCATCTTTTTGCGTGTAAACGGTAGAGTCACCATCAAATTTAAAAGAAAGTGACTTAATGGCAGCTTCGGGATTATAGTCATTGCTGAAAGTTGAGTCATCAAAGCTAAAAAAGCCATTTCCCTTAGTTACTGGGCTATCAACTGTGAAAGCGTAATTCAGAATTGCAGCAGATGCAGATTTTGCATCTACGGTAGCAAAACCTAAAGTAAGAGTAGCAGCAGCAATCAATAGTTTTGGAACCAATTTCATCTCTGTTTTCCTCACCATAAACTTCTCTAAGCAATGCACTACAAGCTATAAAAATAACTTGTTCCTAACTTCCTTATTTTCCAAATGGATATTCATAACTGGTTAGAACAGTGATGAAATCAATGATTTGTTTCTTTTTCTTGACAAAGAGACAAATCTCCAATTATTTTGAGACACTCGATTTTAGAATTACAAGTTTAAGCGGACTTTAATCAAAGGTAAAAATAAAATTTAATTTAAGTTTGCCAATGAAAAAGTTAGCCGATAAGCGCAGGACAAACGCATCTAAATATTGCTCGGCCTGAATAAGAGTGGAATTCAGCAAGACTGCAATCAGATATGACTTTCAGGAAATTAAATGTTCACTTTTATCGCAATGACAATCATTATGAGAGGGAGGAGAAGTTAGAGTAAACCATCGTTTGGCTGTCAAAGAAGGGAGCAACGTGATTTTGTAAGATCAGGGTTAAATTATCAATTACATCACTAAATTATCAATAAACAGGTTTTGTTGTTGCGATCGCTACGTGTACCGGAGGTAATCGCATCCCAAAATAGCCTATTTGCATTTTTAGTTTTCACCAAAACAGTGCTGAGTAAAAAGTAAAATTAATTGCACTCAGCATATAGGGTCTGAGAGCAACTAAATTTATTTATGAAAAAAATAAAAATATTTTTTTTGAGACACTCATGCTGAGAAAAAATACGTCCTTGTTTCAATCCCCTAGTTTTAACTATGGGGTTATACTCAGCACTCTAAGCCGAGGTACTCAGCACTACTAAAACTTAGCCTTAACTGAATTGTATTGCCTCTAATTCTTCTCTTAGAGATAAAGGCTGATACCCCAATGCAAAAGCTTTGGAACTATCCAAAGAAACATCTGCTGGTCTAGGTGCTGCCATTTTTACATCTTGTTGTCGGCAGGATTTGAGTCCGGTGGCGGGAAATTGAAATACTTCTACTAATATCTGTCCAAAATCATAACGAGAAATCCGCTCTTGGCCACCTAAGTGAATGATGCCATTAACTTTTTCTAATGCTAATAAAAGTCCTTTGGCAGCGGTTGTTCCACTTACTGGTGTGCGAAATTCATCTATAAATAAACTTAATTCTTTTTCGGCTTGTAAAGTTTGAATAAATGGCTGAATAAAGCTTTTAGCTGTGGGTGTTGCTGCACCAAACATCAACGGCATTCGACACACTGCGGTCATGGGATATCTTTCTAGCATATCTGTTTCTGCGATCGCTTTTTGCTCACCGTAAAGATTGACAGGACACACGGCATCTGTTTCTCGATATGGAGCATTTAAGCCATCAAAAACCAAGTCAGTTGAGGTAAAAGCAAAAGGAATTGAATTATCAGCACAAAGTCCGGCAATATTGCAGGATGCTATAACATTAATTGCGTGCGATTCTTCGGGGTGGTTTTGACAAAAATTTGGTTGCGAATGTGCAGCAGTATGAATAACTGCTTCTGGTTTGACATCATTAAAAATGCGTTTCAATTCCTGAAAGTTTGTTAGGTTCGCTTTTAATATTTTCATACCAGGAATCTCTAAAAGATGGGATAAATAAGTGCCATAAATCTCCCATTCTTGTTTTGCAAGCTGGCAAAGATGCCATCCTAAAAAACCGCTGGCTCCGGTGATTAACAATTTTTTCATATTTAATCGTAAAGCGCTCAAGAAAAAATGCTTGCTATAACAATACCTTAGCCAATTTACGAGGCTTGGGAATAGGGTTTAGCTGAGTGAATACAACCTAAAGAGGTGAGTGAGTTTGTGGAAAATCTTGGTCAATAAAATAGGCTCAGGTTTTTGAGGAAGGATTTTGATCATTATCTGTAAGGTATGCCGAGGACTCCGATTTGATTTCTGAAAACATACTGAGACTGAAAAGCCCGTTTTATCAGCAGGGCGAACGCACGGTATTTCTGAAACCCTTGCTGAACAAGGATATTGACGAAAAAATAGGCTAAATTTAAAAACGCCGAAACCCTTGCTATTAAAGGATTCTTATACTTTAGATGCGTTTGCCCTGGTTTTATCAGGGTTTTATCTGAAATCTTGTTCAGAAATCAGATATGAGTCCTATAGAACAATTTTGCTACTGACAAAAGGACTTTTCAAACACTTCCATTACTGCTTACAGGCGTAATACTTACGATATTTATGACTCACTTACTCTACCAAAACTTCAAAAGTTTTAATTGGCTTTACCGAATCTTCTTCAAAACTTCATTTATCTTTAACAGATATGTCAAACTAATAACAGTTTATTAAGGAATAGGGTCAAAGTAATTAGTCGAATTTTATCTTACAAAACTCTACTACATCGGGCCTATCTATTCACACTCTTTTTTTGGCGAAGGTATTGTATAACAGTCCTAAATCATTTATAAAAATCAATTAACCGCAGAGGAATAGACTTCCGTGGGCGGGTTTACTACGCCAGATCAGTCCGCACAACGGGGGAAAAATACGCAAGCGGCTAGGCTCGACTTGAGGAAAGTGTCCATCGTGCAGAGAGAGGAACCGGAGATTTTGACGAATCATTTAGGATTGCTATACAGCAAGTTTATATTCTACACTGAGTGGTAGTTAAAAAATGCTATTGAAGTAATTCTTGAAACTGCTTTTGACTACGCACTTTGCCAAAGTCTGGGTCAGTTTTTGCTAATTTCTTGTATTTATCAGGAACAAGCTTGATTGCTTTATCTAAGTTCTCAATTGCTAATTCTACATTGCTCTGTAAAGCATAAGAGCAAGCTTTGTTGTAATATGCTTGGTGTAAATCTTGCTTGATGGCGATCGCTCTATCATAAGATGCAATCGCATCTTTGTAGCGGTGCAGCTTTGTCAGAGCAATGCCTCGGTTAATTAAGGCTTCATATTTGTCGGGTTTGATCGCGATCGCTCTATTATAAGATGCAAGAGCGTCTTGGTAGCGTTGCAACGATGTTAGGGCGATGCCACGATTGTACCAAGCTTCATATTTGTCGGGTTTGATCGCGATCGCTCTATTATATGATGCAAGAGCGTCTTGGTAGCGTTGCAACGATGTTAAGGCGATGCCACGGTTAATCCAAGCTTCAGGATTCTCAACTTTGATGGCGATCGCTTTATCATAAGCTTTTATGGCATCTTCATAATTTTGTCTATCTAATAAATTATTACCTTGATGAAAGAAATCTTCTGCTTTTTGCATAGCCTTCGCTTCTACGAAAAGTTGGGTTACATTGCTTTCTTGGACAACCTGTGTAGTATTTTCTGCCGATGAGTTTGCCCCACCACTACAGCCAAATGCCAAGAAAGCTATCAAGCCAGATGCAACGAAGCAGTGCCGAAAAACCATGCTGTACCTACAAAAATTATTAGATGATGTTAAAATTTGTCAGTTTTTTGAGTATTATCAAAATACACTAATTTTTACCCATTAATTTACTTATATTTCTTTTCAGAAAGAGTCTTGTTGAAGATGCATAAAACTTTATTAAAATAAAGCGTGTATGATACTATCATATTAAACACACATAAAGCAATCGCTTAGAACCTACTTTACTTAAAAAATAATTATTTGTGTTGCTATATATATTGCGTAGCTGTTACCCATCGTAAACATCGCACTTGTGTAGTAATTTACCCTGATGAAAAGCTTCTTCAATCCGCCAATGCCGACGGTATAAATCAGCCAGGATCACAGGAGTGAGGACAGAAGTAATCTCAGAATCGCTAGTTTTTCTAACTTTTATCTCTATTAATTAGTTTTAGTTTTTCTTAAAATAAAACTGAAAGTCAACTATACATTATTGATAAATCGTAGAAACAATTTATATTAAATATATAGAAATCTATAGGTTTAATATTACTTAAAAACTTAATACTAAAAAATATTTTCCATAAATATTGCTAGTGGATTGCTAATGCCATGAGATAAGTTTTGGCATTAAATTTGTATCTTTTATATTTATTATTTTCTATTAAGGATCTAAAACTATGTCTGTTTTCTCCCCTGATGGTCGGACAAAAGTTAGCAACACGACAACTTTTCCGTTTAGTGCTATAGGAAAGATGAGAATACATTGGAAAGGCCCAGATGGGGTTATTGATACTGCTGATGATATTATCGTCAACGGTTCTGGTGCCATGATTGACCCCTACCATTTTTTAACAGCAGGACACTGTGTGTATGACACGAGATATGGGGGTTGGGCAGATAAAATTGAGGTGATGCTTGGTTCTAAAGGAAATATTATTGCTGGTACAAAGCAGGCTGACTATGAATACTATAGTGAAGCCAAATCTGCTTATACACGTTCTTTTGAAGGATGGACTCAAGGAGATCAAACTAAAAGCGAAACTTTTCAATACGATATAGGATTGGTTACTCTTGACCGCAATATTGGAAACTTCACTGACTGGTTTAACTATGGATATGACGATAATCTCAGCAGTGGAACTTTAATGAATGTTACTGGATACCCTGCTGATAAGTTTGATTCCAACAGCGATGGAAAATGGGACAACTATGATATGTGGACTCAGAGTGGAAAAATCACAAGTACAACTGACTCAATCTTGCGTAGTAATGAACTAGATATTCTACCTGGAAATAGTGGAGGCCCTCTCTGGCTTGATAATTCCAATACAAATAAACCGACTATTTATGGAGTAGCTTCAAATGAGACAACCACCAACAACACTCCGCTTTACAACGAGTTCGCCCGAATTACAAGCACTCGATATAACGAGATTCAAAACTGGATCGACGAAGACACTACCGCTCACAAACCTATTGACAAAGCTGATTTAGTAGATTCTGACGTGTGGTTTAACACAACTCTTGGAAGTTTTAGTAATAACAATATCAAATATGGAGAAAATTTCAGCATCACAGTCTATCCTCGCAACAATGGTACAGCCGCAACAGGCACTTTTTCGGTTTCTTTTTACGCTTCTACTGATGCCAATGTCACTAATAATATTGGTTCTCATTACTTAATTGGGAATACAACTATTTCTTCGATTAATCCATTCAATTCGGGAACAGCGGCTTGGAGTGGTGCGTTTCCTAATATCCCAATTGGAAATTACTACGTTATTTCATTTCTAGATCCAACTAATTCAATCCAAGAGTTTGATGAGAGTCTAAGTAGCAACCAAAAGGTATTTAGAACTTTACTCACTGTTACTAATAGTACGCCCACTTCGGCACCTGTAAACAATTCATCAACTGTTAGCTCTGCTTTATCAGCCAATGAAGAAAATCTCACTTTAACAGGTACAGATAATATTAATGAGATTGGTAATACTAGTAATAACAATCTAAATGGTGGAAATAGCAATGATATCCTTATAGGAGGAAGTGGTAACGATACTTTTGTTGGAGGTTTAGGTAACGATACCCTAACAGGAGGAACTGGATCTGATATTTTTACTATTAATACCCCTTCTGAGGGTATTGATAACATTACAGATTTTTCGTCCTTAGATGACACAATTTATGTTTCTAAAATAGGGTTTGGAGGTGGACTTAGTGAGGGTATACTTCAAACCAGGCAATTTTTTATCGGTTCAGTAGCACAAAATAGCAGCGATCGCTTTATCTACAACAATAATACAGGAGGTTTATTCTTTGATGCTGATGGTACAGGCTCATCTGGTCAAATTCAAGTTGCTCAACTAGCAATAAATCTAGCCATGACTAATACAGATATTTTCGTGATTGCCTAAATAATCCAAAACTTATACCAGTTTTCTATAAAGTTGCACATTATTTTGACCTCTGGCAACCTCCCCGAACTCACGGGAAAGTTGCCAGAAGTTCTTTCCATGTATCTTTATGCAAAATTGGTATTACGCATTGAAAACCTGAAAATAGATTCTCTCTAACCCTTACAAACATAGCTTTTAAGGGGTTGGGATGATACTTATGCGTAAGTCCTAAATCTATCTTTGCAACGCTTAACTAATCCCAAACACTGACTCGACAGTTGACTTAATCGAATCCCGCGCATCTTTCAAAGTTTGGCTAATGGGATGTTTCGCCTGCAAGAATGCCCGCGCACAATTGCGTCCTGGCATTCCTGAAATTGAACCACCTGGATGAGTCCCTGCACCAGTCAAAAATAGATTATCAATTGGTGTTTTGTAATTGGCTATTTCTGGTAAGGGACGGAAAAATATCATCTGATCTAGGGTCATATCAACATGGTAATAATTACCTTTGTACGCACCTAATCTTTCTCCTAGTTCGGCTGGACTTTCTACGCGACGGGCGATAGTTGCATCTTTGACATTAGGTGCATAATTTGCCAATTTATCAATCACCCTATCTGCAACTTTGTTTTTCAATTCATCCGTCCAACCAGTACCTTTTAAACCAGTACCTTCTGCACCAGCAATTTGATAAGGGGCAAAAAACTCAATCCATGCAGTGTGCTTACCTGGTGGTGCTAATGTGGGATCTAAATAACTAGGCATCACCAAATACATTGATGGGTCAGCATCAGGAATTTCTCCCAAGGTACATTTACTATGAGCCTGTTCTACATGAGTTACGGAATCTGCAATTAAGATAGAACCAACAAGATATTCGTCTTTGTGGGCGTGGTGTGGAAAATGCAGTGGTTCGTCTAAAGCCAAATCTATTTTGAGGATGGTTTCGTTGTTGTTAACGATGCGGCGTTCTAATCTTTCCCATAAATTTGGGTCGGCTCCATCAACATCGCTTTTATCAGTCATTTGCAAAAATAACCGCTTGGCATCAATATTAGAAATAACCCCATGTTTAGCGCGATATTCTTTACCACCAGCAACCCGCACACCCACAGCTTTGCCATCATCAATTAAAACTTTTTCAACGTGCTGATCTGTGAGAATAACGCCACCTTTACTTGTGACTAAATTCACCAAAGCTTGCACAAGTGCGCCAGTTCCGCCGCGAGGTCTGGCCATTCCAGGATTGTGACGCATTGCCATCATGATTGCACCAATGGCAAGGGTTTTTTGCGATGGTGGCGCACCAAGTTCTGCTGATAGTCTGGCTAGTGGTGCTTTTAGAAATTCTTCATCAAACCACTCGTTAAGTAAATCTTCAGCGCTGGTTAACATCGTGCGAATGAAATCCAGCGTTTTGTTAGGGGAACCAATAACTGAAACTAAATCTTTTATTTTAGTGATGTCGTAGTTACCAAGGATGTCTATAACTGATTTTGGCGGTGCATTAAACATGGGAATCATTGCACCTAGCGCTCGCTGCCAAAAGTTTACAAATTCTGCGTATTTTTTGGCATCACGTTCGTTGTAACGGGCGATTTCTGCACAAGTCTTTTCCACTGACTTATGTCCTAAGAAATACTTCCCATCAGGATGAGGACAGAAAACAACCGGATCGCACTCCAGATAATGCAAGCCGTATTTTTCTAGTTCTAATTCTTCAACAACTGGCCCTAAGTGAATAAATTCATGGTCAATAGCACACAAGTTAAATTTAAATCCTGGAGCTTCTTGGGGTAGACATTCTTCAGTTGTTGCTGCACCACCTGGTACAGAACGCTTTTCTAGTAACAGAACGCTATAACCAGCTTTTAACAAATACGCTGCACAAACTAGCCCATTATGTCCAGCACCGATTAGGACAACATCATACTCTTGCATAGTTGGAATTTAGAAATAAATAGCTTTCAAAAGCCTATAAAAATTTTCAAAAATTTACATCACTCTTGAGTTACAAAAATCATCTTTAACTACTGTCAATACTACTAAAGAGATAGTTCGGTTATTGATGAGGGTATTTGCTTTACATTAGCTTCTACCATAAGTGTCAAACTACCGATTCCTACTTTTATATCTTTAATAGAAAACTCTATATCCTCCCATTTAAAAGATTGTATATTCATCAATTCTTTGGCTTTGTGCATTAATGCTGTAATTAATTCTATTGAAATACCCTCTCCCTCAGTGCAGTTAAAACTCTCCACCATCGCAGGTTGTGAATGAGTCCGTGGGCGAATGAGGGCAGTGTAAGCGAAAGGACGAGTATTTCCCATTTCCTTTAACAACACTCTTCCTTTACATTCTATTTTGCCTTCACCAGGTAAAAATACCTGAATTTTTTGCGGCTCAAAACTTGCAATTTCACCATCTACATTTAACTCCAAGTTTTGCATCTGTGTGCGAATCAAGTCTGAGGTCAAGGCGCGGTTAATATCTACTTCAGTAACTACAATGTGACCTATAGCATTTACTGACTCATTGAGTTCTATTTTACCAAAAATAGCAGTTAACGGATTGATGTCAATGCTATCTGTTTGTAGTTTAATTTCTTGCACGCGGATGTCCTTTTGTATAACTAATCCTTCACCTGCAAAGGAAACTCCATCCGCCTGTCCCTGAACTATTTTTAATAAATCAGTTTGTACATTTATGTCTATTTTTTCTACTTCATCTAACCCTTGGGATACCATCATTTCAGCGCCCTGAGATAGAACTTTTTCTTCCAGATTATGTTCGTCTTGCATGGATTAGTATCTCGTAAATATCCTCTTACTATTTACTGTAAAGGCTAGATACTAAAGAGCGAATCTACATTCCGGTATATAGTCGGCGAATTGAGTAATCAAGTAAAGGATATTGTTTCTCTTTTAATTTTTGCCTTTTTGGTAACAACCATTTTTACACCGCCGCTAGGGACAATGGTAATACCACGACGGACTGGATGCACAGGACGTTTATCAGTAAGGGTTAGTTGAAAATGCGATAAGATTATGGCTGTTACTAATTTTAGTTCATACATAGAAAATGCGGCACCAATACAACCGCGATAACCTCCACCGAAGGGTAAATACTCGTAAGGTGAAAATTTTTGGTTGAGGAATCTTTCTGGACGAAACTTTTCTGGTTCTGGGTAAGTGTCCGTTCGGCGATGTGCTAAATAAATACAGGGAACTAAAACTGTTTCTGATGTAAATTTATGCCCCATAATTTCTACTCTATCTTTTACCATTCGCGGTGTGCAAATTAAAGCAATAGGATGAATTCGCAGTGTTTCTTGACAGACGGCGGTGAGGTAAGGTAATTGTGTAATTTTTTCGGGATTTGTGAGATTGTCCAAGGTATTTAGTTCTTGCATTAGCCTATATTTAACCTCTGGGTGAGAGTGAATTAAATAAAATATCCAGGCTAATACCCCAGATGTAGTTTCGTAACCCAATAGCAATAATGAAACTAGTTGATCGCGTAATTCATCATCTGTCATCTGTTGCCCATTTATGTCATGCGCTGACATCAGCAGACTGAGAATATCTGTATGCGCAGCATCTTTTTGGCAACGTCTTTCAGAAATTTCTGCATAGATAAGTTTGTCAATTTGCTCTCGTCTTTTTAAGAAAATTCCCCAAGGACTCCATGCGCCTAAATCTTTTTGCAGCAAAGGAAAGAAAAACAAGCTGGAATACCAAGGTTTAGTTACGTCTTCTAATAAAGAACTCAATTGTTCTTTTAATTGTTGGTAACGCACACCATGAGTAATCCCAAATACCACTTGTAAGATAACTTCTAAAGTGATATTTGACATTAATTTGTGTATACAAATATCTGTACCTGATGTCCAAGTTTGTGTAAGTTCTTCAGTAATTTGGCAAATTGTTTGTCCATAAGACTTTAAATTATCGCCATGAAATGCTGGGAGTAATAGCTGCCGTTGTTGTTGGTGCGATCGCGCTTCTTTAAATACAATAGAATTTTCTCCAAACAAGGGTTTAAATACATGGGTTGCTTTCTTAAAATCTAACTTGTGTGCAGAGATGGCAAAACAATCGCTAATTGCTTGGGGATGGCTAAAAAATACTATCGGGGGCGACTTTAAACCCATTACCCGCATTGTGAAAATGTCATCATACTTGGCAGCATAATTTTCTAAAGTTTTTGTGGGTTTAGCAATTAATTGCAGAGTTTGCAGCAACGCTGGTGTGCTTAGACTCTTAAGTGTTTTCACTGTTTATTCTATACCTTTATAATTTAATAAGCTGCAAACAATCCAATACGCTTGAGGTCAACCTTGATTCTCCTTAACTTCCTTTTTAAAGAGGTAATTATCGCAAGCCTTTTTAATAGTTTGGCGGGATATTTGGGATTTAATTTACCACTAAATTAACCATTCTGGCAAATCATTACTATTAAGTTTACAAGGATAATAATATTTTTTCTAATTTGTAGAGGTATTTATAGAAAAAACTTACTGAAGTATATTGGAATACACTCCCTAAAATTATGTCTTTTGGTGATATTAAAATTTATTGTATTGGTGTGTATAATCCAATACGGTTCAGTTAAGGCTATACAGTGCTAAGAATTAGGAAAATAGGAGGGTGAGTTCGTGTGCTAGTACCTCGGTGCTTTACTCTTTTGGAGCGAAACTTAGATACAGGTTTTTTTACAACTCTGGGGTTGGTTCGATGAACTCCTTCTGGAAGCAATGTGTCTAGAATTTCCAGATTCAACCAGCTTAAAAAAAAGTGAGTTCTTGAGGTTGCAAGCGTTGGAACTTTGGCAACGCACGACGAATAACTCGTAATGTACCAGTGAAACTCAGGCTTAATGGTGCAACACAATTACTATTTGCAGCTTGGAAAATTAATGATCTGATATCATGTCCGGCTAATTAGTTATGATTCTTGCATCTGTGCAAAAATCTGAAAACTCTTTCTCACCCTGCCCCTTACCTTCTTAATGATAAGTCTTTAACTGGACATGATATGACAGCCCAATGTGCGAGTAACCAGCCATAAGTTTCCTGCACAACTTACCGTGGTTTTTGAGAACGAACAGGAGTTTTTCTGGCTAACAGTTTTCCTTTATCAAGGAGTAGAGCGAATTCATCTAGAATTCGATTTGGATGAAGAGCGATCGCAGGTACCCCTTCCGTGCATTTTCTTGCAATTTAATCGGGAAACTTTCATTGATGTTCAAAACTTAATTAAAATGACAACAAGGCTCCTAAACTCCAGGGCTTCCCCACTTCTTGAGTCAAATCTCCGGCGTTGTGCTGATTCTCTACCTACTGGCGCAACCATCAGCCATCTGGGAGCCATACTATCTCGCCAAGCCAACGCTGTCAGGGTGAATGTCAAGGGAGTTTCTCCAGAGCAATTATCAGATTACCTGATGCAAATTGGATGGACAGATTCGACAAATACATTCTCTGCCCTTGTCTTGACTCTATCTAAGTTTGTAGATTTCATTCTTTTGAGTTTCGATGTGGGCGATACTGTCCTACCCAGAATTGGTTTGGAATGTTTTTTAGATAACCAGCCCGATGAGGAACCCCGGTGGCAGCTATTTCTAGACTATTTGGTTGAAGCAGGACTGTGTACCCCAGTTAAGAAAAATGCCTTTTTAGCTTGGCCTGGATTGTCTGCAAAATCATCAGTTCCAGATTTATGGCCCAGTAATATTAGCTTTGGCGATCGCTTGTTGGGTTCTAGAGCCTTTAGCATCTTTTGGAGAAGGGTTAACCATATAAAACTCATCTATCAACCAGGTATTCCTTTGGAAGCAAAAGGGTATTTAGCATTTGGTCATGGTTGGTACGATCGCAACGAGCTAATTACAACCGAACAGCAAAAAACTGAGAACAGCAATCCAATTCGCTAACAATAGCAAGAAGACTGAAACAGCAATTGCTTAATTTATACCAATTTATTGGCAATCCCAACAAAGAATAGCAAATTTTTATAAAGAAACTATGAACTACAATTACGATTTGATTATTGTCGGTGGCGGACCTGCTGGCTCAACAATGGCTCTGTCTGCTCACAAACATGGATTAAAGGTTTTACTCTTAGACAAAGAACAATTCCCTCGCGACAAAATATGTGGGGATGCAATACTGGTTGACTGCATGACTATTTTGCAGGAATTTCAGCTAATAGATAAATTATTGCAAGAACCTCATGCTAGGACAGGTACATACCAGATATTTACCGAGCATGAGCATTTACAAGTATGTTCCCAGTCTCATGAACTATTAATATCAAAACGCAAAATTTTTGATAATATCTTGTTTCAGTCTGCAAAATCTTGCGTTGACACACGAGAGGGGGCGAAAGTAGAAAATCTGCTCATAAAAGACGGACAAGTATTCGGTGTACAGGGAACTTACCAAACCGGAAAATCTTTTGAATACACTGCAAAAATTGTTGCTGGGGCAGACGGTTGCGGTTCCGTCGTCGCCAAAAAATTAGGCTTGTATAAGTTTGAACCTCAAAATGGGGCAGTGGCAACCAGGGCTTACTATCGCAACTTGCCTGTTTCTGACAATGAATTAGAATTTTACTACTTTCAAGAATGTCTACCCGGTTACTTATGGATTTTTCCCGTTGACAGTGAAACAGTAAATGTTGGGGTTGGGATATGGGGTGGTACTTACAAAAACAAAAATACTTCTTTGCCAGCATTACATCGTCAACTAACGCAATCTCCTCTGCTAAAGAAGCGGTTTGAAAAAGCCGAACTGATTGGAGATATTCAAGCTTGGTATCTGCCACTTGCGAGTGTGCGGCGAACCATGCACGGAGACGGCTTTATTCTAGCTGGTGATGCAGCTGGATTAATTGACCCGTTTTGGGGAGATGGAATTGATACAGCAATGATTTCTGGGAAAATTGCTGGTGAGATATTAGCAGAGGTATGCCGTGGTAGCAATTATAGTGCTGAAGTTTTGCAGAAATACGCTGATGCCGTTTGGAGTCGCTTAGGTTCCCGGTTTAAGTTCAACTATTTGTTCCGCCAGCGTTTTGAGTCACCCCCCATTGTCTTTCCTTTTTTGACGCGCCTGGAGATGTTTAATAAATTCTATTTTCAAGGAGCTGGAAAATCCAAACGTCTGGCACAAAGCTTGAACTGAAACAATATTGAGTCCTATTAAAAATCGATGCCTCCTCAATAGTTCAAAAGATGGAATGGAATTTGACTATAAGTAAATTGCACCAATCATGTTCAACAAACCGCAGTTTAAGCCTCATTTCCACGTTGAAGCCGTAGAACCTAGTACCGTTTATCTGATGAGCGAACAGGGGCATATTGCTCTAAGCGGTCGCATCTACGTCTTGTTAGCTCCTTTGCTAAATGGTCAACACACCCTTGATGAAATTGTCAAGCAACTAAAAGAACATATATCACTTTTTGGTATTTACCATGCTTTAACTAATCTGGAAAACCAAGGCTACCTTACTGAAGGGGCAGATATCCCGAATGAGGTAGCTGCTTTCTGGAGTTTGCAGGGTGTAGATCCCACAGTAGCCGTAAGCCTTCTGCAAGACACTAGAGTTTCTGTAACTGCCTTGGGTGCATTGAAGACAGAACCATTTATCTCTGCGTTAGAATCGCTGAACATCCAGGTTGGTTACGAGGGAAACTTTACAGCTGTATTGACCGATGACTACCTACAACCTGGTTTAGATGAATTTAACTCTCAAGCCTTACGTATCCAAAAACCTTGGATGTTGGTTAAACCTATAGGCACGACAATCTGGGTCGGACCAATCTTTGTTCCGGGTCAAACAGGTTGTTGGCAGTGCCTTGCCCAACGTCTGCGGGGCAACCGTGAAGTCGAAACAGCTGTTGGGCAGCAAAAAGGAATAGTAGCTCCCTTTCCCACCTCTCGGTCAATTTTACCAACCCACTTACAGATCGGCTTAAATTTGGCAGCAGCGGAAATTGCCAAATGGATCGCTCAAGGGAAACACGAACAGCTAGAAGGCAAGGTGCTGACCTTGGATCTAGCCTCACTGTCCATGCAGCACCACGTTTTAGTTAAGCGCCCACAATGTCCGGCTTGTGGTGAAAAAGCGGCTAGTGAGTACCACAAACCTAAACCAATCTTGCTCGAAAGTCACAAGAAGCTATTCACAGCAGACGGCGGTCATCGCTGTCTCACTCCAGAGCAGACTCTCAAGAAATATTCTCATCATATCAGCCCGATTACAGGAGTAGTCAGCGCTCTACCCAAAAAGGAGATAGAAAGCAATCTAATTCATGTTTACAGTGCTGTTCACCCTTTTGGAGGAAAACTTGACAGTTTAACGGAGCTGCGCCGCAGTTTGCGTCACAAGAGTGCTGGCAAGGGTAAAACTGACCAGCAATCTAAAGTAAGCGGTCTGTGTGAAGCGATTGAACGGTATTCTGGCATTTTCACGGGCGATGAAATCTGCATCAAAGGCATCTATGCCCAACTAGAATCAGCTGCTATTCATCCCAATACTTGTATGCTCTTTAGCGTCAACCAGTACCAAAACCGCCAAGAATGGAACACAATACACGGTAGTTTTGCCTGGTTACCCGAACCTTTTAATGAGGAAAAAGAAATTGAATGGACACCTGTTTGGTCGCTGACCCATCAACTGTTCAAGTATCTGCCAACCGCTTACTGTTACTATAACTATCCGCTTCCCGACAACCATCGCTTCTGTCGGGGAGATTCCAACGGCAACGCAGCGGGCAATACCTTAGAAGAGGCAATTTTCCAAGGGTTTATGGAGGTGGTAGAACGAGACTGCGTGGCGTTGTGGTGGTATAACCGCATTAAACGACCCACCGTGGATTTAGACAGTTTTGATGAGCCGTATTTGCTAGCCCTGAGAGACTATTATCAAACTCAACACCGCGACTTTTGGGTGTTAGATATCACCAGTGACTTTAATATTCCCTGTTTTGTCGCCATTTCCCGACGTACTCAAGGAACAACTGAGGAGTTATTACTAGGTTTTGGTACCCATTTTGACCCTAAAGTAGCCATTCTCAGGGCAGTAACCGAGATGAATCAGTCATTGGGCATCGATTTGGATAATGGCAAGACCACGCCTGACGAGCCAGATTGGCAGTACTGGCTCAAGTCAGCCACTTTAGAGAATCAGCCTTACCTGGTTGGCGATCGCAACGCTCCTTTGAAAGTCTACTCTGATTATCAAGAGCGCTATCACGACGATCTGCGGCAAGATGTACTCAACTGCGTGGAGATTGCAGCCGCACACGGCATGGAAACCTTAGTTCTCGACCAAACCCGCCCTGATATCGGTCTCAACGTAGTCAAGGTGATTGTTCCTGGAATGCGCCACTTTTGGAATCGGTTTGCCCCAGGGCGGCTTTATGAGGTTCCGGTGAAAATGGGCTGGTTGCCAGCGCCACTGACAGAAGAGCAACTCAACCCGATACCAATGTTTTTCTAAACCTCATGGATTTTGAATTTGAAATTTTGGATTTGAGATTGCTTTTCTGGCTCCAAGTCAAAACTTGAAACTTTAGGGAAATTTATGTCGCAGCAATTCCTTCTATCTTTCAAAAAAGATATTTCCCTCATTGAACAAGAAGAAACAGAGCGACTCGTTCTCCAATCGTCAAACCGCTCTTTGACATTTAAGCAGGTGCAGTCGGGATTGAAAACAGCTCTCAAGACGCTGGCTGATGGCGGTGCTACTTTGGCAGAACTTAGCCAACTAGTACAACAGGACGACGGAAATTTTTTAGCGCTAAGGTTTTATGCCTACCGGCAAAAGTTCTCCAACTTCGGCTGGCTTTGTCATTCAGTCTTAGCAGAAGGACAACCGATCGCCATTGCCGTGCCCCTCACCTCAGATTATCAATTTCCTTACACAGAGGTAGCTGTCGAGTTTAAGTATATGCTCTCTGGCTTTGCTTATTGCCACCAAGTCGAAGGGCAACTGCTGCTAGAGTCACCGTTATCTCAAACACAAGTGCTATTAATGGATTGGAAAGGTGCAGCCTTATTCAGTCAGCTAGCTAAACCTCACAGTTGCAGTGAATTAGTCAATAAAGTTCCGGGAATTTCCTTACAGACGGTGAAGCAGTTTGTCAATCTACTTCTAAGTACTCAAATGCTTTCTGAGGTGTGTGAAGACGGCACCATCACTGAACAAGCCAATACAACCCTTGCTCAATGGGAATTTCACGACCTCCTATTTCATACCCGCAGCCGACTAGGAAGGCACGCCAATCCGTTTGGCGGAACGTTACCGTTTCTTAGGCAAAATTGAGCCACTGCCTGCTCTTAAACCTCGGATGTCAAAGGAGGTAATTGAGCTATATAAACCCGATTTGGAAACGCTCAAAACTATAGAGGCTTCCTTTACACAGGTTTTAGAAGCGAGAAAGTCGATTCGGCAATACGGAAAAACCCCCATTACTGCACAACAATTAGGAGAGTTTATCTATCGCTGCGCTAGGGTAAAACATCTGATCCAAACAGAGCGTACAGAAATCGCTCACCGTCCCTATCCCAGTGGAGGGGCACTTTACGAGTTGGAACTCTATCCCATAGTCAATAGTTGCGAGGGCATTCCTTTTGGCTTGTATCACTATCACCCCTTAGCCCATCAACTGTGTCGGATTGCTGACAGAACAGAAACTGTAGAAGCACTACTTAATAATGCTCAGCAATCGGCGGGACAGCAAGATATGCCTCAAGTTTTGATTGTCATTGCCGCCCGGTTTCAAAGGTTGGCTTGGAAGTATGAATCGATGGCTTACGCATTGATGCTCAAGCATGTTGGGATTCTTTATCAGACCATGTACCTGGTGGCAACATTGATGGAATTAGCTCCCTGTGGTCTTGGAGGTGGTAATTCCGATTTATTTAATAGGGCAGCAGGATGTGACTACTACGCCGAAACCTCTGTTGGTGAGTTTGCTTTGGGCAGTAAGCCCAAAGCTTAACTTAATGAATAATTTAAAGAAGAAACAATGTCTAAGTTTCAACAACGACAACAAGCAATCAGCAATGGCAGTCACGCCCTAGTTATTGGTAGTGGTATTGCCGGGTTACTAGCAGCTAGAGTTTTACTGAACCATTTTCAGCATGTTACCATAGTTGAGCGCGATTCTTTACCAGAACAACCACAACTGCGTCCGGGAGTGCCTCAAGCAGTCCAGTCTCATGGAATTCTAGTCCAGGGTCAAAGAATTCTGGAGCAGCTTTTTCCCGGTTTGGACGATGAATTGATTGCCGCAGGTGCAATTTCCGTTAATTGGGGCGCAGACGTTCTTTATCTCAGTTCGCTGGGCATAGCACAAAGTTGCCATTCGTACTTAATCACTTCGGCGTGCAGTCGAATTCTTTTGTAAGGGGCTATTCGCCGTCGTTTAAAGACGGCTAATCGCCTACAATTTTTGGAAGCTACTCAGGTGAAGAAACTACTGACAGACGAGAGCCAATCCAGAATCATAGGAGTACAAGTGCGCGATGCTCTAGCAGGGAGCCGCCTAAAGGACGAGTGGGACAATTCCCAGTTCGGAGAATTAACAGCCGATCTCATCGTCGATGCTAGCGGACGTAATTCCTCTTTACCCAAATGGTTGGAGGAATTAGGCTATCCAACTCCCTGTGAAACAGTAATCGATGCTTCCCTGGGTTACACAACCCGCTGGTACAACCGTCCCGCGCATTTGCACACAGACTGGAAGATACTGTATGTCTTGCCCAAACCTCCACACGAATCACGCTGCGGCGTACTTGAGCCGGTAGAAGGCAACCGTTGGTCGCTCAGTCTTTACGGTTTTGGTCGAGATTATCCGCCTACTGATGAAGTTGGCTTTCTAGAATTTGCTCGGACACTTCACAGTCCCATTATCTACGAAGTAGTGAAAGATGCCAAACCCATTTCCCCCGTCTATAGCTATCGGCGCACGGAAAATCGCCTGCGTCACTACGAGCAACTCTCGAAATTTCCAGAGGGGATAGTGGCATTAGGAGATGCTGTCTTCGCTTTCAATCCCTACTACGGTCAGGGAATGACTGCTGCTGCTCTTAGTGCCTTAGTCTTAGATCGATGTCTAAATCAACGATGCAGGCAATCTAAAAACGCTCTAATCGGTTTTGGGCAACACTTTCAGCATCAGTTGGCTCGCAGTTTAAAGACTCCTTGGCTAAGTGCAACAAGAAGCGATCGCGTTTGGTTGACAAGTGAAGATTCTATGACTACAAGGAAGCCAAATAAAATAGACCAGTTGCTACAGCAATACGCAGAAGAGGTGATGTTGCTGTCAATGGACTCTCCAGAAGTGCATCGGACAATGATAGAAATATACCATATGGTCAAGCCTCCCATAGCGTTCTTCCAACCAAACATTGCAGTAAAAGTCTTAAGACAGGCTTGGAAAAAAAACAAAACTACCCTTATTTCTTCAATATTACGAACCCAGCATCACCGAGCGTGAATGAAGTGGACTGACACTTCAAAAGGAGTAGAATCTGTGAATCTTGTTAAACTCTTGTTACGAGCCTCCTGGCCTACGATTGTTATTGCAGTGTTTATGAGCGGACTCAGTGGTGGCTGTGCTGTTGCTCTGATTGCCCTAATTGCTACAGCGTTGCGTCAATCTCAGCCACCTTCTCTATTGGTGCTGGGAGGATTTATTGGCTTATGCTGCATTCAATTGATAACTCGCTTCATCTCGGAGGTTTTGTTAACACGCCTCGGTCAGGAAATGACCTGTCACCTTCAGATGCTTCTAGGTCAACGCATTCTTGCCTCATCGCTACGTCAGATTGAAATCATTGGCGCGCCTGCACTGCTATCATCTCTGACTGAGGATATCGAGTACATATCAAACTTCGTCACCTTTATTCCTTTAGTTTGCATCAACGTTGCCGTTGTGAGTGGCTGTCTAGTCTATCTAAGCTGGCTCTCAGGGATGCTTTTTCTTGTTCTGCTGGTGTTTTTGGGGCTGGGCATCGTCAGCCTTCAGTTTCTTCAAACAAAAGCGATCGCTGAACTTAAATTAGCCCGTCAGCAGCAGGATCGGCTATTCCAACACCTGGGCGCTATGATCCAGGGCATCAAGGAACTCAAGCTGCATAGCGCTCGCCGTCAGGCATTTCTCAGTGAAGATTTACAACTCACTAGTGTTGCCGCTAAAAACCATAAGATTGCCGGAATGACGATTTATACTGGGGCTGCTAGTTGGGGAGAAGCGTTACACTTCTTAATTGTGGGCATCCTGCTGTTTTTCCTGCCTAGCCTCCAACCAATTTCTCGCTCGGTTTTATCAGCTTATGTACTCGCATTTATTTACATGGGAACTTACATAGGTCAAATTCTGAACGTGCTTCCTAACTTCGGGAAAGCAAAGGTTGCTTTACATAAAATCTCCGACCTTGGACTACTCTTAGAAAGTAGTGCCGAATCAAGAACTTTTACGTTGCCTGAATCTGGTTCATCCTGGCAACGACTAGAACTGCTGGGAGTGACCCATGTCTATCGTAAAGAGCAAGATGACAGCAGTTTCACTCTCGGCCCGCTTAATCTTACCATAACTGCGGGCAAACTAGTTTTTATCACCGGAGGAAATGGTAGCGGTAAATCAACGCTAGTCAAGTTGCTGACTGGGTTATATATTCCCGAAGCAGGAGAAATTCGGCTTGATGGTCGTTTAATTGATGATGCAAATAGGGAATGGTATCGCCAGCATTTTTCTGCGGTCTTTTCAGATTTTTATTTATTTGAAAGATTTCTAGGACTCTACCAAATTGACGAGCGAGTGCAAGAATATTTAGTCAAACTTCAACTCAATTATAAAGTCAAGGTTGAAGAGGGGAGACTTTCAACCACAAACCTATCACAGGGGCAGCGTAAACGGCTGGCACTCCTAACAGCTTATTTAGAAGATCGCCCTATATACTTGTTTGATGAATGGGCTTCTGACCAAGACCCTATCTTTAAAAAGACCTTCTACAAGGAACTTTTACCAGAATTAAAAGCTAAAGGCAAAACTATTTTAGTTATTAGCCATGATGAACAATATTTTGGCGTAGCTGACCAGATTGTGAGGTTAGATTATGGTCAGATTATAGAAAATAATTCTGAAGAGATTTCATTTTTAAGCCTGAGTTAGTTATGTATCAATTTGATTATTCTTAATTTCAGTAAACCGAAAAGTTTTGCCAACATCAAAAATTAGTAGCCTGTGATACCGTTTTTGGAGAAAAGTGCAAAAGCTGATTGCTTTGGATAAATCATAAGTTTAGATTATTAATAAACCCTAAAAACCAACCAAAATCAGGCAGACGGTAAATAAACTTCGCAAGCTACCCCATAGTTTCGGTCTATTGCTTGGCATAAAAATTCAAGTATCTGTTTGAGGGTAAAAGGAGGCATTAACAACTGGCGTTGGCGCTGGTGTTCTGTGCCGCTGATGGTAATCACAGAATGCTTACCCAGTAAAGGTTCAAACAGCTGATTCACATCGCCAGGAGCTTCCAATTCCTTGGTATCAGTTGTCAAAATTTGCTGTTGCGCTTGGGGGTTGCTGACAATTACTATAGGAGGCAGATTTTTGTCTAATCTGAGAGTAAAAATCTCGCCATAGGTTTTGGCACAAGCCTCCATAAATGACATCGGATTAGCAATCCAGCGTAGCATCTGTGAAACTGCTGGAGTTTGTGGCCCATTTGGGAATCTCATAAATTTTTTTTCCTACTTAATATTTTTTGCTACTTCAATTAACTGAAATTTTAGTTGCGTAACCATTTAAAGTACTTATTCTAACGTTGTAAAAAAGCAATAAACTGTTACAACCTCAAAGATGTAAAATTTTTGTTAAATTCAACGAGCATCTACAGTTTCACCTCATCGTCAAAAGGTACTCAGCATGACTGCAATCTCCCCAAAGGCATCTTCAACGCTTCCCAATTTTTCCGCAGGAATTCAATATTTTGGTGAAGCTTTACCAGATTTTGAAACTTATGGTGCAACTCCTGCTATTGAGTCGGGCAAAATCGCGATCGCATCACCCACAGAACCGAATGCTGTATATCAAACTTTACTGGCTGCCGATGCCCTCCGTTACCTGATTTTGCAAGTTACTGCTACTAAAGCTTCTGGGCATCCCGGCGGATTCGCCAGCCAAGCAGAAGCTTACGCCTCGCTTGTCATGCTGGGATACAAGAACATTATTACCGAAGTCGGACACCACGCCCCTGGATTTTATTGTGCTATGTTCTTGGATCGTTCCCTAGAGGACATGGGAATTTTTACAGTCCAACAATTGCGCGATCGCTTCCGAGAAAAGCACGGATTATTAGGACATCTTTCTGGTTTCATTCCTGGTATTCTCGCACCTGCGGGGCCTTTGGGACAAGGGCAACACTTTGCAATGGCGGCTGCACTATTGCACAAAGATAAGTTATTTCCCTTTACAGTTGGAGATGGGGGATTGGGTGAGCCTTATATTGTCAGTGCGATCGCCCACTTTCATACTGCTTATCCTGCTGTCACCAACTTCTTGCCGGTGCTGGTGTGGAACGGTTACAGCCAAGAACACCACAGCATGGTTTCCCTGAAAACCAATGAACAAATGCAAGCATATTGGCGAGGTAACGGTTTTGATGAAGTCGTATTAGTGGATGCCAAAGATTTCGACGATCAAAACCAGCCAGGGGATTACATTGATAGTACTGCCTTTTCTTTTGAGAAGCGCCTAGAATTTACTCAAGCAGTACTTTCCGGCGTAGATAAAGCAGCGCGATCGGCCCTTGGTGGTAAACTTACTGTCTTCATCATTAAACAACTCAAAGGTGCAGGAGTCCACGCGCGGGGTGCAAAATCTCACAACCTCTATCCTAAAGATACGTTGGATGCGCCGCATATTATTAGTGCATTGCAAACCCGTGCTTTGTCTGCGGAAGCTTGGCAATTAGTCAGAACAAATGCAGAACGCGCCGGTGGTGGGCCAGCAGCAAAAACTGTGGTGACAGAATTTGAATTCCCATTACCAGAATTAGGTGAATTACCTTTAGAAGAATATGCAGTCGGTGGCGAACCCAAAGTTTCCACAACTGCGATGGGACGATTGGTAGGAATAGTTGGAAATAAAGATCAAAATTTCCTTGTCACCAACGCCGATGGTAATGAAGCATCTGGAATTGCTAACATCAACCAAGCATTAAAGATTATCCACCCCACAACCGACGACTTATATAATCAAGCGCCAAATGGACAAGTTTATGAACCATTGAGTGAAGATGCTTGTGCCGGTTTAGCTGCGGGTTTGGCGTTAATGGGTGCGAGAACTTTGTGGTGTTCCTACGAATCTTTTGCCATCAACGGAGTACCAATTTGGCAAACTGTTACTCAAGCAATGGCAGAATTGCGGCGTCCCACACCCTCGACTGTTACTTTATTCACAGCAGGTGCATTAGAGCAAGGACGCAACGGTTGGACTCACCAACGTCCTGAAATTGAAGCTTACTTTGCTTCGCTGATGCGAAATGGAAATGTTTTTCCATTATTTCCCCCCGATGCTAACAGTATCCAAGTATGTTATGACTGGGCATTGAAAAGTAAGAATAAGGGAATTGTAATTACTGCAAGTAAATCGCCGTTGCAAATTCGCACAACTTTAGAACAAACTCGTCAAGGGTTACGCGATGGTGCAGTACTATTACATGAAGTTGCTGGCGATAAACAAGTTGTATTTGCTGTAATTGGCGATATGACATTAATGCCAGTATTTGAAGCTGCTGCTTTTTTGGAAACTGAAGGTATTGGTGCGAAGATAGTTTCTGTGATCAATCCTCGGCAATTGTACCGTAGCCATGATACGGCGTGGGATACATGTTCTGAACCTGAAGGCGGTTTCTTGGATGATGCGAAATTTGCGGAATTATTTGATGGCGATGCGTTAATTGCGGTTACAGGTGGCGCGGCGGCGGTACTCGAACCAATTTTGTTACGGAGTACAGTGAAGCGCGACACTTTTGCGTGGAAGCGTGGCGAAACTACAGCCAGTGCTGGCGAGTTGATGGCGTTTAATGGATTGACTGCTGAGGCGTTGACAAAACGTGCGATCGCGTTAGTGCATTAAAGTTAGAATAGTTTCTCGTTTTCTCGCAAATATACGTATATAAACGCTGAAAAGTTGCGTTCAATGCGTATATTTGCGTTTTTTATTTAAAAGAATTTAGCAGACAGGAGAAATAGGGGTAAATTTGCTGAAATTCGTTGACAATAACAGGTTTACGAGTTCAAAAGTTAGTTTACGAGTTCAAAAGTTAGTTTACGAGTCACAAAAGCTGCTTTACAAGTCACAAAAGCTGCTTTACGAGTCGCAAAAGCTAGTTTACGAGTCGCAAAAGCTGGTTTACGAGTCGCAAAAGCTGGTTTACGAGTCGCAAAAGCTGGTTTACGAGTTCAAAAGCTGATTTCCAAGCCAGGACAAAGCACGATACATTTTATGGAAAACATGGCGTTTAATGGATTAACTGTGGAGGCTTGATGAAAGGTGCGATCGCGTTAGTGCATTAAAGCTGGAGGCAATCTAATGTGATGCTCCTACCTAAGTGTTTTACTGGATAAAAGCTAGTTAAAAATACAGACTCTCCATATTCAATTAAAGCAATATTATTTAAGGAATATTACCCTTAACCTTTCTGTTCTTCATAACACATAATTTTTAGTTGTAGTGCTGAATAAAACTGCGACTGTTGATTATGGAAAATTTAATCCAAGCGATAAAATACCCAGTACCTAGCGACATGAAGGAATGTTTTGAAAAATTAGTAAAACGTCCTTACAATAATCATATTAAGACAGATGCTTGGCAGACAGAAATACTAAATACAACTGCCGAATATCATAGAAAATCTATTTTAGAACAAGGAACAGCAGATTTTAGTGTATCTTTTAATGAACTAAATCCTGTTGCCAAAGTCTTACTATACTGCTATCAATATATGCAGATGCACGTAATGAGTAGCTATCATATTTTTTGCAAGCACTGGGATTTATTTAATGGTTATGTTTCCTCCGATAGCGATCCATACTTCTATAACCCATCTCCACTATTTATTGATTTTGGTTGTGGCCCACTAAGTTCGGGTTTAGCATTCGCCCATGCATATATGCAGTTTATTGGTTGTAAAAATAGAATAGCTTTTCATTACATTGGAATTGATCGAGCTAAACCTATGCTTAAGAAAGCAAAAGAATTTAGTTTAGGTAGACACTTCAGTAAAGATAGCACCTTTGATTTTTTAGAAAGCTATAATGATCTTGTAGGTATGATAAGTAAGTATATATCGCAACAGCCTGATATATTAATTATTTTAAATTTCTCCTATTTTTTTGCAAGTACATCACTTAACGTACAAGATTTAGTAGCTATAGTAAGAACTATATTGATGCATTACAAATCCAATCAAGTATATGTTGTATTTCAAAACCCACAAGTAGAAACTAAAAATATTAAATGGCATCAATTTAGAAGTTCATTACCACAGTTTGAGAGCGTAATAAATGGCTCGTTAAAAGAAGAAATATTTTATGAATATACTATGAATGACTATAATGATTATAAGCCTGTACAATTGTACTACGATTTATTAAGAATAAAATAGTATGAAAACGAAGAATAATAAAGCTAGTAACAGTACTAATAATCACCAAATAAATACAGTTAAATCAAGCCCAGACATACAGCAACTAGAGCTAAATTTAGTCTTTGAGGTTTCCAAACAAGATAGTTCTTATAAGATTGTCGAAATTAATGAGATAAATGGACTGAAATATATCCCCGAATTTATAACTCAATCAAAGCATGATTACCTTCTACAAAAGCTAGACGATAAGTGTTGGCTGTCAGACTTCAAAAGAAGGGTGCAGCACTATGGCTACAAGTATAATTATAAGGCTCGAATAATTGATACTTCCATGCAAATAGGCGCCTTACCAGATTGGGCATTAGAGTTAGCATACAAGCTATATGAAAATAATTTGATTGATACACTACCCGACCAAGTTATTGTGAATGAATATTTACCGGGTCAAGGTATCACTAGTCATATTGATTGTGTTCCTTGTTTCACTGACACAATTATTTCTCTAAGTCTAGGCTCTTTTTGTATTATGAATTTTACAAACGTTTTAACAGGTGAAAAAATACCTATACTGCTTGAACCTAAAAGTATAGTAATCCTCAAAGAGGATGCTAGATACAAATGGACTCACAGCATTGCTCCTAGAAAAGTTGATAAGTTTCAAGGACAAGTGATAAGACGAGAACGCCGAGTTTCATTAACTTTTAGAAAAGTTATTTTAGCAGGGTAAGCGCATCATAGTCTGCAAGAAGAATTATTTACGATTTTTAATTTAGAACTTCACCATACTGCTCGAATTCTTGAATTAATGGAAAAATATGCTGATCTTCCAATGGATTTGGCTGATGCTTCCCTAGTAATTTTAGCAGAACATTTAGGGCATGGACGCATTTTTTCAGTAGATTAGCGTGACTTTAATACCTATCGCTGGAAGCAAAGTTATCCTTTTGAAAATTTCCTATTTTGAAGTAATTATAAATTTATCAGCCGCGATCGCACAATTTATTTTCTACCAATGGGACGTATTTGTATGCTGTGGAGTGAAACAACTGCCACAGTTTCCCCATCTAATGTGACAAATTCAACCTCATATCCTTTCCCACGCTGATGCACTAAAACAACTGTACCTATATCACCCTCTTCTAAACTATGTTCTGGGAGATCGCTAGTCAAAATAACCCGATCAAGTTCTTGAATCACAGCTATCAATCTTGCAGCCTCAGCCAACTATAATATACGTTTGAAAAGTATTTTTGGTAACATCTAAGTCTCAGAAACCTAACCCCCCTAGCCGCCCTTTCCTTGTAGTAAAGGGGGGTTTCAAAGCCTCTCCCCGAAGCGGAGAGAGGTTTAAAGAGGGGTTTCTAGTATACTTTGCGACTTTTCAAACAACCTCTTAGAGTAAATGTAAGGATTCAGGTCGAAAATTAAAGTATCAAAAATGGAACGTAAAAATCAGGGTTAACTATCCAGGTCTTTGTTCATGATTGCGATACCTTAACCTTTGTGTCCCCTTTGTCAATACCCCACCACCTGAATCCTTACCCAAAAACTGTTGAGAATATTACAGAACCGTACAACTATAACCATTTAAGGTGAAACTATTTATTTTCCACAATGATAGTTATGTCATCTATTTCGGGAGTATAAATAATTCTCTTCACTAACCATGTTTTGTTTTTTAATTGTACTTCTTCACCTACTCTCGGAATAAACTGTAAGTTATAATACTTACCTAGAAATTCTTTTGCATTGCCTTTCCAAAAAATTGTTCTTGTCAGTTCACCAGTTTTGTTACTCATTTTTCTTCCTCCTAATATTATTTATTTCTTGCAATTTGTTCATCCTAGAAAAAACTGTTTAAGCAGTTTCACTCAGTAATCGCAGAATAAATTGGAGTGGAATTTCTACCCGATCGGAGCGATTATTTAGTTCATTGCCTACTGCATCAATCGCTTGCTCTAGAAGATAGGCAAAAAGCAGCACATCTAGTTCTTGTGTTGTCTTTGGCAGGAAAGATTCTTGACTAGCAGTTTCTAAATAAGAATTGAGAAAGCTAGTACTCACCCAGGTATACCAAAACTGTCCCCATTGTTCTAGAAGGGGTAAATTTTCAGGTAGGATCATCCCAGATTCTTTTTGATAGCCTAAAGCTTCGTTAACTGCATAGTTGAAAGATAGTAACATTCCTGCTACATCTCGTAGAGGCGATCGCTTTATGCGTCGTTCGCTTAAACTGCGATCTACTTCGCCTTCAAAATCAGCAATAATAAAGTCTTTTCCTGTGTAAAATACTTGCGATAAATGGTAGTTTCCATGATGACGAGTCCGCAATGCAGTAATTTTTTGCCCGACAACTAACTGAAAGCGTTCTAAGATTTTCTGTTGGTTATTAAGAACTTCTAATGCTAATGGTTGAGTATCGGTTGGCAAGTATTTTACTCGTTCTTTTAACAACCGAAATACTTGTCCAGTTAAGTTACGTGCATTTTGATATATCGAACGTTGATAAAGTGATGAAAAAGATTCTGGAGCAAAGTCTGAGCTATCTATATTTGTAGCCAGCGCTATATGGAATTCAGCTGTGGATTTACCCAATAGTTCAACACTTTGCAGGTAAGAAGTGATAGTTGCAATTGCTAATTCTGGAATCTCAATTCTCTGTAAATCCAACAAGAAACCTGATGGCAGAGGCACTTCGGTAATAGTGGCGTGTTCTGTGGTCACTAAATCAAAGTAGTTTTGCAAACTATCAAGAGTATAGTCCCAGCCACTACGGCTATCTAGAATATACTCTTGTAATATGCCTATAGTCGTGGGTAGGGCAGTTTTATTGCCTGTTTTATTTGCACGGCGGTACTCTAAAGCACCAGCTAGGAAAACTGAGTGTTGCAAGCGTTTTTTCTGGTATAGAAAACGCCGGATTTCTAAATCTGGCTGCAAACCCTCTTCGACTTTGCGAAAGAGTTTTAACAACAAGCGATCGCCATAAACTATATAAGTATTGGTTTGTTCTTCTTTATTCAGAACAATCGGCTCATGATTGGTTAACTGTCGGCGCAATTCGGAGAATGAATCAGTAGTAGTGCCAAATAATTCTCCGGTTATTCCTTGATAAGAGTGATGATTAGCGATCGCATTATCTAGCAGTGAGGTGAGAAAGTTCTTGTCTGCTAAAGCATCAAATAAAATTCCACCTTCTTGAGTATTGGGTGGAGGAGTGTCTGTTTTGCCTTGCACCCCAAGCCGTGCAATTACAGCTTGCGGCATTTCTGCTAAAAGATGTGTTGCTTGCTCACCCTCTGCATAGGCGAGAAATAACAGATAAGTTTCGTGGTTTCCCTGGCTATAATCTACCTGCAACCAAACAATTTGAGCTATCTGCTGGTTATAGGGTAAAGAAATCGCTTCAATGATTTGTACTGATTGTACAGTCTGAGTTTTACCGCCAAACCAGCTGCAGGTATAGAGGTAATCCCGCAGTGTTGATTCTAGAATGCTTTTTGACTCTCGTTGCAAAATCACATTCTGCCATGAACCATTTACCAGCAAATAGCTCAAGTCTGCTTGAGGTTTAAGAGGTTGAGTTGAGCTAGGTTTGCGTTGTAAGGTGAACCAGTAAAACCCGTAAGGACTTAAGCTGAGGAAATAAGGCGATTCTGTAATCGGTGGGAACTCAGTAGAACCAAAAATTTCTACTGGTAATAACCCATTGAAGCTTGATAAATCTAACGCTACCGTTTGCACATAATGAGATAAATTTGCTACTACCAAGATATATTCTTCAGAGGCGATCCGGCTGAAGGCGAAAACTTTGCGATTATTAGACTGTAGCAATTCAAAACGCCCTTCACCCAATGCCGGAAACCGTTTGCGAGTCGCAATTAAACGTTTCATCCAATACCAGAGAGAATTGGTATTAGTCCGTTGTGCCTCGACGTTGAGTGCTTCGTAGTGATATTCTGAGTCAACGATCACGGGTAGATACAAGCGTTGCGGGTTGGTGCGACTAAAACCGGCATTGCGGTCAGAACTCCACTGCATAGGTGTGCGAACACCATTGCGATCGCCTAGATAAACGTTATCTCCCATGCCAATTTCATCACCGTAGTAAAGTACGGGGGTTCCTGGCAGAGATAACAGTAAACTATTGAGTAACTCAATTTGGCGGCGGTCATTGCCTAAAAGCGGCGCTAATCTGCGGCGGATGCCTAAATTTACCCGCATCACTGGGTCTTGTGCATAAACCCCATACATAAAATCGCGGTCTTCATCTGTCACCATTTCTAGAGTCAGTTCGTCATGGTTGCGGAGGAACAATGCCCACTGACAGTTATCAGGAATGGATGGAGTTTGTTGGAGAATATCTACGATCGGAAAATTATCTTCCATCCGCAATGCCATAAACAAGCGCGGCATTAGGGGAAAATGAAAGTTCATGTGACACTCATCCCCGTTACCGTAATATTGCGCTGCATCTTCAGGCCATTGGTTCGCCTCAGCTAGTAACATCCGGTTAGGAAATTTCGCGTCGATGTGCGATCGCAACTCCTTCAAATACACATGGGTTTCGGGTAAGTTTTCGCAGTTCGTTCCTTCCCGTTCGTATAGATAAGGTACAGCATCCATACGTAATCCATCTACACCCATCTCCAACCAAAAATCTAGAACATCAAATACTGCCTGGCGCACCGCAGGATTGTCATAATTCAAATCAGGCTGATGGGAATAGAAACGATGCCAGCAATAAGCTTTGGCAACTGAATCCCAAGCCCAGTTAGATGTCTCAAAATCTTGAAAGATAATTCGTGCTTCTTGGTATTTTTCAGGAGTATCACTCCAAACATAAAAATCTCGCTCCTGACTCCCTTTTGGGGAGCGACGTGCTCTTTGAAACCAAGGATGTTGGTCAGAGGTATGGTTAATAATTAACTCAATAATTACACGAATACCGCGCTGATGAGCAGCGCTCAAAAACGCTTTAAAGTCTTCCAACGTGCCATAGATAGGATTGATACTAGTGTAATCGGCAATATCGTAACCATCATCCTTGAGTGGTGAAGGAAAAAAAGGTAACAACCAAATAGCAGTAACACCTAAATCTTGTAAATAGTCTAGTTTTTCTGTCAGCCCTGGAAAATCACCAATACCATCACCATTACTGTCAGCAAATGTGCGAACACCTAGTTCGTAGATAATTGCATTTTTGAACCATAATGAGTCATCTTTCAAGCTGGAGTTTGGCATTATTTTAAAAAGATATGCGCTCGCATATCTAATAGAACTATATTTTTACTTGATACAATCGCTGAGATTATCAGCTTATTTATCTTACACGAGTAATGTTTACACTTTCTTACTTAAGTAAGGAAACTATCAAACGAGCTATATTTAGTCATAAATAATCATACTAACTGCGTATATACATATAGCAGTTTTCATTTGCATGAAGTACAAAGTTACGGGTTTTGAGGCAGAAGGCAGAAGCTTTTTATAGCAGATGGCCGATCGCGATCGCCTGCTTAACGCTTATTTCTACCAATTTTTCCTTTGGCTGCTGGTTTAGTTGTTCTGGCTCTATAGCAGTCCTAAATGAGTTATGAACAAAAAGATTCCCGACTTCTTGAAGAAGTCGGGGATCTGAGGCTCTCGATGTTTGCAAATCAAATAGGATTGCTATAGTTCTGGTGGCAGGTCTTTGTTGATGATTGCGATACTCTAACCTTTATGTCCCCTTTGTCAATACCCACCATCTGAATCTTTACGAGTAAATATAGCAGTCCTAAACCTGACATTTACTTTTAGTGCAAAGCTTTTCATGAATATTTAACTGTCAAATTAATGTCGGCTAGGATGTATCCCTGTCTATCATCAGATTTCATCCTTATAGATTTGTTTACTTTCTGAAAGCTTCTTGTCACTCTTTAGGAAGAGACCAAAGTTTGATGGTTTTGTCGGCACTGCTGCTGGCTATCATATTTCCATGCGGTGTGAAAACTACTGACCGCACGCCTCGCTCATGCCCGATCAAATTCTCCAAGAGTTTGCCTTCAGGCAACCCCCATAACTTGATAGTGCTATCATTGCTACCACTAGCTAATCTCTTGCCATCGGGACTGAAAGCCACTGACCACACAACTCCTGAATGTCCATTTAGGGAGTGCAACAATTTACCAGTGGGCATTTGCCAGAGTTTGACTGTCCTATCAGCACTGCCACTCGCTAAAGTCCGTCCATCAGGGCTAAAAGTCACTGAGCGCACGGCTTGTGAATGAGCATTCAGGGTTTTTAGAACAGCACCATCCATGAGCCGCCAAATTTTGAGTGTCCCACTCTCATTGCCACTAGCTAAGGTCTGCCCATCCGGACTAAAAGCAACAGTTCTTACCCACTTTCCATCCGATAACTGATGAACTTGTACGCCAGTCTGCACGTTCCAGATGCGGATGGTTGTGTCAGCACTACCACTGGCTAACCACTTTCCGTTGGGGCTGATGGCAACGGCTTCTACATCATCTGTATGGCCATCTAGAGTACGAAGCAGTTGCCCCGTCTCTAAATTCCAGAGTTTAATACGGTTATCCCAACTACCACTAGCGAGCAGCTTGCTATCTGGACTGATGGCAAGGCTTACCACTGCATCGCCGTGTCCTTCTAAAGTATAGAGTAAGGTGTTACTAGGCAGATCCCAAATTTTGATTTTTTTATCGTAACTGCCACTGGCGAGGAAGCGTCCATTAGGGCTGATTGCCAATGCGTAAACCCAAGTTGAATCTCCTTGGACAGAACGTAAAGGTTGAGTGGTTGCAACAGAGATAGTAGCAACACTAGCGTTTCGGAAGGAAGACAATAGGTTAGCACAACTGCTACTACCAACCAAGATCGTTAGGGTGCTGATTGCCAATGCTGCTGAAGATTTCCAGGTAATTTGTTTCGATCTCATAACAGGACATTCCTTGTGCGAGTGGGAGAATAATCTGATTTGCACCCACTGCGTAACGGTGTCGGAGACTAGCGGTACTATAGAGTAATTTTTTCTGGAATTTGAGATGAGAACGCTTTTCCTTTCGCTTTTTGTTGTTTATTTTGATGTTCAATCCAGCGTCGCATCAGAAATAAAAGGGTTGTCGTGACAATCCCTACTAGCCCAATCGGGGTTAAATAGCTCCAATGCTCTAACATTTTGTCCCAAACGTGCCAAGTGAGCAGGAACATAGCTAAGTAAGTCAGGGTATGTAATCGCTTCCAATTTTTTTTCAGTCTTTTGACACTCCAGTCATTAGAAGTAATTGCCAATAGGGTAAAAATTATGAAGGTAGATATACCTTGGATATAAATCCAATAGGTATTGGGATCTAAAAAATCAAGGTCTCTCTTTTTCACTAAGAGGAAACCGTGAAGCAAAGCCAAGCAGAAAGCCAGAATACCGATAAGTCGTCGATATTTCAACAGCCATTTGGGAAAGTTCGCTTGTTTAGTTTGAGGAAAAATGATTCTAAGATTCGTGGGCATTAAGGTGAGAATATAAGCTCCTAAAGCTATAAATCCCAGGCTGTTTTCTAACGGTGCTGTATCGATTGCTGCCATGACCAATCCTCCTTAATTTTTCAATAAAAGCCACTTTTTTATAAGCTAAATATTTCCTACACCCACATCAGCGAGTCAGGTCAAAGCTTACCAGCGTAAAATTGGTATATTTATTTGAACCGCGTCCATTTTGAAACCTGGAGTTTTAAGGAGAGTATATTAATCAGCCTTGGCTTGAGTTTTGTGCTTTACCCTGATGACAAAAAACTACAGTTTTCAAGGTAGACGAGGTTTAATTCCAGTGCTAACTGAGTTAAAGGGGGAGATTTACTGACTCATTTCTGACTTGTGACTACTTTTGTTATGATTTTTATCGTGTAAGAATTGAACAGTCGTCATGAGAGGATGTTTGTAAAACTTGGGTACTTCTGTAGAACTATCTACGCCTAATTAGATATTTATGCAGTTTTGCAAAAACTGGGGTCAAATTTGTAGGGCAGCAGAAGCGGATTTGCCAGAATCAGAGTAAACGCTTCAGTAATCCTAGCGCGATCTTCTGAGAGAGAATCTCGCGCTTCAATTTCTGCTGAGTTGCACTCAAAGTCTTTTGAGAACTCCACAGAATGATTGATCTAGGTTATGGGGGGCAATTGTTGGCTCAAAAAGAATTGGGATGGGATAGAAATATTATCCGTAAAGGAATCAAAGAATAAACAACTGGGATTACTTGTATAGATAATTATTCTTTATAAAGGGCGCTGGAAGGCAGAAGAACACTTACCAAACCTTTTGGAAGATATTAAGAAACTGGTTGATTCTCACTCGCCAAACTGATCCAAGTTTTAAAAGTCAGAGATTGTATACACGCTTCACAGCCTCTGAAGTACGAAAGCTATTAATTTGACAAGTTTGGTTACAGTATTGACCAGTTACCAACTGAAGAAACAATTCGTGTGAAATTAAACTATTTAGGTTATCGACTCAAACGAGTAGCAAAAGTTTTACTTCAAAAAAAATACCAGAAACTGACGCAATTTTTGAACAACTAGCACTCTTTTAATGAATCGGCTTTAAATGATAAGAGTATTTTACGTCTTAGTCTTGATGCCAAAGCCCGTGTGGATATTGGTTCATTTGATCGAGGAGGCAGAAACCGAGCTTTAACTAAGACTGAACGGTACTAGTGTTGCAGTTGCAGACAATTACACTTTAGTAACAAACAATACTCGTCACTACAGCTGTATTTCTAATTTACAGTTGGAAAACGGGATTTTATCTTAAAAATATTAAGTATTTTACACTTTTGACTTAACTGCTTGCTGTGATGCTTGTATCTGAGGCATACTCCAGTCGGGACGCAAGCTAGCGGCGTTGCGTAAATAAATATGATGAATTGAGGCGGAGGTTGGCAGATAAGCGTGAATTAAGAAGCGAATACAGCGCTGTAAGCTGCCTTCGACGTGCATTTGCTGCACATCCAACATAGCTACATTATCCCAACCAGGACGCGCTCTTGCGATCGCAGCTGGAAAAACTGCATCCAAATCGCGTGTTACTGTAAAAGTCACACTAATGATGTCCCTAATCTGGAATTGATTCCAGTTTTCTAGTTCATCTAGTAGTTCTGTCACCACTTCTCGGATTGTCTCAACAGTATTTTCTGAAGCGGTTGTTGCTCCGCGAATAGCCCGCATTTGCCAGTCCACGCCAAAATCCTCCTTAAAACACAAAGGTGAAGAGTTAGGAGTTGAGAATGAGAAGTTAAGATTTTTAACTCATAACTTTTCATTCATAACCAAAGGCGGAGCGTCTCCAGCTCCGCTCCTAACTCATATTAGGGTCGATATAACCACAGAGGTAAACCACTAGTAGACATTTCAAATTCGAGCCAATCAATACCAGCCCCAATTCCTGATGAAAATTGACGACTCCCTGGTACGAAGCGGCTCAAAAAAGGTTTACGCTCTTCTAGGGTATAGCAGAGAGTTTTTTCTGGATCGAGACCAACCAGTTCTGCTGTCCAGCGACGGGCATCTTCTTCTGTGCCCAGGCGGTCTACAACACCCAAGGCTAGAGCTTGCTGTCCAGTAAAAATCCGCCCATCAGCGAAACTTTTCACAGCTTCTACTGTTAAAGAACGACCCTCAGCTACTGTTTGGACAAACTGCTGATAACTTGTGTCAATCAACTCTTGCAGGATATTTTCTTCTGGTTGAGTCAGTTCCCGGTCAAAAGCCAAAATGTCTTTGTAAGGGCCAGACTTAATTACCTGGAAGGAAACACCGATTTTTTCTAGCAAGCGTTCCAAGTTATTCCCACGCAGAATCACACCAATACTACCCGTAATCGTACCTGGGTTGGCGACGATGTGTTCGGCTCCCATGCCGATGTAGACTCCTCCAGAAGCCGAAATATTGCCAAAGCTAGCGACAATTTTGATTTTTTCGCGCAAACGCTTCAGGGCACTGTAGATTTCTTGAGAATCTCCGACTGTACCGCCAGGGCTATCGATACGTAGCAATAATGCCGGAAACTTTTTTTCTTCTACAGTTTTCAGCGCTTCTAGGACGCGTTTGCGAGTAGCACCGGCGATCGCACCAGTAATTTCAATCCGCGCAATTTGTTTTCTAAACTTGGGCTTAAACGGCCAAACCATGAGCTGTCAACATACCTCGTAATAAATTCAATATTAAGATGCCTAACGGTCAGACGACCTGCTTTCCTCTGTTAAGAAACATGAGCAGGCATTGTACTCATCAGGATTTTAAGGAAATTTTTATATTTTTCAGTGAGTTTTATTTGATATTCTCGATTAATGCTAATCAAATCCTTAAAGATTGCAGCTAGCACGAAATGCCAAACTCTAGTTTAGCGTTAACGTGATGATTTAGAAAGGCTCTTTTAGCTATTTTGCCAAATTAAAAGTTCTCAATGCCTTGTTATTCTGGCTTTTTGAATGTTTGAGGACTGGTTTACTATGGTCGCGCACGTTTACTAGTTGTCAGTAATTAATAACTAATAACTAATGAATATATAAATATTTAATCAATCACTTCGACAGTTAATTTAATTAATAAAAATCCATTCAGCAACACTAATCTCTAGTTAAGTTAAGATCAGTAGTACTTTCACTCTTGGAAATATCATTTATTCCTGTCTTCTATAGCCTAATAATCTCCTGATGAAGCTATTTTTACTACTTAAGAATCTATCCGTAAAATTTGATATCGGTAGTAGACAAACATATCAAACAGTGCCCCAACGAAACTACAGGTCAAGCTAATTACAAATAATCCGCGTAGGGGAGTTCCACTGCCGAAGGTGGCGAGAAAATGCATAATCTCAGTTGCGATCGCCTCAGTTAACTCTTGTAAGCCAGGGAAGTAACCAATGAGGGATAGAAGGAGGAATCCGCCGCCAATGAAAAAGAGGGGAACGACAAAACTAAAAATGATTGTGAGTACTAGGGAGCGGAGAAAGTTAGTGAAAATAGTCATTTAAGACAAACTCCGTGGTAGAGATGACAAAAGCAAGATAGCGGTTTGTCATTTTCTACAATACGAGCGATCGCTCCAAAGCAGCGAATCTGTCAAGAATCTTAAGTTTTCATTAAAATAAACGGCTAGCAGTTACAGCCCATGCTGGGGATACAAAAAGTGACTGAAATCTACAAAAACCTTGGAAAATGGAGGTTATAGCCAAGCGTACTACTTAGGGATTGCTTTGCAGCACATTTAATAAGAGCTTCATTTTCTGAGACCATTTTTAATCTAAGTTAATATTCAGCCTTCTTAGGGTAGTGGGGAGATGAGGGCAGGGGAGCAGAGGAGAATAATTAATGCCCAATGCCCAATGCCCAATGCCCAATGCCCAATGCCCCATTCCCCATTCCCCATGACTTCCGCTATTCTTAAGGCAGTTACGAGTTAGCTACAGAACATTGAACCAGACTACATCCAAATCCAGTTTAGAGGAATGGAGTCAGCGGCTGCTGGCAGCGATTTTTCTGGGTGGACAAGTACTAGTTCACCTATTGAGAGGCAAAATCCATCGGCGCAACACTTTAGAACAAATGGCAGCAGTTGGGCCAGATTCCCTATTTATTGCTCTATTTACCGCTATTTTCGTTGGCGCGGTGTTTACCATTCAGGTGGCGCGGGAATTTATCAACTTTGGCGCCGGAAACGTTATCGGCGGAGTGCTTTCTGTAGCTTTGACACGAGAACTCTCTCCCGTGTTGACAGCAGTGGTTTTGGCAGGGCGAGTCGGTTCTGCCTTTGCAGCAGAAATCGGTACCATGCGAGTCTCAGAACAAATCGATGCCATGTTGATGTTGAGAACAGATCCAATCGATTATCTAGTTATACCCCGCGTCCTTGCTTGCTGTTTAATGCTACCAATTTTAACTCTTCTGTCTTTGGTGACAGGGATGTTCGGAGGATTCATCATTGCGACAAATATCTATAACCTGTCTGATACGGTATTTCTAGACTCAGCCCGTAACTTTCTTGGTCTCTGGGATATTTTTAGCGCCATGATTAAAGCCTGTTGTTTTGGCATTTTAATCGCTGTAATTGGTTGCAGTTGGGGGTTGACGACAACAGGAGGTGCTAAAGGTGTAGGACAGTCAACTACAACTGCTGTTGTGACTGCCTTGCTGATTATATTTGTTAGCAACTTCTTTCTTTCTTGGTTAATGTTTCAGGGGACTGGCAGTGCATTCATAGGTCTATAAAACTGATGAGTTAGGAGTGAGGAATTTTAACTCCTAACTCCTGACTCCTAAAATAGGAAAGATGCCTACTAAATAAAGCAGGATTTAAGACTGTGACCAGTTCATTTGTTTCTAACTCCACATCAACTGTGGAACTCAAGCCTAGTTACAATATACCCATAGTGTTGGTGATTGCCGCGATTCCACTACTGTTGGTACAACCTTGGGTAGGCTCCGTTTTCATGCTGTTTGGTTTGTTTCTGATGTTTCAGGCGTTAACGCTGCGTTTGCAATTTACCGCTACCGACTTAGATATTTACAGAGGCGAAAAATTGATTCGGCGCTTTCCCTACCAGGAATGGCAAAACTGGCGGATATTTTGGAATAGAGTTCCTATCTTGTTTTACTTTAAAGAAATTAAAAGTATTCACTTTTTGCCGATTTTATTTGACCCCAACACCTTGAAAACTTGCTTAGAACAACGTTGTCCGCGTATTTAGTGCTGAGTTCTGAGTCATTTTGATATAGACTCAGAACTCAGCACTCATGCTCAGGACTTTTATAGCAGGTCAATTGTAATATTTCTGAAAGCTATTTATTCGCGTCATAAGAATTACACTATTGTTTATGAACCCAGAGGCATCTCAAACCCCAGAACCAATTGATGAGCGGTTGACAGAAAAACCAGAAGAGAACAATGTAGTTGAACATCCAGTCGATCCATCAGTTGAGTCAGTGGTAGACACAAAAGCCATTAGCTCATCAGAGGACTACACAACTTTTGAGCCACTCATTTCCAATGCAGAAGTGGTAGATTCTACAGTAGAGCTAACAGAAAATTCAAATGGCGAGTTTGTCGCGCAGTTAGAAGCGGAAAATGTCGCCTTGGGGTCTGAAATAGGATCGGGAAATCATTCATTATATGCAGAAGCAGAGCAGCGAGTAACAGAGTTGCAAAGTGCTGAAGCAGCTCTCAAGTCAGAAATAGCCAAGCTGCAAGCTTCTTACGAAAAGCTTCAGGCACAGGTGAGTGAAACTCAAACCTCACTGGGGCGACTGGTGCAAGAGTCGCTAGTGCAGTTAGAACAACGCAAACAAACCCTGCAAATTTCTGTAGAACAATTAGAACGCCGTCAAGAACGTATCCGCAACGAAATGCGAACTACTTTTGCTGGTACATCCCAAGACTTGGCAATCCGGGTGCAGGGTTTTAAAGACTATCTCACGGGTAGTTTACAGGATTTGGCTTCTGCCGCCGAGCAGTTGCAACTAACGCCAAGTGTGGTGGAACGAGAAAAACCATCTGTAAAAGAGACTAAACCAGCTGAACCCCAACCTGGAATACCCCAATTTGCCCAACAGCAGTTTCAAGATACTACCAAGCAAATTCGCCGCCTAATTGACCAATACCGCAATAAACCAGATTACTACGGCCCACCGTGGCAACTACGCCGTACCTTTGAACCAATCCACGCTGAACGAATCTCCAACTGGTTTTTTACCCAAGGAGGAAGGGGTGGTTTGCGGACAATGGGTAGCCGCTTACAAAATATTCTGATTGCCTCAGCTGCAATTTCGATATTACACAAGCTCTATGGCGATCGCGTCCGTACTTTAGTTTTAGCTAATACGCCGGAGCGATTAGGTGAATGGCGGCGCGGTTTGCAAGATTGTCTAGGAATCGGTCGCCCAGATTTCGGCCCAGACCGTGGTGTGGTATTATTTGAGGCATCTGATGCTCTCGCTCAAAAAGCAGACCGATTGACGAAAGCCAATCAACTGCCTTTAATTATCATTGACGATTCCGAAGAACAAATCAGTTTGTCACTGCTGCAATTTCCCCTGTGGTTAGCCTTTGCTCCTGACCCCAAAATAGTGAGAAACTATGATGACGACTTTTAAATGAGTCATTAGTCATTGGTCATTGGTCAAGAGTAATAGCTCTTGACTTTTTTAAATTTTGAATTTTGAATTATATTATGGCTATTTGGTTAACTCTGTGCGGGGCAATTGTAGTTATAGCTTATCTGCTGGGTTCTTTTCCCACTGGCTACATTGCTGTAAAGCAGTTAAAAGGTATTGATATTCGGGCGGTTGGTTCCGGTTCCACTGGCGCAACTAATGTACTAAGAACCTTGGGCAAAGGGCCAGGAGTATTGGTTTTAGTACTTGATTCCTTAAAGGGAGTATTAGCGATCGCTCTAGTTTATTGGTTGTTCAACTTTAAACCAATTCAAAATTATATCCCTCCAACGGTAGATGTACAACTGTGGCAGCCGTGCCTAGTAACAATATCTGGATTAGCTGCCATTCTGGGACATAGTAAATCAATTTTTTTGGGCTTTACCGGTGGTAAATCTGTTGCTATCAGCTTGGGGATTTTGTTGGCAATGAGTTGGCAGGTAGGTTTAGCAACAGCGAGTGTGTTTGCCGTCGTTGTGGCGATATCGCGGATTGTCTCTTTGAGTTCAATTGCAGGTGCGATCGCAGTTTCCATTTTCATGGTACTTTTGCATCAACCTTTACCCTATATTCTGTTTGGGATTGCCGGTGGGTTGTATGTAATTTTGCGCCATCGCACTAATATCGAACGACTGTTTGCGGGAACGGAGCCAAAAATTGGGCAGCCTGTAGCGACAGAACCCGAACAAACTGCATGATAGGTAAGCGAGAACAAACTCAAAACTCTTCTCTCACAAGGGGGAGAGCTGCTTCCAGAATTAGTATCTATATTGATGTTTTAGGATTATGAACGAACGTTGCCTTTAATTAAACGGTGGAAAAGGCGGCAAGGCCAGAAAAAAGCTCCACAAATACTGACTGAGGCAATGGCGGCCACAACTCGCCAACTTGAACTAGACTCAGTTTCAGACTCTGACGGATGAGCTTGTGTATTTTTAGCTAATTCTGGCATTGAATGAGATAGCTGACTGGCTGTACTCACCCCTTCAATCGCTGCTCCAATTAGATAAGCTACTAGGGCAATTACTAGCCAGTTATTCATAATATTCCACTGTTTGAACTCTGAGCGTATGATTGGCAACGAGCAATCATTTGATTTTTCGGACTAATGATTGCCGCCTTGCCCTAAAGATAATCGACCTTCAGCTGTATCACGTATTAAGGGCAGTTTAGATTTTATGTAAGTATTGAGAGTGCTATCTGTCTGGGCATCGAGACCCTGCTTTGCTTGTAACTGCTGGAGAAGCAATTGTACTAAAGCGGCATCATCAAATTGGAGCAGGGTGCTGACTTGGGTAGACTCGATTACAGCCCAAAGCTGTTGCATCATTTTGGCAGTGACCATGAGTCTGTAACCTCTTAAGCTTTTCTTTATATTTACACGATTTTGGAATTTGTGGTTAGTTTTTGTCTGAAGATTTATAAAGATGTAGGCTAAAAATGCCTGAGTCAGTTAAATCTGTTAAGTTATAGCGTTTTTCAATTGATTGAACTACTACACAACTGCCCACACTTATCTTAACCGTGCTATGTAAACAAATAAAACTGCCCAAAGGCTTAAATCCTCCCTAACCGTTTTTTAGAAGCAGGGAATTATCGCAAGGCTCTCAATCGACCACAATGCAGACATACGTAGGCATCAACACTTTTTATCAACGGTAAATTTCTGTGGCTATCGGGTAATTTTGCTAGAACTTTATTTATTGTAAAACTTTCGCACAAGCTCCTTCCTGACCAGAAGGATCGGGAAAAACTGCTAAAGTGTGATATTCAGGATTATCTGTTTTATATATAACTCGAAAAGTATACAGCTTGTTTTTACCTTGCGCTTCGGTAACAACTGTTAAAAGTGTATTGCTAGTGGGAGGAAGTCCAGGAATGTCCAGTTTTTGAATTCGTCTGAGTTGAATTACGTTTGCTGCGGAGTTTTTACAATCTCCTGAACTACTATTAGCTTCTTGACCAAACTGCATACATACTGGCCCATCAAAATCCATAGTTACCTGTGATGGGTCATTTAACCAAACTTTTTTAATTACTTCTCCAGCCGGAATAAAACTTAAGTTTGTTCCTTGTTGATACCAAACATCGATAGTAGGTATTAGTCCCCCTAAACCTTGTGCTTGGCAGGAAAATACGGAACGCAGAACGGCGTTATTAGCTACAGCGCGACCTACCAACAAGAACATAGCAACCGAGAAAATTAAGGAAGCTATAGGTAGGAAATAAGAACGTTCTGAATTATTTCCTGACAAGTTAATATTCTTTTTCATGGTTGCAAATATCTAAAATTGGTATAAATCCTACCCCTTAAAACTGAGTTGGTTGATTAACGTAAATTTCAATATTTGTGCCTATTGGCAAAAACCAAACATTACCTTGCTGTGCCATTTGGGCGATCACCTGTTGATTACGATTACCAATTTGTTGTGATATAGTGTTGAAACCACCTTCTGCAACCCCAGCTAAAAGGTTGCGTCTGTTGTTATTAATAGGATATGGATAAGCCCCAACAATTGGGGTGTTATTACTGTCCTTTGGGATTTCATATTCAGTATCAGGGCGATTTACTATCTCTCCTGCTTTGCCAAGACCTGCCAAAAAGAATGATGCTACATCCATTGAGGCTGTAGACGAACTTTGACCGGGATTATATTTACTTGCGATTAAAGGTTTACCTTGAGTACCGCGAAGAATAATTGCATTGTTGGGTAAGCTTCGTTCTATAGGGTTGCCATTATTTTGCGAGATAACTTTGACTACGTTCATCTGCAAAAGACCTTGTTCCGAAAGCGAACCAATTTCAGCTAGGAATTCGGTGTTTGCGGGTAGAGCGACTGTACCATCGGTAGATTTTAGCGGTTCTTTCAATCGGATCACAACAGATACGTTTTTCGCTTCATCTGTATCACCACCACCGCCTGACTTATTAGTAGTTTCTCCAACTATTGGTGTCGCCAACACAGCTTTGGCACTACTTCCAATTGCTACAGATTTCTGTCCCTGCGGTTGGGCTTGACTGACCACAGGAGGAGTTTCCTGTTGTGAGGCTTGTGGGGTTTGCTCAGGATCGGGGTTTGGTGTTTCTTGCTGCTGCGGCTGCGTAGTGTTTGCAGGTTCCAAAGTAGCTATATTACTAGTAGGTTGATTGCTAGGATTGACTTGACCATAGCTACCTAACTTCGCTAACCTTGCCCACTCTTCAAATGGGCTTGGTGGAGATGGTGGAGTTGTATTAACTACTGGTTGAGTGGGGTTTACAACTGGTGGTTGGGGCGATAGCGAAGGTTGAGAAGCAGGTACTCTAATGATGCGCTCAACTGTGACTGTCCGAGGCACGTAAGCTGTTGGTGGGGGTGTTGGGATCACTTTCTGTCTAACTGACGGTTGTTGTAAGGCTACTGTCGGCGTTGATTTGGCAATTCTCAGCTGTTGTTGGGCAGCTTTCACCATCTGTGCTTGTTCACTCAGAGCTAATTTCGTTTTGAGAGTATCTATTTGGCCTTCCATCTGTTGAGATATGGATTCATCAGTGGGCTGCTGTTGCACTGGTGGAGAAACAATAGTTTTTGGCTTTTGATTGCTGCCACTCATCAACTGAGACAAAAACACACCACCCACCAAAACGAGCGCTAAGGTAGCAGCCCCTACCAAGCCTAATTTGGCAAAGGGATTAGATGAGAGTGCTTGCTTAGTCTGAACTTCTTGTGGAAGAGATAGCGACTCTGGCGGCGTTGCAGAGTCTTCCGATCCTTGAGTATCACTAGAAGAAGATTCTTCTTCAAAGCCAACCAACCTTGACATCCGCGATTCCCAATCTATAGATTCTACTTCTGGTTGGCGATCGTCGGTAGTTAGAGTAAATCCATTTTCGGGAGGCGTTTGGGCAGGAATTGAGTATCGGGTCATGGTAGAGCCTAGTTTGGATTTCCAGAACAATTATTATCTTTAATTTCACATATATTATAAATTTCTAATCTGGCTTCTCCAAGGCGGTAAGCTGCAAACTGCGACGGTAGTGCTGCATTTGGTAGTGAAGTTGTAGGTCGATCTATTGCTCTAACTAAAATTTGTTTATTAAAGGAAACTGATTTCCCTAACTTATCATAACTGTTAAAAATTAATTGATTGGCAAGTATCTCTACTTTCCACTTTCCATTACTTATTTCTTGAGGTTGAGAAACTTTTTGGATTACTAAGACATTTTCCGCTCCTCGATTAACATTTTCAAATTGGCTATCTGGATTTAAATTAGTAATTTCTGACTTAAGTTTTTCTTTAAAATCATCAGCTACCAATTGGGAGGTAATTTCCCAGATTTGTGTTGGTGGCTGCTGTTGTGACCAGGTAAGCATTAAACTCATAGTTTCACCTACAAAGCGCCGAATAGTCTCTGGTTGCCGCTCTAAATTGGGTTGGGGGTCTACCGTTATAGCATGACCATCAACAAGTTGCACTAAACTTTGAGGTGTGAGTTGTCGACCTAACTGTTGTAACATAGACCAGTGAAATATTAGTAACAGCAAGGTAAATAGATGTAAACCAAACGTTCCTACTGCCAACAACGGTAAGGGACTATTTTTCTTATTTTCTGGTTTGAGTAATTGCATTAATAATCGTTCGTATAATTATAATATTGAAATATTTTCACGTCAGAAATCGATTATCTGATAAAACTATCAGATGTTTGTCCAGTTCCGCATTGTTTTGATTTATTGTTGTTTGGGTTGTAGTCATCTAGCAAACATAAATTCCGAATTTCATAAATTTCTAGTCTATCAGCGCGGACACTATAAATTGCTTTTTGCAAGTCGGTACTATTGTCTGCTTGGGGATTAGCAAAATAATCTGCTGCACGTACAAGTAAATCTTTATTAAAAGGAGTTATAAGTCTTGCGCCACCAACTCGGTTTTTTTGAACTAAGTCGGCTACCATACCCACTTGCCACTTACCTGGTGCAATTTGTTTTGGCGGATAAACTCTTTTAATCACTAGTTGGGAAATCATCGCTTGGTTGGGATTTTCAGAGAAAACTTCTGGCGGTGTTATTTCTGCAACTGTGCTTAAAAAACCTTTACGAAAGTCTTCTGATAAAGCAAAACTAGCTACCCAACTGCTGGTAGTAATTTTTTGGCTACTACCTTGAGGTGTGTTAATCAGTATTCCTAAATCGGATTTGGGATTTGCGACTTCTTCAATGGTTTGTGGTGGTAAGGTTCCAGACCAACTAAACATTGATATCATCGTTTTGCTGATAAATTGGCGAATTGCTTCTGGTTTTCTTGCTAAATCATCAATATTAGCTACTGGTTTACCATCGATTAATTGCACAAAGTTGGGAGGTTTTCTCAGACTGAGTTGGCGAATATTTAGCCCTTGTAATAAGAATAAAAATAAAACTAATATATGTAAACTAAAGGTTGCGATCGCAAACAATGTCAAAACACTTGCCGTTCTTTGTCTTTTTTCCAGTAAACGCACCATTTTATCACCTCCAACTGCAAAAACTTCAGCTATTATATATGATGTTTTGCATATACTTACTAATTACGATACTTACAACAATTTTATTCATTTTTAATTTTCTATATCCTCTCCTTTACTAAAGAAGCCGTACTGCTGATTGCGCTGAAGACCGCAAAACCACCAGCAGCAGCCACAAGTAAAGATAAAATTGGTGCTAAAATCCCTAGAAAAATTATGAACCACATTAAATCTGGATCTACATTAGCATTTTGACCTGGGCCATTGACAATCACTGCGGCAGTCAGCACAGCAATAATATTGAAGGAAATTTTGGCGATTCCAATAGATAGAAATCCAGTCAGCCATGCAAAAATTGGTTTGCCAGCTACAGGTAGCAAAGAGCCACCTACAGCTATTGGCCCTAAAACTGCTATTAACAACATAGTAGCTTCTATCAAATTCTGAAAGGCATATTGTAAGGAAACTAAAAAGTTTTTGATGCTCGTTTGGACTGTAGAACCTAACAGAGAATTAAAAGAAGTTTCTGATACAATCCCAGTCCCATATCTGATATTATCTACTTTAGTTTGTAGTCTATTTATCCAGTTTTTATTTCCATAAATATTTCTATATTTCTGCCAGAGAACCTTAATTTTTTCAGCAGCATTAACAAAACATTGATTTTGTTGTTCGCCAGTAAGAGATTGACAAGGACGCAGTAAAGAACCAGCTACTTCTTCGGCAACACTCATATTCAGTGCTTGCTGATATATTTTATCTGCATCTGCTGATACCACTACTTGCTGATTCACAGTGTTTAAAAAATTCCGCACTCCCAGCGTCAGATTAGATAGTATACTTCCATTGCCTGAATTACTTAAGAGTACTACCACAATAAAAGGCCAAATTAAAGCTGATATGGGACGGGTGTATTCGTAGGATATTAAGTCTTTGAGGAATTGTATCATAAAAAACAACAGAGTTCCTACAGCAAAAAAAATACCTAGATTTGTCAGCGCTCCATACAAGTTATTACTGGTGTTATTTTGTAATAAATCCAGCCATTGTTTATCCCAACCTTCGGCAATACTTTGAGAAGTTGCGGCACCATTATCGATAATCTGATCGATGCCTACTTGGGCAAAAATTAGTTTAATAGCAAGTTGCATTTTGAATTGATGGGCTATTTTTTTAGATTTTGCCAGGTGCGTTAGGAAAATAACCCACCATCATAAACTTTTTTAGATTTCCTGTTGGTTTTTCAGAAGTTAAAGGATTTTAAAATTGTCTAGAAGATTAGAGTTATTTTATCTTAAAATCCTACTGATTAACTTTTCTGCCAAACAAATCTAGTTGAGAAGTCGCTCGTAAAAGTCGCGCTGCTTCTGTAGATGTTTCTACTCTCCGAGCGCGATTCGCCTCTTCCGTCTGCTGAGAAATGTTTGCCAAATTTAAGTTGGAATATTGCAAAGCCTGATTATTTTGTAATGTCTGACCAAATGTTTCAGCTACTATTTTTGCTTGTTCCTCTTGAATTTTAAGGGCTTGTGATTGATTAGCATTTAGCAATTGTGCTAAAACCGCAGTAGCTGGATCAAGCTTAGTGGGATCAAAACTGGGAATGGGAATTTTACTTAGCAAATCTTCGCTCTTTTGCTCGGCTGCTTCGGCAAATCCTGTAATATCTTCCAAACTTTTCTCAGTATTTTCTAACTTTACTTTTGTCCTAGTTTGTCCATTTTTACCGAGAACACCTACCGCTACTCCACGGGTAATTATACGATTAAGTTCATTACTAACTAAATTTCCCCGTACTGCTGCATTATTCTCAAAGCGACTTGATTTAGCGTCTGAATTATAAGAGTAGTTAATTGAATCATCACGAATTTTTTGTCCCGCAGCAACGGGGTTAGGTATCTTCAAATCTCCATTATCATAATTAATAGCAATTTGACTCTGGCCTTCTTCTAAAGGGTTTAAAGTATACTTCAAATTATCATGTTTAAAGTAATCTTGCATATCTTTGGAATATGCTTGAAAGTCAGTCCAAACCTGACCTAATTCGCCCGTGTGAATTTGTGCCATTGCTGGTAGTATGGCCAGGCATAGCAAGGTAAAAGTAAAAAGGGTAGTTTTTCGCATACATCTGTGCCTGAAAAAGGTAGACTACATTATATAGTGAGGTAAAAATTTAGCTTTTGAACCGTGCCAATTTTAGATTTTTGATTTTGGATAATAGAATTAGTTTTTCGGTTCAACCATTGACGCTATTCTAAAATCTAAAATCCATAAGCTGCAACACAGTAATGGGTGCAGTAAATCTAAAAGACGTTGGGAACTAGCTAACATTACGCTATCGGAAATCTAAAATCCAAACTTGTTTGATTCACTATTAACAACTTACATAACTCGCTTAACTACTACGCAGAGTCGCCACTAACTGACGTGCGAACGCAGAAATTGCTTCATATTTATCACTGTGAAGTTGCATCATTTGGCTACGTGCAGTTTGCTCATAAGGGTTATTAGCAACTGCTGCCAATTGTTCGTAACCTGGATAGTAACGACAGAATGTATAAATACCGTTATCATCTAATAGCCATTGGCTATAAACGCCTTCTTTGCGGGGAAAAAAGCTTTCTGAGGCATTACGAGAAATAACTTGGCGGGGATATTTCAAGATGTCTGCAAAACTATCCACTGCAACTGGCTGAATGCGTCCAATCAACCGTGTCGTAAGGTTTTGCAAAATTTTAGATGCAGCTTTAGATTTAGCAATGGTGTCAGGATCTTGTCCTGATAAGATGACTCTGATACCGGCTTTAGCACCGTTAGCACAAATTCTACCAACTAAGTCGGAAATTTGCTCAAACTCAAATAAAATTGGTGCTTCGTCGATAAAGAATATGGAAGCTGGACTACTTAATGCGCGTCGGAGTGCGGCTGAATAAGCACTCAAGGATAGTACGGCTGCATCTTCACTATCTGATAAGTTTCTGAGAGCAAAAACTAAAAGTTGTGCATCGGTAGGAAAGCTGGATGGTGCAGAAATGGCTTGTCCCACGCGGCTAGAAAGCCAAAAGCGTAAGCGCAACTGAATTTGGCTGAGAGCGTCTTCTACTCTGCCAGTTAAAGAACTTAGCTGCAAGTGTTCTGGTGAGCAGAAAAAGAGAAAATCTTTTAAAGTGGGGGTTTTCTGCCAAGCAAAAGTGCCAAATCCGCCCTCCATAGCTTGTCTATATCGCTCTTTGATACCCTCATCTCTAAAGAAGGCTTCTAAAGCCAAGTTGAGCAGCGATCGCACGGTTTGCGATAAAATTTGACTTTCAGTGGACGATCCTAAAACCATTGTCATTAAGGCTGATTCCAGGAACGCAGTATAATCGTTAAAGCGATCGCGCTGTTGTTCTGCTTCTAGCGATCGTAAATCTGGCTGTTCAAATAAGTTATTCGATTGTTTGGAAATATCAAAATAGGCTCCATTCCCCTCCATAAACTCTGTGTAGTCAGTAAAAGTAGATGTCCCATCAGGTTTAGGGAAATCTAACGCCACAACCGGAATCCCATGCGCCAATGCCTGAGTTAAAATCCCTGATACCAATACCGATTTCCCAGCACGAGTTGTCGCAAACAAAGCTAAATTTTTGTGTTGATTAAATAAATCTAAATGTATGGGTGTTCCACCTTCTTCAGCAATTAACTCAAAGCCTTGTCTATCACCTTTTTTACTTAAAACTAGAGGCATTAATCCCGGAACTTCACTGGTTAAATATAGCTGGCGACGGTTGAAGGGTGTTGCTAATAAACCTTCCCAAACTATTGGTAGAGTTTGCAGCCAAATTTTCCAAGCATATTCAGTTTCCCTAATTACTCTGGCTGGACGTTGAAAACAGTTTTCAATATATCTTGTCGCCTCATCTAATTTTTCTAAAGTTGGACGATGTACTAAAATAGCAACACTCGTATAAATCGGGACTGCACCTTCAAATAACTGTTCTTGTGCTGCTACCGACTTCTTCAACTTTAATTGAGCATTGACATCAATAGTTTTACTTTTTTCTTGAGCCAGAATCGTTGTCATATTTGACTGCTTCAACACTCGTTGCAGAGTAGTTTTTACCAATGCTGGATTTGCAGCAGTCAACTCACAAAAAATTTCTGTATCTACTACTGTTTCTCTGGCCAACAATTCCCATAAATAGCGCAGTTGAGTCGATTTATTAGTCCAACCGCCGGGTTTCTCTAGAAATGACAGTGCGCCAATATAACGATTGTTAACATTAACCCAGCGGCGATCGGCGCAAGGTACACTAGATTCCATCAGCAAAGTTGTGCCGTGGATATTCTCTATAAGCAATTTAGTACTAGCTAAATCGGAATTAACTTGTTCGTGTAATCCTTGTTCATCTAAAGTCATTAACTGGGGAATATCTATTGGCTGCGTATCATTAAACCTTTTCCATATATCCCCCCAAAGTTCATCAGCAGTTAAAGGTTTGACATCCAATCCCATTTTGTTAGATAAAATTTGTTCCCAGCGGAGAAAACCCTGGTTATAAGCATTTGTAATCAGGGTTTCAATGCGTTGATTTTCTACTTCTAAAAGATCGCCTTTAAATTTCAACCACCAGGATTCAGCTTTGACTAAAAGCTTTTCTATCCAATCATCTGCGTGTTGCGAGTTAGATTCAATCGTGTAAGTGACATAAATCCGCAAAAATTTAGGTTTACGAATCCCAGAAATAGTCAGTTCTTTGATTCTGGCTCTCTCCGCCATCAACAAATATTTAATGTCTCGCGATGATGCATTTCTGATTAATGTTGCTAACTCTTTTTGGCGCTCTTTATCTGAACTAAAAGAACCCAAGTGTAACGTCATCCTTTCACCGCTAGGAATGTCTTTTAATCCGGCTTCAATGTTATTAAAAAGTGTATCAATTTGTTCAGGTCTTAAGGTGGTATGAATTCCCTTACAATCAAAACCAAAAACAAAGCAGAACCGATCTTTTTGAGTACCTTTTGTCAACAGATAAGCGCCAATATCACGTCCATTCATTGCAACACGCAGCATTGTCGCCAAGTGCAAGGCATCTTCAAATGGCGTTAATCTACTTTCACTTCCGGCGATGCCGACGCTTTGTTTTCCGATTTTTTGCTTCATGGTTAACTTCCAATAAGCTTTGATAACGAGCAAAGCCTCTTGTCCAAGCGGGAACGCCAATAAATTTACTTAAAAAACTCCAACTCCTACCACCAGTTAAAATCCACCAAGTTCCGATTCCCCAACCAGTCATTAGTACTGTCCACAACCACTTTTGAAACTCTTCTTGGAAAATCCCACCAAAAATTCCATTGATAATAAAGTAGGAGGCTAAGGCAATTACTGTCCAAGGAAGAATTTGATCGGCAGGGATTGGCCCTAATGAGGGTTGGCTTCCTAGAACCTGATTGACTGGACGAAAATCTTGTTCCCGCTCTTGAGACATTTGTAAATATCTGAATTATTTATTAGGACTAGCGCCAATTACAAAGCCTGTAAGTACATCAGCAACGGTAACAGCAACAACCACTAATAGGGGAGTTCTGGCGATACTTTGCCAATCTTCATCTTTACGAACTGCGTTAATCACACCAACTAGGGAGATTGCAATATAGAGTAAGTAAATTGCCCGTAACACATTAAATATCAAACTTATTGCTGTGTTGCTATCACCACCAGTGGTTTCTGAACCACGGAAGCTGTTTTTGAAAAAGGTTTCAGCTTTCCCAAAAAACTGTGCTTGTGCAGGGGCTGCAAACCAGTCTAACCAATATAAACTCAGAATGATCGCTGCTGCTAAAATTTGTAATAATATTAGCGATCGCCTTGGTAAATTCACTTGCTGCCCAATTTGCTGGATAATGACTGCAATTAAACTACCAGCAAGTAAACAAAACAGCAGGATAGGACTTTTGAGGCTGATAACGCTAACCAATACAGCACAAGCAATCAAAAAAGGTACAGATTCAAGCAGAATGCTCAGACAGGATTTAAATGCCCGTCTTAACTTGCGAGATTCTTTCGCCGCACTACCAGTTAAAGCTTTGAAAAAGTTTCTCTCGTGAGAACTTTGTCTAAACATTTGCTAATTTTCCTATAGTGTACTATAATTATCACGTGTATCGGTTTTTACAACTATTACAATTCAACGTGCTTTAACATCATTCATTATTAATCAAATTATAAACCTGTAGTAAAGTTATATATTCTACATCAGTATTCTAAAGTTAAGTTAACATGATATTAAGATTTTTCTAAAACCAAATTTCTCTGATTTGAGAAGCTGGATTGCAAATATCGAGATTGAACTGGTAGATTCCTTTCGACTTTAATAATTTTCTCAATCTTCTCATACATATAGCTTCGATAAACCAACTTCAAAGCCTTGACTTTCCCTAGCTCATAGGTATCTGAGCGAACTGCTATAAATATTTCAGACTTGTATATACACCGTAGGCTTGGTTTTAGGGAAGACCAAGCGTAGCTTTGGCTCTTTAGGGTTCTTCGGAGCGAACATGAGATGAAACAGTATTGAGTCACCGAAATTCAAATACCTGTCTTGAAAAGTTTAGATCGATTGTAGAAAAATGGTAGACGTTCAAATGTACGTTTTACCATTTTCTACACGCCGATTAGATTTGGAACTAGATTACAAACTTAAACACAGTTCCTAGATTGGAACTACCGCCAAAAGAGGCAGTACCGTAAAAGGCACCATCAGAGAGCTGAATTAGTGTGGACTCTGGCGTTGCTCCATTAGTACCATTAAAACTAATTAAGCCGGTAATGGTAGCCCCAGTCAGCTGATAAATAACTCCTTTGTTATTTGCCCCACCAGCAGAAGCTGTGCCATAGAAGTTACCATTGCTTGATTTTATGAGTGCAGCCGTTGGGTTGGCCCCATTGGTGCCACTAAAACTAGCAACTAAAACGGGTGTACCGCCACCGACTGGAACCTTGAATATAGCTCCTTTATTGCTGGCTCCACCCAGTTTAGCGGTGCCGTAAAGGAATCCGCTAGATTCAATTAATCCAGACTGCGGATTTGCCCCATTGGCGCCACTAAAGCTATACGAAGTAAGTATTCCTGCGGGAGTTAACTTGAACACAACTCCTTTAGCACTTGCTCCACCGGCAGAAGCACTGCCGTAGTAGTTTCCATCGGCAGCCAGTTGCAATCTTGCTAATGGAGTTGCTCCATCAGTACCGCTGAAGCTTCTAATGGTGGTAAGTGCCCCGGTGGTGGGCGAAACCTTGAATATAGTTCCTTTATTATTGGCCCCACCTGTAGAGCTTGTCCCCCACAAATTGCCATCAGTACCTGTAATCAGTCGACCTGCTGGGTTAGCCCCATTAGTGCCTGTGAAATTTGTAAGAGTTGTCAAGGTTGTAAAAGCTGTTTTCGCCAACTTAAACACACTGCCGAGGTCACTTGTACCACCTGTAAAGGTTGCCCCATATAAATTGCCATCGGCTGCTTGGAATAATCTAGCAACTGGATTAGTCCCTTTGTTGATTCCAGATGTTCCGGTGAAATTTATCAGTGTAGTCAGAGTATTGAAAGCAGTAGGAGTTAACTTGAATGCAGTTCCTTTGCCAGAAGTGCCACCAGCAGAAGTAGTTCCATAAAGATTGTCATCAGTACCGTTGCCTTTAAGTACACCAGCTCTTGGCGTAGCTCCGTTGGTGCCGTTGAAATTTACAACAGTAGTCAATGTTGCAGCGAAGGCTTGTTGGAAGGGTAGTACTAGTGAAGAAGCCAAAACAGTCAGAGAAGTTAAAATCAATACCTTATTTTTGCTTTGGCGTTGTTTGTACAGATTAATCTTGTTCATTGAATACCTCAAAAAAAGTTAGTGGAGACGGAATTGTAGCTAGTTCTAAGGGATTTTGTGATGGCTGCTACTCATGACTAAATACCAATTTGAAAAACGATCGCTAAAATGTAGGTTAGGAAGCCACTTCTGTAGAAGGGTTTTCCAGCTTTTCTGCATTTAAAAGCTACACCTAGCCTCTCCCTTTTACCTAAAGAGAGAAGCAAGTGGCGTTTGCAGGAGGAAACCCAAGACTCCAACATCTTGTATGTGTTGGGGTTTACTCCGTTATCCACAAGATATTGCTACGACTCAATTTACGTGTTGAGCGCAGTTTTATCTAAAACTGGTATAATTTGTCAGTTTAGGCAAGAGTAATAAAATGCCTGAAATGTTGGTATAGCCCAATTTAAAAAGGACTCAGAAAGCCTGTTTTACCAACACCACAAAAACCGTACTAGCACTGAGTCAATAACGTGAATGGCACGATTAATGATTTCGTTCGGTAGCATAAAACATTATTTATATTTTTGATGTCGTGAAAAACACAAAAACAGTGAAAAATCTACGATTTTGACAGAATATAGTCACAAAACTCGATTCTAAGCAACCCAGATAGTGTGTTTTTTGTCAAGCAATTAGTAAACTCTATTAAATACTGATTAAAGCCTCTAAAAAATCTTAATAAGAAAAACTACATACTTAAATGAAAGGTTTGTATTTTCTCTGAATAAAGAATAAGATTGTTATAAAAACTACTTTTAAAACAGTGGATATGCTCCTCTTCTCGCTGCCATTAAAACTCTATCTCGAAATGTTGTGAATACTTACGTCAAACCATAACTGGGTGAATACTGTTTTTAGTTTTATCCTCCCTTCTATCCTTTAGGTTTTTAAATATCTTGACAAAGATATGAAAGTTATACCTCAGGATTATATTTATAATCTTGGGGATTTATTAAGGCGATAATTTTATATCAATAACTCCTAAAAATGTCCTTATTTAGCAACTTTAAGGCATTATTAGCAGTAATAGTCAAGCTTTTAGAAGTTTATCTTATTCAACTAGAGATAGTAAATTGAGTACTCTTAAAGCTTATAAGTTGATGGGTATAAATAAATATTCAAATAGTTTGCGATCGCTTTTAGGCGCAGGTGAAGCGATCGCAGGATTTGGCGTCAACTATGTTATAATTTTATCTGTTGAGAAATATTTTCGGTTATATAACTGACTATCATAAACCCCTCCCCGAATCTAAATCTCTACACCCTTTGATTCTGAAGGTGTTTGATGTCATAAGTATTCCAAAAATTGAAATTTTAGTTAGCCGAAATGTAATGTATTGTAATACCTCGCGTGACACTAATACACCTAACTGTCAAAGAAAATGTGCTAATAAAAACGGACAAGTCTAGTGTGTCACACACGCAGACACCCTACGGATACTACTGGAACTTATGCCCACGGATATAATTACTCGTCCTGAGTCCCTCACAGAAGATTGCTTTTTTACTTACGCCCTTGGGACTGATTTGCACGATCCTAATTTGACAGCCAAATATTTACGCCGAATCAGAAAAGAAGATAAACCATATATCGATATAGCTGTTTCTCCCAGACCTGGCTATCGGTTTGAGGTTTGCCTTATCCCTGTTGAAGGGTTCCTTCAAGAAACAATATTGACAAAAGACGGGTTAGCCAAAGCTTTAGCGATTATTTGTGCCGTATCTAGTAAAGCTAGGAAACGATTCCCTTCAGGAAATGGACAAGAAATAGTCCGGTGTCAATTTAGTAACTTAGCTGATGCAGTCGCTGTAGCGAATAGACTATCTGCATTACCCTCTGATATGTATGAAACTCTCGTCAAGCTACCAAATGCTTTGTAATAATATATTGCATTGGCTGGAATATTTATTATTAAAACTGACGCGGGGACATTTTAATGGTAAATAGCTAGATGGACTTGAGACGAAAACCTCAATGGGTCATATTTCATCTGTTGATAAAAAGCTTGTCATACAAGCCTTTTAACCTTAATGTACAATTTTGACGTTTTTGTACGCTAACCTATAATTCAAAGTGAGTTTTTTTTATGCCTATAAGTCCTTTGCGTGAAGAACCTCGTAACCAGCGAGCGCCTGTAATTCGTACAAGTAATGAGTTTATTCTCTTGGAATGGCTGAAGTCAACTGGTCGGTTAATCGAGCGCGAACATCAAGAATCTGAGTATCTAACAGAAGTAGAAGAAATTTCCGAAATGATAGACCTTGACGATATCCCTTACGATCATGACGATGATGATGCTGAAATGGATTTAGAAGCCTAGTAGCGTAATTCGTAATTCGTAATTTGTAATTCGTAATTACTATATCGCAAGCGTTCCATTGATTTTCAATGGGTGTTTCATTTACGCCGAAAGGCTAAAATTCCTGACTTATCTAAAAAGTCAGGAATTTTAGTATTAAAATGCGAGTGTGTTTAATTCTTGGCCTTGAGTAAGAGATAAAATAATTGTCCATTGCTGACTGTAACACCAGCGCGATCGCCTGCTATTTTCCCAGTACCTAAAAAATAATCTACTCTACCTGCACCTTTAATTGCACCTCCGGTATCTTGGTCAAGAACATAGCGACTAACGATGCGCTCCTCCATTTTTCCGGTAGGATTAACAAAGGGAATGGAAGCGCGAATCAATGCTAAAGCACCAGGAGGCATGAGAGATTTATCTGTAGCAATAGAACGCTCTGCTGTTAATGGTACGTTGATAAAACCTTGCGCTGGCTCACCGTGATTTTCTTGAAAAAAAACAAAGCTGCGATCGCGCGGAATATAAATATTTAATTCTTGGGGATGCTTTTGGAAATAGTCGAGAATAATTGGCATAGTTATACCTTCTAGAGGTAATTTGCCATCATTCACTAATTCTCGCCCAATACTTTTGTAGTTATAAGCGGTATTACCCGCATAGCCAATTGCTGTTTGAGTACCATCAGGAAGCTGAAGTCTCGCCGAACCTTCAATTTGAGCTAGATATGGTTCGAGGCGATCGCGAAACCAAAACAACTCTAATCCTCGTAATTTCCCTTTTGCACTTTGTAAACCATCTACTCCTTCTAACTCCTCGCGTGTCGGATGAGGTTTAGTCCAAGAGTTGAAATCAGGAGGTAAGCGATAAACAGGATAGCGGTATTCGGTTGTGGGGACGCGACTGGCTGCGTACAGTGGCTCATAATAGGCGGTAAATAAAACGGAACCTTTGTTATCTTTACCGACTGACTGATAAAGAACAAATTCTCGCAGGGTAGCTTGATGTAATTCTGTTGCAGAATTGGTTTTTAATAGAAGTTCGCGGAATCTTTTCAAGCTTTTGATGACGCGATCGCGCGTAATCCCAGCCACCGGATAGTTTTGATAAGCAGCCGCAGCATTAGCTGTTTGCAGATATTGAAGACTGCGAGCGATCGCACCGATCAGTGCCTTTTTGTCTGGTATTTTTCCATAAATTACTTCATCAAAACAAGAGGGATCACTTTGACAACAAGTAATTGGTAGTCTTGGGATTAATGGTAATTTTTGCTTTTGTGGAAATGCATCTTGATTTTCAGCAGTCAAGGACACTGGTAGATCCCACTTTTTCACCTGACATTCTGGCGAAATGAGTTCCTGATGCGTCAAAGATTGCATTCGCACCAGTAAAATCGACAAAATCACAGATAAACTGATGGCGATAATTTTGTTAAACTTTCCTAACCCAGTAAGTGTCTTTTTCATTAAAATTCAAAACTTTTAAGATTCTCCCACCTCGCTCAAATCCTAAAATCAAAAACCAAAAATTATTTAATTGTTTCACAACACCAAAAATTTTACCCAATGCCCAATGCCCAATGCCCTATTCCCTATTCATTCATATTACGGTAAGTTGCAACAGCAGAAGGCGATATCCGGTTCAAATATCGGAAAATCCAATACTTAAAGATAGTATCTAAAATCACCGGAAATGTAGCGATAAATAAGAAGATAAAATTTCTATCTGCCGGTAATCCCCAATGACGTGATACTCCTTCTAGAAGTACTTCCCAGCCATGCGGAGAGTGGAATCCTACAAAGATATCAGTAAACAAAATAATGATAAATGCCTTGGCACTATCACTAAGTCCATAGACAATATTATCAAAGAAATCTTTGAGCACAGCAATAGAAGACTTACTGGCTAACAAAAGCCAGATAAAAGCAACCACCGAAAACATATCTGCAAAAATATTTTTGATTGCACCAGAGCTTTCGTGACGAGATTCTTCAGCTAGCTCTTTTGCTTTCTTTTTCATTTCAGTCTCTATCTGCTCAGGTAACAGTGGAGGAGCTTTGACAATGAGATTTTCAAACTTGAGCTTTTCTTCAAATGTTTGTAATTTTTCAAAGGCTTCCTCTTCCATTTCAGAATTGAGAAATATCTGCATTTCCTCAGTGTTTCTAAATTTCTCAATAATTGGGCCGACTACGAAAGTTTTTGCTATCTGATGCGTTAAAAGTGGTACGATAATTAATAGTAAAAGAAACCTGAGAGATATTATTGTTCTTTTTTGAGTTTGACGAAAATTCTGAATTACTTCTTGTTCCGAATTAGGGTCTAATTCAACTTGCAGACGAGTAATAGTACTTAAAATAGAGCGAGGTAAAACACCCGTTGTATCGGTTTTACTCTTAGCTTTTGGTTTATGATTTAAGTCTTGATTTGATATTTTGGGTGGTAATATTGGAGTATTAACGAGCAGCGATTTGTCGTCAGATATTACAGAGTTAATCGGTAGACTTGGAGGTTTGACTACTAAAGCGTTAGAAGTTATTTGATCGGAATTTGTTGTGTATTTAGATATAACTCGATCGATAAAGTTTAGCTTTTCCAAAACTAAAGAAGGACTGAGATACTCTATACCTGCTTTTTGAGCAGCTTTTTGATTCTCTTCATTTAGAAACCAACGGCTTCCTCTAAACTCCGTCAGCCGCATCCTGGCAATTTTTAATAGCTTGTTGAGGTCAGACTCAAAATAATCCATCACACTGTTACTGTACATGGTCGAGTCAATGTCTATTTTATTACCATTAAAATGCTTATCTTCTATTTCCTGAATCTTTAATGCTGCATCGTAAGCTTGATATAAAGAACGTTCAGGAGTCTGTAAGTACCATCGATAAGCAGCAAGTAAGAAAGAATAGATTTTTTGACTAAAAACAGAGTTTTTCATTGCAGACAATCATTCAGCATTATTTGATGACTATTAACCTTAAGTTAACGCACGAGGTATACTAACAAATCTACAAGGAGAAAGTTTGTGGTTTCTCATTCGGTTTGGATTGTTGGCACTAGCCGTAGTGGTAAGACGGCTCGCTTGGTAGAGCAATTTTGTAATTGGGTAAAATCAGAAACACAATATACTGAATCATTTTATACGAAAAAATCAGGACGTAAAAAAACTGGTCATGTATCTGAATTTTTATATTTTAAACAAACACAGCCGGGAGTTTTAGTTTTAGCTGCCAATGATGATAATCGTCGAGAGCTAGGAGATGTAATTGTTACATCTACATTGGGTAAATATCCGGTTCGTGCCAAAACGCCACTAGGTTTTTTTCAGGATGAAGTTATTTTATTTTGGCCGTTGCTCATTAACTCGTTGAACTTGAAGGCCCAGTTTCCGGTAAGATTGCGACCAGAAACAGAGCAAGAGTTAGCAACCAAACTTTGGCGTCCCCAATTAGACGAAGAAATTTTACGTATTGCGGGAGTGAATGAATCTCGCCTAGTGCGTCGCATCTTGGACTTATTACAATTAGCAGCTTACAGTGGTATACCTTGCGAAGATATTACCCAGATTTTGGCCAAGGGTTTTGGGGAAAATCCCACAACTTTAGAGCCGGAATTTTTGGCATCTTTGCTACTAGATTGGCGTAATTGGTGTTTAGAGAGGGGGTTACTGACTTATGGGATTATTACCGAACTTTATAGTCAGCATTTGTTAAGCGATCGCAATTACCAGCAGCACCTAACTAAACGCTATCAGGCGGTACTGGCGGATGATGTCGATGACTATCCTAGCGTAGCGCGTCTTTTGTTTGAGTTGCTATTAGATTGCGGTGCAGTTGGCGCGTTTAGCTACAATCCTGACGGTGCGGTGCGATTGGGATTGGGAGCAGATCCCAACTACCTAGAAGGGTTAGCAGAGCGTTGTCGGGTAGAAATTTTGAATGGGCCGCCTCCAGAGTCTCTGAGCGAACAACTGACTAAACAGATGGTGGAATTAGTCACAGAACCGATGGTACTGTTGAGTTTACCAAAAACAGTGCATTCAATTCAAACCACCTCCCGCGCCCAATTATTGCGGCAAACAGCAGAGGTAATTGCTAATGCCATCCAATCCCAGCAAGTGCAACCAGAAGAAGTGGCGATTATTGCACCAGGTTTAGATGCGATCGCTCGTTATACTCTAGTAGAAATCCTCGTCAAGCAAAACATCCAAGTAGAATCGCTGAATGACCAACGTCCCTTGATTAGTTCACCCGTCATTCGCGCCTTACTCACCATGCTGGCACTAGTTTATCCCGGCTTGGGACGACTCGTAGATCGGGATGCCGTCGCCGAAATGCTGGTTGTGTTGAGTAGGAAACAACCCCCTGAAAACTCTACAGACGCGATGAATCGCGTCTCTACTGATATTGACCCGGTACGTGCTGGTTTGATTGCAGATTACTGCTTTGTACCCCATCCCGATCGCCCCAACTTGCTACCAGTATCAGCCTTCGAGCGCTGGGATCGAATCGGCTATGCAGCGACTACAGCCTATAGTGAGATATTACAGTGGTTAGAACAGCAGCGATCGCAACAAGAATTGCGGTTAATTCCCAGTCCCATTTCTCTGTTAGACAGAGCAATTCAACGTTTTTTGTGGAATGGGAGTAATCTTCCCTACGAACAACTAGCAGCATTGCGGGAATTATTAGAAACCGCCCAACATTACTGGGAAATTGACACTAGGTTACGACAAATTGCCCCAGTGGAGACAACGCCTCACACAACTATTATTGAATTTATTCAACTACTGCGACGTGGTACGATTACCGCCAACGCTTACCCTGTGCGTCCCATTGGTGGAGCGAGAAAAGCTGTCACCCTAGCAACCATATTTCAATATCGATCTAGTAGGCGATCGCACCAGTGGCATTTTTGGCTGGATGCTGGTTCACCCCTATGGGCGAAAGGTGGTGCGGCTACTTTGTTTGGTGCGCCGTTTTTCCTGCGAGACAGGTTAGGCGAACCTTGGACAGCAGAAGATGAGAAATTAGCAGAAGAACAACGATTGCAAAGGATTTTGACAGATTTATTGTCTCGTGTATCCGAGAGAGTTTATTTGTGTCACAGCGATTTAGCCGTAAATGGACAAGAGCAATTAGGGCCGCTATTACCCTTAGTAAATGCTTGTGTAACGGTTATTTCGGAATCTACTGAGAAGCTCATAAACCCGGCTTTTTAAAGAAATCAGGGTTCTCTTTATTCACGAATGATTAAGTAGGGCTATAGCCGATTTCTCTGCCCAAAAATCTGATGAATTATTAATCATTTTTAATTATCAGTTAAACAAACAAAAATATTTGTTTATATTAGCGAAACTTCCTAGAATATTCGGGGGTGAAATCAACCAAACAGCAATCAAGTTGAGTTTCGCTTTCTAGTCTAAAGTAAAAAAGTTTGTGGCGAGGATATTTATAAATCAATACAGTTTCAGTTAGCGCCAAAAACCTTAAAATTCAGGTTGCTAGACCTTTACTATAGCCAAAATAGCCTGTATTAATACTTCTAGCTCAATTGGTTTAGAAATATGCTGTTGAAATCCGGCGGCTAGTGCTTGTTGTCGATCGATTTCTCCTGCATAAGCAGTCACCGCGATCGCGGGAATTTCTCCGCCCCGATCGGGTGACTGTTTTCTAATTTGACGAATTAGTGTGTAGCCATCCATATCAGGCATACCAATATCACTAATTAACAAATCAAATTTTGCTTGCCCCAAATTGCTCAGAGCATCATGTGCTGAGTCGGCTTCAGTCACTTGTGCCCCGTACTGTTCTAGCACGAAGGCAATGAACTCCCGCGAATCTTTGTCATCGTCTACAAGCAGCGCTTGTAATCCATTGAGATTGAAGTCTGAGCGATCGCGATCGGCACTATTATCTTGATTAAATTTTGAAGCAGCGATCGGTGGCAGTTTGACTGTAAACACTGCTCCTTGCCCTTCTCCAGGACTGGCTGCTTGAACAGTTCCGCCGTGCAATTCAACCAAATGATGCACGATCGCTAACCCTAAGCCCAACCCGCCAAATTTTCGCGTCGTTGTCCCATCGGCTTGGCGGAAGTAGTCAAAGACGTAGGGCAGAAAGTCATTAGAGATACCCCTACCAGTGTCGCTGACAGTGATTTGAGTGTATTCCGTAGGATGAGTATCTACTTGATCATTTATACTTTCTAACCGCACCTCTACTCGACCACCCTGTGAGGTAAATTTAATTGCGTTAGAAAGTAGATTCCAAATAACTTGTTGCAGGCGACCAGAATCACCCAACACTTGCCTAACGTTCGGTTCAAATATTGTTTCAATGTGAATGGATTTAGCTTCAGCAGCAAGCCGCACAGTTTCAAGAGCAGCTTTGATGGTAAAAGTTAGACCGACTGGAACTGTGTTTAAACTCAACTTACCTTGGAGAATACGCGACACATCGAGCAAATCTTCGATTAGTTGTGCTTGCAGTTTCGCGTTGCGCTCGATCGTTTCCAGGGCGTACTGAGTTTTAGCTGCATCTTGGTGACTCTTTTGCAGAATTCTTGCCCAACCTAGAATCGGATTCAGGGGCGATCGCAATTCATGAGATAGCACTGCTAGAAACTCATCTTTGATGCGGTTGGCTTGCTGCGCTTGTTCAGTCTGTTGCTGCAAAGAAATCATCAGTTGATTGAGGCGATCGTTTTGCTCTTGCAGCAAAGCTTCTGCTCGTTTACGTTCGGTGATATCAGACAGGATCAAAACAACGCCTGTGAGAGTCCCATGCTCATCAAGTACCGGGTCGATGGTTTTGGCAAACCACCGTTCTTGAGACTGAAATTCAAGAATTTGCCGTTGGTGAGTTTCTTTTGCACGGCGAAAACAAGTGCCATCGCCGATTCCTAATTCTGCTTCCATCAACAATTTATGGTGGGCACAACCTAAGATTTCCTGGGAGGGCTTGCCAAAAATCTGCATCATCGCTCGATTACAGCGCAGAATTATACCTTCACGGTCTACCAGACACACGCCGTCGTTGATGGAGTCAAAGGTAGTTTGCCACTCCCGCGCTGAGGACAAAGCAGCTTCCTCTGCTCGGCGAATTCGTAGGAGCGATCGCACAGTGGCAAGCAGTTCAATTGGTTCAACGGGTTGCGCCAGATAAGCATCGGCACCGCTATCTAAGCCTTCTGCTTTATCCTGGCTTTGGACAAAACTTGCAGAAAGGTGTAGCACAGGGATAAAAGCCGTTTCCGGGTTTGCCTTAATTTGGCGACAAACTTCAAATCCGCTCATGTCTGGTAATTGGACATCTAAAATTACTAAGTCCGGCTGAAAGCTAGCAACAACTTCTAATCCTGCCGCTCCAGTTGCCGCTTCCTGAACACTAAAACCTGCATTTTGCAAAATCCGGTTAACAACGTAACGATTGGCTTCGTTATCGTCAACATGCAGGATCGTAACCCGTGGTTCAGACATGACTTTCCCCTGAAACCTTTAGAACAAGTCCGGCTTTGACGAGCGCATCTTGAAGTTGGGCGATCGCCGTGGTTTGAGAGCCTGTTTCTTTGGAAACAATGGCAATGCTTTGTTTCGCTAATTGGCTATGCGCTTCTGCATCCAGTTGGGCAGATGAGTGGATGATCACAGGAATCGGCTGAGTGATGGAATTGTTCTTAAGCTGCTTGAGTACATCAAACCCACCGATCTCTGGCATCTCCAAGTCCAGTACGATCGCGTTTGGTTGCTCGCGTTGTGCCAAATTTAATCCTTCCTGTCCGTTCGCGGCTTCTAAAATACTCAATGGTGTATTTATTAACAACTGTTTCACCAGATACCGATAGGCGGGGTCATCGTCAATTAACAAGATTTTTTGCGGCTTGTTCTCAGTAATTAGCGTATTAAGTTTGTTCAACAGGGGCAATCTGTCTACCGGCTTAATTAGAAAACCGTCTGCTCCTAGCGCCAGTGCTTGCTTCTCGTTATCAATGATGGTAATAACGAGTACAGGGATAGTACGGGTTGTTTCATCCCCTTTGATTTCTCGCAAGAACGTCCAACCGTTTTGCCCCTCCAGCAGAATATCTAGCATAATCGCCGTCGGTCGAAATTGTTCTAAGGCAAGTCTTGCCTGAGCTAGGGTGCGGGTAGCAATCAATTGATAGATTGATTCTTGAAGGTGTTTTTCGTAAATAAATAGGGTATCTGGATGATCTTCAACCACCAGAATGGGCAGGCGAGTTGGCTCAACTGATACGATTGGTTGCAGTACGGTGGTCAATTCGCTGGCATTTGGGTAGACGATCGGAATCAATGCTGTAAAGGTAGAGCCTTCACCCAGCCGACTTTTCATCGAAATGCTGCCGCCAATTAGCTCCGCTAGCTTGCGCGATAACGGCAATCCTAAACCGGTTCCCTTCACCTGCTTTTGCAGAGGGGACTCAATTTGCATAAAATCCTCAAAAATCCGCTCTCGATCGGCGGGAGCAATGCCGATGCCCGTATCAGATACAGAGAAGGTCACGGCATGACCTGTTTGCACAGCGGTGACACGCACCTCTCCCTGCTCGGTAAATTTGAGCGCATTCGAGACAAAGTTTCTCAGAATTTGAGCGACTTTCCCCTCATCGTTATAGAGGGGCGGAATACCTTCAGGTTCCTCGACAATCAGGGCCACAGAGGAGCCTTGAACCAATAATGGGCGCAGCATTCCCCGCAGCGTGCCAAACAAGTCACTCACTTCAAAAGAACTAGGATGCACTTCAATTTTTCCAGCTTCCACCTTTGCCAAATCCAGCAAGTCGTTGACCAGTTCTGATAATCCGCTTGCTGCCTTTTGGATGAATGTCACCTGCTTTTCTTGCTCGATAGTCAAATCGCCATCCATCCGTGCTAGCAGCATCCGAGAGAGGGAGAGAATCGAGTTGAGCGGCGTGCGAAACTCGTGGCTCATGTTCGAGAGAAAGCGGGTTTTTAACTCGTTTACCTGTTGCAGGGAGCTGGCCTTCTCATCCAGTTCTGCATAAAGGGCAACCACACCGCGATTAGTATCTTCCAGTTCCTGATTGAGTTGGTTCAGTTCTTCCTCGCGCTTCCGTAGCTCTGCCATAGCCCGGAGTAATTCTTGGTTTTGCTGCTGGATTTCTTGATAGGGATTTTCGGGCGATTGTCCAATTACGGTTTCTCGAATCTGCTGCAATTGGGAATCGGTGAAAGTGGGTGTGCGCTTTGATAACCTTTTGCCGATTGTTACCGTTGTTCCCTGCTTTGGTAGCGATTCAATCTCAAAGAAATCCATCAACTTGCGGGTGCCTACGATGCCTAGCCCCATTCCTGTATTGGAGGTGTAGCGTCCTGCCAAAACCTCTGCTAAATGAGGAATGCCCCCACCCCGATCCTGAATCCGAATCAGAAACGCCTGCGGCTCTCCTTCCACGCAAAATTCAACCGTTCCGCCTTTGGCATACTGAAAGGCGTTGCGGGCAATTTCGGAAACTGCCGTTGCCAATCGCGCCCGATCTTGAGCATCAAAGCCCAACTGCTCGGCGATCTCACGAGTTCGTTGCCGAGCTTGCACAACATCTTGTTCGTACTGGATGGCGATCGCCAAAAGGATTGTCAAGTCGCTTCGCTCCAATTCAAAATTGCACTTTCTTCAGGGTTTATAACTTTAATTACGAATTCCGAATTACGGATTACGAATTATTTAGTCATTTGCCCATTCCTTTGGCGACTAACACCGTCACATCGTCCCGCTCTCGGTTAAAGTCTCGGTATAGCACACCTGCAATCAGGCTGGGATGTTTTTGCATCAAGCCTGGATAGCGATCGAGCTGCCACTTAACGCTTAATCCGTCAGAATGCATAATTAAAAGTCCGTTGGCATACCAAGAATAGCTAAACTCTTGAATTTTGCGGATTTCATGTCCGACTGTGCCATTGTGAGATGACAGATTGTGATGCTCAGTAAAGGAGAAAATACTGGCAGCAATATTGCCAATTCCAGCAAAGCGGACAGACTGTTGTTCAAAGTCGATTTCGGCAATGGCGAGTGCTGCTCCGCGTGTACTTCGCAAGGCGGCGTGGGCAGCTTCGACGATCGCACCAGGAGAATGGTGATAATGTTCTTGAAACATTCTCACGGCTGCTTCAGAAGCACTGGCAGCCGCAGGCCCATGCCCTAAGCCATCGGCTAATAGCAACAGACTGCGACAATTGTCGATTTCACAAGCCCAGGCATCTCCAGAAACCTCTTCTCCTCGTTTGGGCAAACAGATCGCTCCAATTTCTAAAATCTTCTCAGGCAGATGAGGTGCTGGGCCTAGCCAAAGGTGAACCAGGAGCGCTGTTCCTTGGTTGGGAATGGAGTAAATTTCAAATAAACCAGAAAGGCGACGAATTGCACCCATTCCATTGCCTAAAGTTCCGGCTGTGGAAAAGCCATCTTGCAAACACTCATCCACATCGACCATTCCCCGTCCTTTATCTAGCGATAAGATTTCAATGCCAATTCTGGAATGTTGCTTGAGCGATCGCAGCAGCACTACTCCGCCGCGGGCGTGCTGCACCAGATTGTTAGCAATTTCTGTCACCACAATACCAACCTTAGCTCGTTCCGTTTCCTGAAAGCCAAGCTGAGTTGCCAAAGCGATCGCTGCTCTACGAGCTTCTCCGGTCTGGCTGGATTCAATAATTGTGATGGCGACAGAATCTCTCATTTTATTTCCATCGTACAATTGTTACCTGTGTCCCTTCTCCCACTACAGACTGAATTTCAAACTCGTTGGCCAGTCGTTTGGCACCACTCAGCCCCATACCCAACCCGCCCCCCGTCGTGAACCCATCCTTAAGCGCCAACTCAATATCGGGAATTCCCGGCCCTCGATCTTCAAAGGTCAACCTGAGTCCTCGTCGTCTTCCTTGCTCAAGAGTTTCTAGTTTTACTGTGCCGCCTCCACCATAGTCTATGGTATTGCGAGCTAACTCACTAGCGGCAGTCACAATTTTAGTTTGGTCTACTAAGCCAAAGCCAATCTCTACGGCAAGCTGGCGCACGGCCTGCCGAACTAAAACTACATCTGTAGAAGATTGAATGTTGATCGTTTCAGTCTTCTCCATCGTCATCTACACGCCGTTTCGTGGCAGTGATTTGATTTGTGGTTTCACCGAGTGACGATCGCAACAGTGCCATACCCTTTTCGACGTTTAGGGCAGTGCGAATGCCCGTCAGCGACATCCCCAATTCCACTAAGGTGATTGCCACGGCAGGCTGCATCCCGACAACAACTGTCTCAGCATCCAGCACCCGTGATATTCTGGCAATGTTGCCTAAAATCCTACCAATGAAGGAATCAACAATCTCTAATCCAGAAATATCAATCAGCACACCGTGAGCTTGAGTTTGAGTAATGCTGTTGGTCAGATCGTCCTGTAGTGTCATGGCGAGGCGATCGTGCATATCTACCTGGATCGTCACAAGTAGAAAATTGCCCATTTTGAGTATAGGAATACGTTCCATTTCCTATCTACCTATTTGGATTGAGAGTGGGTAATGGTTGCTCCCAAGCGTTTTAGCGCCGTGAGAAAGGCATCGGCTAACGTTGCTTTCGTGACTACATTAGCCAAATCAATGCCGAGATAAACGATCGTTTGGGCAATTTGGGGACGAATGCCACTGATCATACAATCGGCTCCCATGAGACGGGCAGCGGTAACGGTCTTAAGCAGATGTTGAGCAGTTAGGGTATCAACAGTGGGAACGCCAGTAATGTCAATGATGGCAACTTCGGAACCGGTTTCGACAATTTTTTGCAATAACGACTCCATCATCATTTGAGTGCGGGCACTATCGAGGGTGCCGATAATCGGCAATGCCAAAATTCCCTCCCAAAGTTTAACCACTGGGGTAGACAGCTCCATCAACTCTTCCTGCTGCCGCAAAATCACCTCTTCCCGCGTCTTTTGATACACTTCAATTGTCAGCAATCCTAGCCGATCCAGTAAGTTTGTGGCTAGCCAGATATTTTCACCCAACTCAGTAGAGTCTTTCAATTGTTCGCGCATTCGCTTGAAGAGGGGTTGCTTGAACGAAAAGACGAATGTAGCCGTTTCTGAGGGTGTGAAGCCATTTTGCGATCGCGATCGAGAAATACTGTTAAGCATCTCCCGCATCTCCTGCCACTGCACTGCCTGAATATTGGTAAAATTGCCCCGCCCAATGGCAATCCGAAACAAACTTAGGAATTCCCGGCACTCCTCTTTGAGCTGGCCTTCTTTAATCAAGCCTCTGCGAATATTGACACTGGCTAGTTCCTGAGTCCACTCCGACAGCAAGTCTGCCTCGAAGGTTTCCAATATTTCTGATATCTTACTTTCACTCATCGTTTCTGTAAGGGCAACCGCTTTCATTAGTTCAAAATCAGTGTATGCTGATTCAGCCCAAGCTGAAAGCGATGATTACAAAAAGCCTAAAAGCTTGCTAGGCATGAAGTGCGATCAATTGGGCAGACATAGAGCGATGCTTGCGGTAAATGCTCGCCTACGCTAAGATTGATAATCGGCAAAGAAGTCATAAAAAAATGCGATCGTCTAAAAAGCGTGTTTAACTTTTTGATGAATCTGATGGCTGGTTTGCCTGCTAATAACTATTTACCTAAAAAACCCTTAGCACAGCAAGGCGTAGCTCATTCTAACTCCTGAGTTCTGAATTCTGCTGTATTTAACAGGACTTACACAACTGACACAGTGCTCACGCTTGCTGCTAGTGCGCCTGCCATGCTTCTTGACTACTCTTGTGAAAATATTTCTGACTTGTTTAAAAGCTCTATTCAAAAGGTAGAGACATAAAATCAAGCGTGAAAAATTTTACTTTGCTGAATTAGGGGAATGCGAATAATAAACTCAGTACCAACTCCTGGTTGAGAAATGCATTCTAGAGAACCATTATGTCTTTGTGTGATAATTTGGTAACTAATAGCCAGTCCCATCCCCGTACCTTGTCCAACGGGCTTAGTTGTAAAAAAGGGATTAAATATTTCCTTTTGAATATCTTCCGGTATTCCCAGTCCATTATCGGCAATGCGAATTGTGACTTGATTTGGCGTTAGTAATTGGGTACGAATATAAATTCGGGGATTATCCAAAATATTGTGTTTTGTTGCCCAGCGACCTCTAAGTACTGAATCTTCTAAAGCATCGATCGCATTCACTAAAATATTCAGAAATACTTGGTTTAACTGCCCAGCATAACATTCAACCAAGGGGAGGTTGTCGTATTCTTTGATCACATCAATTTGCGGGCATTCATCGGTAGGCTTAAGGCGGCTTTGGATAATCATCATTGTACTATCAATTCCCTCATGGATATCAACCGCTTTCATCTCAGCTTCGTCTAAGCGTGAGAAAGTCCGCAATGATAGCACAATCTCTCGAATCCGCTCTGCTCCCATCATCATCGACTTGAATAATTTAGGGAAGTCTGATCTTAAGAAATCTAGTTCAATTTTATTTGCAAACTCTTCAATTGCCTTGACTGATTGAGGATAATGTTTTTGGTAGAGGTCTAAGAGTGAAAATAAATTTTGGGTATATTCATCAGCCGGTTTGAGGTTGCCGTAAATAAAGCTAACTGGGTTGTTAATTTCATGAGCAATTCCAGCTACGAGTTGCCCTAAACTAACCATTTTCTCATTTTGAATTAACTGAGCTTGAGCCTGCTGTAAGTCTTTGAGAGTTGCAGCGAGTTCTTGCTTTTGAGTAAAAGTTTGTTTGAGTAATTCTGCCTGCTGCAATGCTATACCTAACTGAGAAGCAATTTGGGTCAGTATATATACTTCATCTGTTTGCCATTTTCGAGGCAAATCGTTCTGGTAAACTGCTAGCAGTCCCCAAAGTTGTTGACCTTGATAAATAGCGGTAATCACATAAGCTCTTGCCTGACATTGCTCTAGAATGGAGAGGTAGCACTTACTAAAGCCAGCACTGTAAATATCCTCACAAACGCGATAGGTTTCATTTTGAGAAAAGCGTCCTCCCTGTGTAGATTGTAAGTAAGTATCTACAATTGGAGGAATAGATAAATTTTTCAAGCTACATTCACTGACATTTTCTACTAATTCTGGTTGATGCACCTGCTGCTGAATCAAAGGTAACCACCCTTGTGCTAAGGATTCAGACACAATTGTTCCACTCCAATCTGGATTGAAACGATATAAAATCACGCGGTCAGAGTTAAACAATTGTCTGATTTCTTGAGTGGTTGTCTGGAAAATATATTCTAAATCAAGAGACTGACGAATTTTCTCAACGGTAATAGCGATAATTTTTTGGGATGACGCTGCTTTGAGGAGTGCTTTTCTTCGTAAGAGTTTTACAGATTGGGAACTAGCTTTCTCTGAGGATTTTCGAGGTTGTAACAACATTTTTTATAAAAAGTGAAAATAATTAACAACTAATTTAGTCTAAAATTTAAAAATAACTCTTAAATCCTGTTTAAATTTCTGATGAAGAATTCAAAATTTTAGCTTATATGATTAAGTCTCTTAGGAACGACTATCTTTAAATTTTTGAGCAATCAATTTCAATTTTGCCAAGTTATAGCCTGGATTTAATTTTTGTGAAAACAGCTTGATTGCACCAATCTCAAGTTCCTGCGTGTAAATTTTCAAGAGAACAGTGTCGTGAGGAACAAAATTATTTGAATCAGGACTTACGCAACTGGCCCAATCGGCCTCGGTGCGCCTTCGCCGCATCTTCGATATCAACTAAGATATTTATACTTACAGCCCAAGCAATCGCGAGAATCTTTAGAATAGTAAATAAGGTAAAGATATATATCAGAGTCAAAATCAATGGCACTATTCGGATTTGGCAAAAAGGCAGTTATGCCCACACCTGAAGAAGCTTTGTCAGGAAGGGCGCAATCTATGTCAGTACCCGCTACTCATTATGTCAATAAGAATCCCTTAAAACCTCCTTTTCCCGATGGATTAGAGAAGGCAATCTTTGGCTTGGGCTGTTTTTGGGGTGCAGAACGCAAATTCTGGCAACTTAAAGGAGTTTACACCACCGCAGTCGGTTACGCTGCTGGTTTAACACCTAATCCTACTTATGAAGAGGTATGTAGTGGGCGAACCGGACACAATGAAGTGGTGTTGGTTGTGTTTGATCCCAAAGTGATTAGTTATGCCGAACTACTCAAAGTCTTTTGGGAAAGCCACAATCCCACCCAAGGGATGCGTCAAGGTAATGATGCTGGCACTCAGTACCGTTCAGGAATTTATGTATATTCCGAAACTCAAAAGCAGCAAGCAGAAGCATCGCGGGAAGCTTATCAGCAAGCACTCAACAGCGCAGGTTATGGCAAGATTACTACAGAAATCTTGGATGCGCCGGAATTTTACTACGCTGAAGCTTACCATCAGCAATACTTGGCGAAAAATCCCAACGGGTATTGTGGTTTAGGAGGGACAAATGTATCTTGTCCCGTGGGTGTAGTTGAATCGCAAGTTAGTAGTTAGAAGAAAGCAGGGGAGCAGGGGAGCAGAGGACAAGGGGGACAAAGGGGAATTATTGAACAAATCTCTCCCTTGTTTTCCCCCTCTTCCTTGTCTACCTTGTCTCTTCTTCATGCCCAATGCCCAATGCCCTTACTTAAAATGCCGATTTGAGCAAAGCGATCGCTCTAACCCACAACATAATACTAATGGGCGCTCCAAGTAGAATACCAGCGATCGCCCAGCCTCTTTGATGGGCTTTGAATTGTTCAATACTGCGCCACCGTCTACTTTTCCAAGCCCATTCATTGCCTTTTGCACCAAGAGCGATCGCCATTACCCACCAAGCATTAGGTACAAAACAGAATAAACCATACCACACTTGATTCGGCCACATCCACAACCAAGGCATCAAAAAAGCGCCCCAATTCCAACCGAGAATTTCCTCTGGGACTGTTTCGTTGTGATTATTGATCCCGCATCCAGAATTGTTGATGATTTCTTTTAGCGGCAAAAGCTGATTCTTGTTTGCAGATTTGACAGTTAGTCCCGATTTGAGGGCATTCAGCGCTTGATTAGCACTAGTAAATCTTTGTTCGGGAGCGGGTTCTATCAACTTTTGTAGCCAACTGACAAAACTGGGACTCAAGTTAACTCGATCTGTAAATTGTAGTCGCAAATCCTGCTGGGGTAAATCAGAAGGGGAAGTTCCAGTAAGCAAATGAATCAAAGTCGCTCCCAGTGCATATAAGTCTGAAGCCGCAACCGCTCGACCACCAAATTGTTCCATTGGGGCATAACCATAAGTACCGACAACGGTAAAAGTAACGCCTTCTCTTGCCGCTTTATCTTGAACTGCGCCAAAATCAACTAAATAAATTCGATTATCGTCGCCCCAGATTAAATTACTCGGTTTAATATCTCTATGCAAGACCCCAGGATTCAATTCATGTAGATAGGTGAGAATATTTAAAACTTCAACAGCAATTTTTCGCGCTCGCTTTTCACTAAACCTTTTGCCAACAGCAAGTTTTTCCTTAAGCGACTCACCAGGTATATATTCTTGTATTAAGCCAAACCAGAGTGTGCGATCGTCGATACAAAAATAATCTATATATCGAGGAATGCGGGGATGATTTAGCTGTTTAAGAATTTGTGCTTCCCTCTCAAAAAGTTTCAGGTCATCCCACTGCACAGTACCGCCAAAGGCCAAAAGTTTGACCACAACGGTCGAATTTTCGCCATCAGAGGCTTGTAAATCCAATGCTTGCCAAGTTTGGCGAATTCCATTGTCGCCGAGTTGGCGCTGGATTTGATAACGATCTTGTAATATTTGTTCTGGTTGCAGCATCTTACACCTGCTGGCAATTTACGTTGATGTAATTCCCTTATATTCAAGGATAGTCATTATCTACAAAAACTGGGGAGCCAGATAATTTATTGAAAGCAGTTGAAGATTCCAACTTTGAGGTTCTCTAGAGAGTTAATGCGAATTATTGTTTAGACCGAAAACTTTGGCGTTAGCGTACCCCTACGGGGAAGCAAGCTACGTGAAGCGTCTCGTACAGAAGCTCACCGAAGGTATTGAGCACAAATCGATACCTGTACAGGACTTACGCACAGGTAACGGAAAATCAAACCACAGAGAACACAGAGGAATAAGAGTTAGAGAGGTTTTTTGCGTAAGTCCTACTGTAAATCTGATTGCCTCCTAAAAAACTGTATATTTTGGTACTTTTATAAAAAATTGTTGAGAACGATAGGCAAAGTGCGATCGCAACTAATCATCTGCAAAGCCAATACCAAAGGCAAACTAGTAACCCGCACCATACCAGCTAATAGAAGACGTAAAATTGTAGGAGTTGAACATAAAGAAAATGACTGACACACCCGAATACTTTCCTAATAGGCTAGATCGTGCTGAACAAATAATTTTAGGATTGGCTGAAAGACAAGCTAATGCTCAAGTAGAATTGGATGAACTAAGGCAGGAAATGAGAGAGCTAACCACTAATGTTGACCGTGTTTTAGCTCGTAGCGCAATTTTAGATGATGTACTTCTAGAGTTACGTGATAGTCATGAGCAACACCAACGTAATTTTGAACAACACCAGCGTAATTTTGAAGAACATCAGCGCACCACAAACGCTGCATTGCAAAGTCTTGAGTCAATATTATTGCAGTTAATTAGAAATAATTCTTGATGAGACAAGCTAAAGAAGCTAGTAAACGTTACCAATTGTTGATATAAAAGTTAAAAAGACAAAGTACTTAGCAGACTTAGCATTAGATAAGTCTTTATTCATAAATTTACAGAAATTACTTATGTCAGCACTTGTTTTTAACTTGTCACTAATGGAGTTAATCGAATTTTAGGTGATTATTTTACAGATAATTTTTGCGATAGTAAGCTTGATATTCCGCAGACAGCAGAGGTTCCCACCAATCACGACGATTGAGATACCATTCAACAGTTAAACGTAAACCCTCAGCAATTGTTACTGAAGGTGTCCAAGCAAGCTGAGTTTTAATTTTGTTCGCATTAATTGCATATCTTTGATCGTGTCCCTGTCTATCCTTAACAAAAGTAATCAACTGCTTTGCTGGATGTACTGGTAAATCAGGTGCTAATTCATCCATCATTTGACATAAAAGTTGGACAAGGTTAATATTTTCCACCTCATTATTACCACCAATATTGTACGTTTCTCCTGGTTGACCATGATTAATTACTACATTTAAAGCACGGCAATGATCGCCCACATAAAGCCAATCCCGTACATTTTTACCATCGCCATAAACAGGTAATGGTTTCCCTATCAAAGTGTTGATACACATTAGGGGAATTAGCTTTTCGGGAAACTGATAAGGCCCGTAATTATTAGAGCAATTTGTGATAATAGTTGGAAGTTGATAAGTATGATAATAAGCACGGACTAAATGATCGCTACCAGCTTTTGAAGCTGAATAGGGACTATTGGGAGCGTAAGATGTAGTTTCACAAAAAGCTGCGTCATCTGCGCCCAGGCTACCGTAGACTTCATCAGTAGAAACGTGCAGGAAACGATAATCAGATGGCTGGGCTTTTGTCTCCCAATGTTTCCGAAAAGCTTCTAGTAGGGTGAAAGTTCCGACCACATTAGTTTGCACAAAAGCAGCTGGGCCAAGAATCGAACGATCCACATGAGATTCAGCGGCAAAATGGGCGATGGTATTAATATTTTCCGTTGATAATAGGTTATCTATGATGGTGCGATCGCAAATATCCCCCTGCACAAACCGAAAATTCTCTCCATCCTCAACCAGCGCTAAATTCAGACGATTCCCCGCATAAGTAAGAGCATCCAACACCACCACGCGATCGTCTGGATAAACCTGACACCAGTGATGGACAAAATTCGCCCCAATAAACCCCGCACCTCCAGTAACTAATAACCGCCGACTCATTCAATTTCCTCTCTTCTCTCTGTGATCTGTGCGCCTCTGCGGTTCTTTTTTATTACCTAAAATATTTCTTCCTCAGCTTCCCATATATCCTCTGAGCGAGTAATTTTGCCATCCGTATTTTCGTCAAATCCTTAATATTAGATGGCTGATGAATTTTGTGGTCAAAAAACTCATTTAACTCCTCCAAAATAACTTGGAAACGCTTAATAATCTTTTCAGTCCGATGCTCAATCAAAAAATCTTCAGATAAGCTAAAATCTACTGAATATTCAATCACTTTCAAAATCCGTTGGACATCATATTCTTGAGAATATCCAGCAATCTTATAGCAATTAAATCCAGGGTCTAAGTAATCAGCTAGTCCACCGTTGACACTAGAAAATACTTGACAACCACAAGCAAGAGCTTCCATTGGTTGTAAACCAAATCCTTCACTAACACGCTGTTGTGTCCAGTACTCAGCCGAATCATAGAGGTAAACCTTAGCTCGGTTGAATAGTCCAGGTAAATCCTCTATGTATGAGTCAACAACCAATACTTTACAACGTTTTTGCAACGCTGGAATCAATTCTTTTATTAAATACTCAGAAGACTTCCGAGCTTGAACTAAAACATCAATATCCCGTTCTAAACCTAAATTTTTAAACTCATCATAAATTTGATTGGGCAAATAATAAATCAGAGAGTTGGGTGATTTTTCTCCCCAATATCCCATTGTATAGCGGCTAACAGTCATGATTGGAATACTTGCAGGTAGCCTAAATGGATAACCTGCACTATGTGCATGATAAACGACATTATGTTGCTTAAGTTTAGCCACCAGTTGAGCTATATCAAATCCCCAACTGATCACAAAAATTACATCGTTTAAATTTTTCTCTTTTAACAAATCATCAATAAAAAGCTTATCTTTTTCTCGTTGACGGTAAGTTACAACATCAGCACTACAGAAATTCTGAGCCAGATTAAGCGCTTTTAATTCAGCCCAAAGACCACCACAGGCAAATTTGCTATCTGTACCGGGAAGTAAGAAGTAAAGTTTTCTCATAATTTTATTAGGGCATTGGGCATTAGGGGAGTAATTTTGAATTTTGAATTTTGAATTTTGAATTGGTTCCCCCTCTTGCTCTCTTCATTCTTGCCAGCCTACTTTAACAAAATGTGCCTCACGCCCCCAAACGTCGCGTGTACGGGTAATATTTTCAATTGCTAGGTTAAAAGGAATGGCAGTTGTTAGGTAACGCTGTACCACAGAACCTAAATCAGGTGCGAGTTCCGCGGCTGTCGTTGCTGCTAACCCCAAACCTATAAGTTGCTCGATTGGTCGAAATGGTAGTAACAGATGCACACCGACAGCTAGTCCAGCCGTTAAGAGCATTGCTACTGATAAATTTGTGCCACAACGGGGATGTACAGCCAAATCCCATTCTCCACTGGTAATGCGATATCGAGCAAGTGTGACTGCACGCCGCAAATCACTAATATTTACCTCACCATAGAGGTAGAATCCCTGCTCAGTAGACAAACCGCCTAATAATTCATTATCTAGTTGAACGTTAGTGGATTCTGCTAGAGCAGAATAGGCGCTTTTTGATTCGCTAAGAACCCAAACAGTAGCATGTTCTAAAGCATGAACCTGTCGCAGCATCAAAATTTCTTTCAACCCTGGAATAAACGATAGCTGTCTGAGTAAGTCAGCATCTTGTGTGGGTTGCGGAAAGTCGGAAGATTGGTCTTCCAGACTCAGAACCTTCTCAGATACAGGTATCGTAAAATCAAAGTTAAAAAATTCAAAGGGAGACAAGCTACCCGGAAAAGAAGCGGAAGTATTCATTGGAACACTACTCCCAAAGCCGATGGGGCAACATAGATTTCTTTCAAATGTAACGCTTGCACCACTGAATTGTTGCTAATTTTTGTAGATGATTGTTTTATTGGGGCATGGGGCATTGAGCATTGGGCATTGTAGATACTTCTCCCTAGTCCCCATTACCCCTTATCCCCAGAGGGGGCCCCACCTTCCCCAGTCCTATATCTGTTCTGCTGAATTTGGAAAAAAATTCCGATCTTTGATAGTTTCCGAGTCCGAGGGTCAGCTGGCTCCAATAACATAAACTCCGGCTGAGTGAAGGACTCGGAACTTTTGGTAGAGTGTTCACACTGACACAAAGGCGTAAGGAGGGGAACAATCAGTAAAACTCAAAATTGGCTTGTAATTTACTAGACCAAAGCAATTACGCTTCTACTAGTAAATTGTTTATTCAATCTGGTCAGGTAGAGTACAACAATTGACATCATTCAAGCAGACTTTGCCCCACTGTAAAGCCCAGCGGACAAGGGCTACTCGATTCTCTGTCTCGGTCTTGGTGAGAATGTTACTGATATGGTTATCTACTGTACGCTTGCTAATCTCCAGTTTTCCTGCAATCTCTTGGTTAGTTAAGCCAGCGGCTACTAAGTCGATAATTTGCAGTTCTCTGTCTGACAGACTAACGGGGGTCTCAGACTTGCCACCAGCCATGACTATTTCTATCCTCCCTTGGTATATGTACTTAATCGCTCTTTCTAATTCTAGAAGATTCTTTTCTTGGTAGGGGTTTCAAGTGTTAGCAGTAATATGATTGTCAATATTTTCTTTGGATTTCAAGTTGGCAAAAATATAAACTACACTACATTTTTAGTAATAAATATAGCTCATTTTGATAAATATGTCCTCTACGCACTTATCTAAAATAAGCGAGGATTAGAAGCATATACAGGCTATAGAAGTAGTAAAAATTGCTATTTAATTCTATGAAGGACTGGCGACAGATTAGCAAAAACTATTGTAGATTTTATACTGTAAATTTCTAATCCTAAATCGAAATCTAAAATTGAAAATGAGATGAGCAATCCCCGTGTTTTGTGCCTTGGTGAAATTTTGTTTGATTGTTTAGCCGATCAATTAGGGCTAAAGCTGGAACAAGTGAAATCTTGGACTCCTTATCCAGGAGGGGCACCAGCTAATGTAGCCTGTGCTTTAGTCAAACTGGGAATGTCAGCGGGATTTATCGGAGCCGTTGGCGAAGATGAGCCAGGTAATGCACTGGTCAAGCTATTACAAGATGTAGGTGTAGAGATTACGGGAGTACAACGCCATTCCACAGCACCAACGCGGCAAGTTTATGTTACACGGGATCTGGCTGGCGATCGCACCTTTGCCGGATTTGGTCAGTACGATACTGCCGAATTTGCCGATACTCGCTTGCAAGCTAAACAATTGTCAGATTCGTTGTTTCAACAGGCAGATTTTCTGGTTTTGGGTACTTTAGAATTAGCCTATCCTGAAACTGAAGAGGCAATTCATCGCGCTTTAGAGTTAGCAGAACATTACGACTTAAAAATTGTACTGGATGTCAATTGGCGTCCTGTATTTTGGAAAGAGCCAAACATCGCCCATCAAAAAATTCCAGAATTATTTAAGCGAGTTGATTTCCTCAAGCTCTCCAAAGAAGAAGCTGAATGGCTATTTGAAACCGCAGATCCCGGAGCCATCACTTATCGTCTAGCTTCAATTGAGGGAGTACTGGTGACAGATGGAGAAAACGGCTGCACTTATTGTCTGGGTGAGAACGAAGGCAGATTACCCTCTTTTTCCATCCCTGTAGTTGATACAACTGGTGCAGGAGATAGCTTTTTGGCAGGTTTCATCCACCAACTGAGTCAGTATGGTATCCACAGCTTGCGAGATGCCGAAACCGCAAAACGCATTGTCACCTATGCTAGTGCTGTTGGGGCACTGACTACTATTAAACCAGGTGCGATCGCTTCTCAACCTACTGCTGCTGAAGTCGAAGCTTTTCTCGCCGCAAATAAACTCTAGGAACTAGCATAAGTCACTGGGATATCAGCCACTGAAGGCTGATACTCCTGACTAGAAAATGGACGAAAAGCCTCATGCCATTCTGTGGTCATATTGCACAATAAATGTAAATGCAATTTATCAAATAGTTTTTGAACCTGAAGATAAACACTTTTGGATTAGATGCAAATGCTTCTGTCCTAAGTAATAAATGTAATCTTTTTGCATACGCCTTTGGGAAATTAGCTTAGAGTCTTTATTAAGCTTTATAATCTAAGAAAATGTTAATTTTTAATACAATAGATTGGTTTTATAAATCTCATTTTTATTTGGTTTTATCATAAGTCTAAATAGAGGTTATTGGCAACCTTTGGTGATGATGATTAAAAATTACTCGCTTTAGGGCAGGAGGCACAAGGCAGAAAAGTTTTAAACATTTTGCCTGCAGTCGTGGAACTTGTGACAAAGACTTAGATACTACTTTAAGACGAGATTGTGATGCAGAGATTCTGCAACCCTTACACCACAATAAAAGATGAAGTTTTATTTCTTAAAACTTCTGCTCTGTGACTTGAAAGAGCAGAGTGAGAGAAAGACATTTTCATGCTTGGCAGTGAAACTTATTTCATTACGACTGCCTTAAGCAGCCCGTCATTGATCGCCAAAATCTGACAATAACCCGAATACAACTAAAAATTTAAATAGAAATATCGGGAGTGTATACATGACTTTCAGCATTCCAAAAGATATCCAAAAACATACTGCTTTAGTAGGAAATGTGAATAGTAAAAGTCGAATTGCTTACCAAGCGAGCCGCACAGCGATCGCTGGATTTAATGCAATCTTAATGGCGGGAGCAGAGGCTTATATCAATGGGCTAAAAATCCCCGATTCTCTGCTTAAAGCCCTTTTAAATCTCTCCATACAAATCAGCTACAAGTATTTTCCTGCTCTTTTAGTTCCCTATGAATGGTTGTTGCAAGAAAGCGATCGCCTTGCGGAAGGGTCACACGAACTAATGAATGTTCAATATAACCTACCCGAAAAAATGTTCAGTCTGATCTTGAAAGAAACAGAAGTTTTATATCCTAAATACACGATGGCTTTATGGGAAAAAGGAGCATCCAACCTTGAGCAAGCTCAAATTGACATGCTCGACGATTTGATTGCAAAAGCAGGTATCGAAGACGGAGACGAAATCTTAGATTTGGGATGCGGTTGGGGTTCTGCATCAAATTACATTCTTTCCCGGTTTCCACATGTGAAAGTAACGGCTGTTAATTTGAGCCATCAACAATGCGAATATATGCGGAAAAAAATGCAAGATTCTACCAGTTACCTCAGTTCAGATAGATTTACTCTATATGAAGAGGATTTTAATGATATTGATTTAGAGACTAAGTTTGATAAAATTATGGCGATTGGGCTATTTGAACATGTAGGTAATTTAACAAAATCATTCCCAAAACTGGCTGCTTTCCTCAAAGATGATGGTAAGGTTTTAATTCACATAATTACAACCAAATTACCTGACAACATAACCCATCCTTTTATCAATAAATATATTTTCCCCAATATGCGGGTGTGGAATTATGATGTCATACCAAAGATTGATACAGACTTGAAAACTATTAATCGATGGTATTTAAATGGTGCTAACTACTCAAAAACCCTCAGAAATTGGTTGATCAATTTTGACCAAAATCAAGCAAAAATCAAAGATTTGAATTATGGCATGAACTATGACAAGTTCTGCCGGATGTGGAGACTTTATTTGCTCTTGTGTATACAGTATTTTGACGGTTGTAATGGTGAAATTCTTGGTAACGGTCAATACCTGTTAGGTAAGTCCTAATAATTTAGCGATCGCCCAACCTATCGAGTTATCAATGGGTTGTCTGAGCTTGCTGCCATAGAGTATCAACAGTTACAAACTCATAACCTTGTTGTAGCAGTTGTGGAATGAGAATTTGAATTGTGGCAGCAACATCTTGTCCACCGCAAGCACCATCATGCAAAACAATTATTGAACCATTTTTGACCTGCTGCATAATTCGCTCTACCACGGTGATGACGCCTGGACATACCCAGTCTTCTGGTACAACGCTCCACATAACTGGGCGGTAATTCCACTGAGAAAAAAAATTTAAAGTCGCAGGTGTAAATAAACCATTGGGGGGGCGAACATCTCGCACTTGTTGAGGTTGCAGGTTGCAGGCATTGTAAATTGCAGCTTGGGTTTTTTCTAAACTGTCCTTCAGGTCATTTGGGGAAAGCATGGGAAAAGAGCGATGATCGTAGCCATGCAATCCGATCCAGTGTCCGCGATCGCTAACAGCTTTAGCAATGGTTGGTGAACGGTTGACGCAAACACCCAACCAAAAAAAACTCGCTGTAATCTTGTAACTATCTAACACTGCTAAGACTTCGGGTGTGTATTGAGGATGGGGGCCATCATCGAATGTGAGTGCGATCGCTTTAGTATGGGGATTTCCACTCCAAAGGCAGTTGGGAAAACTTGGCTGGAGAATGCGGTATAAAATTGGAAACAGGGGAGCTAGCTGCATAAAGTTTTTTGTTTTTCCGTAATCTTGCGTAACTACACTGATTACTTAATATAGGGCTGTTAAGTGTGATTTGCACACTTAACAGTCTTAATATCTAGAACTTACACGCTGTACAAATGGACAGTTATATGGGTTAGCATTCCTTGTAATGTTAGTAAATTTTACCTTGTTCCTGTTTCCAAGTTGGAAATGTAGTTTCCACTCACGATCTATTCCTGCCTAGCTGACTCAACTTATTTTTTTAGTTGTCAGATCAACAGGAAATATCGCAGTCACAGAAGTAGGTGGAAAATAAAATTACATACTATATCATATAATTGTCTTTTTGTCAAATTGTAAGTCCTAATATTAACAATTAACCTTTATTAAGGATAAACTTTCGTGGCAATTAATTATTACGGAACTAATGGCAATGATGTTGTCTTCGGCAGTAGTGACAACGATACCCTTAGAGGCTTTGATGGTGATGACAAACTGTTTGGTGGAGCAGGTAATGACTTCATAGATGGTGGCTTTGGCTTTGACACCATTGATGGCGGTACTGGAACTGATACCACATCTTATGCTTTCTTTTCCGGCCCAATTGATGCCAATCTCTCTACTGGTGTAGTTAAGTTTCCGGGAAATTCTACTCTCACGGATAAATTAGTCAGCATTGAGAATTTAATTGGTACAGCTGGCAACGATACGATTGTTGGTAATGATGCCAATAATGTTCTCAGTGGTGAAGCAGGTAATGACTTCATAGATGGTGGCTTTGGCTTTGACACCATTGATGGCGGT
>NZ_CAXTTT010000010.1:0-6448 GCF_964247315.1 uncultured Nostoc sp.
GTCTCACATCAAGTTATGTAAATTGATTTTTTACTGCTTGTGAGAAATCCGGGTCATTCTATTAAAGGTGGCGCAGGGATGATGGGATTTAAATCGCTAAGTGATTTATCTCACCGTCTGGAAGATTCTTTTAAAGTTTTAAAAACTAAAAAAAATTCTTTAGAAATTGATACTCAGTTGCAAAGTTTATTGCTATCTGGAGTTGATTGGCTGCGTCAAATTGTAGAATTGCTTGCAGAAGGGAATGTTGTCGAAGATCAGTGGTTAGCAACTTTTTGTTATCCCATCTTTGATGAGTTGCACGATCGCTTGGGCGACCCCACCCCAGAAGATGCCTCAACTATGCTATCCCCAGAGGATGGGCAAGACGTTATCCCTTTGCTATTTGCCACAGAAGTAGAAGAGTGTTTGCAGCGTCTAGAATCTATATTGGCAGATAGCGAACAGCCTGGATTGTATGAAGAAATTGCGATCCTGGCAGCTGAATTAGGCGGTTTAGGGGAAATGCTCCAGCTACCAGCTTTTAGCAAGCTTTGTGAGTCGGTAACGCAGCTATTAGAAACTGCTAGTAGCGATCGCATTCCTGAAATTGCCCAGTTAGCATTGCAAACATGGCGGCGATCGCAAGCTTTGGTGCTGACGAATCAATTAGATAACTTGCCTACAGAAATTGATTTGTGTAGTTATACGCAATCTCAGCCACTATTACCAGCAGAAGTGATACCACAGCTTTTCCCCACAGATGTCATCGACACAGAAGCGGTGTCCACAGCTGTTTGGCAAGCAGAGATAACTCCAGAAACTTGGACTAAAGATGAAGCAATCGCAGCTAATTTTACATTTGTAGATGCAGAATTTGCCGATGACGTAAATGCTGTTAATGTAACTGAACACAATACAATATTTGCTAAAGAAGAGAATCCTCCAGATGCCAAATTTAGCGAAGGCAAAGGAGAGCCAATTGCCATTGGGAAAGAACGAGAAATTCATGAAAACAGCGTCCGAGTTCCTAGCAAACAACTAGAGCAAATTAATGATTTATTTGGGGAACTGATTGTTCAGCGCAATGGGTTAAACTCACAACTAGAAAGATTACGCAAACTCGTTCGTAACCTCAACCAGCGAGTCCAAGTTCTCGACCGCGAAAACCAGGAATTACGTATAGTCTCCGATAAAATTTCCACTCAAGCTACCATGTGTAATGAGGCACAGATGCAAACTGGAAATGGCCACCAAGTACAAGGTACAAACACAGAATTTGATGCCTTAGAAATGGATCGCTATAACGAATTAAATTTGCGATCGCAGGAAGTTATGGAAACCATTGTTCAGGTACAGGAAGTTACAACAGATGTGCAACTCAGTGTAGATGATACAGACCATATTGCTCGGAAACTAAACAAAACATCGAAACAGTTACAAACCAAGCTAAATCACATCCGAATGCGACCACTATCCGATTTAGTGGAACGTTTTCCAAGAGCTTTACGCGATTTAAATGTCGAGCATGGGAAAAATGTTCAATTAAAAATTGAAGGTGGCAACACTTTAATTGAACGCAGCATTTTAGAAGCTTTAAACGAACCTTTAATGCACCTATTAAGGAACGCTTTCGATCATGGGATTGAAGACTCTACCACGCGTCACCTTTTGGGTAAACCAGAACAAGGATTGATTGAAATTACAGCTACTCACCGCAGTAATCGCACCATCATCACCATCCGTGATGATGGTTGGGGCATTTCTCTGGAGAAAATTCGCACCCGCGCCCTAGCTATGGGATTGGATGTTTCTTTAGTCGCTAATGCTAGTGATGAAGAACTATTATCACTAATTTTTGAACCAGGTTTTACCACCTCCGAGCAAGTCACAGCATTATCTGGTCGCGGTGTCGGTATGGATGTGGTTCGCAATAACCTCAAACTGATTCGAGGAGATGTGAAAGTTGATACAGAACCAGGAGTTGGTACTACCTTCACCCTCTCAGTACCCTTTACACTTTCCGTTGCTCGAGTTCTGCTGGTAGAAATCAACAAAATTCTATTAGCATTTCCCACAGATGTCATTTCAGAAATATCTTTACTGCAAGACGAGCGAGTTTTCGAGATGGCTGGTAGCGAAGTTTTAAATTGGCAAGGAACCATGCTGCCACTGATTCGCTTAATTCGTTATTTAGAGTTTAATTGCCTACACTACAATAACCCAGAGTTGGAAATTCCGGCAGCCATTAGTACTAACAGTGTGTTAGTAGTTAAAGGTAATAATCAGCCAGTTGCAATCCAAATAGATCGTTGCTGGGGCGAACAAGAAGTTGCGATTCGCCAAGTTGAAGGGAATATACCTTTACCTGAAGGCTTCAGCAACTGCACAATTCTCGGTGATGGTCGAGTAGTGCCACTAGTGAATGTCAATGAGTTGCTGTATTGGATTGCTACCAATCCGCGGACTCCCAGAGGCACTCAATTACCATCAGCAAGGTTAAAAACACCGTTTTTGATATTTGATGAAGACAAAATATCAGCAGCATCTATTAAGCAGAAAGGGACAATTTTAATCGTAGATGATTCAATTAATGTCCGCCGCTTTTTAGCCCTGACCCTTGAAAAAGGAGGGTATCAGGTAGAGCAAGCTAAAGATGGTCAAGATGCCTTAGAAAAACTCCATAGTGGATTGAGAGTTGAGGCGGTAATTTGCGATATTGAAATGCCTCGCCTTGATGGTTATGGCTTTTTAGGTAAGATAAATTCAGATGTTGATACAAAAAATATTCCTGTGGCGATGCTGACTTCTCGTAGCAGCAATAAACATCGGCAATTAGCTATGCAACTAGGGGCACGAGCTTACTTTTCTAAACCTTATAACGAGCAAGAATTATTGCAAACCTTGGAGGAAATAATTCATCCTGTTGCAGAAAATGCCACTTCTAATTAAAAATTGTTAATTGATAATTAGGTTTCAGATATTTTCGTAGGATGCGTTACGCCAAAAGCTAACGCACCGCTTGTTTTGACTTCCAGCCTTGGCGACTAGAAGTTGTGGCTACACAGACAAAACCCAATACGGTCAGTTAAAACTCAAACTCTTTCTAAATGTCAATTTTTTGAACGTAGACGCAAAGCGGGCAGGCTACCGCAAAGGATGCAAAGGACAATCAATAAAACCTCTTCACATATTCGGACACCCTGGCATGTTATCTCCAAGCAGCAATCGTGCCAGACTGGGTAAAGCTTCACCATAGGTGGGATGGATGTGAACCGATCGCTCTAACAACTGCCAAGTTGCTCCTGCTTCCATCAGGGATAAAAATACATGCACCAGTTCAGCAGTTTCGTACCCCACCAGGGTTGCTCCCAGGATTTTGTCTGTGTCGCTGTCGATCACCATGCGATAAAATCCGAGGTCATGCCCCCACTCGATCGCACGCGCAATTTGGCTCATGGGTAACGTGACAGCACGCGCGTTGATGCCTTGTTTCTGAGCCTGTTCTAACGTCATACCCACTCGCCCCACTTGGGGTTCTGTGTAAACCGCATAGCCAAGGACGCGATCGCTCCGTGTCCGGTTTTCTCCACACAAAATTGCTTTTAAGCGGCGATAGTCCTCCCACGAAACGTGCGTAAAGGCAGGCTGTTTGGCAGCATCCCCGATCGCATAGACTCCAGAACAGGTAGTATGGAACTGCTGATTAATTTTGATAAATCCTCGATCATCTAGCTCAATTTTGCTGGCGGCTGCATTTAATCGACTTGTATTAGGTTTGCGTCCAATCACAACCAGCAACGCTTCTCCCTGAAGTTGTTCGCCACTGCTCAGGGTCAGGCTAAACACATTACTCTCGTGGGCGACGTGATTCACATTAACTCCAAAGTGCAGCCCAATGCCATCCTGTTTTAATGCTTCTGCTAAGACCTTGCTGACATCAGCCTCTTCCCGATCGAGGACGCGATCGCCCCGCACAATTAAGTCAGTCTGACTGCCCAAACGCGCTAATCCTTGTCCCAATTCCAAGCCAATATAGCCGCCTCCAATCACCAATAAACGGGCTGGTAAGGTGTTCAAGTCAAAGAAGTTGCGGTTGGTCAGGTAGGGAGTTCCTGCAAGTCCGGGAATATCAGGAATCAGCGCGGACGTGCCTGTGTTAATGATTACCAGAGGAGCCTGAAAGGTAACATCCCCACCTTTGACCGTCCGTTCATCCACAAAAGAAGCTTCCGCACAAATGACTTTGACACCCGCACTCTCCAATCGCTTGCGAATCCCTTGATTAAAGCTGCTGCGGACTCCCCGAACTCGCTCCATGACAGCAGGAAAATCCACTTCAACCTGCGTGTGGATGCCTAACTTCTTACCCTGGCGCGCCCGCCCTGCTGCATGAGCCGCAGCTAAGAACGCTTTCGACGGAGTGCAGCCATAGTTGATGCAACTACCGCCTAAAGCATCCCGCTCAAACAAAACAACCTTACGTCCCTCATTGGCAAAATCAGCCGCCAGTGGAATGCCTCCTTGACCACTGCCGATCACAATCACATCTGCTGTTTCCATCAGTGCTAAACTCCTTGGAGATAGTTTGCTTGGGTTCTAATTAGGTGTTCTTATTCTTCAACGCTGATTCCAGTCAAACCACTCAAATTATTTGAGTTAAAATTCAACTTATCAGGTTGTGCGTAGTATTCGTGATATTCTCTGTGAAAAATTGGAAAAGGTATTGAGCCGAGAAATTTCTATATCAATTCAATTTGTAGTGAATTTATGGTAACTGTAACACTGACGGCTGTTGCTACTGCGATCGCAACTACGCTTTGGACTAAAGCACAGGAGAAAATCGGCGAAAACATTGGTGATGCTACATGGACGCTAGGTGGTAAGTTAATCGGATTACTCCGCCAAAAGAATAAATCGCCATTACTCACCAGTGCTGTTGAGGGAAATGAACCGCAGCGATTAGATTATGGTCAAGCGGTGCTGGAACTAAAAGCAGCAGCAGAACAAGACCCAGAAATTGCTCAAGCTGTTGTAGAAGTGGAAGCAGCAGCAAAAGCAGAACCAAAACTCACTCAAAAAATTCAAGAAATCGAAAATACCCTCAAGTCTCAACAGCCAACTATTCAAAATTTGACGCAGCTAGCAGAAAAAATTGGGGTTGTAAATCAAGGACAGATAAATAACCAAACTAATAACTTCAACTTTTGACTACAGTCGTCCCCTGGGGAGGATGGGACAAAGTTAACTCCCGATGACTGGCGCAAAGTCTGCCGTGAAATACTTGCAGAACGGCGAAAGCTGACTACAAATCCTCTGACATCAACTGAAGAATGATTTTGTAGCTCTATTTAATCAAAATAATGTCTGGTTGCTGCTAGATGGGTTAGATGAAATGTCCGCATCTTCAGGTAATCAGCTAACAAAAATTGCACGGCAATTCCGTGAAGCAGGATCAATTGCTCAAGCACGAATCGTGTTGACTTGTCGGGTTAATCTGTGGGATGGCAGCAGTAATGCACTTGATGATTTTGATATCTATCGCAGTTTAGATTTTTCTTATCCACAACAAGTAGAGAGATTTATTCACAAATGGTTTGCAACTAATCCAGAAAAGGGGAAGCAGTTATGCACTGCTTTGAAAGAATCAGGTAAGGAACGGATTCAGGATTTAGTGAAAAATCCTTTGCGGTTGACGCTGCTGTGCTTGAATTGGCAACCAGGAGATGGCAAATTACCCGATATCCAAGCGGGACTCTATCAGCAATTTGTTGATGACTTCTACAAGTGGAAAAAAGAGGAAATTCCTACAACACCTGAGCAGCGTCAGCAACTCAATGTCAAACTAGGGGAATTAGCTAGAGAAGCCATAGATAAAGAAGTAACCCGTTTTCGCTTGCAGCAGGATTTTGTTAGTCAGTTTTTGGGAGATGTTGATGATGAAAATTCACTGCTGAAATTGGCACTAAATCGCGGCTGGCTAAACTGTGTAGATATAGATACAAATAGAAAACCTGTTTACGCTTTCTTTCATGCCTCATTTCAAGAGTACTTTGCTGCTAAAGCAATTGATGACTGGCATTTCTTTCTCAACCATGTTTCCAATAATCCCAGTCAAGGAACTTATCGCATTTTTGAGCCGCAATGGAAGCAAACAATATTACTTTGGTTAGGGCGAGAAGAAGAAAACCTCAAACAGCAAAAGCAAGAGTTTATTGATGCTTTAGTTAATTTTAAAGATGGATGTCGAAAATTTTATGAATATCGCGCCTATTTTTTAGCCGCTGCAGGAATTGTAGAGTTTAGAGATTATTTCAGAGCAGATCAAATAGTAACACAAATTGTCAAGTGGACAATTGATAGTCGGAGTTCAATCAAAGAGGAAGCTAGGTCAGCACTGCAACAAACAGACCGCACAAAAGCGATCGCCGCCTTGGTGCAACTGCTGCAATCAACTACTGTGGATGAC
>NZ_CAXTTT010000010.1:6548-89671 GCF_964247315.1 uncultured Nostoc sp.
CACAGGCAATCAAACAGCGATCGCAGCCTTGGTGCAACTGCTGCAATCAACTACTGTGGATGACGACACCCGTAGCCTGGCAGTATTAAGCTTAGGCAGAATCGGCACAGGCAATCAAACAGCAATCACCGCCTTGGTGCAACTGCTGCAATCAACTACTATGGATGATGACACCCGTAGCCTGGCAGCATTAAGCTTAGAGAGAATTTTACAGGATAATGAGCATTGTTCTGAGGTGATCAAAGCTTTAAGTGGTTATTTGCAATTAGATTATAATTACTACAGTATTATATGGAAATGCGTCCAGAATATGCCTTACCCCGATTTCTATCAAACTTGGCATCAGCATAATGTTGTTACTCGTACAATGCGAAGCTTAAAGAAAATCCTCTTCACAAGAATAATTTAACTACTTTTGCACCAGTGACGTTACAAATCTAGTTGTGGTGGTAACGAACTTCGTCATATTTGTGGTAAACGCTTAAATCAAAGCTGTCAGCTATTTACGAATTGGTAAAATACGCACCCTAGATTGAGCTTGGTCAATAGTAACCAATGCACCTGACTCCAGTAAGGACTCAAACTGATTCAGGGCTGAAACGACTAGATTTTCGATACTGTTTGGCAAAATATCCTGAGCGCGAACTTGAATTACACTGGGGGTATCAGCACCTGTTGCAGCTAACAAAGTACCAAAGTCTAAATCGTGAGTAAAGACGATATAACTGTTAGTTCTTGCCCACTCCATAATGATTGCATCTTTCTCACGGGGGTTGCCAATAGTAGACCAGTGGACAGACGAAATATTGTACCTCTGAAAAACCGCAACCCAATCAGGGGAAAGGTTCATATCAATCAAAATTTTCATGCACTTTTTAGAGGAACTTCAATTTCTTCAACTCGCCATGCAGCATAGGCAAGTGCCTCATAAATATCAGCTTCTTCGAGGTAAGGATATGCTTTAAGAATATCGCTATTGCTGTGTCCAGATGCCATTAACCCAACGATAGTACCAACAGTAATACGCATTCCTCGAATGCAGGGTTTACCACCCATCACTTCTGGATTGCGGGTAATTCTGGTGAGATTTTGCATGGTTGTTACCTCGCTATGTGGGGTTATTAGATTGAAGAATTATGCAGGAGGCAGGAGGCAGGGGGCAGGAGGCAGAAGGCAGGAGGTAAAAACATTACTCTTCCTGACATTCACGATTGTCATTATGTGCCAACCTATATGACTACGGCTATAACTGCGTCCATTTTTTCTATTATCTGATCTTTCACATTAAGCATTAGAGGTTGTTTTAAATTAGATGTAGGTTGCGTGAAGCGCAGTCCAACCCAACATGGATCTTGGTGTTGGGTGTCGCGATCGCTTTACCCTACATACATTTCAGCATCATGTTGTTACTCGTGCCATGCAAAGCTTAAAGAAAATCCTCTTCAGAAGAATTTGAGCAATTTTGCAGCAGCAACGTTATAAATGAAGTTCCCGTGGTAACAACAGCTTGTCCATTTGTTACCAACACAGAAGCGGATGTTAGGAATAAAGTTGTTGTCGTTACCACAGCTTGTCCGTTTGTTACCAACACAACTTGTTTGGTTACGAATGCTTATCCGTTAGTAACGAAAACTTATGCGTTCGTTACCAACACAACCTGTTTGGTTACGAATGCTTATCCATTTGTGGCAAACGCTTATGCGATCGTTAACAACGCTTAAATAAAACTTATCAATGAAGTTGTTTCATTACCAGAGCTGATCCATTTGTGGCAAACGCTTATGCGCTCGTTACCACAACTTAAGCAAAACTTATCAATACAAGTCCTATACTATTAACAGCACAACTCAGATTCACGAGAACAAAAGCATTTATACTGAAGCTATCCCTTTTGCTGTATCTTGGACGATTAAATCGACGACATCTGAAAAACGCCCCGTTTGTTTGTAAATTTCGCGTTGTCGTCTTGCACCATTCCCGAACTCCATCGTTCTATGTACAAGAGACGAGACTTCATCCCATTCTCCGTACTCCTCAAGCGATGGACGCACAAAACTGAGAAAGCTCTCAACCATCTCCCGTGCCGGAACAGCTTTTATAGCGCTAATGTCAATTAAATCCTCATCTAATCCATAACGTGCGGCACGCCAGTGAGCAGCACGTATAAGTTCGTGACGCACTGGGTGAAACGGTTTATCAGTTATGACTTCTTCGTAGCAAGTTCGCACCAAAGCACGTACAAGTCCTGCTACCATTACTGCTTCGTCTACTGTCTGACAGACATCCGTGACTCGAAACTCAATTGTTGGAAAGCGCTCAGACAAACGCACATCCCAATAAATTTTCGTCGCCTCCGCAACACTTTTTGTCTCTACTAAAACTTGTACAAGCGCTTCGTAATCGGTCAAGGACTCGAAAATCAGTGGTACTCCAGATATAGGCCATCGGCTCCAAATTTCGGTACGATAGCTTGCATAACCTGTATCCGTACCTAACCAAAAAGGTGAAGATGCTGCCAATGCCAAGAGTGGGGAAAGCCATACACGAGTCCGATTCATCACCTGGATGGCAGTAGAGCGATCGCTAATTCCCACATGCACATGACAGCCAAAGATGACTAGTTCACGGGTGAGTTGTTGATAATCTCGCATCAAATCTTGATAACGTTCTTTGGGCGTGATCTGCTGTTCATCCCAATGTGAGAACGGGTGCGTCCCAGCAGCAGCAATTTGCTTACCGTCCTTAGCCGCCGCCGCAATCACTTCGTAGCGCAAACGAACAAGCTCAGAGCGTACATCTGCAAGTGTTCTACAGATGGGCGTACCAATTTCTATCTGCGATTGCTGGGCTTCTGGCTGCACCTCTGAACCAATTGCTTTCTGGGCTTTTGGAAGAATATGCTCTACACGCGAACTTAGTTCTCGCGTCGTGGGATCGATAATTTGATATTCTTCTTCGACACCAATAGTAAATTCTTCAGTCTGGGATGGCATAAATTTGGATGGTCAAGCGTTTGTTTAATCAATCAACACCAGCACCCCTAGATTATACTTATATTTTATTTTGTTAGACGTTATAAACTTGAACATCATTCAATATACTTGCTTGCTCTAAATCTGAGGAGTTTTAAGTGACAAAAAACAATAGAAAAAAGGCTGTTGCTCAAGCTATTTCCACAGCCGTTGCTCTGGGTTGGGTGATAATGCAAGTGGAATCAGCCCAAGCTGCTACTTTGACGGTTAACAATCTTGATGACAGTGGCTTTGGCTCATTGCGAGACGTTATCAACACTGCAACTAGCAATGACGTAGTAGAGTTCCTATTGGGTAGTAATCCCAGTACAATTAACCTGACAAGTGGGGCACTTGCAATCGCAAAAAATCTCACTATTAATGGCCTAGGCGCTAACTTACTTACCATCAGTAGCAATAATCAATTCCCCGTGTTTGACATTAGCGCCGCGAATGTTACACTTTCTGGGCTAGCGATCGCTGGTAATTTCAATGCTTACAATTCTAGTAACCTAACCTTTACTAATAGCACTGTTAGCGGCGATAATTTTAAGATAGATAGTAATTTAAGACTTATCAATAGCACTATCAGCAGCAATAATATTGAGATTAATGCTAGTGATGTGGTAACGCTCACTGAGAATAGTCACTTAGTTAGCAGCAACAATATTGAGATTAATAGTAGTCAACTGATTGTCCAAGATGATAGTAGCATCGGGACTCCCAACGGCATCATAAACAGCGGCACTTTAAATATCTCTACTGCTAATCCTGGTTTAAATAATAACGTGGAAATTAACGCTGGTAGCAATAATTCAGGATTAGGAGGCAACATAACTATTACAACCCCTAACCTGATTCTGACAAGAGTACCCGAACCAAGTGCGATCGCTGCTGGTAATATTAATTCAGGAGCAGCAGGCAACATAACTATCAGTTCTGGTACTTTGATATTGAAACCTGGTGCTATTATATCGAAACCAGTACCCGAACCAAGTGCGATCGCTGGTACTATACTTGCTGGTAGTCTGGCTTGGCTGGCGAAGAGAAAGCAAGCAGCATTTCGCAAGGCGAAGGTATAATTACGTGTTAAAATAAATTCGCAAATAAATTTAAATACTTAGCCCGCGCACGTGGGCTAAGTATTTTATGGGCAATTAGTCGAATGTAATATCAATTACCTGAAACTAAAATACTTCCAGGAACCTTGATTAAGCCTCAACTTTTACACCTTTCCAGAAGGCGAGATGGCCTTCAATATTCTTAGCCTTCTCCTTAGCGCTGGGATAATACCAAGCAGCATCTTTATTGACTTGCCCATCAACGTCGATACTGTAGTAACTGGCAACACCTTTCCAAGGACAAGTAGTGTGAGTGTTGCTTTCAGTAAAGTACTGTTTGTTAATGCTGTCAACAGGGAAATAATGGTTGCCCTCGACAACTACAGTATTATCACTCTCGGCTAAAACAGTTCCATTCCAAATTGCTTTCGGCATAAATGACTTTGTAAATAAACTATACATATAACATTTTGACACTATTAGCTTATTTGTAGTGAATTTATGGAACCCGTGACACTGCCAAAATAGTTCAGAAGTTACGAAGAGGTAATGAATTGGAGGATTTACCTCTAGATATTAATTGCAATCACTTTTTTTTATCAATTGGAAAATTAAAAGCATTTGCTTCCATCATCAAGATTTTCTAGCATATTGGTATGGAAAGTTAATTAGCCAAAACAAAGTTGGATTTCGATTGATAGCCTTAAGCAAAAAATCTCTAGATATGTGAATAGGCGATGCCTACGGCGAACTACGCTAATGCATCTTCTAAAAATACTTGTTAGCTAAAAATTCTAGTTAGCATATCTCTTTGAAGTTATTACTAAACTTTCTCCTAATTCCCCATTTTTCCAATTGGGGTGAATTTAACTCACCAGTTCGGGTAAATAACAAATCAACCTATCAGGTAAAGTTCCAATAAAAGATTGAGATTAGAAAACAGTGAACTCTATTACTAGAGGATACTGATTGCACATTCTTCAGTTAATATAACTCTATGAAATTCAAAAACTTGGTCAATTCTGCACATATTATTACTTGGATTACTTCTATGCCTAAAATCACTTGCTTTCATCTATCCAGGAACCACAATAGCCCATCAATAAACACAGCCGTCAACTCTGACACTTTCCCAAGCTATTCCACGAATGTCAATCACCTCAAATCCTTTGATACTGCTTTTATCGCCTATTACATGATGGGTTTTGGTAATTTTGAATGATTTAAGTTAGTTCTGTGCTTTTAAGGTTTAGCTTAGATCGTTTTATCAATTACAGCTTTGTCACAGTTCATCATAAATTTGTTTATTTTTACAATACTCCATTATCAACCTGTATTAATTCTCTTCAAATCTTGTTTGAGCGAGATTTGAGGAAATTATTTCATTCAAAAGTGTGAGTTATAAATCGACAAATATGATGATTAATTACAAAATATTGAAAATTCTAAGAAATAAGACTTGATGAATTTAAAACACTAATTAATGTCTACTAAGGATAAAATCATGAAATTCACAACCTTGCTCAATTCTGCACTTATCATTCTTTCTATAGCTTTCATCCCTAAAATTGCTGGCGCTCAAACAGTTAATACGAACAATGGTGGTGGACAAATAAATCCAAATATCAACTCTAATACTTTACGAAAAAATTCCACAGATACTAAATATCTGCAACCCTTCAATATTGCTTTTCTAGCTTATCAAGGTTATTTAAAAGACCAGGGTATTCCTAGTGGGGGCACTTTGTTATTCAAATACCAAACCGGATACTTGACTGCGAAAGATGTGGTTCAGGCTGCTATCAGGGCTAATAAGTTACCAGCGCAAGTTTTGAACGATCGAAGTTACGTTAACGCAGTCGAGTTACAGATGAGATCCTTTGGCGATACTAATGATTCACAATAGACAATTTAGGAGTGCTGGAATCAATCTCTGTATCTCCCTATAACTTTAGTATCTTCTACATCCAATTCCCAATCTTTCATGGCTTCCACAACAACGAAAAGCACCACTCCCAATACTGTTTGGTTAAAACAAGAGACGCGATGAATCGTCGTCTCTACAATAATCAGTCTTTTTTTTCTGACTTTCTTAAATGCTTTGTTTGCAGGATTGGTGGATTTATGCCGCTTTTGAGTTAATTAGGTTTGAAATCAAGTTGCATACAGGGTTAGAATAACTAAAAAGATCAGGAAAATCAAAGTTTGTAGTGAATATACCCCACATCCCCAAATTACCCATACCACCGTCTCTTTTGGGGTCAGAAGTCGGTTCTTTTATTGAGTTTACAGTTACTCAACGAATGCCTGCGATCGCTCGCAAAGTTATCGCTGAAAATAATTTCTCATTTGAAATTAATACCAGCTTGGAAAACCTGGCTACAGAATTACCAGCAGGATATGTGCAACCTCTTTTAAATAAGACTGCTATCGATTTTTCAGCCTGGAATACATATTTAGAATTCTACAAAGGTCAGCGTTGGGTAGATGTTCCTTGGTTTTTTGCTGAAACTTATTTTTTTCGGTTAATTCTAGAAATTACTAATTATTTTCGCCCTGGTGTCTGGCAAGGTGTCGATCCATTTGAGTTACAAAAGTCTCAAAGTTTAGAAGCATCTCTAGATTCGATTATTCTACTGTGCGATCGGGCTAACAATTGGTTAGATAATTCCCAACTCAAGGGAGAATCAAATCAAACAGCTTTAATAGCACTGTTATATTTTGCTTTGTGGGGAAATCGAGTTGATTTGAGTTTATGGTCAGCGTCCGAAAGCGATCGCAGTCGTTTTGATATTCAAATCCAACTAGCTCACATCCTAGTAAATGATGCCTCCCAAGTCACGGAATTGTTAATCAACTCTCAAGGAGGACGGATTGATTTTGTTGTAGACAATGCTGGTTTTGAACTTGTTTGTGATTTATTTTTAGTAGATTTTTTGTTAAGTAGCGGACTGACCGATCGGGTTTACCTACACTTAAAGCCACATCCGACTTTTGTCTCTGATGCCACGATTAAGGATGTACATTACACAACAAGTTTTTTAGCCGCTAGTGGAAATCAACAAGTTACATCCTTTGCTAAAAGATTGCAAGACAATATTGCATCAGGGCGTTTAGTACTATCTGAAGATTACTTTTGGACATCGCCTTTAGCTTTTTGGGAAATACCCAACTACCTCAAAAATGAGTTAGCCAATGCAAGTTTAGTTATAGTCAAAGGAGATGCCAATTATCGTCGATTATTAGGCGATCGCCATTGGAATTTTACTACCAACATTGCAGATATAGTTTGCTACTTACCCGTGCCAATGGTAGCTCTACGCACCTTAAAGTCAGAAGTAGCAGTCGGTTTAAAACCAGAAGTTATCGAGAAAGTAGCAAAATCTGACTCTTCTTGGTTGACAAATGGACAGTGGGGTGTAATTCAGTTGGTAGTTTAGACAATTTTGCCAAATCGAGATAATTTGTAAGACAAGTATACGTATCTTCACTACTTATAGCGTCGTTTACCCTACCCGTATCACCACAACCAGCTTAGGATAGACTAGAATAACTTTTTAAAGAAAATGGTAGAAAAAATCACAGCTGTGTTTAATGGCAAAGTGTTGTATCCGGCTGAACCGATCGCACTGCCAATTAATACCCGCGTGCGAATCAGTATTGAAATTTTACCGCCGAGCGAACATGAAACGGTATCATTTCTACAAACGGCGCGATCGCTCAATCTCGAAGGGCCACCTGACTGGTCTACCAATATAGATAAATATTTGTACAACAAGTAAACTTTTCATGCATTCTGAAGTCTTTCTTGATACATCATTTGCCATTGCCTTATCTGCACCGAGCGATCGCTTGCATGACCGAGCCTTACATCTGGCTAAAATGTTACAAGCAGCAGAAACTCGTTTGGTGACAACACAGGCGGTAATGTTGGAAATTGGCAATGCCTTATCCCAACAACCTTATCGTCAAGCGGCAATCATTTTATTAAATTCTCTAGTAGCAGACTCCAAAGTAGAAATTGTCCCCCTTTCCCAGGAACTCTACGAACGTGCTTTCCAGCTATATCGCGAACGAACAGAGAAAGAATGGGGATTTGTCGATTGCGTATCTTTTATTGTTATGCAATATAGCGGCATCACTGAAGCACTGACTGCTGATGAGCATTTTCAACAAGCAGGCTTTCGAGCATTACTGCGAGAAAATTTACCTTAAAGATTGGGATTGGGGCATTGGGCATTGGGCATTAGGCATGGGGGCATGGGGCAAAACAGTTCCGAGTTGCGAGTAAAAAAAGTGAGATTCCCACTCAGCACGCGCTAAACCATAGCTATCCGCTAACAGCACTCATTAAGGACATTGGTTATTCACAAATAACAAATGACAAATGACAATTAAATATTTCGTTACAATCGGCGTGTGCGTCAGGCATTCAAGAGTTATCAGCCATGAAATTGATTTCCGATCCGCCGATTCCTGTGAAAATTCAAAAGATGAAGGAACGGGTGCGGTGGATGCATCCAAGTTTTGTGCAACGGGGAATTGACCAAACCAGTATAGTTATTGACGATCGCAGAGAAGATAATCCAGAATTTTCCTTTATGGTGATCGGTGATTCCGGTACTAAATCCCATTCTCGACACCACCCCCAACGAAAAGTTGCCGAACTGATGCTGACTCACCGCGATGATTGCAGCTTTGTGTTGCATACTGGCGATGTCATCTATGTGGTAGGTTCCCAAGAATATTATTCAACAAACTTTATTGAGCCTTACCGGGAATTTCTTGTTAATGGCGACAATCCGAAAAGCATTCCTTATGACCGTATGGTGTTTAATATGCCGTTATTGCCAGTACTCGGTAATCATGATTACTACGATGTGCCGTTGATGTACCGTTTATTTACTGGCACAACATCGTCACTGCGTCGCCTGTTCCGCTACAAAGATATCGAAATTGGCTGGCATGGATCGTACCAAGGTAATGCTTATGCACGGGCATTTATGGACTACACTCAAGCGATGTCTCCACAAGAATTAGAACGTCATTTAGATCGGCACTACACTGCAAAGACCGACAAAGGGCGCTGTTTGCGTTATGAACCCGGACAGTTTACCCGTTTACCCAATCGCTATTACACCTTTCGTTACGGCGGGATTGACTTTTTTGCACTGGATTCTAATACCTTTAATACACCCTCACCTTTACCTGCAACTCAAGAGGGGGAAATTTACCGCCGCCAATTGCAAAAGCGTCGCCAGGAAATAGACCGAGAAGAATTGGAGATTTTGAAAATATACGATCGCCTCAACCCAGATAAACCCATCGAAGCTGAACAACTCGATGACCTTAGTGCTAAATTAGACCAAATCAACGAAATCAAAATCGACATTGAAAAACAACTAGCATCTCATCAAATGCCTGCGATCGACTTTGAACAACTTGAATGGTTGCGAAGCAGACTAATCGAATCTTGGAATACCTCCGAAGTCCGCGGACGTGTAATCTTTTTCCACCATCCCCCATACGTCACAGAAGCTACCAAGTGGAATCAGGCACAAACCTTGGCGGTTCGCCACCGCTTGCGCTGGGTGTTTGAACAAGTGGCAGAAACTCTTGGTTCTCTAATTAAAGAACGTCCCATAGTCGATTTGATTTTAAATGGTCACGCTCACTGTTTAGAGCATCTTTGCACAACTGATACCGGATTTGCTGACTCTCACATTAACTGTATTATCTCTGGTGGGAGCGGTCATCGTCCCCGCTATCAACGGCGAGAAGGGACTGAATTGATGGAAACTTTTGCTGAGATTGCAGGTAAACCCACTCGGAAAGTTGCGGATTCAACGCTATTTGTGGGCCGTCATAATTACAATTTCCAGAACCGACTGCCTTATTCATGTGTGCGGATTGATGTTCTGGATGGTAGCCCGCCCAAGTTTATCATCAGACCGCTGATTAGTGAACGAGTTGAACAAAAGTGGCGCAACACGGAACTTGAACCTTTTGTTATCTAAACGGGATGCAAAGTAATTGAAGACATTATTCCTCATCTCACTTGAAAATCAAATCTCAGTGCTGCATCTTAGCGAACTTTTACCAAATGCACCTTTGCATTAAGACAAAAGCTAGGTATATCCTAATCTTGAATAGAGTTATGATAATCTCAAATTATGGCAGGACATAGTAAATGGGCAAATATTAAGCGCCAAAAAGCGGTAGTAGATGCAAAAAAGGGAAAAACCTTTACTCAGTTATCTAGGGCGATTATCGTGGCGGCTAGAAGCGGCGTACCAGATCCGGCGCTGAATTTTCAACTTCGCACGGCAGTTGACAAGGCAAAGGCTGCGAGTATTCCCAATGATAATATTGAACGAGCGATCGCTAAAGGTGCAGGCACTTTTGGCGGCGATAATGCTATTTTTGAAGCGATTCGCTACGAAGGTTATGGCCCTTGTGGTGTAGCTATTTTAATCGAAGCCCTCACAGACAATCGCAATCGCACTGCTGCTGACTTGCGTGTAGCTTTTAGTAAAAATGGTGGCAATCTTGGTGAAACAGGTTGTGTTAGCTGGATGTTTGAACAAAAAGGCGTTTGTGTAGTGCAGGGCGTACTTAACGAAGAACAGCTTTTAGAAGCATCCCTTGAAGGCGATGCCCAGTCTTATGAGATGACTGAAGATGAGATAGCTGAGGTATTTACTGATATTGCAAATTTAGAAACCCTTAGTCAGATACTCAAAAATCAAGGTTTTAAGGTAACTGATGCTGAATTGCGCTGGATTCCTAGTAATAGTGTAGAAGTTACCGATCCCGATCGGGCGCGATCGCTTTTCAAGTTAATTGATACTCTAGAAAGCTTGGATGACGTACAAAATGTCACAGCTAACTTTGACGTAGCAGAAGAATTGATGGCTCTCAGCATTTCCTAATCAAAATTAACCCAGGTATCATAGCCAAATTACAGTTATTTGGATGATATCCAAATTGTTACATTTAAAATTGAAATGCCAGCAAGTATTTTTTAGCTAAGTATTCCACAAACTTATACTACTAATAATGTTTGTGCTACAAAACTTAAACTTATTGAGAAATAAAAATTAAAAATTAAGGTTTTGAAGCACATTGTACGACAAAAATAGGGATTTTTAGAATAGTGGGATAGGTTCACGTCAGATCCAATACGATTCGGTTAAGGTTTTTTGATGAAAATTATAGATCGCTAAAGATGTGATAAATCATTGTAGAGACGACGATTTATCGCGTCTCTTAGCTTACCCAAACAGTATTGATGTAAGTCCTATATTTGACGGATGTAAAAATAGACATGAAAGATTCATATCAATTACAAACTTATGACATACGTCTATTGGATAGTTAAATTGTTGATTACCTGATGAGGATTTTCAAGTGAATAAGTTCGCTAAAGCTTTACTTTTGGCTCTAATTTTTGCTGCACCTGTAACCGCTTTTGTATCTCAAGCTCAAGCTAAAACTATCCATCATACTAGCGTAAAATCTGCTAAAGTTCATCATACAAAACATCACAGACGTCATGCTAAAAAAATAGTTCATAAACATTTATAAATAGTTACTATTAGTCGTAAAAGTTTCTAGTAGCTCTGTAATTAAGTTTAGTGTTGGTTTCTCTGAAAAAACTGTATTATTTAACCCCGCTGGAATCCTACCCCAATCAGCGGGTTTTTTTATTAACTTGCTCAAGGATGCGATCGCATAAAAATTAAAGTTAAGATTTGACATTAAATCAAATACTCGGATCTTTGCTTAAGATTTAGGAGATACCATCAGGACTTATGCAACGACTACAGAGCACTCGTATCAAAAGTGAGCAAGCTACACCATCAGCAATTGAGTCAGCTTTAGCAGAACGCTAGCCAATTGAGCCAGAACAGTAGTTAAGTTATAAAGTTATAACCCTTCTTCAACAGCGAATCCAGAAAAGGATCAAGCAGTAAAATTTTGGCGACTATGAAGCGATCGCACCCAATCACCAAAAACAAACCCCGTGCTATATGACGCGCTACGGGATGTTGTTAGGGGTATGGGGGAATGGGTTGCTTAGATGGGTATTGGGCGGTTTTTGGGTGGTGTGGAAGTTAGTTTGACTTGGCTTTTAGCTGACGTTTTAAGGCTTTAAATTCTAGTTAATTTAGTTTGTAGTTCTTTTTTTCTTAAAGTGCTATAAGCTCCAAATAATCCCAGAGTAATGAGAGGAACGATAGGATTATTTTCGGGAACAGAAACTGGATTGGCAATTTGTTTTAAATTTAAATTTCCTTCAAGTCTAAGTGCAAAATCAAAATGACTACCACCCATTGTAAAGCCAAATGTCTGACCAGCAGAAATATTGCTAAAACTATAACTACCAGATTCATTAAATCCAGCAGATGGGGAACTACAGCAGTTAGTCGGCCCAGCACTGTATAAAGTTGTGTTTGGATTAAAAGTATTGAGGAAGGCTGTTACATCGAAGTAAGAATGGAAACCTGTATAGTTCCAGTCAAAATTATAATTCCCATCAGCTTTTGCTACTGTCGAAATTGTCCAAGTATTTATATCAAAACCTTCTGTCCCAGGTAGATTATAACTTAAATTATATTCATCTAGATTGACTTGTTGGGTATTAGTTGTTCCTGGCCCAGATATTGTCCAATTAACTGGAGTGAAAGTACTAGCAAGGCAGTTAGGTGCAATACCTAATGTTAAAGCTGTAGTACAAGCAATTACCTTATTTATAGTCTTCATAGTTGGTAGTGAAAAATTACTGCGTTGATTTTGTAATCAACTAACATTACTTCTAACTAGCGTTTATTAGCAGTATACATGTTACAAAACTTAATTATTATGGTAAATAAACTATTAGAACTTACGCATTGAGAGAAATACTGCAATATGAATTTCAACAACATTTCTGTGCTAGCTGTTCCAAAATAAAGTCACGGGCTACTTGAAGAAACTTCTTTGAAATACTTTCACTTGTCCAAAGTTTTTGAGGTACACTATTAAACTGTTTACTGGAATTTCTAGATTTTGGACTTGGGTAAAATTTTTACCATCAACCGAACATAAGCGATTTTTGGCTATCCCAGTTAAAAACTCCAATTAAAGAGTTTTTAAAGAATTTTAGATTTTTTTGGCTAGAATACCAAGCGTCGGTAGTTACAGCATGAGGCTGCAAACCCCTTTTCCATTAGCTTAGTAATCATCTCTAGTAAATAATCATTTTTGGTTTTACCTTCTTGTTTGTTATAAATGCGATAATTTACAGGTACAGACTTCCCCAATAAATCCGTGTAATACAAGGTAATTAACTAAATTCCTTGAACTGTACGATGATGCCTTACTGAATAAACATAACCAATTAGTTTTATGAAATTCGGGTCACTATGAGGTTTATCAATTACCGTGTCATCGTAACTTTTTGTGCACCCTACCAAATTGATATATAGTTGAACTTCATCAAATAAATTCTTGAGTTCATACCGCTTACGTAGCAAAAATATCTTGACATTATCATGAGATAAATCTTCCATAATATCTGCTAAACGCGTGCAGCCTGGATACTTTGATTCAGCCAGTAAAAATAGGGTGTAAGTGTTGAGATCGCACTTGGCAGTTGATGGCTTGGTAGTCCCTTTGATAGTTCTCACCCTTAATGCAGTCAACCTCAGTATTATCTGTTTTTCAACGCCTTTAGTAGTTAGCGATCGCCTATTTTTTCCTAATTTAATCAATATACTTACTGTCTACTTTGTCAATGCGTAAGTCCTGACATATATGAAAGCAGACTATTTAGAAGAATCGCTTCTTCGTGAATTAGAGGAGCGTTTGCTTCAACCCGATGTCCGAAAGTCAGCTAAAGATATTATGGATTTACTTGCTGATGAGTTCATTGAATTCGGAAGCTCAGGGCGTGTTTTTAATAAACAGCAAATTATCGAGAGCTTGCAGAATGAACCCATCCAACCCCCAGGGCGGCCGCATCATGTCAACAAAAGGATTGTATTTTCAATAAGCTCCCAAATAGTCGCATTAATTGTTGCTTATTGACACAGGTTGAAGCGATCACTTTGAGCTTGGGAAACTAAACCAAACGATAAATGCTGATTTTTTCGTTGGTTCTTAACCTTGGTTGTGATCAAGAGTAATTTAGATGCGTTTGCCCTGATCCAACCCCTGACTCAAAGATTGATAACAGAATTCAAAACGTTAGTTTTAGCAACAGGGGTTGTTTTAGTAACCTATCGTATAGTCAGACATATATCTGGCGAACAACCTGTTCATTCGTTGCGAAGTTCCATCTGGAAATTAAATAACAATCGATGGAAAATGATCTTTCATCAGGGCACTCTGGTTAGAGAATCATCAGTGCGGTATGATAAATGACTGCCTGAGATTATTTAGAGTCAAAGTTTTGCATAAAAAAGACTCAAGCATTCCTGCCTGAGCCTTTTCTAAATTCAATTAATCTTAGTATCGGTTATTGCTACGATTGTAGCCGCCGCCACCACCACGGTTCCCAAAGGAACCACCACTTCTGTCTTCTTTGGGCTTGGCTTTATTTACTTTGAGGTCGCGACCAAGCCATTCAGCACCATCAAGAGCTTCAATGGCTTTTGCTTCTTCATCTTCTGAATTCATTTCTACAAAAGCAAAGCCGCGTAAACGACCTGTTTCACGGTCAGTGGGTAGTTGAACACGCTTTACAGTACCATATTCTGCAAATACAGCACTCAGCGCATCTTGCGTAACATCATAGGAGAGGTTACCTACGTAAATTGACATTAAATGTCTCCAAAATCATAAGTTTGTAGAGATTTAGATTTCGGAGAGAAGTCTGTAATACCAAAAGGAAAAAGCCTGTCAATACTAAAAACAAACACTGTCACCGAATTAATTCTCATTTCACTTCCCATGATGACATAACAACTCACTTTCTAGGAAAAAGGTTTGAAAAACTGTTATAAAAAGTTATATAAGCGGATAATAGCTAGATGCTGGCTAGTCTCAAAACGGGTGAGGCTTTAGTGAACCGCACCCACAAGATCGACTAATCCACTCTCTTTATCTAAATATTGACTTTTGAATGCGTGATTTTTGACTTTCACGTACCCCTGCGGGGAAGCAAGCTACGCGTAGCGTCTCGTAGAGAAGGGGCGTGACTGGTTTAGATATGGCAAAACTGCGATCGCTACTCACGCGCTGATTCCTGGAAAAATTCGGAAATCTGGGCTTCATCAGCAGTTTATGCAATTTTTAGCAATGATGTCACTTGTAACTTTGCTGACCTAATATTTGGTGAATGTAATATAGATCGCCTTCTTTGCTTTATATGCGATCGCTCGATCGAAATATTACGGCGTCAGAAAAAGCAACTTATCAATATATTTGATCGAGTGTAAAAATTACTAGGCATTTTGCTATATTAAATCTGGCTGGTGATGTCAGCTTAAGTATAATTACTTAATCAAGCCTAGATTAGAAGTAGGGGTGTAAAAGTCCCGTATCTTCAGTAAATACAAGTCTTCTACTCAGGGCAGATTGCAATAAATTTAAAAATATTTATACTGAGTTAATAATTGCGTCACCAGCTAAAAAGCGGGCGACTCAATTTAATGAGTTAAAGTGGTGAGAATTTTTTTAAATAAAAAGTAATTTTTGATACAAAATTCTGCAAGAAGATAGCCAATTGACTCTCGCCGCTTTTCACTATTCATAATGTCTCAAAATTACTTGGTAATGCACGGCTTAACCCAAAAAGCTCCCCAAATACGAGAAAAATAAATGATTTTGGACAGAAATAAGCCGCACAAGCAGGCGAAAATCTCACCTTTGGCAGCCGCTAACCAGGTAATTGATACCCAGTTAAATTCGGTTATGAAGGCTGATGTGGCTGTTGCAGATGTAAAAAATAGTTTTGACACAAAGGTGTCTTCCTCTTTTGCATCCATATTATTGATTCCCTGTCTGCTGGGCATAGGACTGCTGACAGCGAATTGTGGAACGCTACCCAAGGAAGAAGTGGCTGACGCACAATCTCAAAGTCCTGGTAGCGGACAAGGTGGTGGTGCGACAGCTGTAGATGTAGCGATCGCTCGAACTGATACGCTACAAACACAACCAGAATACACAGGTAATACAACACCCTTCCGAATTGTATCATTGCGATCGCAAGTAGAAGCTCGGTTGTTGGCTTTGAACCTTGATGTCGGCGATGCAGTAAAGCTTGGGCAAAACGTCGGGCGGTTAGATGATGCCATACTTTCGACCGAATTAAAGCAAACAGAAGCAGAGCTAGCAGCTCTCAAATCAGAAGTAGCTAGGGCAACAAATCAGGTAAGCAATGCTCGTGCAGACGTTGAACGAGCGCGGCTAGAAGTAGTACAAGCTCAAGCAGACTCAGAGCGGCAGCAGAGGTTGTTTAGGGCTGGAGCGATCGCTGAACAAACTGCCCAGCAAGCACGTACCCAGGCGCAAACAGCCGCCCAGGCACTCCGGGCAGCCCAAGAACAAGTTCGGACAGAACAGCAAGCCGTTGCTGCCGCCCAAGGTAGAGTACTTGCTCAACAGGCATTGGTTGCCCAAACCAAAGAGCGCAGGTCTTATACTCGGCTGGTATCTCCCATCACTGGCTTAGTCACACAAAGGGTGACAGAACCAGGCAACTTGCTGCAAGCAGGTAACGAAGTCTTGAAAATTGGCGACTTTAACCGTGTCAAAGTCGTCGTCCAAGTTTCCGAATTAGAACTAGCACAAATTCAAGTTGGACAGTCTGTACAAGTGCGCTTAGATGCCTTCCCTAAAGAAGCATTAATTGGCAGAGTTACACGGATTTCCCCAGCTGCCGATGCCACAGCTCGCTTGATACCTGTAGAGGTATTGATTCCTAATACTCAAGGTAAGATTGGCAGTGGACTACTGGCGCGAGTCAACTTTGAAAACCAGACTCAACAGCGGGTAGTAGTGCCGCAAACAGCTATTCAAAAACAAGCAGGAGCAGCAAAGGCAGCAGGAAAAGAGCAAGAAAACCCGTCGGGGACGCTATTTGTGGTGAAAGACACAGATGGCAAGACGAAAGTAGCGACGCGTGCAGTTACTTTAGGAAAAAGGGCTGATAGCAAAGTAGAAATTTTATCCGGTTTGCAAGCGGGAGAGCGCTATGTTGTTCGTAGTGGTAAGCCGTTAAAAGAAGGTGACACTGTAAGTCTTTCAATTCTTTCAGAAAAGTAATAGTAGGGTGAGCAATAATCACCATACCAAAGAAAAAAGTACTCAGTAGTCAGCATTTAGCACTTATCACTTAGGATCATGCAACAGGCAAATAATAATGGCAATAGCGGATTTAGCCTTAGTGCGATCGCTATCCGCCAACACATTGGCACACTCATGCTCACCGTGGCAGTAATTGTCATTGGGGTATTTTTTCTCACAACAATTCAAGTCGATCTGCTACCGTCAATTACTTATCCCCGAATTGGCGTTCGGCTAGAAGCCCCTGGTATTTCACCAGAAGTAGCAGTAGATGAAATCACCAGACCTTTAGAAGAAGCTTTATCAGCAACCGAGAATGTAGTGCAAGTTTTCTCTCGCACCCGTGAAGGACAGGTAAGCCTCGATTTATACTTCCAACCAGGGGGCGATATTGACCAAGCTCTAAACGATGCAACTGCTGCTTTTAACCGAAATCGAGGACAACTACCAGATACAATAGAGGAGCCGCGCTTATTCAAAGTCGATCCTTCTCAATTGCCGGTTTATGAATTGGCGCTGACCTCTGCTTCATTGCCAGGTAAAGAGTTACGCGTATTTGCTGATGAAGAGTTAACGCGTGAACTCAGTGTCGTGCCGGGAGTCGCTTCCGTTGATGTATCTGGTGGCGCAGAGGAAGAAGTACGAGTGCTTGTTGACTTAAACCGATTGCAAGCTTTGGGTGTCGGGTTAAATGATGTCTTAGATGAATTAACAGCCCGTAACCAAGATACTTCCGGTGGTCGGATTCTGGGGCAAAATTCCGAGCCATTGACTCGGACTGTCGGACGTTTCCAAAATGCCAAGGAAATTGAAAACCTTTCCTTGGAGGTTTCCTCCTCTTCTCCTGCTAGTGCTAATACCATTAATAGCAGTAATACCACTACCACTACTACCACTACCCCTGCACCTTCCCGCCGCGTTTATTTGCGAGACTTTGCTGAGGTAATTGACGATACAGAAGAACAGCGAGTATTTGTTTATCTGAATCGTCAGCCTGCGGTGAAATTTTCAGTCCAAAAGCAGCCTGAAGCCAATACAATCACAGTTGTAGATGCTGTTAAGCGCCGAATTGAACAATTACGACAATCGGGTTTAATTCCAGCGGACATGACTTTGAGTCCCACCACAGATGAATCTGTCTTTATCCGCAATTCTTTAAATGATGTCATCTTTTCGGGGATTTCTGGAGCATTGTTAGCAGCAGCAGCTGTGTTGTTATTTTTGGGATCGTTCAGGCAAACATTCATTATCAGTTTGACGATTCCGTTGTGTACTCTGGCGGCGATCGCTTTGATGAGAATATTTGGTTTAACCTTGAATGTTTTTAGTTTGGCAGGTCTGACATTAGGAGTCGGTCAAGCAATTGATACATCGGTTGTGATCTTGGAGAATATTTCCGAAAAAGCAGGGATGACTCCCAATCAAAGAGAGATGGAGGCAGGGGAGCAGGGGAGCAGAGGAGCAGAAAAGAAGGGGAGAAATTCCAAATTCTTTATAGACAGTGCGACTACTGCTTCCCAAGAAGTAGAATCTGCTTTAGTTGCTGCTACAGGTGCCAACTTAGTTTCTGTAGTGCCATTCCTCTTAATTGGCGGCTTTATTGCACTGCTATTTAATGAACTGATTCTAACAATTAGCTTCGCAGTCGCAGCATCTCTTGTGGTTGCGATTACAGTAGTGCCGATGCTGTCTTCTCGACTCTTGGGAATCCCCTGGTCTAGTCGGATTAGTGAATTTTGGCTGCTTAGACAATTTAATCATCGATTTGAAGACGCTACGCGGGGATACGGTAACTTCTTAACCAAAGTTTTACGCTATCGGCTCCTCGTAGTAACTGCTGCTTTGCTAATTTTAGGCGGCAGCAGCTTCTTTATGTTTGGTCAAATTCCCCAAGAAATTTTACCCCGTATCAGTACCGGACAAGCTACCTTGAGAGCGCAGTTTCCTCCCGGTACACCTTTAGTAACTTCTCAAAAAGTTATGCAAATTGTCGATGACATTTTGCTCAAACAACCAGAAACCGAGTCTGCTTTCACAACTGTGGGTGGTAATTTATTTGGCAGCAGTACTACAGAAAATCCTTTACGTGCCAGTAGTACCATCAATCTGAAACCAGGCACAGATGTCGAAGCCTTCGTCAAAAAAGTAACTCAAGAATTTAACAAACTCAACTTAGCAGGAATTCTGCTACGCCTCAATCCTGGTCAGGTGCGGGGTTTAATCTTGAGTAATTCTCCAGTGCAAGGGTCAGAAGTTGACGTGGTTTTGCAAGGTGAGAACGAAGAAAACTTAACGCAAGCAGGCGCTCAAGTACTGCAAGCATTACAAGAAAGGGCAAAATTAGCGACATTCCGACCAGATGCTGACCCCCGACAACCCGAAATCCAAATTCGCCCCGACTGGGAACGGGTTTCAGCTTTAGGATTGAGTGCCGGGCAAATTGGTGCAACAGTTCAAACAGCAATTGAAGGTTCAGTTCCCACGCAAATTCAACGTGGTAATCGTTTAGTTGATGTACGGGTGCAGCTAAATAAAGAAGCGATTGGGCGTCCTTCTCAGCTACAGCAATTACCGCTATTTACAGAAAACAATCAACTAATCCGGCTTTTTGATGTGGCGAAGATTCAAGAAGGTCAAGCGCCTGGTGAGGTGCAACGGATTAATCAGCGCCAAGCTTTTATTGTCGCAGGAAATCTCAGTGAGGGAGCTAGTCTTGGTGAAGCGATCGCAGAAGTCAACGAGGTACTTAAAGATGTAGACTTACCTGATGGTGTTTCCATTGTGCCTAGTTCTGCCCAAGAAACCAATCAGCAACTTCAGGATGCTTTAAAAACTTTGGGAGCGTTAGCAACGTTCTTAATCTTTGTAGTCATGGCGGTGCAATACAATTCGCTGATTGACCCATTGGTAATTATGTTCACCGTACCACTAGCGTTAGCTGGAGGAATTTTTGGACTTTACATTACCCAAACTGCAATTGGCGCAACTGTAATTGTTGGTGTTGTCCTGCTGGTGGGAATTGTAGTGAATGCAGGGATTCTCATGGTGGAACTAGCGAATCAAATTCGGGAAGAAGTTGGTTGTACTCGCCAAATTGCGATCGTGAAAGCTGCACCTCAACGTTTGCGCCCAATTATCATGACCACAGTCACCACTATCTTGGGACTGTTTCCTTTGGCATTGGGCATTGGCGAAGGTTCTGAGTTTTTGCAGCCTTTAGGGATTGTAGTTTTCTTTGGGATGGCGATCGCAACGATGCTGACATTATTTATCATCCCCTGTTTTTATATTCTGCTGCACGATTTGCTTGGTGGAAATTGGGCGAAGCCAGTGTTAACCCGATTGCGTGGAGTTACGAAAAAACTTATCAGCTAATGAGCATTTAAGTTGCACATAGCGCAATACTGAATTTTGCTGGCGATCGCGATTGCTGTTTCTTTCTGGAGTGGTTATAAATAGACAGCTGTTTGCCATAGCTCTAAACCTTATAACCATTTCAGACATCCACTTAGACATTACCCCTGTTCTAACCAGGCCAGCTTTTCCCCAATACTAAAAACAAAGTTTTCCCAAGTTTCTGATGCTCAGGGTCAACAAAACGATACTCTTGGCTGAGTAAGTGAATAAAAACTAATATCTCACTGCAAGGCATTCTTTCTTGTTTGTGCTTTTTGTGCTTGAAAGCTTATGCTGATCCGCCCCGCTACAATAACTGACGTACCCGCAGTTTTACCAATGGTTGCCAAAATTTGTGCTTTGCATGAGTCTTGGGATTCTGCCAAATATGGTTTTCTACCGCATCCAGAACAGCGTTATGAGCAATGGTTGACGCGTTTGGCAAATAGCGATGGCTTCGCCGACGCTTCCAACGTACGCAGTGTATTTCTAGTATCCGAAAATGAAGGGCAAATTGTAGGGTTTCTGGTGGCAACAGTTGAGCGAGAAATACCAATTTATCGGTTACAGGAATTTGCTTTTATTCATGATATCTGGGTCGAGCCGGAATATCGCCAAAACGGAATTGCGCGGCAGATGGTGATGCTAAGTGTTGAACGCTTTCATCAAATGGGCGTCAAGCAAATTCGTCTAGATACAGCAATTGCTAACGAGGCTTCACGGCGGTTATTTGCATCTTGTGGTTTTCGATTCAGCATTATTGAAATGCTGATTGAATTGAGTCATTAGTCATAGCAAATGACTAATGACTAATGACAAAGGACTAACTAGCTAACAGAGTTTTTTCTAGAGAAGTCCAACGGAAAGAGCGATCGCCACCCCTCTCAATAACTACTCTCACTCGTGGTTCTAACTGAGGCAAATTCGTTAAATACTCAACTTCCTCATTGGAAAGAATATGCCCTTCAATAATCCACAAAACTAGCCCCTTAGACTTTGGTGGTAACTGTTCTAAATGAGAATTGAGAATTGGTGGCAGATAGTACACTTGACCTACTGCCGCCCCGCTACCAGTGCTTTTTTTACCAAGATGAGGAGGTCTGACTCCATGAATTCTTGTGAGATACGCAGCTACATCACCCAGTCCTTTAGCAGTAATGTGGAGGGTAGTATAGCCATCTGCCCGTAGTCGGCGCTGATATCGACCTTCATAACCCCCTTCCAGAGGTACATACACTCCCAGAGCGCCAAATTTTTCCAGATCGCGGATTAAACCGTTGCCAGTGGTAATTAGTGCCATAGATTTTCGTCTTATCCCACTTAGATATCTCTATTATTTACCCTGAACCGATAGATTAAAAGCATTTTTTTAGGTATTGGGCATTGGTACTTAGGGGAGAAGTGACAGATGACAGGTTATAGGGAATAATCTGTAACCTGTAACCTGTGACCTATTCCCTTCTTTACTGCCCACTCCCTAAAAATAGCTCTATAAATTACTGGACAAACATAAATAAATAATTTATATTATTAGATTGTGACCAAAAACGCAAATTAGGTTGACTTTTTACTGTCATTTTGAGGTAGTGTTAGCATCAGAAGCTGATGACTTAATCCAAATTGGATAATTTCACTCAGAGCGATCGTAGACTGGTAAACTAAGAAAGCTTTCAGGTCAACATTAGAGCTTATGGAAGAATAACAAAGTTAATCCTAAGCTCCAAGGTACGTTTACTCCTGTGCCTCCAAAAAAGCAGGCAAAAGCTTAAACAATAGTTTAAGGTGTTTAAGGAAGTAAAGACTGAGCAGCAATGTTGGTTTCATGGCATTACGTCAGTCTCAGTTAACGGATACTGGGTGGTAATAACCGCTTAAGTCCAACTGCAACACGGCAGTAGCCAATCTCCGGGAAGCCGCCCTTCAGGCGTGTAAAAATCGGAAAACCCGCCGACAGCGCTGCCTCCAGAAAGTGCCAGAGCAATTGCTTGGACGAAAGCATTGCTGCACACAGCTTTAAGCTGTAGCGCCTTGCATTGATTCCAGAAGTTACTCCTTCCCAACGGGAAGAGACTTGTGGCTGTTCTGGTGATCTAATGAGTGAAGCTAAACAGATTCACCAAGCAGTAAGGACACGGTTTGTTGTGTCCAAAAGCATTTGGAGCGGTTTACTAAAGCCATTCCAAATTTCGCAGGCTAACCCAGCCTAAACTGATGCGTACAAAGCGTGTCCACTAGAGTCCAATTCCAAGGTCAGCAAGTAGAAAGGAGAACCAGTTACTGTGTCTGTAGGTATTCTCGGCACCAAGCTGGGCATGACCCAAATATTTGACGAAGCAGGAGTGTCTATTCCTGTAACTGTCATTCAAGCAGGGCCATGCACCGTTACACAAGTTAAAACGAAAGAAACCGACGGTTACTTTGCCATTCAAGTTGGTTATGGCGAAGTCAAACCTAAGGCACTAAACAGACCTCTACTGGGTCATTTGGCTAAATCATCTGCCCCAGCATTGCGTCACTTAAATGAATATCACACCGATAGCTCTAGTGATTATGCTTTAGGTCAAGAGATTAAAGCAGATATTTTTAGCGCTGGTCAAATTGTCGATGTCGTCGGTACAAGCATCGGTCGTGGCTTTGCGGGAAACCAGAAGCGCAACAACTTTGGTCGCGGGCCAATGTCACACGGTTCCAAAAACCACAGAGCACCCGGTTCTATTGGTGCTGGTACAACACCCGGTCGTGTCTATCCAGGTAAGCGGATGGCAGGTCGTTTAGGTGGAAAACGTATTACAATCCGCAAATTGACCATAGTGCGAGTTGACCCAGAACGCAACTTATTGCTAATTAAGGGAGCCATTCCTGGTAAACCAGGCGCTCTAGTAAGTGTTGTGCCTGCAAAAATAGTGGGATAGTCAAAAGTCAGCAGTCATTAGTCAGTAGTCATTGGCTAAAGACAAAAGACAAATGACAAATGACAAAGGACAAATAATAAAGATGGTTGAAAGCGTAGTTAAAAATTGGCAAGGAGAACAGGTCGGCGAGACGACCTTCGAGTTGCGCGTTGCCAAGCAAGAAACAGCGTCTCATATTGTGCACCGCGCCTTAGTACGGCAATTGACCAATGCTCGTCAAGGAAATGCCAGTACAAAAACTCGTTCGGAAGTCAGAGGTGGCGGTCGTAAACCTTGGCGACAAAAAGGTACTGGTCGCGCTCGTGCAGGTTCTATTCGTTCACCATTGTGGCGTGGTGGTGGTGTGATCTTTGGGCCAAAGCCCAGAGACTTCGACCTCAAGCTGAACCGCAAAGAGCGACGTTTAGCACTGCGGACAGCATTTGTCGGTCGTATTGACGACTTGATCGTAGTAGAAGAATTTAGCACTGAGCTATCTCGCCCAAAGACTAAAGAATTAGTGGCAGCGCTTGCCCGTTGGGGAGTAGTACCAGAAAGCAAGTCACTGTTAATTTTGTCTGAAATTGCGGATACAGATAACGTTTATTTATCAGCCCGCAACATTGAAAATTTAAAACTAATTGCAGCCGACCAGCTAAATGTTTTTGATTTACTGCACGCTGACAAGATTGTGGTTACGGCATCAGCCCTAGAAAAAATTCAGGAGGTCTACAGTGCCTAGCTTTGACCGCCGCGACCTTGCCGACTTAGTGCGTCGCCCAATCGTCACCGAGAAAGCGACCATCTTGATGGAGCAAAACAAGTACACCTTTGAAGTAATTCCAAAGGCATCTAAGCCAGAAATCAAGGCTGCGATCGAAGACTTGTTTCAGGTCAAGGTTGTAAAAGTCAACACCATTTTACCACCGCGTAAAAAGCGGCGCGTTGGTAAATTTATTGGTTATAAACCCCAATATAAGCGAGCCATTGTCACCGTCGCACCTGGGGATGAAGACAAGATTAGACAAGTTCTATTCCCAGAAGTCTAAAAAAGTTGTGAGTTAGGAGTTAAGAGTTACTGAACTCAAAACTCAACACTCAGCACGGGCTAAACGCCCCGCTTCCGCTAACAGCACTTAGCACTCAGCACTTAAAAATATGGGTACTCGTTCTTATCGCCCTTATACCCCCAGCACTCGCCAAGTTACAATCTCTGACTTTGCGGAAATTACTAGAAGCGAGCCAGAAAAATCCCTAACAACCTCGAAGCATCGCGCCAAAGGTCGGAATAATCACGGACGGATTACTAGTCGTCGCCGGGGTGGCGGACACAAACAGCTTTATCGGATCATCGATTTTAAAAGGGATAAACATAATATTCCTGCCAAAGTCGCAGCAATTGAATACGATCCTAACCGCAACGCCAGAATTGCCCTTTTGTATTACCAAGACGGCGAAAAACGGTACATCCTTCACCCCAACGGGTTGAAAGTTGGAACAATAATTATTTCTGGCCCTGAGGCTCCTTTTGAAGATGGTAATGCTTTACCGCTCTCGAAGATTCCCTTAGGTACTAGTGTTCACAACGTAGAATTCACTCCTGGTAAAGGTGGTCAAATTGTACGTGCTGCTGGTGCTAGCGCTCAAGTTGTGGCAAAAGAAGGTAATTACGTAACTCTCAAGTTGCCTTCAGGAGAAGTCCGCTTGATTCGACGTGAGTGCTACGCCACCATTGGGCAAGTAGGCAACACCGATGCGAGAAACCTCAGTGCAGGTAAAGCCGGACGAAATCGCTGGAAAGGTCGCCGTCCTAAAGTTAGGGGTAGCGTCATGAACCCAGTGGATCACCCACATGGTGGTGGTGAAGGTAGAGCGCCTATCGGTAGATCGGGTCCTGTTACACCTTGGGGTAAACCCACATTGGGTGCGAAGACACGCAATCGCAAGAAACTTAGTAGCAAGTTGATTGTGCGTCGTCGTCGTAAATCTTCTAAACGCGGTCGCGGTGGTCGTGAATCTTAAAGAGTTAGGAGTTAAGAGTTATAAGTTGAGAGTAAAATCTAACTCCTAACTCCTCACTCCTAAATTCTAATTCCTAAATCCTAAATCCAAAATTGAACTATGGGTCGTTCTCTAAAAAAAGGTCCTTTCGTTGCGGATCATCTCTTAAAGAAAATTGAAAAGCTCAACGACAACAACAGAAAAGAAGTTATTAAAACTTGGTCACGAGCTTCGACAATTTTGCCTCTAATGGTAGGTCATACTATAGCTGTTCACAACGGACGTCAACACGTTCCAGTTTTTGTGAATGAACAGATGGTAGGACATAAGTTGGGTGAATTTGCCCCAACACGCACCTACAGGGGTCATGGAAAAAGCGACAAAAAAGCAGGTAGGTAGTTATTAGTCATTGGTCATTTGTCATTGGTCATTGGTCATTAGTTATTAGCTTTCGACAAAAGACAAAGGACAAAAGATAAAGGACGAAGGATAAAATTGGAGAAAATTATGGCTACTAATACTACTGAAGTAAAAGCGATCGCTCGTTTTATCCGCATCTCGGCCTACAAGGTGCGTCGGGTACTCGATCAAATCCGCGGGCGATCGTACCGAGAAGCATTAATCATCCTGGAATTCATGCCCTATCGCGCCACTGAACCCATATTGAAAGTTCTTAGAAGCGCTGCTGCCAATGCCGAACACAACGCTGGGTTAGATCGGACTCAACTAGTGATTACTCAGGCTTATGCCGATCAAGGGCCGCCGTTGAAGCGGTTCCAGCCAAGAGCGCAAGGTCGAGCTTACCAAATTCGCAAGCCGACGTGTCATATTACTGTGGCTGTTGCAGCCGCCCCAGAAAAATAAGCTTTTTTTACAGGAATAAATTGCGTAAAGTCAGAAATTTTAGAGGAAGCATTCGTGGGACAAAAGATTCATCCAGTTGGTTTTCGCCTGGGTATTACACATGAACATCAATCCCGTTGGTTTGCTGTTCCCGATCGCTATCCAGAACTTCTCCAAGAAGATCACAAACTCCGTCAATACATAGAACAAAAGCTGGGTAGACTCGCTCAAAACAACGCCGGAATTTCCGAAGTGCGGATTGAGCGCAAAGCTGACCAAATCGACTTAGAAGTACGCACAGCTAGACCTGGGGTAGTCGTGGGTCGCGGTGGACAAGGTATTGAATCCTTACGTACCGGACTCCAAGGATTGTTGGGTAGTAATCGCCAAATTCGCATTAACGTAGTTGAAGTTCAACGGGTTGATGCTGATGCCTACCTAATTGCCGAATACATTGCTCAACAATTAGAACGTCGGGTTTCCTTTCGGCGGGTAGTGCGGCAATCGATTCAACGTGCCCAACGCGCTGGTGTCCAAGGAATTAAAATCCAAGTTAGCGGTCGCCTCAACGGTGCGGAAATTGCCCGGACAGAGTGGACTCGTGAAGGTAGAGTACCTTTACATACCTTACGGGCTGACATTGACTACTCTTATTGCACAGCAAAAACTGTTTACGGCATTTTGGGTATCAAAGTATGGGTGTTTAAGGGAGAAATTATTCCTGCACAGGAAGAAACACCCCTACCACCCGCCAGCCTGGATCCCGTTCGCGAACCCCGCGATCGCGAACGCGAACCCCGTCGCCGTCAACAACAACGTCGTCGCCAGCAATTTGAAGACCGCTCGAATGAAGGGTAAACGGGGACTGGGGACTGGGGACTGGGGACTAGGTAAAAATTCTCAATCCCCAATCCCTAATTCCCAATCCCTAATCCCCAGTACCTAGTACCCAGTAGCCAATCATGTTAAGCCCTAGAAGAACTAAATTCCGCAAACAACAGCGCGGACGGATGGAGGGACTAGCCACCCGTGGTAGTACCCTCAACTTCGGTGATTTTGCACTCCAAGCGCAAGAACCTGCTTGGATTACCTCGCGTCAAATCGAGGCTTCCCGTCGGGCAATGACTCGTTATATTCGTCGGGGTGGACAAATCTGGATTCGGATTTTCCCTGATAAACCTGTAACTATGCGTCCTGCTGAAACCCGGATGGGTTCCGGTAAAGGTAATCCAGAGTTTTGGGTAGCTGTAGTCAAGCCAGGACGAATTTTATTTGAAATCGGTGGAGTTTCTGAAGAAATCGCCCGTGAAGCAATGCGTTTGGCTTCATTTAAACTGCCCATCAAAACCAAGTTTATAGTGCGCTCTCAACCACAGGAGCAGGAGTAGCTTATGCCTCTTCCCAAGATTTCAGAAGCTAGAGAATTAAGTGACGAGAAGCTCTCTGATGAAATTGTCGCGATCAAAAGACAACTGTTTCAGTTGCGCTTGCAAAAAGCCACCAGACAATTAGAAAAGCCCCACCAGTTCCGACAAATGCGCCACCGCCTAGCCCAATTGCTGACGCTAGAAACAGAACGCAAACGGGCAGCAAGTCAATCGGCTAAAGAAAAAAAGTAGGAGAATATGGCAGTTAAAGAACGAGTTGGCTTGGTAGTGAGCGATAAAATGCAAAAAACTGTGGTAGTCGCCATAGAAAACCGCGCTCCTCACCCCAAGTACGGCAAGATTGTGGTTAACACCCAACGATATAAGGTTCACGACGAAGAAAATCAGTGTAAAGTAGGCGATCGCGTTCGCATTCAGGAAACTAGACCCCTGAGTAAAACCAAGCGCTGGAAAATCACAGAAGTCCTAAACGTCAAGCCTACTTAAACCTCATCGTTGTTAAGAACTAACAACATTACAAGGGAGAATAATTGTGATTCAACCCCAGACTTACCTGAATGTCGCAGATAATAGCGGCGCCCGCAAACTAATGTGCATCCGCGTCTTGGGTGGAGGCAACCGTCGTTATGGTTTTATCGGTGATAAAATTATCGCAGTTGTCAAAGATGCTACACCCAACATGGCTGTTAAAAAATCTGATGTTGTGGAAGCAGTAATTGTCAGGACTCGGAAAGCTGTAAGTCGTGACAGCGGCATGAGTATTCGCTTTGATGATAACGCCGCTGTAATCATCAACAAAGACGGTAATCCCAGAGGCACACGGGTTTTTGGCCCAGTTGCACGGGAACTGCGCGATAAAAACTTTACTAAAATTGTTTCTCTGGCTCCGGAGGTGCTTTAATGGCAGCCAAACAGGGTACGCCCAAAGTATTTCACAAAATGCACGTCAAAACTGGCGACACCGTACAAGTGATTGCTGGCAAAGACAAAGGAAAGGTTGGTGAAATTATCCAAGCACTTCCTCAACTGAGTAAAGTCATCGTCAAAGGTGTCAACATCAAGACCAAGCACGTCAAACCCCAGCAAGAAGGGGAATCAGGGCGAATTATTACCCAAGAATTCCCGATTCATAGCTCCAATGTGATGCTTTATTCTACTAAGCAAAACGTTGCCAGTCGTGTTGGTTATACCTTTACCTCAGAAGGCAAAAAAGTCAGAAAACTTAAAAAAACTGGCGAAATTCTGGATAAATAGTCATTAGTCATTAGTCAAAAGACAAATAACAAAGGACAAAAGACAAAGGACAATAAAAGTTCCCTGACCAAGCCCAGGGATATCAGGACAAAAAACTATGGCGACAACAAGACTTAAAACCTTATATCAAGAGACAATCGTCCCCAAACTGATTAATCAGTTTCAATATACCAACGTACATCAAGTACCGAAGTTGGTAAAAGTTACGATTAACCGAGGTTTGGGTGAAGCAGCTCAAAATGCTAAGTCCCTAGAGGCATCCATCAACGAGATTGCTGTGGTAACAGGTCAAAAACCAGTGGTGACACGGGCGAAAAAGGCGATCGCTGGCTTTAAGATCCGTCAAGGGATGCCTGTGGGGATCATGGTTACTCTTAGAGCCGAACGGATGTATGCCTTTTTCGATCGGCTAGTTAGCCTGTCACTACCCAGAATTCGAGATTTTCGCGGCGTTAGTCCTAAAAGCTTTGACGGACGCGGTAACTACACTCTGGGTGTAAGAGAACAGCTAATTTTTCCAGAAGTCGAATACGACAGCATCGATCAAGTGCGTGGGATGGATATTTCCATCATCACCACAGCAAAAAACGACGAAGAGGGACGCGCCTTACTTAAAGAATTAGGAATGCCCTTTCGCGATCAATAAGTTCATCTATAGAGGGAACGATGGCGGCTAACGACACAATTGCAGATATGCTGACGCGCATCCGCAATGCCAACCTGGCGCGGCATCAAACTACACAAGTGCCAGCGACAAAAATGACCCGGAGTATTGCCAAAGTGCTACGGGAGGAAGGCTTTATTGCTGAAATCGAAGAAGCAGAAGAAGGGGTAAAACGCAATCTGGTGATTTCCCTGAAATACAAGGGAAAAAACCGTCAGCCTCTGATCACCGCCTTAAAGCGGGTAAGTAAGCCTGGCTTGCGTGTTTATTCAAATCGAAAAGAATTACCAAGGGTACTAGGCGGCATTGGCATTGCCATTATTTCTACATCCAGTGGCATTATGACTGACCGCGAAGCGCGGCGTCAGAACTTGGGTGGCGAAGTACTTTGTTACGTTTGGTAGTCATTGGTCATTAGTCATTTGTCATTAGTGAAAGACAAAAGACAAAAGGCAAACGACAAATAACAAAGGACAAAAAGTCATGTCTCGTATTGGTAAACGTCCAATTACTATTCCCGCCAAAGTTCAAGTGGCGATCGATGGTACGAATATTGTGGTGAAAGGCCCGAAAGGAGAACTTTCTCGCACTCTCAGAGATAATGTTTCACTCTCTCAAGAGGGGGAAATATTACACGTAAATCGTCGGGATGAAACTCGTACCTCAAAGCAACTGCACGGCTTGAGCCGGACTTTAGTTGCCAACATGGTCGAGGGAGTTTCCCAAGGTTTTCAGCGCCGTTTGGAAATTCAAGGTGTTGGTTACAGGGCACAAATTCAAGGGCGTAACCTAGTTTTAAATATGGGTTACAGCCATCAGGTGCAAATTGAACCACCAGATGGAATTCAGTTTGCCGTAGAAGGTACCACTAACGTCATTGTCAGTGGCTATGACAAAGAAATCGTAGGTAACACAGCCGCCAAAATTCGTGCTGTTCGTCCACCAGAACCTTACAAAGGTAAAGGCATTCGCTATGCCGGTGAAGTGGTCAGACGAAAGGCTGGTAAGACTGGTAAGGGTGGTAAGAAGTAGAAATGAAACTTACTCGTAGAGAATCAAAAAACCGTCGTCATCGACGCGTTCGCGGCAAAGTGATTGGCTCCCCAGAACGTCCGCGTTTAGCGGTGTTTCGTTCTAACGAGCATATTTATGCCCAGTTGATTGATGATACTCAGCATCAAACAATCGTCGCCGCATCGACTGTAGAACCAGAGTTGAAATCTAGTTTAGCGTCATGTGCAAACCGCGACGCCTCGGTGCAGGTTGGTAAATTGATCGCAGTGCGATCGCTAGAAAAAGGCATCACCAAAGTAGTCTTCGATCGCGGTGGTAACTTATATCATGGTCGTGTCAAAGCACTAGCTGATGCAGCACGCGAAGCTGGTTTAGATTTCTAAAGTCATTGGTCATTAGTCATTAGTTATTGGACAAATGACAAAGGACAAATGACAAATGACAAATGACAACTGACAAATGACGTTCACCAGAGCAGAAATTATGGCAACAGAGCGTAAAAGTAGAACAAAGCGTGCCAAAAAAGAAGAAACCACTTGGCAAGAGCGGGTTATCCAAATCCGACGCGTTAGTAAAGTGGTCAAAGGTGGTAAAAAACTTAGCTTCCGAGCGATCGTTGTCGTTGGTAACGAACGCGGTCAAGTTGGAGTCGGAGTAGGCAAAGCCTCAGATGTAATTGGCGCCGTCAAAAAAGGCGTAGCCGACGGCAAAAAACACCTCATTGATATTCCAATCACCAAATCCAACTCCATCCCCCATCCCATTGATGGTGTCGGTGGCGGTGCAAAAGTGATTATGCGTCCAGCCTCACCTGGTACTGGGGTAATTGCTGGTGGTGCTGTACGGACTGTGTTGGAATTAGCAGGAGTTCGTAACGTTTTAGCCAAGCAACTAGGCTCCAACAATCCGCTCAATAATGCTAGAGCCGCAGTTAATGCCTTATCTACACTGCGTACCCTTTCTGAAGTCGCCGAAGATCGCGGTATTCCTATTCAAAATCTCTACATCTAATTTAGTCATTAGTCATTGGTCAGTAGAGACGCGATTAATCGCGTCTGTACAATGGTCATTAGTGAATAACAAAGGACAAAAGACAAATGACAAAAGACAAATGACAAACGACAAATGAGAACTTGATAAATTATGAGACTCCATGATGTTAAGCCGCAAAAAGGCTCAAAGAAACGCAAGCGCCGTGTAGCTAGAGGTATTTCTGCTGGTCAAGGTGCTAGTGCTGGTCTAGGTATGCGGGGTCAAAAATCTCGTTCTGGTAGTGGTACACGACCAGGTTTTGAAGGTGGTCAACAGCCATTGTATCGCCGCTTACCTAAGCTGAAGGGCTTTCCGAGAATTAATCAGAAGATTTACACTACGATTAATGTAGAGAAGCTAGCCTCGCTTCCCGCGAATACAGAAGTAACTTTGACCTCATTGAAAGCCGCAGGTATCCTGACTGCTGTCAAAGGGCCATTGAAAATTTTAGGTAACGGGGAATTGAGCATTCCGCTCAAGGTGCAAGCGGCAGCTTTCACAGGTTCAGCTCGTAGCAAAATTGAGGCAGCTGGTGGTAGTTGTGAAGTCTTATGAGTGAGCCGGAACAGCGCACTTAAATGCAAGCCAACTCGCTGCCAGTGCTTGGTTCACTATAAAGGTAGCACTCTATGATCAGTCGAGATAAAGCCCCAACGGCTCAAGAAACTTTTATGCAGATGGCACAGGCAGCTGGCCTCAGAGGTAGGCTGCTTGTCACTGTCGGTATTTTGATTTTGGTTCGCCTGGGTATCTTCTTACCTGTACCAGGGATTGATAGACCGAGATTTGCCGAAGCCATATCGGGGAGTAATTCCATATTCGGCTTATTGGATATATTTTCCGGGCGAGGACTTTCGACTTTGGGAGTCTTTGCTTTAGGAATTTTGCCCTTCATTAATGCGTCTATTATCATCCAATTACTGACTGCTGCGATTCCAACTTTAGAAAATTTACAGAAAAATGAAGGCGAAGCAGGCCGGCGAAAAATATCACAAATTACCCGCTACGTCACTGTAGGTTGGGCAATTCTTCAAAGTACAGCTTTTTCGGCATTATTCCTCCAGCAATTCGCCTTAAAGCCAGGGCCCATATTTGTCGCTGAAACTGCGATCGCTCTGACTGCTGGTTCTATGTTCGTCATGTGGGCATCAGAACTGATTACAGAACGGGGCATTGGTAATGGTGCATCATTACTGATTTTTGTCAACATTGTCGCGTCATTACCAAAAGCTTTAGGCGATACTATCGACTTGGTGCAAGTCGGCGGTAGGGAAGCAGTGGGTCGGGTGATCGTACTGATCTTAGTTTTCCTAGCAACAATCGTTGGTATTGTGATTGTCCAAGAAGGAATGCGCCGCATCCCTATTATTTCGGCTCGTCGCCAAGTAGGTCGGCGAGTTTTGGCAGAGCAGCGTAGTTATCTGCCACTGCGGCTGAATCAAGGCGGGGTGATGCCAATTATTTTTGCTGCTGCTATCCTCAGTTTGCCACTGCTGATCGCCAATTTTACAAAAAATGCCGATTTGGCGAATATAGTTAACACTTATTTGAGTCCAAGCGGTTCTAGCTCTTGGGTCTATGCTTTGGTCTACATGATTTCCATTGTTTTCTTCAGCTACTTCTATTCTTCGTTGATTCTCAACCCAGTAGATGTGGCGCAGAACTTGAAGAAAATGGGTTCTAGTATTCCTGGAATTCGTCCCGGCAAGGCAACTAGCGAGTATATCGAACGCGTTTCCAACCGACTAACTTTTTTGGGTGCGATCTTTTTGGGCTTTGTTGCTATTATCCCCACAGCTGTAGAGAGCGCTTTGAATGTGAAAACTTTCCGGGGAATAGGTGCAACCTCATTGTTAATTTTAGTTGGTGTGGCAATTGAGACAGCCAAACAAGTCCAAACTTATGTAATCTCTCAGCGCTATGAAGGAATGGTGAAATAATAGTGACGCGATTAATCTTCTTGGGGCCACCTGGAGCGGGTAAAGGAACACAAGCTCATACCTTGGCTGAACACTTGAATATTCCCCATATTTCTACTGGTGAAATATTAAGACAAGCTATGAAAGAGCAAACTCCTTTAGGAATTAAGGCTCAAAGTTATGTTGATAGCGGCGAGTTAGTACCCGACCAGCTAGTGCAGGACTTGGTACAGGAGCGCCTCAATCAACCAGATGCCAAAAATGGTTGGATTCTTGATGGCTTTCCCCGAAAAGTGACCCAAGCAGCTTTTCTGGAGAAGTTACTAGAAGCAATACATCAAGGTGGCGAAAGGGTAGTCAATTTAGATGCACCAGACGAAGTTGTGATCGCACGTTTGCTAGCTAGAGGACGAAAAGATGATACCGAAGAGGTGATTCGTCGTCGTTTAGAGGTGTACCGTGCTGAAACTGCACCTTTAATTGATTATTACGGCGATCGCAAAAAACTCCTAACAGTCAGTGGCAATCAGCCCCAAGAAGATGTCACTGGTGAACTACAAAAGGTAATCGCTTCCTGAAAAGAAGGGGAATAGGGAGTAGAGAATTCCCTACTCCCACTCCCAAGAAAAAGAAAAAGATCAATTTTAGCTAAGATATATTAATAAACTGTTGATATATTTCTTAAAATGTGTTTCTTTGCAGATGAAGCGCTGCAACTGAACACGAAATTGTTGAGTTGAGGAAAAAACAAATTGTCTAAGCAAGATTTGATTGAAATGGAAGGCACGGTTACAGAGTCCTTGCCCAATGCGATGTTTCGCGTTGACTTGGACAATGGCTTTAACGTGTTGGCACACATTTCCGGCAAGATTCGCCGAAATTATATCAAGATTTTGCCCGGCGATCGCGTCAAGGTGGAGTTAACCCCCTACGACTTGACCAAAGGCAGAATTACCTATCGACTACGAAAGAAGTAATTATATGTAGAGAATTTTACCATAAAACCATTTTTTTGGCTGTTTGCTAGTCATTTAACTGGATTAATTTTCCTAGAAATGCTATAATTTTATATTTGGAGTCAAAAAATAAAAGGCATGAAAGTTAGAGCCTCAGTCAAGAAAATTTGTGAAAAGTGTAACGTCATCAAACGTCGTGGTCGCGTTATGGTGATTTGCGTAAACCCCAAGCACAAGCAACGTCAAGGATAACACTCTTACCAACAGAGCCAGTTGTAACACGCATATCATCATTAAAACGAAAAGACGCGATTGATCGCGTTTTTCCAACCAACAGTAATTGCGAGAAAAATAGGGAGAGTTCATTGTGGCACGTATTGCCGGAGTAGACCTTCCACGCGATAAGCGCGTCGAGATCGGTCTAACTTACATTTACGGAATTGGATTATCACGCTCTCAAGAAATTATAGCGGCTACTGGTGTGAACCCAGACATCCGCGTTAAGGACTTAAGTGATGCCGATGTAACAGCCCTACGAGGGGAAATAGAAACCAACTATCAAGTTGAAGGCGACTTGCGGCGCTTGGAGTCTTTGAACATCAAGCGCTTAGTTGACATTGGTACCTACAGAGGTCGTCGTCATCGCATGGGCTTACCAGTCAGAGGACAAAGAACTCGCACCAATGCTAGAACCCGTCGAGGTAGAAGGCAGACAGTGGCTGGGAAGAAGAAGGCTCCAGGGAAATAATTTTGCAACGCTTGCTAATCCGAGCAACAAGTTTTACCTTAAATCAACTAAACAAGTATGGCGAGACAACCAACTAAAAAATCCGGGAGCAAGAAGCAGAAACGGAATGTACCCAGTGGGATGGCTTACATCCAGTCTACTTTCAACAATAGCATTGTCACCATTACCGATCAAAATGGAGATGTCATCTCCTGGGCTAGTGCTGGTTCTAGCGGTTTTAAGGGAGCAAAAAAGGGAACTCCCTTTGCAGCACAAACTGCTGCTGAAAGTGCAGCCCGTCGAGCTATTGATCAAGGAATGCGCCAAATTGAAGTAATGGTCAGTGGGCCAGGAGCAGGTAGAGAAACCGCTATCCGGGCACTTCAAGGAGCAGGACTGGAAATTACACTGATTCGGGATATTACCCCGATTCCTCACAATGGTTGTCGTCCACCCAAGCGCCGTCGAGTTTAAATACCAAGACTTGGGCAGTGAGGACGAAAAGTTACAGCCAGTAATGACCGCTTGAGCGTCTAACGTGCAAACTGTCATTGGGTGAAAGCTTGGGCGACCAGAAGCACGTCAGATTTCCCCGCTGGAAAAGCTGTTAAACTTCGGGCTACCCAAAATATTATTAGCACCTGCAAGCTCAATGGGAGTGTCAAACTATACCGTAATTTTATACTAATAGTTTGATATACCTATAATCTACAGGACATAAATTCAATTCTGGAGGCAATTGATTTGTCTGCTAGCAGCACCTTAGAAAAAGGGAGGCTCATCCGTGGCGCAGTTTCAAATTGAATGTGTAGAGTCGAATACTGACGAAAGTCGGAACCATTACAGTAAATTTGTTCTGGAACCTCTAGAACGCGGTCAAGGAACAACTGTTGGCAACGCACTGCGGCGGGTTTTACTGTCCAACCTAGAAGGTACAGCAGTTACAGCCGTGCGGATTGCGGGCGTTTCACACGAATTTGCTACAGTTCCAGGCGTGCGGGAAGATGTATTGGAAATCCTCATGAGAATGAAGGAAGTTATCCTGAAAAACTATTCTTCGCAGCCTCAAATTGGTAGATTACTCGTTAGCGGCCCTGCAACAATCACTGCGGCGCATTTTGATTTGCCCAGTGAAGTAGAGATCATAGATCCGACCCAGTATGTAGCCACAATCGCTGAGGGTGGAAAACTGGAAATGGAATTTCGGATCGAGAAAGGCAAAGGCTATCGCACGGTAGAGCGAGGACGTGAGGAAGCCACATCTTTGGATTTTCTCCAAATCGACTCAATATTTATGCCAGTGCGAAAAGTCAACTACAGTGTTGAAGAATCTCGTGGGGAAGGCTTAATTCCAAAAGACCGACTACTGTTGGAAGTTTGGACAAATGGCAGTATTTCCCCCCAAGAAGCACTATCTTCGGCCGCCGCGATCTTGGTAGATTTATTCAACCCATTGAAAGACATCTCCCTAGAACCAACAGACACAGGGTCGGATATTCCAGACGACCCAACTGCCCAGATACCCATCGAAGAGTTACAACTTTCTGTGCGGGCATATAACTGTCTCAAACGGGCGCAAGTTAACTCTGTGGCAGATTTGTTGGATTATACCCAAGAAGACCTCTTAGAAATTAAGAACTTTGGGCAGAAGTCAGCAGAAGAAGTTGTAGAAGCTTTGCAGCGACGCTTGGGCATCACCCTGCCAATGGAAAGAGGCTCTAAACACCCTTAAGAAAAACCGTTCATAATTCATAGTGCATAATTATGCGTCACCGTTGTCGCGTCAAAAAACTCAGTAAACCAGCCGATCAACGCCGTGCTTTACTGCGATCGCTCGCCACCGAGCTAATCCGTCATGGTAAGATCACCACCACTTTAATTAGAGCGAAAGTTCTCCGAAGTGAAGTGGAAAAAATGATTACCCTAGCCAAAAATGGTTCCTTGTCAGCACGTCGGGAAGCTCTTGGCTATATCTTCGACAAACAACTGGTTCACGCTCTATTTGAGCAAGCTCCAACTCGATACGGCGATCGCCAGGGCGGTTATACCCGCATCCTGCGTACCGTACCGCGTCGGGGTGATAATGCAAAAATGGCAATAATTGAATTGGTTTAAGTCATTGGTCATTGGTCATTGGTCATTAGTGAATAACAAAGGACAACTGACAAATGACAAATGACAAAATCTGTATGTTAGAAAGCCACCAGCCTACACAAACTCATCGAGTAGCCTTGGTAATCCAATACCTGGGCACTCATTTTCATGGCTGGCAACGGCAAAAAAACCAACGGACTGTCCAAGAAGAGATCGAAATTGCGATCGCTACTATTCTTGGGCATCATGTGACATTACATGGTGCTGGGCGAACTGATTCAGGAGTTCACGCTGCTGCTCAAGTAGCCCATTTTGAAGCTACAGGTTTAATTCCGCCTCACAAGTGGGCAACAATCCTCAACAGCTATCTGCCACCAGATATATTAATCAGGGCTTCAGCTAGTGTCGATAACCGTTGGCACGCTCGCTTTAGTGCAGCCTATCGACGGTATCGCTACACAATATATACTGAAGATCGACTTAACTTGTTTGTAAGACCCTTCAGTTGGCATTATTATTATGCACCCCTGGATGAATCTTTAATTCAAGCTGCCTTGAAACCTCTGTTGGGAAAGCATCACTTAGCTGCTTTTCATCGTGCAGGCTCAAAGCGATCGCATTCCTGGGTAGAGGTGCAAGCAGCAGAGTGTCGTCGCAGTGGGCCATTTATCCATATTGAAATACAGGCAGATGGATTTTTGTATGGCATGGTACGGCTGTTGGTAGGGATGCTGGTACAAGTAGGTTCTGGACAACGAACACTTTCTAGCTTCACCGAACTCTGGAAAGAACAACGCCGGGAAGAAGTGAAATACGCCGCACCGCCTCAAGGCTTGTGCTTGTTGCGAGTCGGCTATCCCGATTTACCCTTTTCAAAAGAGATTTGGTACGACACCTTGCCAAAGTTCGTCACTAGTCAAGAGTCATTAGTCATTGGTCAGTAGAGACGCGATTAATCACGTCTGTACAATGGTCATTAGTGAATAACAAAAGACAACTGACAAAGGACAAATGACTAATGACTAATGACAAATTAAAAATGACAAAGGACAAATGACAAATGACAACAGTTAAAACATACCTTCCTTCTCAAGCAACCCTTGAGCGTGAGTGGTACATAGTAGATGCCACCGATAAACGCCTCGGTCGCCTCGCTAGTGAAATCGCCCAGGTATTGAGAGGCAAAAAGAAACCCGAATATACACCCCATCTAGATACAGGTGACTTCGTAATCGTCATCAATGCCGAGAAAGTAGCAGTCACAGGCAAAAAGCGCACTCAAAAGCTTTACCGCCGCCATTCTGGTCGCCCCGGTGGGATGAAAACGGAAACTTTCGCTAAACTGCAAGACCGCATACCAGAGCGAATTTTAGAACAAGCTGTTAAAGGTATGCTACCTAAAAATAGCCTCGGTAAACAGTTGTTCACCAAACTGAAAGTTTACGCTGGGCCTACGCATCCCCATGATGCTCAAAAACCTAAAGAATTAAAAGTTAGTACAATTCCTGGAGAAGAAAATTAATGGTAGTAGCAGATGCTAATAGCGGTCGCGCCGTATACTGGGGTACTGGTCGTCGTAAGAACGCAGTAGCACGGGTACGCTTGGTTCCAGGCACCGGTCAACTAATTGTGAACGGTAAAGATGGAACCTTGTATTTCCAATTTAACCCCAACTATCTGGGAGTGATCAAAGCACCTCTGGAAACTCTGGGATTAGAAAACGAATATGACATTTTGGTGAAAGCAGAAGGCGGCGGCTTGACCGGACAAGCTGATTCTGTTCGTTTAGGAGTTGCTCGTGCTTTATGCCAATTAGACCCAGACAACCGCCCACCTTTGAAAACCGAAGGTTATTTGACTCGCGATCCCAGAGCAAAAGAGCGGAAGAAATATGGTTTACATAAGGCTCGGAAAGCGCCTCAGTACTCTAAGCGTTAGGGAATTGGGCATGGGGCATTGGGCATGGGGCCATCTCCCCACTCCCTAACTTCAACTGAACGCTGAAAGTTATAATTTATATAGATTCATCACAAAAAGAACAATGGCTAAATCTGATATTCACCCCAAGTGGTATCCAGATGCTAAAGTTTACTGCAACGGTCAAGTTGTTATGACCATTGGCTCTACCAAGCCAGAATTGCATGTAGATGTTTGGTCTGGAAATCACCCATTTTACACCGGCACTCAGAAGATTATTGACACTGAGGGTCGAGTAGAGCGCTTCCTCCGCAAGTACGGTATGAGCAGCACTCAAACATCTGGCGACGAACAAACCAAAAAGTAGCGGGTTGGCTCTGCTGTTAACGACGGCCCTGCATCAGCTGGGTCGATTTTCATTTATATGCTCGAGCCAATTTGTTATTTTTTTAAGGAGCGATCGCACTCGTCATGGCTGAATCATACTTACTGGACAAACTAAAATCCGTTGAACAAACCTTTAATGAATTAACACGTCGTCTTGGCGACCCCGATACCGCTAGCAATCCTGATGAGTATCAAGAAATTGCTAAGTCTCGTTCTTCTTTGGAAGAGGTAGTGGATACTTATGAAATTTGGAAAACAGCCCAAGAAGACTTGATCGGAGCGCGTCAGGTTTATAAGGAATCTGCAAGTGACCCAGAGTTGCAAGAAATGGCAGCACTGGAAGTAAAAGAACTTGAAGAAAAAATAGAACATTTAGAGTCTCGCCTAAAAGTCTTACTGCTACCACGCGACCCCAATGATGAAAAGAATATCATGTTGGAAATTCGCGCTGGCACTGGTGGCGATGAAGCAAGTATTTGGGCTGGTGATTTGATGCAGATGTACACCCGCTATGCTCAGACTCAAGGTTGGAAAGTTTCTCTAGTGAGCGAATCTCGAGGAGAAATGGGTGGCTGGAAAGAAGTCATTCTCGAAATTAAAGGTAATGATGTTTACAGCCAGCTAAAGTTTGAAGCTGGAGTGCATCGTGTGCAGCGCGTGCCGGCAACTGAATCTGGGGGACGGGTTCATACTTCCACAGCTACCGTAGCGATTATGCCAGAGGTAGATGATGTGGAAATTCACATTGACCCGAAAGATATTGAAATGACTACCGCTCGTTCTGGCGGTGCTGGTGGACAAAACGTCAACAAGGTGGAAACAGCCGTTGACTTGATGCACAAACCAACGGGAATACGTATTTTCTGTACAGAAGAACGCAGCCAGTTGCAAAACAAAGAACGGGCGATGCAAATTCTGCGGGCGAAGTTGTATGAAATCAAGTTAAGTGAACAACAAGAAGCTGTTACTTCCATGCGGCGATCGCAGGTTGGTACAGGATCGCGATCGGAAAAAATTCGTACCTATAATTATAAAGATAACCGCGCTACCGATCATCGGTTAGGTCAGAATTATTCCCTTAACCCTGTTTTGGATGGTGACTTAGAGACACTGATTCAGTCTTGCATATCTCTAGACCAACAGGAACGTCTCGCGGAGTTAGCGACTTCTGCCGCTAACTAATTTTTGCTCTGAAAATTCATGTAAAACCACTTGTTGTACTGTTGCTTTTAACACACACAGGTGGTTTTCTAATATCGCATGGAGTGCATCTTCCATTTCACTGGGATAATGGTAATAGGCAAATTCGTACTTCATGACGTAATTTAGCTTCGCCCATTCCTTCAGGGTTTGGCAGGTATAAATTAGCTTTTCTGATTCTTCTTGCCAACGCGCAAAAATCCGGTAGCTAAAAAAGCTGCTGCACACGTTGCCTTTTGCATCCCAGTAGGAAATACACACCTGATGCTTCAGGCGATGAATTTTCTTGATCTGCTTCACGTCGTAGCCTTTAGCTTTCAGGACTTCTTTCGCTTCAGCCTGCGAAATGTGCCACTGTTCTGGTTTAATTTTATTAGTGGCTATAAGGTTTCGACCTTTGCGGCGATATTGATTAAGTTTGCGTGGCTTGCCAAACATGATACACCTTCGACATTATTATTTTTTCGCAGCAAAGTCTAGCTACTAGCACAAGCGCCGTAGCAAACTAAGTTTTTTGGGTTGATTAAAGATAGATGGCTTAGTCTACTAGCTTGATGACTGTAGTTGCCAATTTACAACTAGAGATATAGTTTAGTACTAAAACACAAGGCTGTCAATATAAAAGTAAACTTGTAATATTGAAAGTAAACTTGTAAACACAGTTGGCTAGCTATACAAGCAGTGAACATCGAAAGCAAACAAAAACTGATTGAAATAATTAAACTAGCTCGCGGTTCAATGAGTCAGCGAGCGTTTGGTAAGCTTTTGGGAGTATCTGCTACTGCTGTTCAGATGTGGGAAAAAGGTGTGAAGGTGCCAGATACGGAAAATTTGGCTCAAATCGCATCGAAAGCAGGCTACACAATGGAAGAGTTAATCAGCTGTATAGATGGCAAGCCAATTCCAGAAACTTCAGATTTGAGCCTGATTCTTAGACAAATCCAGCACATGCCTCTGGCACAAGTAGCTCAAATCGTGCAAGCTGCGGCAGATAGATTGGCAGCTGTAGCTGAAGCATCCGGGGATGAAGCAAAAGCAAGTTGAATATTAAAATAATTTGTAATTCGTAATTCGTATACGAACTTTTCCAGAGGATTGCCCCTATTTATTTGATGATGCGATCGCAGACAATTTTCTGTGCGATACTCGTCAAGACTGGGAAGGATAATTCCTGCCATTTTTCTGACGCTCATTTTTTATTTTGATACACGTTATATTTGTCAATAAATAATAGAAACTAGCTTTTCAAAATCTTGATAATTTAAGCTTTGCTGCTTTTTACCATTTTTAAGATAGTTCACCTTATCCTCTTGAAATTCAAAGAAAGTGCCTGATATAGGTAATTGTTCACCTTTAAGTCTAAAAATTATTGTATTCAGTTTATATTTTCCATACTTATTAACAAGATAAATAAAGCTATCAAAACTTCCATTTACAGCCTTTTCAAATTCTAGTATGTCCTTCTCTAATTTATTAGAACTTTGCAAGATTAAAGGTGGTATATCTTCAATACTGTTGAGATCATTACTCGTAAATACTGCGTCTTTTTTTGTATATGCTATAATTTCATGATAATTATATAAAATTCCAATTTCTGAACAAGATTTTTTTAGGTATCTTTGAATCTGCTTCTCATGATTCCGCAAGTTTTCTTCTTCTCGCTTCACTTCCACAATCATTATAGGAGGAGAATATGGTTTAAAATATTCATTTTTAACAGTTTTATATAATTCTATATCATGATTATCAGATTCCACTATAATATCAATTTCATTTGGAAATAATCCACTTTGGTTTACCAAAAAGTAGATAAACAATTGTCTAACTTTTTCTTCTGGTCGTCCATCAATAACAATTTCTTTACCTCTAATGAAACACTTTGTATATTCTGCATAATTTCTCTTATATATATTTAGTTTTCTGGATATTTCTTCACTTAAGCTAGTCATAAATAATCAGGTTTATTTATAAAATGGTTCTAGGGAGATAATATTATTACATCCCTATTTATCATGCAGTTTTAAATTGCTATATGTCTATTTTTCTCCGAAAAAGCTTAATATTTTAATAACTAATTTCTTCCAATACTTTACTGCTTGAATCTCTAAAAATGTATTTAAGCTTTCCTCTTTTTCAAGTTCGTGCTTCAAAGTCTGACATACATTATCTGTATAGGTTTCACCTGGAGGTCTTACCTTTCCCTTTTCCTTAATTAGAGCTGTCCAGAAATCAGAATCTTCTTTTTGAGGCGATAATTTTCTTTTAGCTTCCTTTTGAATCTCTTTTCCTACTTCACTTATAAAATTGTCATACAAGGAGTTAAATTGTATAACTAATTCAGGGATAAGTGTCTTTAAAGATTCATTTGCAGATGTCAGGTCATTCAAGATATTTTCTAATTCCTGTTTTGCTTCTTTGGTAAACTTTTTTAACATTTCATCTTCATCAATTCCCTCAGCAAAAACCCTCATGTCGTAATATATATCTATATTCCTTGGCTCATAGGAACCAAAGTTTCTATGAATAGCGTGTTTAGTATTCCATGCTGGATAAACGGTACGATAATGTTCAACATATTTAGTAACAAAACCTTTATCTAGACCTTGGTCTTTATAAACAAAACTAGGTACTCTTTTACTCAAATCCCGTAAATTCTTTATCTTCTGAATGGCTTTTTCAATTGCCTTGATTTCTGATCCTGTTAAAGCATCACCATTTTTTATTCTCGTAAAGCTTTCTGTAATATCCTTTATTTCATCTAATAAAATATTTTTTCTACGTTCTACTACACCCACTATGGCTTCAATGAATTCATTTTTTTCTGCTTGTACATCTTCTTCACTGTAAATATCAGTATTTAGCTTGACTATATCATCACGGTAGTATCTCAAAGCATCATAGAACAAAATGTTTTCTATGAAAAAATCTAAATTCAAATTTCTAAATGTAGCTTGAACTTCTTCTTTTCTGATTTGAACTCCTGTATCCCAATCTCCATCACATCCATGCACTTTTTCAGGTTGATTTTTGTGAGCTAATACCAAAGTTACAAATCTATGATGAAAATCTTTGGATTTAGATGTAAGATGATAACCTATTAGTTTCCTAATATTAGCTTCAGGAGCATCATTAAAAGAAGTGACAAAGAGACAGATAGTATCCTGATTTTCAATATATTTCTGCAAGTCCTTACGAATTGGATTTTCATCAAGTCCTTTAGTATCCACAACTGAATCGAACTGAGACAAGTTTGAGCCAGATAAAACATCATAGCTCACATAAAGATATATTTTTCTAGGAATAGCAAATTTATCAAACTCAACATTATTAATGGCAGCAAAGGTGTTTTTTATCCATTCTTGCTCATTATTCTGATTATTAAATTCGATTTTAGTGGTAGTTCTGGATTCCAGCTTTGCATTATTCAAAGCAACCTTTTTAATTTCATCAAATCCTAATAAATCAAATTTTTCCTTAGCTGGATCAATTATTTCAGTTTTCTTTTTCTCACTTTCATAAATTGTTTTATATTGTAACTTCATTTCTATGATATTTCTAATAGCCCTTTCAATTTCTTTAGAAATAATTACCTTCTGATCTGCTTGAGGATTGTCTTTATCTTTATCTGCAATATAGTCGCAGAATTCAAAAATAAGATTTTCCATCTCATCAACCGTATAAGGCTCTATCTCTATGTAAGTTTTTCCTGCAGCTTTGATAATTACTTCACATATAGTAGTTTTACCTGCTCCTGTTGATAGTAACTCTTTGGTTTCGATTACATTTCGAGACTTATTGGCAATAGTTTTGGAAACATTGAAGTCGCTTATTAAATTAAAAAGATGACAAATAGCTGTGGTCTTTCCTTGACCAATAGTACCTATAAAAACAATTTTATATTTTTCTATACTAAGAATTTTTTCTATTTCATCTAATCGTTCTAACTTGGATTTTAAATTATTGATGCAAATATGATTAGGTATATTAATCTCAGAATGACTTGAAAGTTTATTTATTTCCTTCTTCAAATTTTGTTTCAAGGATGCAATTTCTTCTTGCCACGTTATCGTCAACATACTGTTTACCCTTTTTCGACGCTTACTTACTTGATATTTACAGTATGCCCATTGTGGTTGAATATCTAACAAAAGCCTCAGAACACTACCAAACAAACCTCTGGCAACCCTTTAGCCACTTGCCGATGAGCGAGGCCGCTAATTTTAGTTGAGTTCGAGGTTCTGGTAGAAATACATAACGGTTACACAAACTAAGTCAGTCTGTGCAGACTTCAGGAAGTTGAAACCCACGCAGATGGGTTTTGTCTGTATAGCTGCGATTTCTAATCGCCTATGGTATTTTTACAAAAGTGAGATGTTTCCAATATTACCACTGGCAGTTAAAGAATAAATGGTTTTAAAATGGTGAAATCTTAAATGATTTAGAGGGGTATCTATGTCTCTACGCAACGAACCGTTAGATTGGCATTTTGAATCAAATGAGCCTTATATACCAATTTACCATAAAGGTGATTTGGTGGGATTTTTTAAACCAGAATATGCTAGCGAAATTATTAAGTTTCTAAATGAAGAAGAAGTTTTAAAAAAAGCACTAAAAATGGCTTGTACTGATTTAATTAAAAAGCTGGGAGGCGATACGAGGAAAGTCTATTATTTAATGGAAAAATATGTAAAAAATAGTGAGCGTCCCAAGCATGGAACGAGAGCGATCGCAGTTTTACTTCATGATAGACAAAAAGAGCTTGACTTGAGTAATCAGGAGTTTGCTAAATTCTGCGACACCTTTAAATTATCCCCTACTGAACTGAATAATATTTATGCTGGAGAAGCATTTGATGATAGTTTATTAGCTCCCCTATCACGTATATTAGGGATGGCAAAAGAGCAATTGCTGAAAGTACGAGATGGTTTGGAAGAATCAAGCAACATATAAGTAGCAAATCAAAATATTCAAATGATATAAATTTGTGAAAACAGATATCATCTTTTATCGGCTGTTTCAAGAATTCCCTGATATATTTTTTGAGCTTATTGGTAATCCTCCCGAATCAGCTAGCCTGTATCAATTTTCATCAGTTGAAATTAAACAAACAGCCTTCAGAATCGATGGTGTGTTTCTACCAACACAAGGAAGCGAGAACCCGATTTACTTTGTTGAAGTGCAATTTCAAGCTGATGGGGAAATTTATTCACGGCTAATTGCAGAAATATGTTTATACATCCGTCAGAATCAACCATCAAATGACTGGGGTGCTGTGGTTTTATACCCAAATAGGAATGTAGATATAGGCAATATCAAACATTACCGTGAGTTTTTCACAAGTGGGCGCGTCAGGTGCATTTATTTGGATGAATTAGGGGAAGGTACATCGCTTCCAATTGGCATTGCAACTGCTAAATTAGTAGTTGCAACCGATGATATAGCGATCGCACAAGCAAGGGAGTTGATAAACAGAACCAAGTCAGAAATAAACTCACCATCAAAACAACAGCAATTATTACAATTTATAGAGACTATTTTGGCTTACAAGTTTCCCACAATGAGTAGGGAGGAGATGGAAGAAATGTTTGGCTTAAGCGAGTTAAAGCAAACCAGATTTTATCAGGAAGCCTTTCAGGAAGGCATTGAACAAGGTGAAGTTAGAGGTGAGCTTAAAGGGAAACTAAAAGCAGTCCCAGCAATGTTGGCAGCAGGGTTGACTGTAGAGCAAGTAGCAGAAGCCTTAGATTTAAGTGTCGAAGAAATTAGACAAGTAACACAAAGCCAGCCTTGAGATGGATGTGGTAAATTTTATCCGTGACTCAAGCCAAATTTGGTTTGTGGCTCCCCAACTTGATCGCGACGAATTTATAGTTAATTTTTGTTAATATTAGAGGCGGTGTTAGTACTTCGTCCTCAACCACCCACTCCCTACCTGAGAGAAACTTAATGCTGCGACTAGAACATATAAGTAAAATTTATTCCACAGGCGAAGTTCTCAAAGATATCAACTGGGAAGTTAAACCAGGCGATCGCATTGGCTTAGTCGGTGTCAACGGTGCTGGAAAATCTACCCAACTCAAAATCATCTCTGGGGAAATTGAACCCACCGGCGGCGAAATTATCCGTCCCAATAGCTTACATATAGCCTACCTCAACCAAGAGTTTGAAGTAGACCCCACCCGCACCGTTAGAGAAGAATTTTGGACTGTCTTCAAAGAAGCCAACGAAGTACAGTTATCTCTGGCGCACATACCACGAGAAATGGAAACGGCTACCCCAGAGGAACTGGATCGACTGATCGACAAGTTGGATCGCTTGCAGCGCAAATTTGAAGCCTTGGATGGCTACAACTTAGATGCACGCATCGGGAAAATTTTACCAGAGATGGGGTTTGGGGTAGAAGATGGCGATCGCCTCGTCAGCGCCTTCAGTGGTGGTTGGCAAATGCGGATGAGTTTAGGTAAAATCCTCCTGCAAAAACCCGACTTGTTGCTGCTGGATGAACCGACTAACCACCTAGATTTAGAAACCATTGAGTGGCTGGAAAATTACCTCAGAGGGCTGATTACGCCGATGGTAATAGTCTCCCATGACCGGGAGTTCCTTGACCGCCTCTGCACCCAAATTGTGGAAACTGAACGTGGCGTTTCCAGTACTTATCTTGGTAACTACTCGGCATATTTGTCACAAAAAGCCGAAAGTCAATCAGCACAACTTAGTGCTTACGAACGCCAGCAAAAAGAATTAGAGAAACAGCAAACCTTTGTTGATAGATTTCGCGCCAGTGCTACCCGCAGTACCCAGGCAAAAAGCCGAGAAAAGCAACTCGACAAAATTGAACGCATTGAAGCACCCATTGCTGGGGTAAGAACTCTACACTTCCGTTTTCCCCCTGCACCCCGCAGTGGACGCGAGGTAGTTGATATTAAAGATTTAACTCACCTCTATGGTGATAAAATACTGTTTTTGGCAGCAAATCTGCTAATTGAAAGAGGCGATCGCATTGCTTTTCTTGGCCCCAATGGTGCTGGGAAATCTACCCTTCTGCGCGTAATTATGGGTATGGAACCACCCACAGAAGGTAGCGTTAAATTAGGGGATCATAACGTTCTTCCCGGTTACTTTGAGCAAAATCAAGCTGAAGCTTTAGACTTGAAGAAAACTGTCATGGAAACTATCCATGATGAAGTACCTGACTGGGATAATCAAGAAGTCCGCACCCTTTTGGGACGCTTCTTATTCACTGGTGATACTGTATTTAAAGCAGTTGGAGCATTAAGTGGAGGAGAAAAAGCTCGTCTAGCGTTGGCAAAAATGCTTTTACGTCCTGCAAACTTACTAATTTTAGATGAGCCGACAAACCACCTAGATATTCCAGCTAAAGAAATGCTGGAAGAGTCCCTACAAAACTATGATGGCACGGCAATTGTAGTCTCTCATGACCGCTACTTTATTTCTCAAGTAGCAAATAAAATCGTCGAAATTCGTGATGGAGAATTCCGCGTCTATTTAGGAGATTATCATTACTATCTCCAGAAAATTGCCGAAGAAAAAGAACAGGCAAAGTTAGCTACAATAGAAGCCGAAAAAGCAGCGAAAAAAGCTGCTAAAGCGGCTAAAGCTTCTACAAAAAGGAAATGAAAAACTAGAAAAGGACTTAGTAGTAGCGCGAAAATGCTACTACTAAGTAACAACTCCTTATTAGCTTTTAAAAACATCACAGGGAAATTCCTAAAATTAAAAAAATATTTCAAAAGACTGCAAGTCCTTCATAAAAGAAATTAATAAGCAAAAATTCACTTGCGGCGTGGATTAGCAGTGGTATCATTCGGGTATTACAAAAAGTAAAGGGCAATTTTACTATGACCAAAGCACCTGTTGCTCCTGTGGTGCTAGTCATTTTAGACGGATGGGGCTACTGCGAGGAAAGGCGAGGAAACGCTATTGTTGCTGCTAAAACTCCAATCGTGGACAGTTTATGGGCAGCTTACCCGCACACCCTCATCCACACTTCAGGAAAAGCCGTAGGGTTGCCAGAGGGTCAAATGGGCAACTCGGAAGTTGGTCATTTGAACATTGGTGCTGGGCGAGTGGTACCGCAAGAACTTGTACGCATCTCCGATGCAGTCGAAGACGGTTCTATTGCCTTAAACCCAGCACTTGTCAAAATTTGCCAGGAAGTTCGTTCTCGGAATAGCAAGCTGCATCTAGTCGGGCTTTGTTCTGAGGGAGGGGTACATTCGCATATCACCCATCTATTCGGACTACTTGACTTAGCCAAAAACCAGCGAATTCCAGAAGTTTGTATTCACGCTATCACCGATGGTCGTGACACCGCCCCAACTGACGGTGTAAGAACAATCGCACTGCTGCAAGATTATATAGACCGCATAGGAATTGGGCGCATAGTCACCCTCAGCGGTCGCTACTACGCGATGGATCGCGATCACCGCTGGGATCGGGTCAAACGCGCCTACGACATGATGATACAAGATAGTGTTGGTAATGGTCTCAAGGCTGTGGAAGTCTTGCAAGCATCTTACGACATAGGGATAAAAGATGAATTTGTCAACCCCATCCGAATTGCTCCCGGCGCAATACAACCAGGGGATGGGGTGATATTTTTCAACTTCCGCCCCGATCGCTCCAGACAACTGACTCAAGCTTTAGTCAGTCCCACATTCAATGGTTTTGAAAGACAGCAAATCACACCGTTGTCCTTTGTCACCTTTACGCAGTATGATTCAGACTTACCCGTGGCTGTAGCCTTTGAGCCTCAGAATCTCAGTAACATTCTGGGAGAAGTTATAGCCAATCATAGTTTGAATCAGTTCCGCACCGCTGAAACAGAGAAATACGCCCACGTCACCTATTTCTTTAATGGGGGTCTGGAGGAACCTTTTCCCGGAGAAGATCGGGAATTAGTAAGCAGCCCGATGGTAGCGACTTACGACCACGCCCCAGCGATGTCAGCAGCAGCAGTTACAAATGTAGCGATCGCTGCGATTCAAAAGGGTACATATTCTCTAGTTGTGATTAACTATGCCAACCCAGACATGGTAGGGCATACTGGTCAAATCGACGCTACCATTACAGCAGTTGAAACAGTCGATCGCTGTTTGGGTCGCCTATTAGAGAGCGTTATCAAAGTCGGCGGTACAACAATTATTACTGCCGACCACGGCAACGCCGAGTATATGCTAGATAATGGGGGTAATCCCTGGACAGCCCACACCACTAACCCAGTCCCCTTCATCTTGGTGGAAGGAGAGAAAGTCAAAATCCCTGGATATGGTACAAATGTCGAACTGCGAAGCGATGGCAAGCTATCCGACATTGCCCCTACAATTTTAGAGATTTTACAGCTGCCTCAGCCACCAGAAATGACCGGGCGATCGCTGCTGAAAACAGCAGAATACGAGCTACAACGTACTCGCACTCCCGTACAAGTAGGGCTGTAAAAGATTGCTGAGTAATGAGTTAGGAGTTTACTAAAAACTCCTAACTTCTGAATTCTGAATTCTGTTTTTTAAAACTTGTTATAAACGAGATTCCTACCATGACAGTTACTAATATCGTACAAGGCATTTGGGCATTTTCCGCCATTGGTTTGATTATCTTAGTTTTGCTGCATAGCCCTAAAGGTGATGGTGTTGGGGCGATTGGCGGACAAGCCCAGCTATTTAGCAGTACTAAAAGTGCAGAAAATACCTTAAACCGAATTACTTGGGCATTGACAGTAATTTTTCTTGGTTTGACAGTAGTTTTAAGTGCTGGTTGGCTGCCTAAATAAGGATAGGTAAATGGGAAAAAGAACCCAACACCCGATATTTAAAACTCTAATAAATTTAATTTCACGGCGGTTAATTACAGCTCTTGCCTTATTTCTTGGCATAGGGCTGTTAATAGTTTTTACTAATCTCCAGTCGAGTGATGGATTGACAGGAATACCAGAGCATGTATATCCAGACTTAATAATCTCTCTCCCCACTTCATCTTCCCCAAAACCCCATCCCTTACCGCCCACACTCGCACAGTGGCAAGATAGCACTAACAGTGGTGACTACTTTTCCCAAGTTACAACAACCCAAGTAGGTTATTTAGTTTGGTCACAATTTCCTGTTAAAGTTTACGCAGAACCACCAAAATCAGTCAGTGAAAAACAAGCTCAAGCATGGGTTAATGGTGTCTTGCAGGGTGTACAAGAGTGGAGTACTTATTTACCTTTAACAGTAGTCGAACAGCCAGAAATTGCTGATATTACAATTGTGCGAAAAACGCCACCTCTACAGATTTCTTCTGGTAGTAATATACCTCGTGCGCGATCGGCACAAACTACTTACGAGTTATACACCAGTAACAAAGTTTTATCCCACCGCTTCACCATCTTGCTAAGTCCTAGTCAAACAGGTGAGTATCTAATTGCAGCAGCCCGCCACGAATTCGGTCATGCGCTAGGAATTTGGGGTCATAGTCCGTTACAAACTGATGCTTTATACTTTTCTCAAGTTCGTAACCCGTCAACTATTTCTTTCAGAGATGTAAATACTCTAAAGCGGGTTTATGAACAGCCAACCAGTTTAGGATGGTCTTTAGTGGATAATTCAGCGACTTAATTTTATGATGTTGCTGAGTTAAAATATAAATATGTTTTGTGTAAAAAATCAAAATTTAAGATTAAAGCAACCAATTTTTATCCAAAATTTGCTCTAAGGTATAAGGACATAATTCAGGTAAATTGGTTAAATTTGTTTTAGCTTTAACATAATCTAAGCCATTGCTATAAATTATGCTGAAATTTTCCTCTAAATAATTGCGTAAATTGGCACTTAAATCTTCATTTACTTGGTTCCGAAAACTAATAATTTCCGCACTCCAATGATTAGCATTTCTTGGCTTTTCTAAATCCCAATATTGATAAAGTAATAAATGTCTAATAATCTGTTCCAATAAACTTCTTACTCGCCTTTTCTCATTTTTAGCCAAATCTTCCAATTCTTCTATTAAGTTTTCATAGTCAACGTCTGCTAATTGTCGATTTTTGAGACATTTAATAGTCTCCTCTAACCATTGCAGGTAATTGGATTCATATAATGTTTTTATGTCGATGATTGCAGTCATTTGTTGATTTTGTAGCTTTAATTTACTGTTATTTATTATTTCATGTTAACTAATTTATTAATTTTTGCCGATAATTGCCCAGAAAAAAAAGATACACAGCACTCATAAGTTAAGTCAGAAGATATCCAGCGACTCCCAGAAGAACAACCAACCAAAAGTTCTACACTACCGTCTGTCAGTAATCCAAGTCTCTCGCTGTTGCCCCTGAATCGACTGTACAATTCCAAACCTTTCCTCAATTTGGCGTGGCAGAGTGAATGTCCCAAAGAGGTAAACGCAAGTTTCTTCAGGTTGATCTGTCAAAACACGAACTCTGGCTTCGTTATCTTGTAAACGCTCTATGAAAATAGATGCACAAATTTCAACATCTTCAGGAATCTCATATACTTCCTTTGAAAAGATAAATCTCTTCTCCAAACTATTTGCAATTTGGTCAATAACGTTTTGTTCGGGTAACGGATTTGTGAAGCAATAGATATATGTTCGGCAGCACTTTCCATCTTCTAGCTGCTCTAAGTCAGGGATATTTCTCAACTTTATCTGACTTGCGTCATACTTCATTTCGTGAACTCTAGATATCTTATAAAACTGGTAAGAGAATTCTTAGTCAGGCATCTGCATTCATAAAGTAACAAATCATTGCATAACTAGAATACTAGCCAATACTGCCTAACATTGTTACCCGATCGCACTCATTACCATCTGAAAATTTCCAGTGCGATGGCACTTTTTCCCTTTCCCTACGCTCTACGACTTAGCGGTAGAGGTCGCTGTGCTAAAACTCCTTTATAAAGTTCTTCCAGCAGACTAATATTTTTACTAAGGGTATAGCGGTCTAATACACGCTGTCTAGCTTTTTGCCCCAGTAAGGTTGTTAATTCTGGATGGTCTTGCAACACTGGTAAGAGGGTTCTTAATTGCGATCGCGCTGTTTTGGTACTAATAACTACACCCGCACCCTTTTCCAATACTTCTCCATCTGCACCCACATCTGTTGCTAAACAAGCCAACCCACACGACATTCCTTCTAACAGAGATAAGGACAAACCCTCAACCAATGAAGGCAAAACAAATACATCTGCGCCCCGCAAAATTTCGATGCGTCGGTCTTCATCAGCGACAAATCCCAACCAGATAATGCCGTATTCTGAACCAAAAAACGGCTCTAAGGAAGACTTCAAAGGACCGTCACCAACAATTAGCAACTTACTACCAGGCGCCATTGCCGACTGCTTCCAAGCTCGGAGGAGAGCTTCGACATTTTTCTCTGGCGCTATGCGACCCTGATAAACAAACAAGCGTTCGGCTTTTAATTCTGCTTTGATTTGAGAAAATCCTGGAGAATACTTGGCGGTATCAACACCGTTGGGAATTACGGCAATATTTTCTTCTCTTACGCCCATCCCTGCCAATAATTCTCGCTGAATTTGGGAAAATACAATCACGCGATCGTAGTTAACTAAAAAAGGTGCGTAGAGCTGATAAGCCAAAAGTTGTGTTCCTGATACCAGCTTTGCCCCTTTGCCAGCAAATGGTGTGTGAAAAGTAGCAACTAAGGGCAACCTCAGTTCTTCACAGATTTCCGGTAGAAAAAAGTCCAGAGGAGATAATGTCAAGGAAGCATGGACTACATCTGGTTTGATTTCCCGCAGTGAATCGGTTAAAACTTTGGTGGCTTTAAAAGTGGGAATTGTGTAAACCTGGGACTTGTAAATGAAAGGTAGGGAAACCTCTCGAAGATTTGGCCAATTATCAGGTTCAGACTCTTCCTGGGCGAAGTGAAGAAAGCTAACTTGATGTCCCCTATCTAGCAAGGCATTTGTAATTTCTCGACTGTAGGTGACATTGCCGCAAAAAGGTGATTTTTTTCCAATCCAGGCTATACGCATTCTTTATTTAGCTGTAAGAAAAGCAGGTTTAATCTTATTACTTGTGTGTCCTTTGTGATTTTTCTTTTATCTAGCTATACTTGCTGGTTTTTTTATTTATTAAAAATTTCCACAAGTTTCTACTAGTTTAAAAGCTTATTATCAGCTGATTAAACCAGTAAATTTATGGCTTTATTTATTTTAGTTATAAGTTGTTAATTTCTGATATTTAAACAACTTATTCTGACTAATGTCAGATTCATATCCGGCAAGTATGTGATAAATTTTCACTGGCAACAGTTTACCATGAACACAAAAGCTTTAAGTAAATTATTAATTACGTCAAGGTAATGAATAATAACTACTATTAGCTGATAACTACTTGTGTGAGTTATACCAAGTTAATATACCTCCTGAAAAGACGATCGCAGCTAATCCCAAAAAAACAACCTGTAATCCCAGAAAGGTTTCTGCGACACCAGCTAATGCTAAAGGTAAGGAAAGGGCAATATTAATTACATTGTTTTGCAAGCCAAAAACTTTACCACGCATTTCTGGAGGTGTTTCTGTTTGGATTGCAGTTTGCATAGGAATTCCCACTAGTGCCCCAAAGATACCCACTAGCGCCACCAGTAACAATACGAGCCACAGTTGAGTTGTAAATACTGACAGACCAATCAGGGATGCTGCCATACCCATACAACCATACAGACTTAGCTGAGTATAGGAGAAGCGTTGACCAAATTGACCGAGAATTGCTGCTCCACCAGCGATGCCAACACCGCCAGCTGCTAATAAAAAGCCAAACTGAGAGGCTTTCATGTTGGGAATTATTTCCGCCATCCGAACGGCTAAAACAGTTAATGCTGCAAAGACAGAAAACAAGATAATCAGTTGAAGCAAAGCATTGCGGACGCGCTGATTTGCTTTGAGATAGGCAAAACCGTCTCGCAAGTCAGAGAATACGTGAGGGAATTCCGTATCGGGGTGGTGGTGTTTTTCCTTAGTTGCCAGGAGGAACAAAATTAGTCCTGCGATCGCATAACTACCACCGACTAAAAATTCTTTGCCCAAACTACCACTACCACCAATTTGCAGCCAAAGTCCATCTGCGATCGCCAACAATGGTTCTCCAACAGCAAACCCAACAATCACCGATGCCATCATCGTTGTCGTATAAAGCGAATTTGCTGAGAGTAAATCCTGTTCTTTTACGATTAAAGGAATTGCCGCCTGTTCCGCTGGTGCAAAAAACTGCGTCAAAGTCGAAACTAAAAAAGTCACACCCAGAATGATCAAAAAACCCACTGGCAGTACTCCTATGGGTTTCCAGTCATGAGTCAACCACAGCAGGAAGGGAATTGACAAAACCAGGATGCCACGCCAAATATTTGTTGCCACCAGCACAGCCTTTTTCGACCAGCGATCGACAAACACGCCAGCAACGGAACCAAACAATACGGCTGGAATAGTAAAAGCCATCATCAAGACTGATACCCAACCACTAATACTCTGATTGCTTCCTTGAAACTGAGTATTAATCAAGGCAATCATCAGCACCAAATAAACTTTATCTGCTAGTTGGGAGAAAACTTGACCGCCCCAAAGAGCCAAGAAATTAGGATTTTTTAATACAGGTAAAAATCCTAGCTGTTTTACATTCCCTGCAATAGCTTCTCCACCTGAACCAGAGGCATCTAATTTCGGTAATTCTTTTTCTGGAATAGTGGCTATTGGCAAATTTTGCCCATTACGAACGCCATTGCTATCTATCTCAGCAGTGGTTAATTTATCCTCAGATTGTGTTTCTGATTGGCTTGGAAGATCAGTTTTTGGGATCTCCTCTGTCCAATTTTGATCGTTATTAGAAACATCTTTTGGGGACATTTCTTGGCCATTTATTTGACTAGGTGTAGACTTGGGAACAGCACTCAAGTGATTCCTGACTGTAGGATCTGATACCCTATTCTGTTTTTTGGCGGGGCTTGGTGACAAAGGCAGGATTTTTTTATCCAAATCAGACGGTTGCATCATGGTTGGCAGCAAAATAAGAGTCGATCAACGTAGCAGAGCGAATAGGGCGACCTAATTGATATTGAGCATACTGGCGCAAAATCTGCTCAACAGATAACCAGTCATAATCTCTAGCACCATCAATTTGCATTATCTCTGGTTGTGACAGCTGTTGAAGCAAAGCTAGTTCCATAGCACCCAAACGACTAGAAATCACAGGTATTTCTTGCCGATGCACAACAACTGTTTGGGCATTGGGGAGCCAGTGCGTTGCGGAGGTTCCCGACGCTCGAGTACTCGCTAACGCTGCGCTATCCGTTGAAGCAACTGGCGTCATTGCAGATGGGGCACTTGTACTGAGCGTAGCCGAAGTATTGGGCATTGGGTATTGGTTATTAATCTCCCCCTGCTCCCTTGCTCCTCTGCTCCTCTGCCCCTCTGCCCTTATCTCCCTTTCCCCTTCTTTTCGTAAACGTTCCCTAGCTTCTAAGGAAACCGTTCCACCCGCAGGGATACTAAATCCTACCTGCCAGTTGGGGTCTGTGAAGTTTGGCTTAAGGGAACGTTGAGATAGGCAGCAGATTTGCACTTGTGGCGTCAGTCCTGCTAAGGCTAAAAGGTGAAATACACCATGAGCCAGATGAGCCAAAACAGCAGATGGATTTGCACTAGACATCGCCTCTAAGCGATGGAGATGTTCATTGAACAAATCATAAAGTTCTTCTTGGGGTTGTTCGCTCAAAGCTTCACACAGAACTATTTCTGCTAAATATTGACTGGCAGCCAGTTTTCCCAAATTTTTAGCTAAACCAGGATAAGTTTTTAACGTCTGTGCTTGAGTAATTTTATCAAGCGATCGCCCTTTGGCAATCAATAGTTCATTCACAACAAACATTCCACTCCTACCGCCCAGGCTGGAGTTGTGCTTACGTGACCCTGGAGCCACGGCTCGAATTAGACCGAATTCTCGTGTCAAAATCGTCACTATTTTATCCGATTCTCCTAGCGCCTGGGTTTTAAGATTAATACCAGTTGCTTTGTAGGTTCTACTCATTAGTCATTAGTCACTAGTCATTAGTAGTTATTAATCATTGCTCAAGGGTCATTAGCTTAGGACAAATGACAAATGACAAAGGACAAATAACTATTCACCCTTTCCCAAGTTATCGCGCTGGCGGATCAAATCCATACCGCGAGATGTGCCTAATCTAGTAGCACCCGCTACGATTAAGTCTAGGGCTTGATTGATAGTGTGAATACCACCTGAAGCTTTAATTCCTACCCTTTCTTTTGCCAATTCTTGCAAAAGTCGCACATCTGCCACAGTTGCACCACCATTCCAACCTGTACTAGTTTTTAAGAATGCTGCTCCTGCCTCCATAGCTATTTCAGCAGCTACTTTTTTTTCCGCATCTGTCAACAGGTTAGTTTCCAAAATTACCTTGACTGTTTGCCCAGTCTCTTCACAAATTTCGGCAATCTCTCGGTGGACTTTTTCAGTTTTGCCAGCTTTTAACCAGCCCAAGTTCATGACTACATCCAACTCAGTGGCCCCACTATCCGCCGCTTCTTGAGCTTCATACAGTTTCACTGCTGAAGTCGTTGCACCAGAAGGAAAGCCTATCACTGTACAAACTTTCGGGTTTTTACCGTGGAGGAGTTCGACTGCTTGCTTTACATGAGCAGGAAACAGACAAACCGCCGCAAAGTTAAATCTATATGCTTCTTCACACCATTGCTCAACCTGCTCTGGAGTAGCCGTTGGCATTAACAGGGAGTGATCGATAAATGGCGCAATATCAATGTCTGGATAGTCTGCTGCCATTGTGTCTTCTGCCAGTGATTGATTATTAAACTTTATAAAAAATTAAAACATTTCTTATATATATATTAAACCACATTTATTACGAGTTTATCCTGAAAACAAGCTGCTGAATTGTCTTTAATATTGGCTTTACAGATATCCCGGAATTCCTGCAAGTATTTAAGTTAACCCTAAGTAGTAGTATTACTAGGAATATCAATAGGATTTTTTATGCTATTTATTAAGAAGTTAATAATAGTTTGAGCTAATGCCTGCGATGCCAAATATGGGACACCATTACCAATAGTTTTAAACATATTAGTAAGTGACATTTTTTCTGGAAGTACAAAATTTGCAGGCAAAGATTGGATAGCTAAGGCTTCTGCTACAGAAATTCGTCGGACTTTGTAAGGATGTAAATGTACTTCATTATTTCCATAGCAAGCTGTCGGAGAGTAACGCCATCTATGCAGACGCTTGAAAGACTTTTTAGAATCATCTCCTTCATCAATAGCAGCAAATCTTGTGATACCTGCCCTTGGTTGAAAACAGTTTTCAGCATTAGGATGTTTCACAACGTTATTTTTTCTAAACCAGTATTCAACTGTTAGTTCTTCAGGTATGCCATCAGGACAAGGTATTAGAGAATTTTCTTGAAATGGATCGCACTTACGCCAAGGGGAAGCAAAAACTTTTTCCTGAGGATATAAAATATAATTATCCCAAGGGAAATATTCCTCATGTAGTAACTTTTCACTACCAATTTTAATCCCTATGTCCTGAAGAAAATTATTTTTTAAACCAATTAAAATAATTCTTTCTCTATCCTGGGGTACGCCATATTCGATAGCATTAATTAATCGCTCTGTTAATATGTAGCCTGCTTCATGTAACTTTTGCTTGAGCAATTCAAAAAATAAACGGTGTTTTGTTGTCTTCCATAAACCTTTAACGTTCTCAAATAAAAAGAAATCTGGAAGATTGCGACAAATTAATTCAATATATGAAGCGGAAAGTTTACCATTATCTCCCAAACCTCCTCTATTTTTCCCACCAATAGAAAAATCAGGACAGGGAGGCCCACCGATGAAACCAATTATATTATGAGATTTGCGGCAGTCTTTGACTAATTCTTGAAGGTATTGTGCTTCTTTTCCAACAATAAGTTTTGTTACATCTGCTGCTTCACCGTGATAATATCCATATTCAGGCGATCGCATTTTCAGAACTTCTCGTGAATGTCGATAGGCGGCGATAAATGGGGCGAAGATTTCATTAACATAAACAATATTAAAACCGCTGGTTTCAAAACCTAAATCAAGGAAACCTGAGCCAGCAAAAAAAGAGAAAATACAAGGGCGATCGCTCATTGAATTACTAGTACGAGCAAAAAGTATTATTAGTATTCAGATTCTAGGAAAATAGGTTATCTGCGTCACTTATAGAGAGAGTTAATACTAACTATCCCAATTTGGTTTTAAGGGTTAGTAAAATCTAATATAGGAATCCGGTTTGATTCCTGAATTTACTTGCGTGGGCAGGGAATAGGGAATAGGGAACGGGGAAAAGGAAAGAAGGGATAGATTCGTACTGAGTCTTGTTCAAAAATCAAATAGGAGTCCTATATACTTAGGCTTTCTACGTAAGTACAATCAAAAAATAACAATTGAAAAACTGCTGAAATAGTAAAAAAAATTTACAGTACCCCTAAGTATTACATCTCAAAGTTTACTCAATCTTTAAGGAAAATACCTGACAGAAAAAGAGTCTAGAGTCACAATTAAATATAGGGGTTTACAAGCCCAAATGATATTCCAGACAAATATTTGTCATTAAATAAAAAACCGGGGTACTTCGGACTAAATTTTATGCGGATTTTAATTTACTCCTATAACTACTATCCAGAACCGATTGGTATTGCCCCACTGATGACTGAATTAGCAGAGGGACTAGTGAAACGTGGGCATGAAGTGCGTGTAGTTACCGCTATGCCCAACTACCCTGAGCGGCAAATTTACCAGGAATATCGGGGCAAATGGTATGTCAACGAATATAAAAATGGCGTTCAAATTCAACGCAGTTACGTTTGGATTCGTCCACAACCTAACCTATTAGATCGGGTGTTATTAGATGCTAGTTTCGTAGTCACTAGCTTTGTACCCGCCCTCATCGGTTGGCGTCCAGATGTGATTCTCTCAACATCGCCATCCTTGCCAAGCTGTGTACCAGTTGCGCTTTTAGGATGGTTACGTGCTTGTCCTGTGATTTTAAATCTACAAGATATCTTACCAGAAGCAGCCGTCCATGTCGGTTTACTGAAAAATAAATTACTTATCCGGTTGTTTACATTCTTGGAAAAATTTGCCTACAGCAGTGCCAGTAAAATTAGCGTCATTGCTGATGGGTTTGTGGACAATTTGCGCTCTAAGGGCGTAGAAGCTGACAAAATTGTGCAAATTCCCAATTGGGTTGATGTAAATTTTATCCGTCCTTTGCCTAAAGAAGATAATGCTTTCCGCACAGCACATAATCTAAACGGCAAATTTGTAGTACTGTATTCTGGTAACATTGCCCTAACCCAAGGCTTAGAAAGCGTTGTCAAAGCTGCTTCTGTCTTGCGCCATATCCCAAGTATTGTCTTTGTCATCGTTGGAGAGGCAAAAGGTCTACAGCGATTGCAACAGGAATGTTTAGACTGCGGCGCAGATAATGTGTTGTTACTGCCATTTCAACCCCGCAAAGATTTACCACAGATGTTAGCAGCTGCGGATATTGGTTTAGTGGTGCAAAAGAAAAATGTTGTATCCTTCAATATGCCGTCAAAAATTCAAGTGCTACTTGCTAGTGGAGGGGCCTTAGTTGCCTCTGTCCCCGACAATGGTACGGCAGCAAGAGCCATTAGGCAAAGTGGCGGCGGAGTTATTGTTCCTCCAGAAGATCCCCAAGCTTTAGCGAAGGCCATTTTAGATTTGTACCAAAACCCCGAAAAAGTCAAAACTCTGGGTTACAAAAGTCGCCAATATGCCGTTGAGCAATATGCTTTTGAGCAAGCTTTAAATCAGTATGAGTCTTTGTGTTACTCATTGACAGCAGATCGTAGAGCAATTCAGTCTACAGGGATAGTTACGAAACAAGAAGTTTAATCTTTGTAGCAAAGTTATGTTGCATCTGTAAAAATTGCAATTATGCCCTCATGTCTAAGTAAAAAAATATGCTAATAGTAACAAATTTTACTAAAAATTATATAACGATAGATAAGTAGGTTTTTAGTGGATTGTTGAACTAAAATCTCACGGCTTCACTTCATTCAATCCGTGGGTAATTGATTAAAAGGTATTTTACAATATTTAATACTTTACATATAAAAATCGCACTTTTGCTAGACCAGTCATTAGTATGCTGTGTTATGTCGTAATTTTTAGCAAACAGTATAAAGCCTAGATATCCCGTTATCTGCGAATTACTAGCTTGACATTACATATTATGCTGTTTGATGAATCTGCGATTATTTTCGCTGTCAATTCCTGCCGAAAAGCTATTGGTTGATTTATCGCTGCACAATAACCATCAGCAATCAGCAGTTGCGGATATCGAAATCTAAACAGCCAATTATCAAACTAAGCCCATAGACCGCTGTTTTTTTGTTAGTATTCAAAAAAACCTATTGACATATTTGTCAGATCAATTGTTTGTTGTTTATAAGTAAATGTGAACAATTGTTTCAAAAGGAAGAAAGCACCTGAGGTTTAATGACTGATTATTTCCAAGGAAATTTCCCATTGCAATCTGTCCCACTGACGAAGAGTGCGGTAATAAGCCACGGCCAAACCGAAGAGGCGAGCGAAAAATTAGCTGCAACGATCGCGATTGCGGCATCAGACCGCAAAGCGGGTGAGATATTATTGCTCAAAGTAACAGAGGTATCTTATCTGGCTGATTACTTTGTAATGATGACTGGCTATTCTAAGGTACAGGTCAGGGCGATCGCTCAAGCAATTGAAGGAAAAGTCGAAACTGAGTTGCAACGCCGTCCCTTAAGGACAGAAGGCAAAATCGAGGGAAGTTGGGTACTACAAGACTACGGTGATGTGATCGTTCATATCATGATGCCCAAGGAACGGGAGTTTTATAATTTAGAAGCGTTCTGGATTCATGCAGAGCGTATTTCCCTTCCAGAATCTGATGAGGGTGAGGGTAAGCCAACATGATTAAGTCTTCGGTTTCAAATTGCCCAGTTCCTACAGACCAACAACCACTCAATGAATACGAAGAGTTAAAAACTTCCTGGCTGTTTCGTGATACTACTTTAGATTGGCGCGAGTATATCACGAAACTTGTTTGGATTTGGGGTTTATCTTGGCTTTTTGCTGGGCCGATAGCTGCGGCAAGTTTTCCCCCTCACAAGTATATTGCACATTTTCTTCTCTGTGGTGCAGCTGGAGCAAGTGTTGGGTTAGTGCTTATACTAGTAAGGTTGTATTTAGGCTGGTTCTACGTGTGCGATCGCCTTTGTAGTCCCACAGTATTTTATGAAGAGTCCGGCTGGTACGACGGTCAAACTTGGACAAAGCCACAGGAAGTCCTCAACCGCGATCGCTTAATTGTTGCATACGAAATCAAACCCATTCTGCGACGGTTACAATTTACCTTTGCTAGCTTGGCGGGAATGTACGTTATTGGTACTATAGGTTGGCATTTGTTTTAAAGAATTATTGGTCATTGGTCATTAGTCATTAGCTAAAGACTAATGACCAATGACCAATGACTAATTAATTAAAAAAGGTAATAAATATAAACCCATGACAATGGGAAAACGAACTCAAGCCGCAGCACTGGAAGTCCGGTTGCTGCGGGAAGGTATTATTGAATCCAGGCATATAGTCCAAGCTGTTGTCTGCGACGAACGAGGACGGGTTCTAACTGTTGCTGGAAATTCTGAAACTGCTGCATTTATCCGTTCAGCCCTCAAACCGTTTCAGGCACTAGCTGTCACTACAACAGGTACACTGGAACGCTATCAACTCAGCGATCGCGATTTAGCAATTATCACAAGTTCCCATAAAGGAAGAATAGATCAAGTCCGACAGGTATTTAACATCCTTTGGCGGGCGGATCTTGATCCGACTATACTCCAGTGTCCAATTCCTGAAGGCAAACAAAGTCCTCTGGAATACAATTGCTCTGGAAAACATGCAGGAATGTTAGCTGTTTGTCAGCAACGCCATTGGCCCTTGAATAACTACTTGGATCGCAAACACCCAATACAACAGTTAATTTTGGGCAAGGTAGCAGAGTTGCTGCGAATGCCAGCAGCAGAATTTATCAACGCTCATGACGACTGTGGCGCACCAACTTATCTGATGCAACTCGGTCACATGGCATCTTTATATGCACTGCTAGCCTCTAGTACCAACTTGGATATGGAGCGCATTGTCCGTGCTATGACTCATCACCCCGCTATGGTAGCAGGAGATGGAGAATTTGATACGGAATTGATGCGCTTAACTCCAGGAGAACTAGTCAGCAAAAGTGGTGCCGAAGGAGTGCAGTGCATTGGTAGACTCGGTGAAGGTTTGGGATTGGCAATCAAAGTCATGGATGGGGCGAAACGGGCAAAACATGCTGTTGCTATTCACTTACTCCAGCAAATGGGGTGGATTAGTCCCAGCGCCGCCGAAAGTTTATCAGAAAAGTTTGTCACCTTGGGAAAATACAAGCGTTTAGAAGTAATTGGAGAATTATCATTTTTGTAGTTGCCAAACTCTTGACTATAAGTTATACTATAAAAGTTAAGAGCGACGCGGGATAGAGCAGCCTGGTAGCTCGTCGGGCTCATAACCCGAAGGTCAGTGGTTCAAATCCACTTCCCGCCACCAAATAAAATGTAAAACAAAACCCTACAATCAGTGAAGATTGCAGGGTTTTGTTTTATTTTGATCTATTCTGGAAGAAATAGCCATCCAAAAAGCGCGGAGAATCATGGTTGTGAAGTTGCAGCGACCAATTTTAGTGGGAGGATTGGGACTGTCCTTTTCTCTATGGATGTTGGACAGTTGGCACGATTCTATAGTGCAAGCGGGTGAGTTTGGTTTGTTGAGTGCCTTAGCTGTAGGCGGTGGTTTGTGGCTATTTCGGCAAAATCGCCCCAAAGACAGTTTAGAGCAGCTAGATGGTATGAAGGTGGATCGGACAACAGTGGAAAGTGCGATCGCTAAAACTGAAACTGTAATTAACCAACTAGCACAAGAAGCAGAAAACCATCCAGCTTTAGAGACACTCAGAGAACAAGTTACCCAATTGTTGCTGGAATCAGACAGACAACAAATTAAAGTAGCTGTGACTGGCGGGAAATCCGTGGGTAAAAGTACTTTAATTCAATTGTTAGAGCAAATAGAGACACGAAACTTCGTGTCTTTACAAGAAACAGCACCTTTATTTAGAGAAGTGGGAGAAAATTCAGATGCGGCTATTTTGACAGAAGTAGCAAAATCTGATTTTGTTCTATTTCTGACAAACGGTGATTTGACAGACTCAGAATTTCAAACCTTACAGCAACTAAAGGCAGCAAATCAGCCTAATATGCTGGTTTTCAACAAACAAGACCAGTATTTAACCGATGAAAGCGCCAACATCTTTAGTCAATTGAAACAGCGGATGCAGGGAAATGTAGTTGCAACTGCGGCCTCTCCCATTGCCATCAAAGTCCGAAAGCATGAGGTTGATGGTTCTGTGCAAGAGTGGATGGAGCAACCAGCAGCAGATATCCAGCAGTTAACTCAACAGTTGGGTGAAGTTTTAGCACAGCAAAGACAACGGCTAGTTTGGGTAACTACCATGAGGAAAGCCGGATTGTTGAAAGCTGAGGCGAAAAATTGGCTGAATGAAACCAGACGCGATCGCGCCACCCCAATTATTGAACAATATCAGTGGATAGCTGCTGCCGCTGCCTTTGCTAATCCAGTACCAGCCTTTGATATTCTGGCAACTGCGGCAATTAATGCTCAAATGGTAATGGATTTGGGTAATATCTATCAGCAGAAATTTTCCTTGAAACAGGCGCAAACCGTAGCTGGAACAATGGTAAGTTTGATGCTGAAATTGGGTTTAGTTGAACTTTCTACAAAGGCTATTAGTACTGTTCTGAAAAGTAATGCCGTTACCTTTGTTGCTGGTGGCGTAGTGCAGGGAGTAAGTGCGGCTTATCTGACTAGAGTCGCAGGGTTAAGCCTAGTTGAGTATTTCCAACAGCAGGAAATAGCGATAGATTCTGGAACTGGTTTAAATTTGGATAATTTGCGGCAAACTTTGCAAAAGGTATTTCAGCAAAATCAGCAGATTGGTTTTTTGCAGGGGTTTGTTAAGCAAGGTGTGAAGCGTTTGTTGCCAGAGGTGCAGCCGGTTGAAGTAGTTGGTGTTCAAAAGGCAATGGGATAATCTCATACACAAGATTACCAAATTTTAGATTTTGAATTTTGGATTTTGAATTGAATGATTCAAAATCCAAAATTTGTTTCAAACCCTGATTTTAATAGAGGATAAAAATACATAAATGTTTTTATCAAGAGGATTCATCTCTGGGATCGGTCTAAAATCTCAAATCTAAACTTAGCTGACACTTGCGTAGTGCAGTAAATAAACCTAAAATTTACCCAAGCCTATTTTAAGCTTGGGTGTATTTAAGAATATCGTGAGAATTGCAAGTTCTCAAAAAATTGTGAATAAGGATAATTAACTAAACAGCACCACTGTTTCTATTAAACAGAACAGCTATAGTTTTGAAAATTAGCTTTAAATCGTACACTAAACTCCAATTTTTTTGATACTGCAAATCCAGACGAATTACATCTTCAAAACTACGGACTGTAGAACGTCCATTTACTTGCCATTCGCCAGTCATACCGGGTTTTACATCTAAACGTTGCCACTCTGGTACTTCATAGCGTTCCACTTCATCGGGTGTCGGTGGTCGAGTGCCTACTAAACTCATCTCTCCTTTGAGGACGTTCCAAAATTGGGGTAATTCATCAAGACTAGTTCGCCGTAACAAGCGTCCTACCTTAGTAATTCTGGGATCATTCGCATTCTTGAAAAAAGCACCTTGCACTTGGTTCTTAACTTGGGATTTCTTCGCTTCCGCATCCACACACATAGAGCGGAATTTCCAAATTTTAAACTGTTTCCCCATCCAGCCACAACGAATTTGACTAAAGAAAATGGGCCCGGGATCGTTAATTTGAATAGCGATCGCAATTGGAATAAACAAAATTCCTGTAATTAATAAACCAATCACTGACCCGACAATATCTAAGAACCGTTTCATCCAAGATGCCATAGAAGGGTGAGTAGTGGGTAACTGCTCTACTTTACGGGAAGTTGTCTTGCGATTATCTACTACGTCATCTTGTTCTATTAACGACCGATCCCCTAGAAGCTCTAGAGGAAAAACCTGATCTAACCCTGTGAGTTTTAAGACTGCCATGACTTGAGGTGTTACATTCCGCAGTGTTAATGTAATCCCCTGAGTTTGAGCGTATTTAAAATTACTTACTAGGGCACCTAAACCACTACTATCGATAAAAGTAGTTTGGTGAAAGTCAATGATGATTTGCTTGGGATGTGAATTGGGCTGGATTAAGCCTTGGCAGGTTTGCTTAAAGCCTAAAGCCTCCAGCACGCTCAACCGCGTCGGCATCTGTACTATAGCCGTGTCGTTAAGGGAATTAACTGGAAAATCGACCTCTGTCGGTTGGCTAGTCATGAAGCTCTGCACTTTCGTTGCCATGTATAATGTAATCTGCCAAACATTACTTTGTCCTACAAAATTACTGAACCTAATATCGGAATTAGTGGTAATCAGGACTAACTACTATTTACCGGGGCTGAGATTGGAGATCGCTAGCGACGATTCACAATAGAACAAGAAGCCAAAAAACATCCTTGCTGTTGTGCCGACGCAGCGCGATCGCGTTGCTCTGATCAAATGATTGCTAAAAATACGGTTACACCTACCGCACGCCTGATTGAGGTCTTTTCTGCTATTCAAGGAGAAGGACTGAATGTAGGGACACGTCAGATATTTATTCGTTTTGCTTTGTGTGATTTGCGCTGTCACTTTTGTGATAGTGCCCACACTTGGAGTGCACCTACTACTTGTCGGATAGAGCGATCGCCTGGATTGCGCGATTTTGAAATCCACTCTAACCCCATTCCATTACCCATATTAATCGAATGGGTGGAACAGCAAAATCTACCTTGTTTACACGATAGCATTAGCTTAACTGGCGGCGAACCACTTCTTCATGCCTCATTTCTAATGCAGTTTCTACCCCAAGTCCGAGCCATAACTGGTCTACCTATATACTTAGAAACCGGCGGACATCGCCCAGAACAACTAGCAATGATTATCCCATACTTAGACTCTGTAGGTATGGATTTCAAATTGCCCAGTGTTAGCGGCGAAAGTCATTGGCAAGAACATAGTAAATTTCTCCAGTTATGTTATGACTCATATTTAAATGTTTTTGTCAAGATAATTGTGTCTCAAAACACAGATCCCGCCGAGTTGCAACGTTCAGCTTCGTTGGTGGCAGAGGTTAGTCCAGATATCCCAGTATTTTTACAACCTGTCACGCCTTTGGCTGTATCAGAACAATTTTCTCCAGTACCTGTACTTGCGCCTTCCAGCGATCAAGTTTTGACATGGCAAGCTTTGATGAAGGGGTTTGTCAAGCACGTGCGCGTGATCCCCCAAACGCATAAAATGCTGAACCAGTTGTAAAATTTGAGTTTGATAAAGATGTAGTCAAGAAAAAAGTAAGATTTTATGAAATCGTAATTGGGCTGTTGTCGCTAATTAGGGAGGCAGCAGCCTCCTTAGTAGGCAGTCTAATTAGCTAAATCAAAAGTACCACTAAGAGGTTTTATTACGTAAAATCTTCCTTCTCCAACTCAGAGAGAAACTTGAACTAAAGTTCAAGGCAGGGAGAGGTTCGTTAAAGCCACGTTAATTTAGCTATTTCGGGGGGGTGAGCAAATACCCCCCAACCTAATTTATGGTTGCTATAGTGCGCCCTCATCTGGAGTTTTAGATTTAGCTTTTGCCTTATTGGCACTGCGTTTGAGAGCAGAGAGTCTTGCTTCGTATTTCGAGCGTTGACGCTTACTAGCAGTATTATCAATCAGGGTTTTCAAGGCGCTACCGAGACTCTTGTAGGCATTAGGGAGGCTATAACCAAAACGAGTTGCTAAAGCGATCGCTTTCTCATCAGCATTGAGCAATTCTCTTAGTTGCTTTTCCCCATTATTCTTTTGGTACAGTCGCCAGCCTGACACGCCACAAAGCGACAAAGCTAACACCAGCAGCAATCCATCTTGTACCCACAATTCCCCTACAGCACCACCTAAACCGATGGCTAGTGCTGCCATTTCCCAACCATCTTTAGGAATTGTGTCATTTTGAACGCGAGCAACCTCATGCCAGAACAGCAGATTACGCTGATCCATTGCGAGGGCATCCCATTTCACCAAATCAATTTGAATTTCTACCTGGTCTTTACCAATTTCTTCGCAGCGAACCAGGGGTGGATTGACCTCAGTTGTGCCTTCAACCGTGACCCAGCTTTGCAGTTCTGGTGGTAGTAAGGCTTTCAACCGCCGAAGTTCGCTCATTTCCGTTTTGGCAGAGGAGGTTGCATAGGATGTCATAAATATCCAGCCCCAGAAAATTTCAGTATATAGTGAGGGTATCACTTTGGAGTATAGCTATTTAAGTGATGATCCGTCTCACTCACTAGGAAAACTTCCTCGCTTTTTTCGCGCCTCCATCGCTTTTTCTAGTAAATCTAACAATCCTGGGGCTTCTTCTTGGATACTGAGTAATAGTCTTTCCCCAAGTTCTATATTCCCCGGATCGAGACCTGTTGCCATTACTTCTTGCAGGCGAGGTATTGCTATGCCATCCACAATCTGAACTAATCCACTCAGACAACGGTGAAATTGTCTTTCTGTGAGAATCGAGTCTTCTAAAGGAAACTCAATAATGGCACGAATTTCACCATCGAATGGGTCGTACTCCCATTGCAACATTTTGGTTTCCCAAGAAATGGCAAGCATTGTCTGAAGGATAGCTGCCTTGTGAGGATGGTCTTGGATTCCTGCCAAAACTTGAGGGGCAAATACCCGAAAAAATTTTCCTTCTTCATCCAGTTGGACAACTATTAGGAAATCTTCTAAGTTATCAGCTTCCACACCTGTTATAATTCGGTCTTTTTCATCATCAAGACGGTAGTCCCAACCAAGGTTGTCTAAATAGTTGGCAATCTGTTTGAGGTTAGCTCCCATAAAAGCCTCAAGAACGTGGAGCAGTTGTTACCAGACCTAGTTTAACCTGCTAGGGGTAGTTGTTTGGGTTGGTGTGGATACTTCTAATCCTATAGAAGTATGCAATTAGGGTATTGGGTATGGTCATGGGGGGCATTGAAGATAAGAAAAATAGACGAGCGTTCGGCACTATGAATGATATTTTTTGAATGACTTTTGCTTATTATTAAAGAAACGATAATTACTATTTTTCAAATCTTAGCTAGTGAAGGATATAGCACTAACTAGCTTAAATTTGAATATTATTTTATAGGTTGAATGAATATCTTGCTAGATAAAGCATGGTGGGAAGATTTTTAATTAAATTTAAAATTTTAAGCAAAGTATAAATAATTTATACATAGCATCTGAGGATTTAAAAAATATACATAAAAACTTCAACTTACAGTTTTCTATTACAAGCAACAAATTGTTTTCATGGAATAATTGTAGTGAACAATGCATTTTTGATTGTGAGTATCAAGAACTTTTATGTGTAAAACAGTATTAATTATAGTGATCGCACCTTTAGTTTTTATTACAAATTTTCTAAAAAGCCTGCGCTATTTGCGTTTCTCTGCATTTATATATTTATAGAAAATTGAAACTTATAAAATATCCAAAAAAATGGAACTGCGACATCTGCGCTACTTTATTGCTGTCGCTGAAGAACTGCACTTCAGTAGAGCCGCCGAGCGACTGCACATCGCTCAACCGCCCTTAAGTCAGCAAATTCAGCAATTAGAGGCACAATTGGGAGTAGAACTATTTCACCGTAAAACCAAACGACAGGTGCAGTTAACGGAAGCAGGGGAAGTTTTTTTGCAAGAAGCTTATCAACTTTTAGCTCAACTCCAAAAAGCAATTGAGCTAACCCAAAAAACGGGAAGAGGTGAAAAGGGACAATTACGAATTGGGTTTACCAGTTTGGTAACTTACGATTTGCTTCCTGTGATTTTGCGGCGGTTTAGAGAACAGTTTCCAGAAGTAGAGTTGGTATTGCAAGAATTAACCACAACTCAGCAAGAGCAAGCGCTACAAAATCGCCACATCCATGTAGGTTTTGCCCATCCACCTTTAGAAGACAACACACTTAATCAAGAATGCATTCAGCAAGAAGCTTTAATTGTAGCTATGTTAAAAACTCATCCTTTAGCTGAACAAGAAAAGATTTCAGTGCGATCGCTAGTAAACGAAAACTTTATCATGTTCCCTCGCCATTTGGGGCCGGGACTGTACGACCAAATTGTAAGTCTTTGTCAGCAAGGAAACTTTAGCCCAAAAGTGACTCAAGAAGCGATTCAGATGCAGACGATTATCGGATTAGTTTCAGCAGGAATGGGGATTGCGATCACACCGTCTTCATTGCAAAATCTTCAGAGAACTGGTGTAGTTTATCGTACTCTAGAGGAGAAAACACCATTAGTAGAAACAGCTATAGTGTGGCGGGAAGAAGATATGACACCTGTGCTAAGGGAATTTCTACAAGTTGTCAGAAGTATTTGTTGATAAATGACGGTTCTCTTCTGACGGAGATCCTACGCGAACACGAGTTAGCTTTATTTTTGCCAAAGATTTAGGGTTAACTAGCACCATAATGATTTTATCTAAGTTGGTGGGAAATGCTGGGGGAGAGGACGATTGCGCTTTTTGCACTTCTACAAATTTATATTGTTATAATCAACACAAATATTCCCTTAAGTGTTGAAGAGAGAAAGAGGATGAAAGGTTTTGAAGAAGATGGTGTTTGGTTTCTTCCAGATGCTCAAGATAGAGAAATATTTGGCCGTCTCACATTCTCTCCTGACAAACCACCAAAATTATATTTATTTGGTCAACTACAAGACATCTTGGAACGGTTACAAGAAATTGATGTTGAAGGTGAGATTCAAAATGACATTAAATTTCCTATCATACATGGTTATCTTGTCACCGGCGAACAAGTAACGCTGTGTGAGTTTTTTCAGCCTTTCAATTTTAAGACAGGAATACCAACAAGTGAAATTTATCCAAGTTATATATTACGTGGTCATCACTTCAAATCATTTGATGACATTGCTCTACATAGTATTTCAGTCAAATATACGTTTTTAGAGGATTGGGTAGATATATCTAATTTTCAAATCGAATACGAACTAAATCAAGACAATACTCAAGTTAAAGAGCTAAAAGTTAAGCAGGAAATATTAGAGCCTATTGAACTTGGAAAATTATCAAATTTTTCGATTTTAATATGTGAGCAACAGCCTAATGTACAGAATATACAATTAATGAAGTTTTTTGGAAAAAAGTTTAAGGAAATTAATCTAAAAATAAATAATTCAATAATTATTCGTTCTGATGGCAAAAGAAGTCTAAAAGATTTTATTGATGTAGTAAATATTGTTCAAGATTTATTAATTTTTGCGTCTGGACAAATGATATATCCTTATGAAATAAAAACAAGTATTATAACTATTGAAAAAGAGAAAATAATTCCTGAAGATATAAGGAGGTCTATAATTTTAGGTCTAACACAACCTGAAAAAGTAGCTAAGAGTAATTTAGGTTTTGAACTTCACCAATTTGGCAACGAAATTAAAGCTGTTGAAGAAGAAAAAGAGAAGTTAATTACTATTAATATTTATTACCAAGTTTCAGAAAGCAAAATAGAAGCAAATGAATTAGACAAAATAAAAGTGTTATTTTATTTTGATGATATCAAAGATATGTCATCCAAAATTTTAGAATCCTGGGAATTAAATACAGTAAAAATAGAACCGATTCTTGATTTATACCTACGTCTAACATACATACCCAGACGACATATTAATGATTTTTTCTTAAGTATGGCTCAGCCAATAGAGGCATTTCATAGAATTTCTCATAAGGGAATATATATAGATGAGAAAACTTATAAAAATGTTGTTATTCCAGTTTTAAGTGATAGTATTCCTTCAGAATTGAGTGACTATAGTCTACCAGAGTTTCCAATTTTTCAAACAATGATTACTAACTTTATAAAAGCAATTAAGAAAAAGCTAACCTATCTGAATGAATATTCTTTGAAAGAAAGATTAGAAGATTTAATAAATGTGTATCAGGAATGTATACCAGACAATTTTTTCCAAAGTGAAGATGAAAAAAATTCATTTAGCAAACAAGTCAGAGATACAAGAGGAAGTTTAACTCATTTGTCCTCTAATTCAGAGAATAAAAAATCTGATTCAAGATATGTTGTTAAGGGTCAGGAGCTTTTTAATTTAAGTAAAAAACTTAAAATTTTACTGGAAATATGCTTAGTTAAGTAGCTAGGATTTGAGGATTCAAAAATTAAATCTATTTTTACTAGAAAGCTGTAGTTGTAATTTGTTTTTTAAAGCAATACTTAGAGGAAGAATGAATTATCGCTACAGTATGGTAATTCAATGGTCAGATGAAGATAATTGCTACTTAGTACACTTACCGGAATTCCCTTGGCAGCAATTCCATACTCATGGTAAGAGTTATGAAGAAGCCGCTAAACATGGACAGGAAGTAATTGAGTCTCTGATTGAATGGTATAAAGAGCAAGGAAAACCTTTGCCAGAGCCTATTACTTTTCCTCAGAAACCGTTAAAAGTGGCTTAAATCTTCACTTTGATTATTTATTAATCAATTTAAACTGTAGGTGTAGCAGCAACTAATGATAAAAAATTAATCAGGTCTTGTATTAATGGATATTGTTGCAATGTCTGTATTTCATCATTACTAGCACTAGTTAGTATTTTTTGAATAACTGGTGTATCTTTGCCTAAAACTGCTTCTAAAAACATTTTTGGCTTGCTCTGAGCAAGTTGCCATTCTAAATCAGTAAAGGTACGTTCAGCTAATTTTTCAATCAACGGACGATTTTGTACTAAGATTATCTCTATTTCTGGAACTGCCAGTAAAACTTTAAAAGGAATTCCAGGAGATGCTTGACGGAGCAAATAATTGAGTGTGTCTAATTGTTCACTCACAAGTGAATCATCTTCTGTATCTGCATCCGTCACTAGAGCAACAGGAATTGATCTAGTAGCCAGGAGTGTACTCGCTAACGATTGTGCTCCATACTGACCGGAACCATCTACAAATTTAATTTCTTGAATAATAGGTTGTGGTAGCAAGCATTTTAAAATTACTATGTCTCGATTTCCTTCTGTAAGTATATAAGCTTGGGTCATATTTTAACCTCAATTGTAATATTGTAATCGGGAAGACCATGTTCAATACAATGTCGATATTTTTTGATTAACGACCTAATTATACATTTATTTTGGAGCGAATACTTAATTTCTTCTCCTTCCCATAAGAGTATAGTTTGGGGTGAAACCAATCTCGCTAATTTCACAGCATTTGGTGTAAATCCCTTACGACTAAATACAATACCAGTAATTGTTGCAGGTCTGCGTAATAGTTGATTTCTTAGCTTCGCAATTGGTAAAATATCTACTGCTTCACATTCATCTTTGCATTCTATAATACAAGCTAAACCTTCTAAATAAACTACTCCATCAATTTGTTCTAATTCATCTCCATCGACTCGTACACTATAAGGCCAGGTTACTTCAGCACCATCCAGTTCAAAGGCTCGTAAAACTAAATACTCTAATGCTTTACCTGCACCCCAACCAGGAGTATCACCTGACTCAATTTCTGACCACAATTGGACTAAATCATCCCATTTATAGTTTGCAATTTTAGCTTCATACTCTTTAGCTGTAGGCATGATTTCGTTTCAAATGTAGCACTGCTGTTCTATCTTCAAAAAATACATACTGAAGAATTTATATCATTTATGTTAAATATAAAACGTTCAATAATGCGTAATTTAGAAACAAAATGTGATGCCTGCTGCGGCGGGCTACGCTTACGCACCTTACACCAATCCCTCAACATCAGCACTTTCCCCTTCCGACTCAACAGGCTCAAACTTCACCTTGTTGTATAAATATTGTAGAGAAATCTCAAATGGTACGGTTACAAGTGCGATCGCTATCTAAAACAAAGTCTGCTAGCTTCTTTTCCTATTGATAACCAGCTGCTTGTAACAGAAACAACTTGGCATAACGTCCTCCTAGCTTTAACAAATCTTCGTGAGTTCCTTGTTCTATAACTTCCCCGTTTTCTATAACTAGAATTTTGTCAGCCATTCTTACCGTCGAGAAGCGATGGGAAATCAAAAGTACCATCTGATTTTGAGTAATAGCGCGAAAATGATTGAAAATCTCAAACTCAGCTTGGGCATCTATTGCTGATGTTGGTTCATCTAAGACCAAGATATCTGCTTGCGATCGCATAAAAGCACGAGACAAAGCAATCTTCTGCCACTGTCCCCCAGAAAGTTCTTGTCCTCCCTTAAACCAACGACCAAGCTGAGTCTGAAAGTTTTGAGGTAATTGGTCAATAAAAGATTGGGCCATGCCTTTTTGTGCAGCAGTTTGCCACTGTGTTTTGTTTTCGAGATGTTCTACATCGCCTACGCCAATATTCTCCCCCACAGTGAACTGGTAGCGGACAAAGTTCTGAAAAATCACACCAATGCGACGCCGCAATACATCCACATCCCATTCTTGCAAGTCCAAGCCATCTAAGAAAATTCGCCCAGAGTCAGGGGTGTAGAGTCGGGTAAGTAGTTTGATTAAGGTAGTCTTACCAGAACCGTTTTCACCCACAATTGCCAGTTTCTCTCTGGGTTTCAAATGCAGCGAAATGTTTCTCAATGCTGGCTTGGAATTTCCCGGATAAGTAAATGAGACATTCTCAAAACGGATACCATCTTGGGAATTTAAACCAATGGTTGCTTTACCCCAAGATTTTGGTACTTCTTCTTCCAGAAAATCGTAAAGATTTGATAGATATAGATTGTCCTCATACATCCCTCCAATAGAAGTGAGGGCATTGGAGAAAGTAGATTGTCCTTGGCGAAACACAGTAAGATACATTGTCATATCTCCCAAGGAAATCTTACCTAGCACTGTTTCCAACACAATCCAAGCATAAGCTAGGTAAAAAGCACCAGTACTGACTAAACTTAGGAGATATCCCCAAAGTCCTCGCCGCAGAGTCAAATCGCGGTCTTCGCCATAAAGTTGCTCAAACAGGTTGCGGTAACGTTCTAGCAGCATCTCTCCCAGCTGATAGAGTTTGACTTCTGTGACAAAATCTTCTCTTGCTAGTAGATTTTCTAAGTAGTTTTGTTGACGAGTTTCTGGCGCACGCCAACTAAACAAACGAAAGCCTTCTCCAGCAAACTTTGTTTCTGCAATAAATACAGGCATAGCTGCTAAAATCAGTACCACCACCGCCCAAACTGAGAAATGTACTAGCAAAATGCCGTAGGTAATTAGGGAAAGGGCATTTTGCACCAATCCAAAGGTGCGGCTTACTAGGGAAAGAGGACGAACTGATGCTTCTCGTCGGGCATTGGTCAATTTGTCATAAAATTCTGAATCTTCAAACTGCCTAAGATCCAGTGTCAGCGCTTTTTCTAAGATGAGTACATTTACTCGCTGACCCATTAGCGCCCGCAATAAAGACTGACAAATGATGATACCCCGTTGACTACCTGCTAGTAGAATTACAGCGATCGCTTCTAATCCTACATAAAATAGAGACGGATAAATATTGACAAAACCATTGTTTTGTAAACTAACTTGAGATGCAAATACCACAGCATCAACAATTAATTTACTAATGTAGGATATCGCTGCCGGTAAAAGACCAGCCCCTAAAGTTAAACCAGCCAGAAGAATAGTAAGCGATCGGCTAGTAGTCCATACTAAACTTACAGCCCGTCCACTGTAACGGAAAACCGTCAGTGATTGGCGTAGGATATTTCTTTTTTTTTAATCTTCATCTTTCTTTGCGCGAGATACCCCAGCTTGGGCGGATTTTCCAGACTTTATTTAATCTTTATTAATTTTACCAAAAAATAACTTAGAACTCAGGAGCTAAAATCATGGGTGTGCGACTAAGTGGTGACTCTCATACTGAGGTTAACGGATATTCTGAATTCTGTTTACATTTTTATCCCCACAATCTCCGACCTGCTTTCCCACTTAATTTTTGGTGAGTATCTTTTAACAAAGCTGGAATATCTAACTTTTCTGGACAGCGAGGCAAACAATCACCACATTCTGTACAACGGTTGCCTTTCATTCCAGGGAACCAGTGACCGGCATTTTCAAACATTGCGTAACGATATTGTCCATAGTCTTTCATGTCGTATGCCACTGCGAGATTACGTAACCGCAATACCTCTGGAATATTGATATTTTCTGGACAGGGCAAACAAGCATAACACTGGCTACAATTATCAGTTTCCAAAGCAAGTTTTTGCTGATTTTCTAAACGCTGAAAAGCGGAAATTTCTGCTAATTTTAACTCTTTATCATGGTCAGCAATTTGCAAAGGTTCCCTTAATTCCTCTGGGTTAGCTGGGCCTATACTTAAAGTAGTAATACGAGTATCAAGAAGTAAAAATAGATAGTTTAGTTCTAAGGGTAAATACGGCTGACATAAGTCTTTTAGGGTTTGGGGTGGCGTGTAGAGGCGTCCTCCCTTATCAGCAGGAGAAATAATGAAAATGCCCATATCCTTTTCGGCAGCTAGTTGAATCGCTGGTGCGTGCCGTTGAAAAAAATAGTAATAGTGCAGATTGACAAATTCAAATAAATCTGTATTAATTGCTGCTTGAATTACTTCTAATGGCCCGTGGGTGGAAAAACCAACGTGTCGCACTCGACCATCAGCAACAGCTTCCTCCACTGCTTGCATACAGCCATTTTTAGCTTGCACGCACTCCAAATGTTGCCAAGTGTTCAAACCATGAACCCCTAAGCAATCTAAATAATCTAGTTGTAATCGTTCTAGAGATTCGTCGATGCACCGACGCATGGTGTCAGCATCTGCTGTGGCTGAAATTTTGGTAGTGACATAAAGCCTCGTTCGGGGTACTGACAACCCAGCTTTTAGCGCCCTACCAAGATACTCCTCACTTTTGCCGTAACCTCTGGCAGTTTCTAGATGATTAATTCCTAACGCTAAGGCTTCTTCGATAGTCTGGTGAGCATTTTCAAAAGAAGCCAAGTAGCGCATTGTTCCCAAGGAAAAAACCGAGAGGCGCAGATTCGTTTTTCCAAAGCGTCGGTATTGCATAAATTGAGTCCTGAGTAGTGAGTCCTGAGTCCTGAGTAGAAAGACGATTAATATTGTCTCTACAAGAATGAAAAAGTGAAAAAGAAAGAATAAAGAATTTACTTTTAAGATTCTCTACTCTTTCTCAGCACTCAGCACTCAGCACTTTCCTAGCTGTCGCCATTACCAAAGCGCTTGATCAAATCTTCTGGACGGAGATTGGAGATAAATTCCCGGAAGGCTTGCTGTTCGGCTTCATCTGCATCGCGATCAACAGGGATAGAAGCATCGGCAATCACTTCTTCCATTACCCAAATGGGAGTATTTGTACGGAGGGCAATAGCGATCGCATCGCTAGGACGCGCGTCAATTTCTTTTTTGACTTCGCCTTGCTGGACAATTAAAGCTGCATAAAATGTATCCTTTTGCAGGGAATGAATAATTACCTTTTCTAGAGTCATGTTCCAAGTCTCTAGAAGATTCACAATCAGGTCGTGAGTTAAGGGTCTAGGAGGCTTCTGATTCTCCAGTGCGCCCATAATTGCCCTAGCCTGTTCCTGACCAATGTAAATTGGCAAAGCCCGCCGATCTGAAGAATCTTTCAAAAGGACAATCGGGCTGCGGGTTATGGCATCTAATGCTATGCCAGCGACTTTCATTTCAATCATTGCCTAAGCCTCTACAATGCTTTGAGAGCCTTGGATGCCGTGTATTAAATAGCACCCATTTTTAGGCGGTTTGGTGACAGTAATAAACATAAGCATTCGTTCTCTATAATTGCTTCTATTAAACTCCGAACTTGTGGTGAAAACCAGAGTAAGTCAAATTCGTCTTCTTAGACAATAACCTTCTTACCCAAGTATGCCCTGTGAAGGATGCTAATGTGTTAATATTCCTATGCGAAAAAAAGTCAGAAAATATATTTGGATGTTTGAGATTTCTGTGACAATTACCAATTGATTTTAGGCAAAATTAGGCAATAAATAGAGTTAGTTTGACAAAAAAGCCGTGTTTACAGGATTAATCCAAGCATTAGGAACGATGGAACCCTTAGGGGGCGATTCTTGGCAAATTACTTGTGTAAGCCAGTCGGGTGAAGTAATTATGCAAGATTTGGCTTATGGTGACAGTGTTGCTGTAGATGGTGTTTGCCTGACAGTGGAACAAGTTTTAAAAGACGGGTTTTTTGTTACTGCTTCACCGGAAACTCTACGCCGCACCACTTTGGGAGGTGAGCAAACGCAACAGAGATATGTCAATTTAGAAGCGTCGCTAAAGGTAGGCAGCAAAGTTGGCGGTCATTTTGTGATGGGTCATGTAGACGGCATCGGTCGATTGCTAGTGGCGGAACAAACGGCTAGTTCTTGGGAAATGACTTTTATTGCATCCGAAGCGATCGCACGGTACATTGTCCCCAAAGGTAGCATTGCCGTCAATGGTATCAGCCTCACAGTCGCCGCTTATGAGCCAGAACTCTCCCAATTCAAGGTGGCGATAATTCCCGTCACATACAGCGAGACAAATCTTCGTTATTTGGTTGCAGGCAGTTTGGTGAATCTAGAAGGGGATATTCTCGGCAAATACGTCGAAAAATTCCTTTCTTCTGGCAACCTACACGCTACACCCTCTGATGACAATAGTATAGATGGCATTACACCCGCATTCTTAGCAGAACACGGGTATTTGTAATTAAAAAAGTTAGGAGTTAGGAGTTAGGTAGTTAGGAGTTTTAAATTCATAACTCTTCACTCCTCACTCCTGACTTTCTTTTAACTGCCTGGTTGCTGGCTTACCTGAGCGGTCTGTAAGCCTCGCACTAACTGGCTGAGGCCACTTTGTAATTCCACGCCTGGGTCAGTAGCAACCCACCCATCTTGTGTCAGGTGACGAACTTCAAAGTGCAAGTGAGGGCCTGTGGAATTCCCGGTGCTGCCAACTAGACCAATGACAGTTCCAGGTTGTACCCATTGACCGGGTTGCACGAGGATTTCTGACATGTGACCGTAGAGAGTTTGTTCAGCAGATTTGTGATTTAGAATAACGGTTAAACCATAACCACCCACCCAGTTAGCAGTTTCCACTTGACCCGCAGCAGCTGCCAAAACTGGTGTTCCCGTAGGCGCACCCAAGTCTGTACCAGCATGGAAGCGTTGATTACCTGTGATTGGATGAATTCGCCAACCAAACAAAGAAGTAATGGGAGCGGGAATAGATAGTGGATACATCATTCCCGTACCACTATAGGCGACTCTCCCCATGTAGGGGATTTGTGGCAATACTGATGCCAGTGAGAAGTCGTAAGCTACGTTGCTGGGACGGGGTGCAATGTTGCCATCTGCCATTGGTGGCGGTAAAGTCCCACCACTCGGTGCAATGGGAGCTGCACTCACTCTTGTGGGGCTGAATTCAGTGGGAGTCGGGATAAACCGATTCGGGCGAAATGCGCTCTTGGTGACACCGCTAGAACCACTTTGAGCAGCACGCCATCTACTGGTGTTGCCAGTAGTGGCAATCTGTCGCACGGGTGGAACTACTGGTAATTGGGCATTTTGACTTCTTCTGAGCCAATTAGGTGCTGGTTTACCATTAGAATTAGCTACACTTTTTTGAGGTACTTTGGCGCAAACGCCGCCTAATACACTTTGCCCTGATGGCAAAATGGCTCGACAACCACTGGAGCGTTCTGTAACAATTACAGAGTTTGGTGCTTGATAAGTAGCTGTTGCACCACTGTCATAACTATTAGGATCGATATAGGCATTATTATAATCCTTGGTTTTCTCCGCCGTTGCACTGACAGGGCTGTTGGAGTTATTTGATGGTTGAGCAACTACTGGAAGTTTTTCAGGTGCATAGCGGGCAGGGGTATTGGGTTTTTCCTGTCTCACCTTTATAGGAGTAAACTGAGAAGTTTCTACTTTAGGCTTTGACTGTCTGATAATCATAACAGGTTGGGCAGCTTCGATTTTGGGTGTAGATTGCCTAATCGGCTCTTTTGATTGAGCAACCTCTGGCTTCTTGCCTAGTCTCTGTCTGAGTTTGGCTCGCCGTTGGGAAAATTCCGGTTGCGCTTGAGGGGCTTCCGGCGCAACAGCCTGTTTTTTAAAAGTTGAGGCTTTAACTGGATTTGTAACGGCTGTTGGCTGAGAACTTTCAACAGTGGGAACGATGTTGTCTATTTGTGCTTCCGTTTGGGCAAACACGAAGCCACCGCTAAGGAGGCTAACGCTACTCAGCCAACAGAGGCTCTGAGCTGGTAACGTTGAGGCAAAACGTTTTTTTGTTAGACCTTGCTGCCATAGGTAATGCAAACGATGATGGGCAGAATTATTGCGCTGCGTCATTTGTTCTCTCAGTTGTGTGTAATTAGCAAGGAAGAGATGATGCTAGTGGTTTGTCTTGCCCAAAGAGCGAAATTTTGAACAAACCTCAAATTTAAACGGAAGATTTATGGTATCCCAAACTGATTGTACCGGGTTCAATATAAATTTCCGGTGTAATTAATTCCTTTGTATCATGTGTTTCTAAATCAACTCGTAAATTTCCTTGAAGAGTCACCCCAACTACTGTACCTGAAAGATTATTGACGTAGACCCGATCGCCAATGTTTGTAAGTAAGTCTAGATAGCGAGACAAGAGTATATTTACTCCTTCTTGGTCAAGGCACTCCATACCGGATTCTATTCCTAGCAAGACTCTAGAGGTTAACATTTCCAGACAAGAAATTGGTCTGCTATCTTGGGAAGCTTGCCACGATTCCAGATTGATTCCAGTTTCTGGTACTGGGTTTGTCCAGTTAATACCAACACCAATTACTGCTTGGGTGATTTGTCCTTTGTTGACTTTTGTTTCTGTCAAAATGCCGCCTAGTTTGCGACCATTTAAAACTAAATCATTGGGCCATTTTATGCCAACATCTATACCGCATTGGCGCAATTGCGATGCAATTCCCCAAGCAGTCGCAAAAGTTAGCTGATAGCTGTCAGTAGCCTCTATTTTATGGTCGAAAGAAATCGCCACAGAAACATATAATCCCCCAGCCGGAGAAATCCACTGGCGGCCCCATTGTCCCCGCCCAGCAGATTGCACAGCTGCGATTACTACTGTTCCTGAAATAGCCCCTTGGTTGAGTAAGTTCCAGAGGGTTTGGTTGGTTGAGGAGACGCTTTCAAAAAAATGAAGGGAAAATGGTAAATATGTATGCTTACGCCCTGCTTGCAAGGCTGTTTCCAAGTTTTGCAGATTAAATCCCACAGCAGTTAACCCAAATTCCGTTGTTCAAGTTAGCATTGATTGGCTAATGAGTGATTTCTGTTTAGGTTTGGTTGAAGATGCACACTTGGCACTGGCACAATTGGGAAGGACTGCCCTATCTAACTTGTAGTATTCTGGAACGTTGGCATCACGGCTTTTTTACCCAGCAGTTTTGGCCGCGATCGCCACAAGTTATTACAGAAGTATTGCAACCAGAGGCATCAGTCTATCGCTTAAAGCAGGTTCATGGCAATACTGTTCTCACCCCTCAAGAAGTTGAAAGCTTCTTAAGCTCTGCTGAGGAAGATTTCGCATCGGCAGATGGTTTAATCAGCGAGCAGCCTCTACAAGCAGTTTGGGTAGCTAGCGCAGACTGCACACCCGTGTTGATTGGGGATGTGCAAACTGGACGGGTGGCAGCATTACACGCAGGCTGGCGGGGGACTGCTAAAAAGATTGTGCCCTTGGCGATCGCTCGATTGCAATCTCAAGGCAGTAAACTCGATGATTTACGCATTGCGATGGGCCCGGCGATCGCTGGTGAGGTTTACCAAGTCTCTATTGAGGTGGCTGCCGAAATCGGGGCTAGTATTATATCACATAATGACGAAGAAAAAATTGTAACGGCATTGCATGAACTAGCAAATTCACCCTTACTGAAAGACCCCAATCCAGGTAAGGTACGGCTGGATGTGCGACGAGTGAATAGCTTACAACTGGAAAATATGGGGATTAGTGCAGAACAAATTGCGATCGCACCTTATTGTACTTTCCAAACTCCAGAGCATTTCTTTTCTTACCGTCGGGAAAAAGAGAAAAAGGTGCAATGGTCAGGTATTGTTAGCGGTAAAAGGTAAAACTGGTTTTAAAGTTTAGCATCAATAATAACCAAATAATTACTAATTCGTAATACTCGCCTCTGACGATAAGCAAGCTACGTAATTCGTAATTAAATGGTTATACAGTAAGCACCAAAGTTTGTGATTCAGTGGTCAACAATCAATGGAGTGTACACAAGTACTGATTGCAACTACAAACTATGAATTATCAATTACGAATTATATTGACACCCGATTAAATGATTCAAATTTTAGAATCTGTTTTTTACGAAGGGAACTAATTGCTAAAACTAAAATACTTATAGTGATTCCTAAAACAGCATAACTCGGTAGGGCGAAAATAGTTACTTTCATAAAGTATGGCAATTCCCCTGCTTTCACTTTCCAGTGCTTTGCTAGAGAGTGGATGAGCCAGCCATGAATAACTGCTGTTTGGATTGCAACACAGCAAACTCCTGCTAACCAAACAAACATTCTTTTTGTAGAGAATTTACAATGTCTGATCTGATACAGCAAATCATTTAGCAAAAAAACAGCAGCAGGTATTAACATCACAGAACTAGTGTCCTGTGAATAGTTGATGCTAATACTCAAGCAAGAAACTAATGCTATTTCTGCTAAATAGATTTTTTTTGACCAAGCTGTAAAAGGGGAGCATCCCACTTTTTATTATTTAAAAAAAGGTAAATAAAGCATGAGA